>WRHH01000017.1 GCA_009783355.1 Synergistaceae bacterium
AATGACGGTTATAAGTTAGGTTACTATGGGACACAAAATGGTCATAAATTGATTCTGCCGATTAATGTAAAACATTGCTGTTTTTATCGAAATAATTCTTTCATGAAAAAATGATTTTAAGCAGAACGAATTGCTGCTATTTTCAGGAGAAATTGATGTCATATTATATTGACATCAATTGATGTGATATTATATAATCTCAGTATCAGTAATTTGGTGGTGAATAAATTGAATCCGCGCTTTAAAATTGAATTGGCATGTCCTAAATGCGAAAGCTATTGCAAAGTGAACAGTGAAGAGAGGACTGAGGAGTTTGTTGTTCGCGGGAATAAAATATCTATTTCGGGAGAAGTTGACGTTTGTGCCAATTGTGGGACGATTTTCTGGACAGACAAATATGATGCCTTAATGAAATCAGCATATGAAGAGTATAAAAAAGGAAATGGCCTGCTTTCGTCTGACGAGATTCGTCAAATACGCGAAAATTATGGATTGTCTCAGGACTTATTTGCGTCAATTCTTGGAATTGGGTCTGCATCGATTCAACGTTACGAGACTGGAGCGGTTCAAACTCCTGTTTATGACGGAATAATTCGTGAGGCGCATAATGCGCCCCAGCTTTTGAAATTACTTGAAAAGAACAGAAACAACATTAGCCCGAAAGACTATACGCTTGCAAAAATTAACATAGAAAGAAACATTGGGCCAAGAATAAGTCCACTCAGGGGATATTTAGATTATGAACTAATTAATAATTCTTCTCCGTCTCTGTGGAATGGTAATAGAGTTTTTTCTCATGAAAAATTCCAGTCCGTTTTGGCTCATACTCTATTTCGGCTTTTGAACAAAGAAGCTTATATAACCAAGCTTAACAAATTGTTTTTCTTCATTGACTTTGCTATGTATAAAGCTCATGGCTACTCGATTACTGGATTACACTATGTGCGCTGGGAGTACGGACCCGTTCCAGCAGGAAGAATTTCCTATTATCTGTATGATTACGCTGAAGAGTTAGGAATTGTTTTAATAAGAGAAAACGAGCGAGAAGATGGTATTTCCAGAATTCTATTTCTTAATAATATCAGTATTCCGAACACTCTTAATGCTGATGAAATGGAAATAGTAGAAGAAGTATTGTTAAAAATTGGTCAATTAAGCGCGAAAGCTCTCTCAGGCAAATCGCATAAAGAGAGGGCATGGATAGAGACTTCACCGAACGAAAAAATATCATACTCGTTTGCTGAATGTATTCACATTGCATGAGGAGGTTAGGAAATGTCAAAATGCAAGATAACTTCATCAAAGGAACAGATTCTTGCCATGCATAATGAACTGACAATCAAACACGGCGGTAGTGACGGATTGCGTGACGAGGGTACTGAAATGGTAAATAAAATATCAATACGTTTTTTCGACGACAGGGAAGTCCGCGCCGTTTGGGACGATGAACATCATACCAAAATACATAATGGTCATATTGCATCTATGACATAGTATATTATTTTAATTCTAATGTTCTATATTTTCGATTCCGGTTAGCGCCGGTCGCTACGATACAACCATTGTTGACGAGTTGCGAAAGTACTCTTCGCGCTGTTCCGTGAGAACGTTTTATTATACTAGCTGTTGTCGTTGCGTTGATTTCGCCATATTTATCAAGATATGCAAGTATGGCTTGACAGTGATCTTTATTGAGCGTTTTATTGATTATTTTTTCATTATCGCTCGTTTTATCGTTCATCGGTTGTTTATCGCTCACGTTATCGCTCGTTTTATCGATCACTTCGCTGTTTGATTTATTGAGTGGAATAACCGTCCTGAATATGTCGCCTTCTATAAGTTCAGGTTCCCCTCCAGAGTATATTTTCGTAAATTCATACAGGTTTCGGACACCTGAACCGAGTACATCGGCGCGGCCAATATTGACAAAGAAATTTGCGAGCAGCGGGTTTTTGGGATATGGAGTAAAATTATGCGGGTCAATACGTCCGGGCGTTCTTGGCAAGCTCCAGTTTTCCGTGACTATTCGATCGCGTTCAATAATTATCTTAGCAGGATACGCGCTTGTGTACTCGCGGTGTACAAGAGTATTACTTACAAGCTCGCGGGCAATTTTAGAGCGTACGCTGACGGATTGGCTTTCAATGAGAAAGAATCTGTCAAGCGTGTGTTTTGTGATAAATTCGATAAGCTGGTCATAGGCGTCTAGTAAATTACTCGTGACCATCAATCTGTCATCATAACGGTCAAGGTTTTCCCGGCGGCAAATAGCATCGGTAACGTAATTCGCCGTGCAGGATCGAATCACTTCATCGCGCCCAAACAGTAGAACAGCGGCGAGGTTATATCCGGATTTCCCGGTTTCAAGACTTTCCTGATATAGTCCGGCGCTTTGAATTATTTCCATGTTTGTCATACTTGCCCACGGATGATTATCCAAACGGTTGGTTGCCAAACGCCGTACCTTTGGCATGAGTCTATCGAATTCAAAATCCTTTTCCTTGGCATAGGGAAAGACTTTTCGCTCGGAATAATCTGCCATTTTGCGTTGATGAATTTGCGTTACCATCATAGAATTGCGTGTAATATCCATATCGCCGTCCACGGCGCGGTCGTAAATTTTGCCGCTGAACAATACGACTTGCGAATCCGGTGGAACATAGCACCACAGTATTATTTTGCCATCAAGTTCCGCTTCTTCCAAGACAAGAAAAAGTGTAGGAGCAAACCGTTGCGGATTGTTCAAAGAGTTCGCGAAGTCTTTCTTTATCTTAGCTACGGCTTCCGGGTTTACGCCGCTGACCTCTCCGTTGTCCTCAACTCCGAGTAAAATATACCCTCCGTAACGGTTTGAAAACGCCGACACAGTTTCATAGACATTGCTTGAAATTTCTTTTTCACAGCGCTTAAATTCAACCGTCAGCCCTTCTCCGTTTTGAATAAGTTGTCTTAGTTTATTAAGCATTGCTGCTGTCCTCCGCCATTGTTTTTCAACATGTAGATTGCTTTCTTAATTCTAATTCATTTTGAAATGAAACTTGAACGCCTTGAGCATTTTGATGTTAATATTATACTTTAGTGTAGAAAAAAGACAATGTTCAATGTTCAATGCACAATGCACAATGCACAATGCACAATGCACAATGCACAATGAAAAGACAAAGATAAAAGCTAACCATTGAACATTGAAAAAGGAGGAATTAGTGGTGATTAGTAATTTTTCATTTTTGGAAGAAGAGTTCCCCGCGCTTGAAAAGATGGGATGCCTTGCCGAAGGCTATCTCTACTCCGACCCGAATACCTGCCTGTATAAGATGGGTTCTCTTGCGGAAACCATCGTGAATTATATGCTTGAACTGGAAGACCTTAAGCCGCCGTCCGGCAACGACAACACGCACGCCAACAGAATCAAGGTGCTTCAGCGCGCAAATAAGCTTTCGCCGGAAATCAGCGATATCTTCTATGTGATAAGAATAAGGCGTAACGAGGCTGTTCATGAAGGTTATGATTCATTTGAGGAATGCATGGCGCTGCTTGAGATGGCTTATACGCTTTCGGTCTGGTTCATGCAGGCATATGGTGAATATGAATACGAACCAGCTGACTTTGTATTACCGGAGGACATCAGCAATCAGGCCGATTATCAAAAATTGCTTCTGGAAAATGAAAAGCTGTCAGCCGAATTGGAAAAAGCGCAGGCGGCTACGTTGGCAAAACTGGCTCACAAACGTAAGCACGCTTCTGAGCGAAGACGACGGGCGGACAGAGCGACCCGAAGCATAAGAATGTCTGAAAGAGGGAAGCGCTACATTAAATCTTGGCAGGACTGGATTAGCTCGCAGGGCGTATTGGATATGCTGAAAAGAGATGTTACAGAAAGCAGAGAAGAAATCGTAACGCAACTTGAAAATGCCGCCGAACTAATTAAGAGCGCGGCAGAGAAGCTGCGCAACTACAAATGACAAGCTTCAATATTGTTCTTTATGGTGGTTTTGAAACACTTGACGCTTTTGGTCCTGCGGAAGTTATTGGGCAACTTCCCCAAGATTATTCTTTGAAATTTCATTCATTAAATGGAGGAATTGTTGTAAGCAGTCAGCAAGTTCCGGTGGATACTTTGCCGTTTGCCGAAATGGATCAATCTGGAATATTGTTGATCCCGGGCGGTTTTGGGGCAAGAAAACTTGTAATTGACGAAAACTATGTTGAACAGTTAAAGCTTTTTTCGGAAAAAGCCCCGTATGTTTTGACTGTATGCACCGGATCCGCATTACTTGCCAAGACAAATCTATTGAACGGTATGAAGGCGACCTCAAACAAAATGGTTTTTGAATGGGTCTGCAGTAACGGAACGGAAGTGAATTGGATAAAGAAAGCTCGTTGGGTTAAAGATGGAAAATATTATACGGCGGCAGGAATTTCAGCCGGAATTGACATGTTATTGGGTTTTGTATCCGACATGCATGGAGTGGAAACAGCTCAAACTATTGCAAATTATATAGAATATATCTGGAACTCCGACATGGATAACGATCCGTTTGGAGATGCAGTGACGGACTGATTGGTTAGAGAATCTGTTATAATGAAACAGTAAGCTGTGGGCGGTGTTTATACGGCTGGACTCCTTAAGGGGGTGATAGCCGTGAGTGTTTACGAAGCATTGATGATTGCCTTAACTTTTGGGTTAGTTATAATTGCGATAATAAACATAAAAAAATAAGCCGCCTCTCGGTAAGGAATGGCTTATTTTTTAGGACCTTAAATATTTTTTGAGAGTCCGGCTGTTCACCGCCGAACGGTTTACTACCGAGAGGGCGTTAGAGCGCCCTCTCCTTTGTATATATATTACGATATTTTAACACTCTGTCAAGCCATCGTACAATGAAAGACAATGCACAATGATCAATGCACAATGAAAAGACAAAGATAAAAGCTAACCATTGAACATTGAACATTGAACATAGAACATAGAACATTGAAATAAGGAGATTATAATCTGTTATAATGAAATAGTAAGCTGTGGGCGGTGTTTATACGGCTGGACTCCTTAAAGGGGGTGATAGCCGTGAGTGTTTACGAAGCATTGATGATTGCCTTAACTTTTGGGTTAGTTATAATTGCGATAATAAACATAAAAAAATAAGCCGCCCGGACAAGGTTTGGCTTATTTTCTCGTGAAAATATTTTAAATTTTTGTGAGTTCAGTCATTCACCGTCAAACGGCTTACAAATGAGGGGACGTTTGCGCGTCCTCTCTTTAAATATATTATGACATTTCTTATTTTTGTCAATACAATTAAACATTTACATTGAACTATATTTCCGTGTACCAAAATGGGCGCAACAGGCGCAAGCTACAGGTTTCATCTACGTTGGGCCCTGGCGCGCGGCGGCTTTTTTGCACGCGCATTTCCTGATCACCGATTTTTATCTGGTAGTCAACAATTTCACCCAGAAACGACTTCCTGCTGACGACTCCTCTCAAACAATTCTCTTCGTTGCAGAAGTCAATTTCCGACGGGCGGCTGGCCAAAGAAATACGCTCGCCGCTTTCTCCCACCACTTTATCCTGTTGAGTCGGCTTCAAGCCCTCAGGCAATCGTTCGCCCCCCCGCAGCCGGAATCCGTCTCCGTCCCGTACAACGGACAGGAAGTTCGAGAGCCCTATGAAGCTGAACACAAATCGGTTAACGGGATGGTTGTAGACGTTGAGCGGCGTGTCTATTTGCTGTACGACGCCCAGGTTCATCACCAGAATGCGGTCGGAGAGAGCCATTGCCTCCGCCTGGTCGTGTGTCACGTAGATGATTGAAAATCCGTATTTACGTTGAAGATCCCTTATTTCAAAACGCATCTCCTCGCGTAGATGCGGGTCAAGGCTGGAAAGAGGTTCGTCCAAAAGCATGACGTCCGGATTGATGGCGAGCGCGCGAGCGAGAGCCACGCGTTGTTTGCCTCCGCCGGAAAGGTTCTCCGGGCTTTCTTTTGAAACCGCCAACAGGTTAGTGGATGACAGGGCGTCTTTTACGCGCCTCTCGATTTCAGCGGCGGGCAGTCTTCGGACGCGCAGGGGAAAAGCCACGTTTTCGTAGACCGACATGTGCGGCCACACGGCGAAAGCTTGAAAGACCATTCCGAAGTCGCGTTTCTCGGGCGGCAGGTACCAGTTCTTACTTCTGGAGGAAATAAGCCGCTCGCCCACGTGAATCTCGCCCTCGCTCAAATCCTCGAAGCCCGCTACCATCCGCAGGGTCGTCGTCTTGCCGCAGCCCGAAGGCCCCAGCATGGAAAAGCACTCGCCCTTTTCTATTTCCAGATTCAGGCCGTTTACAGCCGTAACGTCGCCGAAACGTTTCGTCACATTCAACAGTCGTATATGAGACATTACCCGTCACCTACCTGTGAGCTTTTTTGCCGAGGAATCGCTCCACAAGAAGCTGCCCCGTCACGATGATTATAAGCGCTATGCCCGCGAGAGCGGCGGAGACCACGGTCTCGCCGTCCTCGTTCAATGTGTAAATGGCCACCCCGATGGTGCGCGTTGTGGGCGCGTAGAGCATTATTGACACTGTCAGCTCCCGTAAGGACGGCAGAAATATGAGAAAGAAGGACGCCAACATTCCAGGCCGCACCAATGGCAGCACAATGTCCTTCAGAGTCTGCCACATGGAGGCGCCGCATACCCGCGCCGCTTCCATTAATGAGTCGTGCACCTGTTCTAATGCCGCGGAGTTCGCGCGGAGCGAAAACGCCATGTAGCGCGCGATATAGGCCACAAGAATTATCCAAACGGTATTATACAGGTTGACGCCGTACTTGCCGCTCCACGCTAAAATAACGCCGAGCGCGATGACGGAGCCCGGCACCGAGAAAGGCAGCATTCCCAGAAACTCCAGAATGCCCTTGCCCCGCACCTTCATTTTAACGATGACGTAAGAAATCATTACTCCCGCAAACATGGTGATGACCGCCGCGCTGAGCCCCAGAGTGACGCTGTTCCATATGGCGTCGCGCGTGACTTTATATTTGAACAGGATGAACTTATAGTTTTCAAGCGACAGGTTCTCCCACGTAAACGGCAGACCGTATGTCTTGAGGCCGCCCACAAGAAAAATAACCACAGTTGGCAGAACGATGGTGAAGCCGATGTAAGCTATGCAAAATATAAACAACGGCATGCGTAGCGTCCTTAGCTTCAGCTCCATTGGGCGGAAGCTTTTGCCCGCTATTATTTGGTAGTGCCCGCGGCTCAGGATTTTCCCCTGCAACCAGAGAATAAAAGCGGCTGTCAATACAAGAATCGTTGCCAACACAGTTCCCGTCCTTATGGATGAGAAACTGCCCGCGCTCTGGTGGATGCGCTGATATATGAGGGTAGGGATGTTAAATATCCCGTTCTCGATTCCCAGCACCGCAACGGTTCCGAAGTGCGCCATCGAGTAGAGCATTATTAGAAGCGCCCCCGACAGGATGCTTGGAAGCACCAGAGGGATGGTGATTTTCCGCGTGATGGTGAAAAGCCCCGCCCCCGAGATTCGTGCGGACTCCTCAAGCGTTGGGTCCATGCGTTCAAGCGCGCCGCAGACTTGAATGAACACAAACGGGAACAGGTACATTATCTCAACCAGTATGATTCCGGCGTAGCTATAAATATTGAAAACAGGGCCTGACAGGCCGAAATATGTCATGAAAAATTTGTTGATAAAACCCGCTCTTGGTGATAGCAGCATCTTCCACGCCATCGCGCCGATGAAGGACGGAAGCATGAATGGCACCAAGAACATTCCCTTCATAAAGCCTTTATATGGCAGATCCGTGCGAGTCACAAGCCAGGCGAAGAACGTTCCCACGATGGTGCTTCCGACGGTAGTTCCCGCCGCGATGATGAGTGAGTTCATCAGGGCTTGCCACGTATCCGGCTCGCTGATTATGCGAATAACGTCATTGAGGTTGAACTTTCCGTTCACCCAGAAGGCGTTGAATAGAATCAGCAGCACGGGTACCGCCACCACCACAACCAGAATGGAAATGGACAGGAAAAGGATTATTTGCGCTACGCCGAATCTGCTTTTTTGAACAACTGTATTCATGATTTCCCCTCCCGAACACTCGTCCCCATGACCTCCCGCAGGCTTTCCGCCTCGAACCAGTGAAGGTTATGAAAGTCCACGACGCAGTTTTCCCCATCGTTGAACATGAGCCCGTTCGCTATGGCCTCGTGGGTCTCAACGCTGGTGCGCAAAGCTGCACCGTCCACGTCCACCAGATAATCCATCATGGCGCCCAAAAAACTTGCCCGCCTTACGACGCCCCTCAGTCCCGCGCCATCGTGGGCTATTCGCGCATCCGAGGGGCGAAACGCCGCAACCCACTCCTTACAGTCGCCTGTCGGCTTCTCCCAAGGCATGGGCTGCGTTCCGTTCCCCACGAAGTATTCTTCTCCCTCACGTCTTACTGAGAGAAAGTTGGCGATACCCATGAAATTGAACACGAACGGGTCAACGGGTCGCTCGAAGATTTCCCAGGGAGAGCCCGTCTGTCGGATACGACCACTTTCATCCATGATTGCCAGACGGTCGGATAACGCCAACGCCACCTCCTGATCGTGCGTCACGTAAAGGACAGTGGCGTCAAGTTTTCGTTGAAGCTCTTTAATCTCGAATCGCATTTCCTCCCGCAGGTTAGCGTCAAGGTTTGTCAACGGCTCGTCGAGCAAAAGGAGAGATGGTTTCGCCACGAGCGCCCTCGCGAGGGCGACGCGCTGCTGCTGTCCGCCGGAAAGTTCCGAAGGCAGGCGCTTTTCAAGCCCACTCATGCCCACCATCGCTATGGTCTCCATGACCCTTTCAGATACTTCTTTGCGGTCTTTCTTAGCGAGTTTCAGCGGATAAGCAACATTGTCAAAGACCGTCATGTGAGGCCAGACGGCGTAATCTTGAAAAACCATGCCGAGATTTCGTCCGTCCGGAGAGATGTTCACTCCCGCTGCGGGGTCCGATACCACGACGCCGTCAATGCTGATTTTCCCTGCGTCCGGCGCCTCGAAACCCGCGATGAGCCGCAGCAAAACCGTCTTGCCGCATCCGGAAGGACCGAGCAGAGTGAAGCATTCACCCTTTGGGATTGACAACGTTAGATTCCCGTGAACCCTGTGAGCGCCGTAACTCTTTGACACTCCTTCGATTCGGATCAAATCTTCCATCACATGCACGCCTCCTTTCAGAAAATTGAAAATTGAAAATGAAAGACAAAAGCAACCGCTTTTGCCTTTATCATTGTCTTTTGCTTTTAACTTCACACTTCACGCTTCACACTTTCATTTTTCACTATTTTCTCCCCTGAAGGACATCCGTGAACTTCTTTATTAACTCTTCCTTCCTGCCCATCATATCTATGTAGTCGATTTTTATAGCGCGCGCCAGAACTTCGCTGGCCTCGGGAAGCATAAATCCTTCCTGATTGCTCACATCCGTCCGGACGGAAAGCGTTCCTTCCCCCGCTATCAGCACCTGCGCCTCGTGGGAGAGCAGATAGTCAACGAATTTCTTTGCAGCTTCCAGATTGGGGCTTCCTTTGAAAATTGCTATTGGGCTTGGCGCCATCAGCAGTTCCGGCGGATAGTAGAGGGCAATGTGAGCGCCTTTGGTTATCTTATCGTTTGTGATGTAATCCACGGCGAGGCTCGCTGCCAACTCGCCGGAGGCAGTGTCGTCCACCACCTGGCCGGAGCCCTTACCGATACGCGCCTGATTTGCGTGCAGCTTCTCGAAGAATTCCCAACCGAACTGCTTTTCCAGCATACCTACGCTCATGAAAGATGTTCCTGAAAGCGCGGGGTCCGCTATACCGAAAGCTCCCTTGTATTCGGGCTTGAAGAGGTCTGACCACTGAGCGGGAGGCGTCTTTATCAAGTCGGTATTGATTGCGATGCCAAGAGTTCCGAGGCGCGCCGCTGTGAAATGTCCGTCGTAGTCGTCGAACGGGTTCAGAATTTCATTAATGAGCGGGGTGTTGTACTGCTCCAGAATTCCTTCTTTTCTCATGCTGTAAAAATCCGGGACTTCGCTGGTCCAGATGATGTCCGCTAAAATTTTTCCGCTTTCCCGCTCGGCTGCTATTTTAGCCATTAGTTTTCCCGCACCCGCGGACTGGTAGTCGACTGCGACATCAGGGTATTTTACGATGAACCCTTCCACAATGCCTCCAATAAGGGATTCTTTCATCGACGTATAGATAATGAGGCTGTCTTTCGCGAATGCCGCTCCGCAGAATATCATAACTATGATGCTAACTAAAACTATAGATAGCGTAATACTTTTGTTACGCATTATATAACCCTCCTCTTGAGATTAACTTCCTAAACCGTTTCACCTCACTATGAGATAAAAGTTTTCACGTCTGATTGATAAAAAGTATAACCGTAATTATTTCTAAAATGCTATTTACTTATTTCTTAACCAGCATCTGATAGACAATCGCTGCAAGCGCTGCGCCGGCAAGCGGGGCAACGATGAATATCCAGACGTTGATAAGCGCGGAACCGCCTGTAAACAGCGCGGGGCCGATGCTTCTTGCGGGATTGACTGACGTGCCGGTAAGAGGTATTCCGACAATATGCACGAATGTGAGCGTGAGGCCGATTACTATGCCAGCTATGCTGGACGTGCTCTCGTTGGCGGTCACTCCCAGAATCGTGAATACGAAAATAAACGTTAAAATAAATTCAATTATCAACGCGCCGCAAACGCCGCCGGCGTTAGCGACTCCGTTTGCGCCAAGGCCGCCCGTCAGGTCGCTTATGCCAAGCGTTGTGAGAATTTTGAGCAGCATAGCTGCAACAATCGCGCCGCAAACCTGCGATATAACATAGCCTATAAAATTGCCTGAGGAAAGCCGTTTATCCAAGAGCATTGCAATTGAAACCGCTGGATTTATGTGACAGCCGGAAACGCCGCCAATTACATACGCCATTGCAACGATGGAAAGGCCGAACGCGAGCGCGACAGCCAAGTGCCCGCCTGCGGGGTCGCATCCGAGAAACATTGCGCTTCCGCAACCCATAAATGTGAGAACAAATGTACCGATAAACTCTGAAGCATATTTTTTCATACTACTCATATAACCACATCCTTCTTAAGATATATTGGACTTCCTGCGGAACGTAGAACAGTTTCGTAAACCTTGATTTTTAGAGCGGTGATACAGTAACACATGCGAAAAGCACGGATAGCCGTTAACATTCATGCTTTTGTCAATGCTCAACACATAGCCAAATAATATTATATTGATTTCGGTTATATTTTTCATAGCCCAAAGTATAATATTTAACATGAAAATACTCAAGATTTCCTTATTATGTGTAAATTCTTTTCGACTCGGTTATTGCTTTATTTCGGTAAACTAAGTCGCTTCTTGTCGTAAATCCTTGTTTTTCCCAAAAGGCGGCGCCATTATCGTTTTTCGTGAATATTACCAATGCCGTCTTGTTTATCCCCTCGCGTTGAAGAGCGGACATTGCCTCGCTGACGAGCGCGGCGCCAATCCCTTGCCGTTGTTCGCCCTGCGCCACAGCTGCATGATAAATGAACCCTCTGCGTCCGTCGTGCCCGCTCAAGATAACGCCGATTATATTGCCGTCTTTTTCGGCAACAAAGCAGGTATTTGGGTTTCTTGCAAGATATTTAGCAATGCTGTCTTTTGAATCGTCCAAATTATTCAGCCCCATATTCGGAGTATTAAGCCACAAGCTATAAACCTGCTCATAATCATCTATAGTCATTTTCCTGATCTTCATCATCATATATGCCTCGCCACTTCAAATCTTTCAATACTGAACGTCTCGTCATTTCTTATTCCTGCTTTGCTTAATGCTATCTCAATTTGCCGTTTTGTCGAGTTTACCTTTTCAAGGCGGGGCAGCAGCAGCCCTCTTTTATGTCCGCACTTCACAATAACTCCATAGCGCTCATGATCCAAACAGTCTACTGAACTGACCGGTTCCGGCGGAGACAACACATCAACGCTGCACGTTATTTCCGACAGTTCCGCTACGTTTACGGGCTCAAAACGAGGGTCCTTCGTTGCCGCATTTACAGCGTTTCTTTGGATTTCGCGCGCTATATTGCCGGTAGCGGGAGATATCGTACCAATACAGCCGCGAAGATTGCCGCGCTTTTTTAGGGATACGAAGACTCCCGCTTTTCGCTCCAACATTTCTTTCGGAAGATTTAGCGGCAAGTCCGTTATTTTGCCGGTCTTTATATAACTCTCGATTGAATATTTTGCCAGAGCGACATATTCGTCCTCTGTTACTTTTGTTTTATACTGAAAACCTTCAAGCTTTTTATAGATATCAAGAAATTTCCTGTTTTCATTTATTTCGTATGGAATAAAAGAAGCAACTGCACAGTCGGCGCCGGAAACTTTTTCGTATGATAGAAGTTCTGACTTTACTCCCTTACCGTCCAGAGCGCCTGCCATGACTATGAACGATCTCAATCCGCGCGCTGCTGATTCATCCTTGAATGTCTCTTCTAATGTAAGGAATTTCAAAAAATCACCGTTACGCATGGCTCTCGCTATTTGCCCGTCGTGCTGCGACCCTTCTCCGGTGAATCCATCATGGTTTTTTGCCGGCGCTTCATGGGGTAAACCTCCGCTCGCTATAAAAACGACATTACTCTCCAGAATATCGGCTGTCTTGGAGATGCATTCTCCAAATACATAGTGGTCTGAGAATGGAAGCCTTGAAAGCCCTATTCGCACTAATTTAAAACCGTCGTACAGTTCGCGTATAAAAGCCAGAGGAATAATTGTTCCGTGGTCAAGACACACGTCTTTTTCATTGAGAGTTCCTGCCGCTATTCCATATTTTGCTGCCTCTTCCTGAAGCGTCGATATGTAATCGCAGTCGTACTCAACGCATATTTGAAATTTTTCCGCGTCGACTCCAAACTTACTTAAATCGCCTTTTGCCCGGCGCCCCTGGGAAATATGAAAATAGTCGGTGTACATTATGCTGTGAGGAGAGGTTATAATTATTGTATCTGGCTTCAAGACAGCAATTTGCTTTGAGATTTCTCTGCATGAAATTACTGTCTTTTGGATTTCGCTTTCCTCTCCTCGACAAATCTGTGGTAAAACTGTCGGCTTGTGCGGCATAATGAACGCTCCGGTTATTGGCATGATATTAATTCACCCTCCAAACAAAACTACTTTTAATTATATTATTATCGGAGCTGTAATAAAAGCTAGAGGACAGCTATGCATTTTGTTATTTATTTTTTATCAAGCGTTACAAATATTTATCGAGCAGCTTGAATAAATCTAATATAATAGCTTGGCAAGCATGAATCACGGTTTAGTTTCTTCATCTAAGAACCGAAGAGTTTAGTAAGCCGTGCCATATAATGTTGTTGTTGGAATAAGGAAAGCAGGTAAATAATGAAGCACTCTAAAAAGAATAATGAGAGAGGATTAAGGAGGTTGCTTAATCGGATAAACTTAGGTTTTAATCTGCGTTCCAAGTTGATCCTTATTTTCCTTGCTGTACAGGTTATTCCAATTATTTTGATAACGGTATACGCGTGGATGCAAATTGATTCACTTGGTATTGTGTTGCGTGGAATTGCCGTCAGAGACTCGTCGAAAGCCCTAAATAGCAGTGCTGTTGAGAACATAGAGAGATTGACTACCGATACGGCAAAAGCAGTAGCGAGATTTCTCTATAGATGTGACAGCGATATCCTTTTACTATCAAAACTGGCGCCTTCCGATGAAACATACCGTACTTTTGCTGAATACAAGCTTGGTCAACTGATACGGAAAGAAAATTGGGAAATTGCAACGGATAATAAATCGTGGGTGCATACAGAGTCGGATTTATATGACGGAGCGCTCTCCCATTCCTCAAATGCGGAAAATGATCAAAATGACGCTTTTAATTCCAGACCTCCCTTATTTTTCACGTATGACAACGTGCCGTTGTATGATGAAATTGCATTTATTGATTTATATGGAAATCAAGTCTATAAATATGCAACGCCTAACTCAACGAAAAGAAATTACCCCATTAACCCAAATAAGCTTAATATATCAGATAAGAAAAATACATATGTTAAAGCTGAAAGTTATTTTGAAGAGTTGAAAAAGCTAAAACCGGGAGAGATTTATGTATCGGATGTAATTGGAGCGTACGTACGCTCAAACTACATCGGTATGTATACGCCCGCTTTTGTTCAGGAAGCCGCAAGTAAACGCGGGTATGATATAGAATTTAACCCGGAAGGGCAAGCATATGCTGGTATGGAAAACCCGAACGGGAAACGCTTTGAAGGTATCGTGCGGTGGGCTGCTCCGGCGACAAATGAAAGAGGCGAAATTATCGGTTATGTGACGATGGCGTTGAACCATGACCATATTATGGAATATGTTGACTATATTACCCCAATGAAAGAGCGTTATACAGAACTGCCGAGCGCATTTGAAGGAAATTACGCGTTTATTTGGGATTATAAATGCCGCAGTATTTGTCACCCTAGACACCATTCCATTGTCGGTTATGATCCTGAAACCGGCGAACCATCAATCCCATGGCTTGAAGATTCCATATATAAAGGATGGAAGGGGAGCGGGATAGAAAAATGGACTGATTACGTCGCCGTCATACCGGTTTTTGACAAACAATCGCGTAGTAAGACCCCCGCTCCTGAACTAACAAAAATCGGTTTTATCGGGCTTGACGGACGATACCTGAACAACGCGCCGCAATGTACGGGCTGGATGGATCTTACGGAGGGCGGCGGCTCGGGTTCGTTTTATATACTCTGGAGCGGTATTGAAAAACTGACGACAGCCGGAGCTATTCCATATTATACCGGTCGATACGCCCCTTCCGATGCGAACGGCTATTCCAAGCGCGGATTCGGTTTTGTCACAATCGGCGCCGGTCTTGACGATTTTACCCGTCCTGCTCAGGATACAGAAAATAAGCTTACCAACACCATTAACAGCGATATGTTGAAGAATTTGTTGCATCTTTTTTTATCAACTGCTTTCATAATCGCTGTGGTGTTTATTGTCGCTTTTATTCTGGCGTCCTATCTGACGAACAACATTAGGTTCCTGCTAAACGGCATATCACGTTTCAGAGCGGGTGAACGGCAATTCAGACTGCATTCTTCCGCAAAAGATGAATTTGGAATGCTTGCTGATTCTTTTGATGAAATGGCCGACAGTATTGTGAACAGCGTGAACGAACCGCTTTCAATTATTGACATAGACCACAATATCATTTATATGAACGATCTTTCGCTTATTTTAGTTGGTAAGACTCTGGACGAGATTATTAACACTTCGTATCATGAAATAAGCGTTTATCCCTATAAATCAAAATACTGCCCTATTACCGCTTTGCATGAGAACAGAGAAGCCGAGATTTTGTATCAGGAAGAAAGCGGGCATTACTATAAAGGTTTTGCGAATTATCTTATGGATAACGATGGCAATAAAATTGGATATATTATCGTGAGCAATGATGTCACGGAAATAGAAGAAGCAAGACAAAGAGCGGAACATGAAAACCGGGCAAAGAGCATTTTTTTGGCAAGAATGAGCCATGAGATTAGAACGCCGATGAACGCGATAATAGGAATGACAGATCTTGCCTTGCGCGAGGATTTGTCGAATACCGCCCGTGAACACATCTTTACAATCAAGCAAGCAAGCACAAGCCTTTTGTTCATAATTAACGACATATTGGACTTTTCAAAAATAGAGATGGGAAAGCTTGAAATCGTTTCGAGAGATTATTCACTGTCATCTCTCTTAAATGATGTGATAAGCATTGTCAGAATGAGAGTAATTGATTCGCAATTGAGTTTTGTGACAAATCTGGACTGTAATATACCAAACGAGCTTTATGGGGACGAAATAAGGATTCGTCAAATATTGCTCAACCTTTTGAGTAACGCTGTAAAATATACGAAAAAAGGGTTTGTGTCGCTTGGCGTCAAAGGAGAATTTTCCGATGAAAGAACTGTTAATCTCACAATAGATGTCACGGATAGCGGCATAGGGATAAAGCAGGAAGATATGAGAAAACTGTTCGGTGAATTTACGCGATTTGATTCAGCTGAAAACAAAGGCATTGAAGGTACAGGACTTGGCCTTGCAATAACGCGAAATCTAGTCAAAGCCATGAATGGAGAGATTAGTGTAAAATCAAGATATGGCGAAGGCAGCACATTTACTGTTACGATTCCGCAAAAATTCCGAAATCGTGAGCAACTTGCATCCGTTATGAATCCGGAGAAAGTTAGCATACTTATTTATGAAAGGCGCAAGATATATTTAGATTCTATTATTTACGCAGTAAACAATCTGGGTGTTAGTAATACAAATGTCTCAACCGAAACCGAATTTTATGAGAAAGCGTCAAAACAGGATTATTCATTTATCTTTGTCGAATCCGCATTGATCGAAAGTGTTGAAAAAATATGCGAAAAACTAAAGCTCAACTCCACGAAAGTACTGCTCATGGAATTTGGCGAAACGGCTGATGATAAGAATTTAAGTGCTCTCACAATTCCGATACATTCGCTATCCATTGCCAATACTATAAACGGAGCTGCCAGCAGTTTCTCCTACAGCGCAAACAATTATCCATTGATCAAATTCACCGCGCCAACTGCTAGCATACTTGTCGTTGACGATATTGATACGAATTTAAAAGTTGCAGAAGGGTTGATGCAACCTTATAATATGCAGATTACAAAGTGCAGAAGCGGCGCCGAAGCAATTAAGGCTGTAAAATCAAGTTATTTCGATTTAGTGTTTATGGATCATATGATGCCTGAAATGGATGGCATTGAGACCACAGCGCGAATAAGAGCTTTAGGCGCCAATGAACCGCGTTATATAGATATACCGATTATTGCTCTGACTGCAAATGCCGTTATCGGTACAAAAGAGATGTTCTTGAACAATGGTTTTAACGATTTTCTATCAAAACCGATAAATACCGCTAGACTGGAAGCTATTTTGGGAAAGTGGATCCCGAAAGAAAAACAAATTAAATCGGAAGAAGGAAACGGTAAAGTTATCAAGGCAAAGGATCGGGGGATTAGTAACGACATAGTAATTAATGGAATTGACGTTAATAAAGGTATTGCCATGACAGGCGGAAGAGTCGATGGATATTTAAAGATTCTTGATGTTTTCTATAAAGATGGAGTTGAAAAGATCAAGGAAATCAGAATGTGCATGGAAATGGGTGATCTTCCGCTGTACGCAACGCATGTACACGCGTTAAAGAGCGCTTCTGCAAGTATCGGAGCAAATAAACTGTCTGAAATTGCGATGTCTTTAGAGCTAGCGGGCAATAACGGTGATATTTCTTTTATTAAAAGCAATAATGATAGATTTATGAATGAACTTGAAGTATTGCTAAATAATATAAAACATGCTATATCAAATGACGCCATGACAGAAAAAAACATATCTCAAGAAGGCATATCATTCGAATTGATAAAAAAGAATCTTGAGAATCTTAGAGATGCTTTAAATGATATGGATACTATAATGGCAGACAGAATAATAAATGACCTCACGAGCGAATCCCTTGGGGTTGAGGTAAAAGAGATTCTCTCACAAATTGAGCAGCATGTTTTAATGTGCGACTATGATGATGCTATAAGCAAAATAAATTCTCTCATTGACAAGGTTTATGAATAGAGTGCATGATTTGGAACTGTTGAAAGTAGGAGATTGATATAAAAATATTAGTAACTTTAGTAGCTTTATTGTGCGCATTTTCATTTGGTTTTGTTCTCAAGTTTGCAAGCGGAGTTTTTATCCCTTTGGTTATTGCATGGTTCATGTTGCAGATATTTCACCCTGTCATAGACTTTGGTAAGAAGATCAAACTGCCGCCGCTCGTGAATTTGATACTGGTTTTTTCGGTTTTATTCAGCCTTTTCTACATTGGAATAGTTTTTTGCACTTCACAGGTCGTAGAATTCAGCAAGGCATACGATGAGTATCACTCTAAACTCAGCGAGATGATGGTAAATCTCTTAACAGCGTTTCAAATTGATCCGGATTCTGTACCAAGTATAGACTGGGTTGACATTGTGGGTCGTAATCTGCGCAATATTTCGGGAGTATTTTTTGCAATCTTCGGTAATTTCGTTTTAACTCTTGTTTTCTTTTTATTCATGTTTCTGGAGTCTCCGTATTTGAACAACAAGATTGACGTTGCGTTCTCCGATCACAACGCCGCCAGAATAAAAAATATCATGTCCTCTGTGTCCTACGAAATAAGCAGATATCTTGGAACGCTCACGTTAATCAGCCTTGCTACCGGAGTCAGCGCCTGGATAGTCCTTGAGATTATGGGCGTGAAACTCGCTGCGGGCTGGGGAGTTTTGACGTTTCTCCTTAATTACATACCGACTGTGGGGTCAATAATTGCCACTATCCCGCCGGTTATGATGGCGATACTGCAGTTTTCTCCGGGATACATAAAGCCTATAATTGTCCTGATTTCGCTTGGCGCCATTCAAATCTTCCTTGGTAATTTTGTAACTCCAAAGATGGTCGGTGACAGACTTGGGCTTAGCCCAGTGATAATACTGATTTCCCTTTTGCTTTGGGGCTTAATATGGGGGATCCCCGGAGCTATTTTATCTGTTCCGATAGCGGTCATAATAAAGATTATCTGTAAAAATTTTGAGTCACTCAAACCGATTGCCGTTATAATGGGAAGCGGGATAATTTATCCCGCTCAGGAAGAAGGCGAGCCTCAGAAGAAAGAGAAAAGAGTGTTTCCATATCAATATGCATATACGTTGTTATTTCCGCTCCGAAATATATTTTTATCACCAAAGCAGGTTATTGATCGTCTTGAATTAAAAGACGACATGAACGTATTGGAAATTGGGCCGGGACCTGGATATTTCAGTGTAAAAGCAGCTTCCGCCCTAACAGAGGGACGCCTTGTTATAGCAGATATTCAACCTGAAATGCTTCGTCTCGCGGAAAAACGCTTGAAAAAAAGAGGTATTGTCAACGTGGAGAGTTATCTTTGCGATGGTAAATCTTTTAATTTTAAGGATGAAAGTTTTGATAGGATTTTCATGGTAGCGGTTCTCGGAGAAGTGGAGAACAAAACAGCGTACATGAAGGAGTTTTATCGCCTGTTAAAATCGGGCGGGATTTTATCAATTTCCGAACTCGCCGGAGATCCTGATAAAATGAATGCGCAGTCAATAACAGAGCTTGGAGAAAACTCCGGGCTGAATTTCTATAAGAAATATGGCAGTAGTTGGAACTATACGGTTAATTTTACAAAAGACTGACAAAGATTCAGGCCATAGTTGTTTAAATTCATGATGCAATAAATACAGATAGTAATTTTTGAAGGAGAGTGCTTAGAATCTTTGGAAATGTCAAGGATTTGGATGAAAAATATATCCGAATGGTAGAAACGCCTGTGGAACGCCTTATACTCAGAATGGCGATTCCTACAATTTCAATTATGCTGATTTCAGCGCTTTATAACATGGCGGACACATATTTTGTGGGATGGATAGGCACAAGAGCCACGGCAGCGGTTGGGGTTTCCTTTCCATTGATGATGCTGATTCAGGCTATGGGCTTCTTTTTTGGACATGGTTCAGGCAACTACATCTCGCGTCAAATGGGCGCCCAAAACTGGGATGTCGCCGCCGCCATGGCCGCAACGGGCTTCATATCCGCGCTCATCTGCGGGGCTACATTGATGATTTCCGGGCTCGTTTTCCTTGATACCTTTGCCCGTTTCTTCGGTGCCACGGAGGAGATTCTGCCTTATACCTGCGATTATGTTTTCTACATCTTTATTGGCGCGCCATGGATGTTGGGGTCGCTGGCGCTAAACAACATGTTGCGTTTTCAGGGCAGCGCGAATTACGGCATGATAGGAATGATAAGCGGCGCTGTTCTGAATATCGCTCTGGATCCGCTTTTTATATTTGTTTTCAATATGGGTGTGAGCGGTGCGGCTTTAGCTACTATAATAAGCCAGTTCGTGAGTTGTTGCCTGTTGCTGGTTGGCTGCTCGTGTAAGGGCAACATACGTATAAATCCCAGAAAATTCTCCCCGCAATTTAAATTTTATAAGGAAATTGTGCGCGGAGGGCTTCCATCTTTGTTCAGGCAGGGATTCGCAAGCATAGCGACTATTTGTCTGAATCACGCCGCAGGCAGTTATGGAGTTGCGGTTATTGCAGCAATTTCTATTGTGCAGCGCGTCACTATAATCGCGAATTACGCGCTGCTCGGGTTAGGACAAGGATTCCAACCGGTATGCGGCTTTAATTACGGCGCTGAACGATATGACCGGGTTATAAAGGGGTTTTGGTTTTGTGTAAAGGTGTCTTTCGTAATTATGTTATTTCTCTCTGTAGCAGGTTTTTTCTTAGCCTCTCAAATAGTAGCCCTGTTTCGCAGGGACGACGCCGAAGTCATATTGGTAGGAGCTCTGGCGCTTCAGCTGCAGTGCATACCTTTCCCGTTAATGAGCTGGGTTATTCCTAACAACATGATGTTGCAGACCATAGGCAAGGCATTTGAGGCAAGCCTCCTCGCTTTTGCAAGGCAGGGTTTATTTCTGCTGCCCGCGCTGTTTATCCTGACGCCATATCTGGGGGTGTTCGGCATACAGCTCTGCCAGCCCATCGCGGACTTCGCGACGTTTCTTCTTTCCATACCTTTAGGGTTACGGGTGCTGAAGGAAATGAAAGAAAACAAATCTGCTTGAGTTTCTTCTGTAAAGCGCCGCTAATATGCTCAATTCACTTGAACATTACACGAGTTGAAATCTTTAAAACAGTTAAGCCCGCAACATCGCTTGGGTTTTTGGCGAATATGCAATAAATGCAATTATATGAAAATTAATTATTTCTGTCCTTGTAGAGCGGGAGAGTTGCTACCAGTTCGAGAGCTTCTGTTTTGCATCTATCGAGGTTAACCCTGTCTTCCGGCGCGTTAGCCACTTTGTTCATTATTTCTGCAATCCGCGTTATCTCCGGCTCTTTGAAACCGCGCTGTGAGACCGATGTTAGCCCGATTCTTACTCCGCTTGTTATTAACGGTTTTTCGGGGTCGAACGGAATCATGTTTTTGTTCACGGTTATACCGACATATTCCAGCGAATCCTGAAAAAGCTTTCCGGTTAGTTTCTTTTGCCTGAGGTCAAGCAGCACTATGTGATTGTCAGTTCCTCCGCTTACAACCCTGAATCCATATTTTGCAAGCTCTGCGGCGAGAGTGCGCGAGTTTATTAGTATTTGCGACATGACATTTCTGAATTCCTGCGTCATTGCATGTTTGAAAAGCCATGTTTTGGCCGCCATTATATTGAGATGGATTGAACTCAGCGAGCCGGGAAAAACACCTTTGTCCAAAGCTTTTGCGTGTTCCGATTTACATAAGACAAGTCCTCCGCGCGGGCCGCAAAGAGTTTTTGTCGTAGAGGATGAAACAAAGTCAGCGAATGGGACAGGGCTTGGAATCACTTTTGCCGCGACAAGCCCCGAAACATGCGCCATATCGACCATCAAGAGCGAGCCGTTTGAATGAGCTATGGCGGCAATGCGTTCATAATCAATGAGCCTTGGATAAGCGCTTCCGCCCGCTATTATAAGTTTTGGTTTATTCTCTGCGGCAAGATTTTCAAGTTCTTCGTAGTCGATGAGCTCAGTTTCCTTATTGAGACCGTATGACACGAAATTATAGAACTTGCTCATGAAATTTGCGGGAGAGCCGTGCGTAAGGTGCCCGCCATGATCGAGCCTCATCCCCAGCACGCAATCCCCGGGTTTTAGTGAAGCTGCATAAACGCCATAGTTAGCCGCAGAACCCGAATAGGGCTGAATATTAGCGTGTTCCGCTTCGTACAACGATTTTGCCCGTTCAACTCCGAGCCTCTCCATTTTGTCAGCTATTTGCGAACCGGCCTGAAAGCGGGCGCCCGGGTATCCTTCAGTAGTTTTATTGGTGAAGACGCATCCCGAAAGCTCCATCAACTCCTCGCTGGCTGTGCTTTCCGACGCTATCATTTCAATATTGTGTTCCTGACGGTATAGTTCCTCACTCACAATGTTGTAAAGATCAGGGTCAGTCTTTTTTGTATATTTCAACATGAGCATTAAAACCCCTTCGCCGTATCATTAAACATTATCCTTGTCTTTTATTGAACATTGAACATTTTACATTTAACATTGAACATTGTATTCATTGGCGGAGGCGTGTGGGAGTCGAACCCACCAGGGACGGCTTAAACCGCCCCTCGCCGGAGTTGAAGTCCGGAACGCTCACCGGAGCGCACGCGCCTCCAAAAGGCAATGCACAATTATCAATGCTCAATGCACAGTGAAAGACAAAAGAAAAACATTGAACATTATACTTTAGTTTTTTTCTATTACAAATATCTTTTCGCCGGGGAAGATGAAGTTGTATTGTTCTCTTCCCAGGTGCGCAATTCCTTTATCGGTCTTATAAAACTCAATCTGTTCCTTGTACTTAATTACTTTACTCTGTTTTTCCGCGAGTTGTAAAGTCCTTTCGGCGGAAATGGAAATAAGATTTACTATTTTTTCCGCCTCATAAAACAAAACTGTACCCGTAATCAAAAGAACAAGCATTGTACAAACAAAAACAAATACCCATCGTATACGCGGCATAAACTATCCTTCCCTAATCCCTTTTGATTTTTATCCACAGTTTCGCAAAACCACGCTCTTTAGAGCGAGGATATAAGGAATAATCCGTAAAGGGCGGATAGCCTTTTGTTTTTTCCTTTCACTCCACACTCCACACTCCACACTATTTTACATTCTTTCCGGCGCCGAGACTCCTAGTATCCCCAAAGCTTTTGACAACACTATTCTAACCGCCTCCACGAGCAGAAGCCTTGATGATGATTTTTCCTGCTCCTCGCACATTACCCTGTGCGCGTTGTAAAACGCGTGAAAATCTGCGGCAAGATCGAACACGTAATTTGTCATTATATGCGGAGCTAACTCATTTGCCGCGCGCAGAACCTCCTGTGGAAATATGGCCAGCCTCGATATTAGCTTTCTTTCTTCAATTTCAGTGAGAGCGCCGATATTAAAATCTGTTTTCATGCTTTTCATCAATCCGCGTTCGGTGCATTCCCTTTTTATGCTGCATGCGCGCGCGTGAGCGTACTGAACGTAGTATACAGGATTTTCATTGCTTTGTTGTTTTGCGAGTTCAAGGTCAAAATCAAGATGGCTGTCGCTGTTGCGCATAAGGAAAAACCATCTTGCCGCGTCGTTCCCAACTTCACTCCTCACTTCTCTGAGTGTTACAAATTGACCCGAACGCGTGGACATGGGGACAAGCTCCCCATTCCGCAGCAGATTCACAAACTGGATAAGCAATACTTCGAACGAGTCAGGCGAGTGCTCTAACGCTGCTATGGCGGCTTTCATCCTTGGGACATATCCGTGGTGGTCGGCGCCCCAAACATCAATGAGCCTTACAAAGCCTCTGTCGAATTTATCCTTGTGGTACGCGATATCCGAGGCAAAATAGGTTGGCGCTCCGTTACTGCGAATAAGAACTCTTTCCTTGTCTTCGGTGTTTGCATCTTCGTTTACTTCCGTATTGGATTTTGTGGGAGATTTGAACCATAAAGCTCCTTCATGCTGAAACGTGAAGTCCCTTTTCTTCAAGTATTCCATCGCTTCGTTAACCAGCCCGCGCTCATAGAGGCTTTTTTCCGAATACCAGACGTCGAATTTTATTCCGAAATCGGAGAGATCGTTTTTAATATCATCCAGAATTGAGTTCACGGCTTGGTTTGTAAAAAACGGCACGCTGTCCTCAAGGGGTTGCGATATATATTTGTCGCCTTCGCTTTCAACGATTCTACTTGCTATATCCCATATATACTCGCCTTTATACGACGTCTCCGGTAACGGCGCTTTATCGGGCGCCCCGGCGAGCTCAAAGTATCGCGATTGTGTTGAGGTTCCGAGAATTTGCATTTGAAGCCCCGCGTCGTTCAGATAATACTCCTTTTGCACGTCCCAGCCTGTAAATGACAACAGGTTCCCAACGGTGTCCCCAACTGCGGCGCCTCTTCCATGCCCGACATGAAGAGGTCCGGTAGGGTTTGCGCTCACAAATTCCACCTGAACCTTTTTCCCCTTTCCTGTGTCCGAGCTGCCGAACGCGTCAGGGTTCGAAAGTATGTTTTCTACTGTGAGTTGCAGCCACAAAGGAGTAAGGAAGAAATTAATAAATCCGGGGCCTGCTGTCTCGACTTTTTCTATATAATCGCCTTTTTCGATTGCCGATACTATCTCGTCCGCTAATGTGCGCGGGGGTTTTCCAAGCTGCTTCGCCGCTTTCATAGCGATATTTGACGCCCTGTCTCCTTGCCCTTCACGTTTTGGCCTTTCAAACATTATCTCGCTTATCTCAATTTTTCCATCGCTTACTATACTAACTGCCTCAAATAAAATCTGCTGCAGAATACTATCTATGTCCTTCAAGCAAATACCTCCCTAATCCCTAATCCCTAATCCCTAATCCCTGATTCTTATCGGAATTGAGCGTTGCGAGCCAAATCTTGAGATCGCAAATGCAATCTCCTTCTCTGAGTCCTGATCAATTCTTGAATTTGGAAAAGTCAATCTGGCTGTCACATCCAGTCTCTTCGAACGCCTAAAATACTCGTATTTCTCCAAATACTTTATTTTACCTCCGTCTCTGTCTATCTGCGTTGGAGGAAGCACATCCTTCACGTTTGCCGGAAGGTTTATCTTATAGTTTATTTCTACACTCATAGGAAACTTAATCGAATATGGAGCTATCGCAGTTCCGAGATCACGAAGCCAGTCCGGTTGAGGTGGAGTTAGTGGAATAATAGCGTTTGTTCCTGATGTTCCGAGTATTATTTTACTTGGTTTTAACGGCGCTATGATTTCAATCCCTTCCCTTATGTTTTTCGTTGTTATGTCCTTTTCAAATGCGGCTTTTCCTGCAATTTCGCGAAGAATATCATTTACATTCATGTTTGATAACAGAAAATCTTTCCATGAGTTGCGTATGATTAAGCGCACCGAACCAGTCATTGTGTTGTCTTCCGCCAGGCTGATATTCCATATAATGGACAAACGGTTGACAGATGCGCCGCGCGGCGGAATTAACCTTTTTTCGAGTTTATTCCCTTCATTAGGAATGTAAAGGGCTTCTCCAATTAAAGATAAAGATGTGAGGCCGGGCTCGTATGGTTGGCCTGCATCGTAAAAGAAAGTATCTTTTTTTCTCTTTAGCTCCATAACGGGGTTTAAAATTATGGACTCATTGGCAAAATTATATTTAGCAGGGTCAACGGATAACCTCCAGAACAAACGGCACGAACCTTTGTTGTAACGATTTATCCATGATGAAGCTAAGATAGATTTTTCCCATTTGCTCCACGGCGCTCTTTCAGGTATTTCTTCCCGAGCTCTGTTTATCGAGTTATCAATTTCTTGTGCAAGCAACCAGTTAAAAAATGATGACAGGTCTCCTTTCTTCAGCCACGCTTCAACATTTGAAGGGGGAAGCGGAACCTGCATTTTTTCATAAATTTCAAGTAATTTTATTAAATTTGAGAGCGGTTGTTTATTCCCGAAAGCAAGCCAAATCCTTGAGTCTGTTCTGAGAGAATGGGATAAAACCGGCGTTTGATTTACTATCATCCATTTATATATATCATGGTTTCCGCTGTTGGTTATTTCTGGCTCAACATTTGAGTTTGAAACATATTCAAATTCTCTTCCAGTTTCTACATTTGCAATGATAGAGTGCTCCCATATGGGCAAACTTTCGTTTAGCCACAGCATATCCTGTATGAAAATTCCATGCGCGTAAGACTGTCGATACGACAAAACTATTATAAATTCGTCCGGTACAGTTCGAAAATTTATATGCCATACATCGTTTTTCCTTTGAGGTTCAATTCTATCAATTTGCGTCAAGCTTCCGGGGTCGTATAAAGACGCCTCGTAGATTTGCGCGTCTCCACCCTTCGGAATTTGTATGTTCCAGTCAAGCCACTTTCTCTCTAATTCGCTTTTTCCAAGAATTACCCAAACCGTCGTGACGGACATTAATCCGCTTGAGTCTATCTGGTATGTATGCTCTTTAAGCCATATTACTCCGTCATACTTGGGGTAAGCAGAAAAATCCGGGCATTCCTGAATCATTTCCATAAGGTCAATTTTTGGAGCTGAATCGCTGAATGATTCTGATGCATTATAAAAATCGAAGTTGGCAGCTTCCGCGCTTTGCAGCGGCAACGCAACGAAAACAAGCAAAATCAAAAACAGTAAAATTCTTAAGCGTAAAACCATATGTTCACCTCATTTAGAATTACATATTACATACTTTATCATTTCCCGCAGCAGTGTTTATATTTCTTTCCGCTTCCGCATGGGCACGGGTCGTTTCTTCCGATTTTCGCGCCTTTTCTTATAGGCGTTTGTTTCCCTTCTCCTGCCATCAGTGCTGTCTCGTAGGCTTCTGACCTTTGAGGTATTATTGGCGCGTTGAAATCCCTGTTTTCGGATAAATTTCTTTCCTTGCGTCTCGCTTCTTCCGATACTACTTTTACCCTGAAAATCTGTTCAGCAATTGAAAGGCGCGTCCTTTGCATCATATCCTTAAACAAATTGTATGATTCAAATTGATATTCAAGAAGAGGGTCCTTTTGTCCTATGGCGCGCAATCCTATCCCGCGTCTTAGTTCGTCCATTCCAAGCAAGTGGTCGCGCCAGCCATTATCAAGAGTGTTCAGCAATATATACCGGAGTAAACGCGGCGCCAGTTCTTCTCCAAATTCTTGAATCTTACTCTCATATTTTGATTTAACGGAATTTGAAATGTCCTCCCGTAGAAGTTCCACACCTCTCGCTGAGTCCACCCCAACAAGTTCCTTTGCAACTTCCTGTCCGAAAACAGAGCGTATCCTTGATACTGCACGGTCGGTATCGGGTTCGGAGTTTTCATTAAAATAATATTCAATAATATCTGAAATTACTCCTTCTGCTATTCCGAGTCCATAGGCATTAACGTCTTCATCGGTGAGGATATTTTGTCTCTCCGTGTAAACTGCGTCTCGCTGCTGGTTCATTACGTTATCGTAAGATAAAAGTTGTTTGCGTATGTCAAAATGCATCTGTTCCACTTTTTTCTGTGATGATTCTATCGTCTTTGTCAACATCGGAGAATTTATGGATTCTCCGCCGGTCATTCCCAATTTACCAAGCAATCCTTGTATTTTTTCCGAGCCGAATAACCTGAGCAGATCGTCCTCCAAAGAGAGGTAAAAACGGCTTTCACCCGGGTCACCCTGACGCCCTGAACGTCCCCTCAACTGATTATCTATGCGGCGCGACTCGTGCCTTTCGGTTCCTATTATTGCTAGCCCGCCGAGCGCTGTCACTTCGTCGTGATTGACGTCGCTGTAAGGTTGCCCGCCCAGTACAATATCCGTTCCGCGCCCGGCCATGTTTGTAGCCACCGTGACTGTGCCCTTGCGGCCTGCCTGCGCCACAATGTGAGCTTCCTTCTCGTGGTGTTTTGCGTTGAGCACTTGGTGTTCAATTTTTCGCGCTTTCAGCAGTTTGCTTACGCGTTCGGAGTTCTCTATGGAAGTTGTTCCGACGAGAACCGGTTGGCCTCTTGAATGTTTCTCGGAAACCTCGTCGGCTACCGCGCTGTATTTTTCAAGCGCTGTGCCGAATATTGCATCGGGGTGGTCGGTTCTTATCATATCCCGGTGCGTTGGCACGGTAATAACTTTCAGCCCGTATATTTCTTTGAACTCTTCGGCCTCTGTGAGGGCTGTTCCGGTCATACCCGAGAGCTTTACGTACATTCTGAAATAGTTTTGCAGCGTTATGGTCGCGAGCGTTTGGCTTTCTCTTCCGACCTTAACGCGCTCCTTCGCCTCTATCGCCTGATGCAGCCCGTCCGAATAACGGCGCCCTACCATGAGACGTCCTGTAAATTCGTCGACTATTATTATCTCTCCGTCCTTGACTACATAATGTACATCGCGCGTAAATAGCCTGTGCGCCTTAACCGCCTGTATTATCCTGTGCGCGAGTTCGGAACGCGCTGCATCGGAGAATAAACCCGGCATTTTCATCTGACGTTCGGTTTTAGCTATTCCGGCTTCAGTCAGTGAAATGTTCCTTTCCTTCTCATCTTTTTCGTAATCCTCGACCTCTTTGAGCAGTCGCGCCATCTGGTCCGCCGCCTTATAAAGATCAACGTTGTCGTCCGACGGCCCCGAAATTATAAGCGGCGTACGCGCTTCATCTATCAAGATTGAGTCAACTTCGTCAACTATGCAGTAATTGTGACCTCTTTGCGACATATCTGCCGTGGTGAGCACCATATTGTCCCTCAGATAGTCAAATCCGAATTCGCTGTTTGTCCCGTATGTTATGTCCGATTTATACGCCGCCACTCTCTCTTCCTGCGGCATGTAAGGATAAATTACCCCGACTTTGAGCCCCATCATGTTATAGATGGGGGACATCCAGTCCGCGTCGCGCCTCGAAAGGTAGTCATTGACCGTAACAAGGTGAACTCCTTTTCCCCCAAGGGCGTTTAGGACAACAGCAAGCGTTGCTACAAGAGTCTTTCCTTCTCCTGTCCTCATTTCGGCTATGTTTCCTTCGTGTAAAGCCATTCCGCCAACAAGCTGCACGTCGTAGTGCCTCAATCCGATTGTTCGTCTTGAAGCTTCCCGAACCGCAGCAAAAACGCCCGGCATGAGAGAATCAAGAGATTCTCCGTTATCTATTCGTAATTTGAAATCCTGAGCCAATGCACTTATGCCGTCGTCCGACAGAGCCTGCATTTCAGGTTCCAAATTATTTATAGGCTCAACATATTCCGTATATCTCTTTAACGCGCGCCCATTTGGGTCAAGACCGAATACACCCTTGATGAAATCAAACATCGCAACAGCACCTCAAAAGTTATTTTTTAATATTTTAAAACATGATTATACATCACAAATTTTCAAAAAAGATAAGTTCCCTTTTCTTATGGATAATCTTGAGCTGTGTGTAGAATATTTAGTACCGTTATAACTTCTTTGTGTATTTTGTATACAATTATCAAATGAGTTTTGTTTACGAGACACTCAAATGTATCAGGATAACGCCCGATGCGCCCTGAATGAGGATAAATTAAAATTCTGTTTAATGTATTTTCTATGTTTGCTTCGATTTCTTCCGCCGCATTTGGATTGCGCAAAGCGATGTATTTTATTTGCTCGGTATACTTATAACGCGCGTACTCAGACCACTTTAGCAGCATTTCTTTCTCTTGCTTCAGTTATTATATTATGTACTTGTTTAACAACGTCTTCATGATCGACCAACGGTTGCTCTCCGGCAGATTTTATGCTTTTTTCCACCTCTGCCATAAACCATACGTCATAGAGCTCTTGCTTCTCTTGTTTCTCTACGAAATATTTTTCTAGTATTCGCGCAACAATACCGTTTCGTGTTGCTCCGATTCTGTTTCTTTCAGTATCTATGCATTGTATTAGCTGTTCGTTTAAGTTTAATATTACACGACCGCTCAAAATAATAACCTCCTTTTACTTATATGTACTATTCTATACTTTTATATACTTCATCTCGCCTGCATTGTCAAGTTAAATATTTGAGACTGTTCCAGACCAGGCTGTAAAATTGTATAATAAAACAAATTGTATAAAATTATTAACTGGCTCTTCAAAAATGCCCTCAAGAGGTGAAAATTTATGATAAGAAATGTAAGGTTGACTGTTAACGACAGGGAAGTTTATGGATTCGAAGGACAGAAAATACTTGACCTCTGCGCGGAGTGCGGGATTAAAATACCCACGCTCTGCTATGACCCTCACCTTTCAGTGCATGGAGGCTGTTCCGTTTGCCTTGTGGAGATAGAGGGAGCACGCTCTCTCATGCGGGCGTGTACTAATACCGTTGCTCCAAATATGGTAATAAAAACAAATACCAAACGCGTGACGGATGCAAGACGTTTAGCTCTGGAACTGCTACTTTCGGATCATGTGGGTGATTGTCGTCCGCCATGCAGCATAACATGTCCGGCTCAAGGAAATGTTCAAGCTTATATTAACCTTACAGCTCAGGGTAAATACCGCGAAGCTTTGGATGTGCTACACGAACATGTTACACTTCCGGCTTCGATAGGCCGTGTCTGTACGGCGCCCTGTCAGGCAAAATGCCGACGTAACCTTGCCGATGAGAAGGAACCTGTTTCCATTCGCGAAATTAAACGTTTCGTATCGGATTGGGGAATGAACGCCGGTGGATTGGGAGAGATCCCGCATATTGAGGAAAACGGTTTCAAAGTCGCTGTTGTAGGCGGAGGCGCGGCGGGGCTATCGGCGGCATATTTTCTTAGACTTGCGGGATATTCTGTCGTATTGTACGAGAAAGAAGAATATCTTGGAGGAATGATGCGTTATGGTATCCCGGATTACCGCCTTCCTCCGCAAATTCTGGAAAGAGAGGCGGAATGGCTGACAAAATCTCACGGCGTGGCCGTTAAAACAAAAGTGGCGTTTGGTAAGGATATAAAACTTGAAGAGCTCAGAACTGACTATGACGCTGTTGTATTGGCTATGGGCTGCTGGAGATCTTCTGCTCTTCGAGTTCCGGGAGAAGCTCTTGCCGGAGTCGTCGGAGGAATAAACTTCCTTTATACGGTAAATAATCATAATCCTATGAAGCTCGGAAAACGCGTTGCGGTAATAGGCGGAGGAAATACGGCAATGGATGCGTGCCGCTGCGCTGTTCGTTGCGGAGCGCAAAAAGTTTACTTAGTTTATCGCCGGACAGAGGATGAGATGCCAGCTGAAAAGATCGAGATAAAAGAGGCGAAGGAAGAGGGGGTAGAGTTCATTTTCCTTGCAGCGCCAAAAATCATTGAGGGAAACGGAATTGTTGAACGCTTGGTATGCGAAAAAATGTCGCTTGGAAGCCCTGATGCTTCCGGACGCCGCAGCCCAGTACCGACCGGAGAAATTTTTATTCTCGAAGTTGACAATGTAATAGCCGCAGTCGGCCAGGGAATAGATTTCAGGAATATCCCCGAAGTTCTGCATGACGGGCGGCAAATGAAGGTCAACGAAAACTATGAGACGCCGCTGCGGGGAGTTTTCACGTGCGGAGATCAACAGAGCGGCGCGAGGATTGCAATTGAAGCCATAGGAAACGGACATTTTTGCGCCGAGGCGGTGGATGCCTGGTTTAAGACGGGGAAAGCCAAAAAGCGTTTCGTATACGATGTCACTAATCCGAATTTCAGTAGCGAGAACATCCCGATACAAAAGAGAGCCGCTCTTCCGCGCGAACATCCGCGTGAAGAGGAAGCCGGCGTAAGGCTTGCCAACCCTAATAAAGAGTACAATCACGGCTTAACTGAAGAGCAGGTGAAAACCGATTCGGCGCGTTGCCTTGAATGCGGTTGCGCGGATATATTTGAGTGCAAGCTGCGAGAATACGCTACGGAACTTGAAGTCAACCCGTCGCGGGTAGCGGGAGTTCATATACTGAAATCCGAGATGAACCTCGAAAGCGTCAATAAGTATTATGTTAGAAACATGGATAAGTGCGTGGTTTGCGGTCGTTGCGTACGCATTTGCGATGAAATTGCAGGGGTTCACGCTATAGATTTCACAAAGCGCGGATTCGAAACGCTATTATCTCCTCAGTTTTATCGGGATATGGAGCTATCAGACTGCACTTTCTGCGGTCTATGCGCGCAAGCGTGCCCGGTCGGCGCCTTGCTTGAAAAGCGCGCGGAGAGGCTGCCGCACAGTGAAATTCCAAATACCGTCAAAACCACATGTCCGCATTGCCCGCTCGGGTGCGGGTTAATAATGAACCTTGACAAATCGCGCAAGAGAATAGTGAGAATAACGACTGAAATTGGCGATTCATGCGCCAATCGCGGCCTAACTTGTTTGAAAGGGCGATACCATTTCAAAGATATGATGGAAGGGCGTTTATTAACTCCAGAAATCGACGGGAAAGCCACGACGTGGAGCGAAGCTTTGCCAAAAGCTCTCTTTGCTCTCAATGGCGCTCAAAATGGAGAAGCTAAGGATATAGACAGGAAAGTTGCGGTGTTCATAGGCGGAACAGTCACCAATGAAGAAATAGGGGCATTCAAGGACTTCATATCGCGCATCAGGGCTGATTTCAAGGTTGCGGCGCCTGACGCCGAGGGATTGTCCGAGTTGATATCAAGTTTTTGGCAAGACACAGATAAAGGAAAGAATTTTCCTGTGATTTACGAGCTGGTGAAGCAAGCCGCTCAACGTGTCAAACAAACCGATGTTTTGGTTGGAAATGCGGCATGGGACAAACTTGACCAGCTCATCTCGAAATCGCCCAATGCAAAAGGGCTTGAAAATTCAGGAATAGCCAATTCCACTGCGGGTAAAATCGTTTCCTCCATTCGCAGAAACGAGTTTAAAACAGTCATGTTCATTGAGATCTCTCCGGAATCAGTCGGACTGAGGGCGGAAGATTTGAAGAACGTTGCCTCAATTAGAATAGACAGCCATATTCATAATTCTTCGGTAACGAACATCGCTCTGCCTTCCGCTCCCTGGTCGGAAAAAGAGGGGAATTTCACAGGAATTTTCGGCGCGCTGTTGCCCGTTCATATCGGTATGCTGCCTCTTGGAGACGAGAGGAGCATAAGATGGATTTTCAGCCATTAACTCATTTTATAAAGTGTTTTGCTCACGTGTTTTTTCCGGTGTCTTGCCCGATATGCGGGAATCCTGGGGAAATTGCCTGTAAAGAATGTTTAGATTCGCTCTGTTTCAACAGAAAGATCAAGTGTTTTGCGTGCGGATTGGATCACCCGTGCGTTTTGCACGAGAGTGAAGCATGGATTTACTTTTTCGCGCGCCATAATGACGTGGCGCGCAGACTTTTATTGTCTTTTAAATATTCAAACCATGAGTCCCTTGGACGCGCTATGGGCGAAAGCGTCGGGAATGCATTGTTAAGAGACAATGAAATACTTGTAAGCTCGTATGATGCAGGAAGCGTTATTCTTGTTCCGATTCCTCTGCACAGAGAAAGCAAAAGGCGTTTTAACCAGTCCCGCGCTATTGCATTTGGGATTTCGCGAGTTTTAGGTTTCAAAGTGTCGGAGTCTTTACGCTGGTCATATGACGTTAAAACTCAAACCGAAAGAAGCGGAAAGGAAAGGCTTGAACTGGCGGAGGATGTTTTCAGCGCTGAGAAGATTGAAGGCAAAAGAGTTATAATAATTGATGATGTTATAACTACAGGAACGACCATAAAGCGGGCTTTGTCCGCTTGCGCAAGAGCAGGAGCGGAGTGTACGGGAGCGATTGTGTGGGCGAAAGCTTGAAAAGACAGGGATTAGGGATTAGGGATTAGGAAAGATAAAGACAAAACATAGGAAATTCGGAATTAGAAAAATAATTCGGAATGCGAAATCAGAAAGGCCTAAACTAAAGGTTATTGTTTTTATTCCGATACTTTAAGTGAGGTGGAATGGAAAGGAGTGTTTGATATGGTAGAAAGAATATCGGGACAGAATAACTTAACCCCAATTATGAAGCAGAAACATCTAAATAAGTCATATGGCGTAGAGCATGTCGCCGGAGTAACTGACGAGGCTAACATCAGCCCTTTTGCGAAGGAGCTTGGTCGCATAATGGGCGAACTTGAGCATGTTTCTGAAGTTCGGCAGGAAAAAGTAGATGGATATAAGAAACAAATCACGGAAGGAACTTACAACCCCGACCTTGATAAAGTTGCCCGCTGTCTTTTGATAGCCGGTCTTTTGAATGGAGAGGAGTAAAGCGTTTTGAGTGTTCATGAGCTTGTTGATGTGATTGAGAGAGAAACTGAAAGTATAAATGAGTTGCTCTCATACTTGACACAACAGCGCGAAGCGGTAGTTAATAAAGATTTAGAGACAATACAAGATTTGATAAAGCTTTTACATTCCTCCTCTTTAGAAGTATACAAGTATGAATCTTTAAGGGACAAAGCGGCGGCTACGGTTGCCGCAGGTTTAGATTGCGAAAATAAACTGAATGTTATATGTGAAGCCATGGGGGAAGACGGGGAGCCTCTTCGTTTATCAGGCGAAAAACTTGAAAAAGCCGTCAGGTCGGTCGGCGCTGAGTCAAAAATCTTAAAGCGCTTAGTGGAAGAAGGGCAAAAATTTTATGACATGATGCTATCTGAAATTCGACGGTTTGAAAGGTCTGACTTTTCTGGGATCAATTCTATGGATTTAAAAGGTTAATAGAGAGGATCGATTGAAATGATCAACAGCTTCTATGGCTTGGAAATGGCGCGCCGCGCCACAAATGCTTTTCGTCTCGCTATCCAAACTGCGGGGCATAATATTTCAAATGTCAATACTGAAGGCTATTCCCGCCAGAGAGTCAATCTTGTTACAAACCTTCCTTACACAGACCCCGGAATAATGTCTCCTGTAATACCGGGGCAAATTGGCACCGGTGTTGATGCTGCATCCATAACACGCGTAAGGGACGCGTTCCTTGATTTTCAATACCGACAGGAGATGAGCCCTCTTGGTTATTGGGCTCAGATAAAAACTGTTTTCAGTAATCTTGAGATGTTTATTGCAGAGCCCAATAGGCAAGGCATCCAAACGTCTCTTGACGAATTCTGGGCAAGCCTTCAGGAATTGAGTAAAAACCCGGAAAGCGCTCCGGTACGCGAGGCAGTAATTCAACAGGCTAAGACTTTTGGAACGCTTCTTGATCAGCTTGTAACTAATTTTGATAAATATGCAGATCATTTAAACACGCAAGTAAAGAGCGATGTTGATGATGTAAATAATAAATTGGATCAAATTGCTGAGCTTAATAAAAAGATAGCGCAGTTGGAGGCATCGGGAATGAACCCGAATGATCTCTACGACAAGCGCGATTTGCTTGTTGACAAGTTGTCGCAGTTGATAAATATAACGATTAAACCTCCGAGCTCCATTAATGACGAGTATATTATCGACCTAAACGGAAAAAATCTGGTTCAAGGCGACCGCGTTCGTCATCTTGTCGCTCACGCGTTCCAGTGGGACGGTAAAACTTATTATAATGTACAGGTTGAAGACAATGAATTTGATATTGTCGCTGACTGTTCTGTCGCCGACGTTCTTCCGGGGGGGCCGGACGGCGCTCATCAGCTTGATATACATCGCTTGGCCACAGAGACTTCATGGAAAATGGGCGGGGGAGACGCGTTCTGCCTTGACGCTTTTGGGAATATAGTTAAGGATTCGTCGGGCAGCGATGTCACGATGCGGCTTCGTCCCCGTACAGCAAATGATTCTCTAAACCTTACTGGCTCGTTCAGGCTTCAGGTCGGAAACTCAGGAGTGAAAGCGAGTACCACGAACCTTGTTCAGAACGCGCTTGGCAGAGCCGGAATTCCGGACGGGCAGGTGCTTGGCGCGGGGAAAATCATGGAGGAATATACTTTCCGTGTGTCCGCAGGAGGCTTCGAAAGAAATATAACTGTCAGTTGGAATGATGCAACAAGCAGATGGGATATTTCCGATGACGTTGGAACTGCAGTAATGTCGTCATCGGGAAGCGCGCTTATGCTTGAGGATATATCTGATTTTCTGAGACAGAGCTTGTTAAGGCATCCTCCAGCAGATAGCGGCGAAGAGACTTTTGAGGTGGAATATCAATATACAAGCGGGATAGTTACGCAAATTGGCGTTAAATCATGTGAAAACTGGTTGATTTCAATTATGGACGTTAGAGGGGATTTAGCCCGTCAGATGGGTTTGTCAAATGACTCGCGGGAAGACAGCGCGCCCGTAATTACGATAGATATAGAACCCGAGGATTCTCTTCAAACAATATGCAACAAGATAAACGAAAAATACAGCATATTAAGCGATCTGACTTCAGCAGAACAGTGGTTGCACGCGTCAGTTGCCATTGCGGAGGATGAGACGTTTTATATTACAATCGAAAGCAACGTAATAGGCGAAAGCAACATGATAAATATTCTTGGCGACGAGGATGGAAACATGCAGGTGCTGAGGCGTCTTGGATTGATTAGCACTGAGCAGTACGGAACGGGAGCAGGAGGAAACCCGGTTTACCGCGAAGTTACAAACGTTATTGAGCAGGCAAAGGACGCGTCGTTTACTTTCGACGGAAGACAATACCTTTCAGAAAGCAATATGTTTAAAGATGCCCGTAAAATTCCTGACGGAAAGGACTTTAGCGCGAAAAATCTGGAAGAAGTGTCACTTGGACTTCGCTTTAAACTAAAAAGTGTGGGCAGTACAGGGATCCTTGTATTAAATCATGTCAATGACGGTGAACTGCGAGCGCTTGAGGACGCCAGAAATAGAATTATTCCAGAATTATTGGATACGTTTGATGAGATTGTCTATAAGCTTGTAAATGAATTTAACGCCGTCCATTACGCCGGTTACGGTATTGGCGACGCAGTGGAAGTTACCGGGACAGCCTTTTATAATTCGGTGCGTGGAAAGTATGGAGCATCCGGAAGGTTTTCTGTAAATGACCTGGTGATACAGAATATAAATTTAATTGGCGCAGCCATGGGCAGCGGTTTTGGAGTGACAAACGGAATCGGGGACGGGTCTAATGCCCTGTTATTGGCACAGCTGAAGCACGCGAAGATATTGAACAACAACAGCGCGGATTTTAACGCTTTCTATGAAGGATTCATTGCTAAATTCGGCGCAAAGGCTTCTGAGGCATACCAGATGAATAATAATCAGAATTATCTTGTGATGTCCATTGAAACAAACAGGCAGTCCATCATGGGCGTGAATATCGATGAAGAAATGCTCGATATTATTCAGTACTCCCAGGCATTTAACGCAATGGCCCGGTATATCAATACAATTGATGAAATGCTGGACAGGATAATTAACGGGTTCGGACTTGTGGGAAGAGCATAATGAAATGAATAAAATATCAGAGGCAAGCAAGCAAATTGAAGGGCAGATAATCGAGTGGAGGAGGGAGTTGCATAGAATCCCTGAAGTATCCCACGACCTTCCGAAAACTGCTGATTATATATTTCGGGAACTACAATCTTTAGGTGTCGAAAGTATTATTAAGAATGTCGGAATTTTAAGAAACGGAGCGAAAAGCTGCGGTATTATCGCCGATATTACCGGTACATCTAACGGTAAAACCCTTGCTATAAGGGCTGATATGGATGCTCTTCCTATCAGAGAGGAGGTTCTGTCACCTTTTGCATCGGTAAACGGCAATATGCATGCATGCGGACATGATGCGCATATGGCTATGCTTTTAGGAGTTGTTAAGCTAATCGCAGAAAGGCGAAGCGAGCTCAAGGGAAAAGTACGCTTTATATTCCAGCCTGCGGAAGAAACTATTAACGGGGCTGTTCCCATGCTGCTTGACGGAGCTCTATACGGAGTTGACGCGATAATTGGCTTGCATACAGGTACGCTTTGGAATGAGGGAAAACCGGGCGCTATCGGTTTCAGAACGGGCGCGCTCATGGCTTCAACCGACAGGTTTATAGCTCAGTTTAAGGGAAAAGGCGGGCATGGAGCTATGCCTCACTTAACTGTCGACCCTGTACTAATGGCGTGTCAGTCAGTCTGCCAACTGCAGAGCATAATTAGCAGAGAAGTCAGTCCTCTCTCGCCCGCTGTGATAACGGTTGGAATGATAAACGGAGGCGCTGCTTTCAATATCATTCCCGATATTGTGAGAATTGAAGGAACGCTTCGCACGCTAGATCCGGAGTTGAGAAAACGTCTGCTTCTACGTATAACTGAAACAATTGAGGGCGTCGCGCGGAGTATGCGAGGGAGCGCTGAAGTAACCGTTATTCCCGGATGCGGAGTTGTCCAAAACGACGACGAGGTCGTTCTGAAAATGGTGAACATAGCAAAACAGGCGCTGGGAGATGATATGGCGCATGTGATTTCAGAACCGACGATGGGCGGGGAAGATTTTTCCGCTTTTCTAGACAAGGTAGAAGGAGCTTACTTTTTTCATAACGCTACCTTTGGGGATGGACGCGATATGCCTCATCACAATCCAAAGTTTCAATTGAACGAGTTAACATTATGGAGCGGTACGGCAGCGATGACCGCTTTCGCGCTATATTGGCAGGAAGATATTTGGTAATGCGTCAATCACCTGCTGTAACTCTTTGCGTTCCGCTGTCTGTATCTGCATTTCAATTTCCCTCCTTGACCGAAATGTACCCCATGATATCAGATAAAGTGAGCTTGTTCTAAATTTGTTTTGATTGGGCTGATTAAAAAAAATTCCTTGACGTTACAAGGAATCTTCGCTTATTCTTTATTTGACTTGTTTTTGTTCTGGTGCGGGGAGGGAGAATCGAACTCCCACGGGATTTGTCCCACAAGATCCTTAGTCTTGCGCGTCTACCATTTCCGCCATCTCCGCGCGCTCACATACAACGCTGGAAATTATACCTTACTATTTTCAGACGTCAAGGGGGAAAAACAGGGATTAGGGATTAGGGATTAGAAAAGACAAAAGCGCAAAATAATTCAGTACAAAAGGCTAATTGAGCGGAATCCCGAATTTTTCTCTTCACAGATCACACATCACACATCATACTAACCAGTCGCTTTCCGGTCGCTCTAATTTCCTCCCTGTAAAATACTAATATTCCACAATTGACATGATAATAGAATTACTATAACATGTAATAATATTTAATAATTTTTGAGCGCAGAAGATATTATTCAGAAAGGAAGTGTGTTTATGCGCAAGTTTATAGGTGTTTTATCAGCGACGCTGTTCGCGGTAATTATCTGCGGGACGGCGGCATTTGCGGCTACTGAAGTGATAATCATTCCCGGCGAAGTGTATTTATCAAATTCTCCGATTAACAGCAGTGGTCACGGGCAGAGGGATCTTTCAGTATTTATTTCTGAGGATGGCGTATTGAGACCGGCTACCTCTTCCATAACATGGAGTACTTCTTCAGAGGATATTGTGGGCGTAAGCCCGTTAGGGACGCTGTCGGCGGGTAATTCATTCGGAAACACGGTCGTCACTGCCTCAGTTACAGAGGGTACGGGGACTTGTTCGGTAAATGTCGCCGCAAATGTTATCCCGGTAACGAATGTAACCCTTGAAGAACAGCATATTGACCTCAGAGTGGGCGATACGCGCCTTCTTGTAGGAACGCTTACGCCGGTCGACGCAACGCCATATTATCGTGACTTTTCATGGGAAAGCAGCGCGCCATCTGTAGCTACGGTTGTGAATGGCCTCGTGACGGCATTGAATCCTGGAAATGCGACAATCACCTTCACGGAGTTGAAGGATCATGGCCCATTAACAGCTATGTGTACGGTAAAAGTAACTCGACCGTTTACCGGAATAGCAATAAATACTCAAGTTTCTACAAGCAACATAGAAGTGGGAACAGTTTATGGAACAATTGCCTTAACTGCAACGCCAAGTGATGCATTCGCCGCGAGAGACGCGGAAGATGTGACATGGATAAGCAGCAATCCTGACATAGCGTATGTTATTAATGGAAGCGTAAATTATGAAGGCGCCTTGGTTGGGGCAAGCCCGGGAACGGCCTCGATAACCGCAGAGACAGTTGACGGAAAAGTTACGCCAACTCCTTTTACAGTAACGGTTAATTCGTATGATATAAACGACGTCCATGTGAGCGGCGTATCGGTCACACCGGCGTCGGCTTCAATTAATGTTCACGAAACAGTGGCGCTAACGGCTACGGCTTCCCCAAACAACGCAAAAAACAGGACAATCACGTGGAGCAGTGACAACACGGGTGTAGCGACGGTTGATAACAGCCGTTTGTTTCCTTTCGGAGGAGTTGTAACGGGAGCAGGCGCGGGGAAGGCGATAATAACCGCAACGACAAATGACGGTGAATTTGTCGCTTCCAGCGAAATAACGGTCAACGCGGTTGGCATAGTATCTGTAATTGGCGTATCGATTAACCCGGCGTCAGCTTCCATATCAATTGGCGAAACATTGCCGCTTACAGCGACGGTTTCCCCGGATAACGCGACGAATAAAGACGTCTCTTGGAGTTCCAGTAATACTTCGGTAGCGACCGTCAACGCAAGCAGCGGAGTAGTGACGGCGTTAGCAGCCGGATCCGCAGATATTACCGTTACCACGGCTGACGGCGGACACACTGATATCTGGAATTTGACAGTTACGGGGCCGGAGTCGGCGCCAGTAATCACGATTGACGCAGAGCCTCTGGACGTTTCAGTAGTATCAGGAAGCATTACGGGCGAACTGTCGGTAACCGCAAGCGTGACGCCTGCCGGAACGCCGCTCTCATATCAGTGGTATTCAAATAATACGAAAAGCAACACGGGCGGTACAGCAATCGTAGGCGGTACAAACTCAAGCTTCGACATTCCTTTTAATTTGGGAGAGGGAGAGTATTATTACTATTGCGTAGTCAGCGCAACGGGCGCAGCTTCAGTAACTTCCAAAGTTGCGACGGTGACGGTAACCGAGCCGCAGATAGAGCCAACGCCGGTCATAACGATTGACGCAGGGCCGCAGGACGCTTCCGTCGTGTCAGGAAGCATAACGGGCAACTTGACTGTAACAGCAAGCGTTGTGCCCGCTGGAACTTTGCTCAATTATCAGTGGTATTTAAATACTACAAAAAGCAATACGGGCGGTACGGCAATCGTGGGCGGTACAAGCTCAAGCTTTTCCATTCCTCTTGATTTGGGAGTGGGAGAGTATTATTACTATTGCGTGGTCAGCGCAACGGGCGCAGTTTCTGTTGCTTCCAACGCGGCGGCGGTTACGGTAACAGCGCCGCCGGCGTACCCAACGCCAGTAATTACGATCACCGCGGGGCCGCAGGATGCTGACGTCACAGAGGGCAGTATTTCGGGCAGCCTGTCGGTTTCAGCAACTATCTCCCCGGTTGGAGAGACGCTCACTTATCAGTGGTATTACAATACGACGAACAGCACAACTAATGGTCAGGTAATCGCGGGAGCGACAATTGCAAGCTTCGCGATACCGGTAGCGTTACTGGAAGGAACGTATTACTACTACTGCGTAGTTGGCGCCGCAGGCGCGGCTTCCGTTACTTCCAACGTTGCGACGGTGACGGTGACAGCGGAATATGTTGACGTAACCGGAGTTACTATTGAACCAAAATCAGCGACGGTCGAGATAGGCGAAACGTTGGCACTCGACGCGAAAGTCACGCCAGATAACGCTACGAACAAAGCAGTGGTATGGAACAGTAATAATCCGGCGGTAGCGGAAGTAGATACAAACGGAGTAGTAAGGGCGATGAGCGGAGGAACTGCAATTATAACAGTAACGACGGCAGTGGGCGGTATCACTGATATATGCACAATTACTGTACCTGCATCGACGCCTGTTGATCCAGAATTCCCGTCGAGTAAGGACGAGGTGGCGGGTGCAACCGAAATACCTGCTGAAGACCTTGAAGAGAAAGACGGCAAGGTATATCTGAAGAAGAGCGTAGCTGAAGGAATAGCGAAAATTCTGCTCGACGCCAAAGAAGTGAATACATATATTCTGCCGATATTTGAAGGAAGCGTAGCGCCGGGCGGAGTTGTTGAAGTAACGTTTTCGATTGCTGGAAAAGATTTGTTGGCGTCGTATGCGGATGAGATAAACCTGATAGGTTTGCTATTCGGAGGTGGCGGGGACTTCTTTGATTATGTGAATGACGCGGCCGAGTACGGCGACGGAAAATTCACCCTGCTTTTAGACGGCGATATATTCGAAGGAAAGATAAATCCTAATGAAGTTTATGAACTGGTCGTGTTCATAAAGGACGGCGGTATATTTGACCTGGATGGCGAAGAGAACGGCAAAGTTATTTCCTCGATATTCTTAGCCTCTGTAAAGAAAGGCGGTGGCGGTAAAGGCGGATGCAACGCAGGCTATCTTGCGCTTGCGATGTTTGGAATTGCTCCGCTGGTTCTTAGAAAGAAAATTCGGAATTCGTAATTGAAAACAAAAATTAAGCAATAAAAATGTTGTAGCGGGCGGCATTTTGCCGCCCCGTTCTCTTTTCGTTGAACATTGAACATTGAGCATTGCACTCCAATTGCCGCTCATTTTTATTCTTGTCTTTCAATTATGAAATACGAATTCGATTAAGCATACACAAAAAAAACATAATTGTAGTGTAAAATATTGTATGCTTATTATCATAAGCAACTTATGGAGCATATCATGTTAAAATGCATTCCAATTTATTCCCATTTCCAAATATACAGAAGTTATAGAGTTTTGCGGTTTAAGAGGATTAACCTCTTTGCCGTGAATGGGCGTTTTTTATAAAGCCATAAGACGGTTGACAAGAGCCGAAATATGTTTAGAGTTTTTTATAAGAAGGGAGGAGTAAAAAAGCACTGATAATGTTTTTTGTACCTATTGTTAATAGTTGTCAATTTTATGAAAGGAAGTGTGTTTATGCGTAAGTTTTTATGTGTTTTAGCGGTTATGCTGCTCGCAGTGTTTATCTGCGGGACGGCGGCGTTTGCGGCTACGTTTACTCAGAAGGGCTATAACGTCAATATCGAGTACTATTTTGTGCAGGATGACATGTTCATGTACCTTCATGACAAGGACAACAACCTGCTCGCGGTGGGACTCGATAACGAAGGATGCTTAGTGTACGGTCAATGGGACATTGAGACGGGCGGAGTGAAACAGGTACTGAATGAAGAGGGCGACGAGTTTGTGGTGGGAGTTCATGCCGCGCCTCCCGCCTCAAAAGTATTTCCTATTCCTGAAGTAGCCTATAAAGCGGCTGAGGAAAGACGCATTGCGTTTGATAAGGAAAATCAGGTCGTTGAACTTGAACCGGCGGCTGACGCGATAACTTTTGAAGAGTACAAGATACTGGAAGCCGTGGCAAAGGAAGAGGGAGAAGCTTTCACGCCCGCTTACATACAGGCGAAACAGGCGCAGTTGGAAGCGGATGGAGTTTCAATTTCCTCGCTGTCCACTGCAACTTCCATGTCCGCGATGGCAACGGGCGATCATATGGACGGCTACCCTCTGCATCCGACCCTTACGACGAAGGTTGACGAGTATGCGAACCCGTGGCCGGGCGGTACCGCTACCACGCCAAGGGGCGGAAAAGTTCAGAAAACCTGGATGGCTTACGTAATGTTCGAGGGGCCGTCACAGCTCAGAGAAGGCGCGATACAGGCTGCGCCGAGCTACTTCAATGACGTGATGTTCGCGGATCAGGAATGGCGCCCGTATGTCGACGAAAGATACTTTAGGGGCGATATAGTATCCCCGGACAGGTTCTCGACAACATACGCGCTGCTTACAGGCAACAAGTTAACAACGGCTGCTAATATGGCTAATGGCGCTTATACCGCTATGGATCCGGCTGTTTTTGCCGCTTATAACGTTATTTCTCAGGACCGCACAGCGCTCAGATCAGCGTTTAACACGTTGACGGCGGGTATGACTAACCAGCAGCGTAATCTTCATGCTATGGAACACGGAATATATCATGGATCGACATCACACGGCCTATGGTATGGCTTCGGCGGCAGATATGCGCTTGAGGCGGCTATTGAAAACACTCAGGGAGTGAATAGGGGCGGTATAATCGCTGTGACTGTGCCTGAAGAGTTTAACGGGCCTATCGACAACGCGGGCGTACAGGGATCATTCGGCGAAAGCGGCATTCCCACCAGCCTTGCTCCTCTCAGAACCGCAGCAGCGAAAGAATTTGTTAAGAAAGTTGATGTAAGGCAGTTCGGTACTTACAGCGCGACAAGCAACACATGGACGGTATCCCAGGCGCAGGCGTCGGGCGGATTAATAATGACGGGCTACTCGTGGGAGTTCAGCGCGGAAAAATGCGTCATTGGCAAACTTCCCGGCCTTTGGGGGCAAAGCGCAGGCAACGTGACCGTACCTCCGGCTGATTGTCCTCCTGAATATAATGGCGCCGGCGCTCAGGTCTCCTTCTTCGTGGTAACTTCTCACTGCCTTGACGAGGGCAAGAAGGGCGAAGGAACGGAGGCGGATCTGGAATACTGGCCAACCCGACCGCGTCAGTTCGTGGTCTATCAGCATGAGTTGAGCCACAGTACCCTGTCGATATCGGACACGTATGACACGGGAGCTCAGCAGAGAGACTTAGGCGGAGCTTCGTACAGATATCCCAGATATCTCAATGAGAATTTTCTGCCCAATGGCAATATCGACGTCGTCAATATTCCGCAGGATCAACCATTCCCGGGCGGGCCGACGGATCCGCGAAACTGGATGCCAGGCACGCGCTACACAGCAGCGTTCGGCAACTGGGGGCCGCAGGGCATCTGCGGGTATGTCGGCGCGAGCAATGAGGACCTGGCGGCGCGCGGAGGAATACACGACGGATTTAACGCAGTCGACCTTTCGAGAGTCATAAAGCCCAAAATCCTTACCGAGAACGGAACATACACTCTGAGACTCGGCGAGATAATGAAAATAGAACCAGGGCCTGCTTACACCCCTCCGGGCGGCTATATGGGCAGCGGCAGCCAGCATCAGGCTTTCTATTTGTCCGTTCACGAGGACAGAGCGTATGACCAGGCGGCGTTTGACTGGGCAAGGGATAAATTGATTGCACTCAGTCAGGACGCGGGATTTGAAGGTAACAAGAAAGGCGACAACAGATTCTCAATTAGGAACCGCATAGCTAATTCAATACCAATCCCTTCATATCTTGCATCTTTCGATACGGGCGAAGCAAGAGAAAATGAGACCGCATTCGCACACGCGACGGGCGGGCTCCTTATTACCCATGTCGATACGTGGCGAGGCCAGAGTTCAAGCACCGGCGCCAACGCCACTGCGGCTTACGGATTGCACGTCGTTAATGTTGAAGCTCATGCTTACCCGAGCGGAATTTACAGTTGGGGCGATGGAGCTCCTGCGTATCCCGATATACATATTTGGGGCAACGGTTATTACGACGCTACAGCTAATCTTATTTTAACGGACGATTCAACTGTGGTTATGGCGGGCAAATCCGCGTCGAAAGACAGCCACCCCGCTACTCAGCATATGATTGAGCGTTTTTCGACCGACAGGGCGAGGGGCGAGCATATAAGCTACGACGTCCGCGTTAACGGGGCTGACCCCGCCGACCTTTTCAACCAGTGGGGCGTGGATGAATTCAAGGAACCGAGGCTTTTCAAAGGCGAGAGCAGGATTGAGTTTGGCAACACGGGTACGCTTACGCCTGAAGTCGTCTGGGCGAGATCTGAGGATATCAGGCTGGCGCATGAACGACAGCGCCGCGCAACGGGAGAGATCGTGCCTTTCAAAATGACGAACATAAGATTCTTTGCCTTTGACGACCCCGATAACCCGGAACCCGGAGTTGCGTGCGTAACGTTTGACTTTGCGATATATTCAATATCCCAATATAAGCTTGTCCTTGACAAGACCGATGTGGAAATAATTCCAGGAGCCACCAGCACCCTTACTGCCATAATATCGAGCGGTTCCTATGCTGTCGCATACCCCGGAAAAGCAACGACAATCTGGTCGTCCAACAGACCGGACATAGCGACAGTCAGCGCGTCCGGAGTAGTCACAGCGGTTGCGCCGGGGTTCGCTGTCATTAAGGCGGCGATATCGGAAGACCTGACGCTCTTCGCGGAGTGTGCGGTGAAAGTTCCTGTTATTCCAACCGGAGTATCGATAACGCCGAATTCCATAGATCTTTACATTGGAAGCAGCGTGGATATTACCGCTACGGTATCTCCGATTGCGGCTGAAAATAAGAGAGTTACATGGAGCAGCAGCAGCAATGCTATTGCTACTGTGGCGGCATCGGGAGACAACGGCGCGGTCGTGACGGCTGTTAGCATCGGAACTGCAACGATAACCGCAACGACGGTTGAAGCGGGCCGGACAGCCACTTATGTTGTGAGGGTCATACCGATTCCAGTAGCGTCGGTTAATTTGGACAAGAGCTCGTTCACGCTCGCATCTGGCGCAAGCGGTACACTGACCGCGACGGTGGCGCCTGCGAACGCGACGTACCCGACCGTGTCATGGACGACAAGCGACGCCACGTTAGCTACAGTATCCCCGGCGACTGGCAACACGACCACAGTGACCGCGAACACCACTGGTAAAGCAGGCGATGTAACTATTACGGCGTCTGCGGATGGCGTCAGCAGAACGTGCACAGTGACTGTCTCGCCGGTTGCGGTATCGTCGGTAACCTTGAACAAGGCTTCGGCTACCCTGCTGACCGGCGCAACTGAAACTTTAACCGCGACGGTACTTCCCGCGAACGCGACTAATCCGACCGTGTCATGGAACACGAGCAACGGCGCGGTAGCAACAGTGAGCTCTTCCGGCGTTGTGACAGCGAACGCTGCGGGCAACAGAGGAACCGCTGATATAACGGCGACCGCAGGAGGCGTTAACAGCGCGCCGTGCGTTGTAACGGTAAATAAGCTGACGCCTCCGGAAGGAGAGACGGTGACATTGCCCAACGGCGCGGAAGCCGAACTTCCAGGCGGAAGCATAACCTACGTTGACGGAACGATCGAGCTTGTAAACGGCGGCGTTGTGACGACTCCCGAAGGAGTTGAAATAGTGTTGCCGGCAGGAACGATAATAGATCCTGACGGAGTGATAAGTATGCCGGGAACCGCAGGCGGAACCGCAACGACCAGCGACGGCGTGGAGGTAGAATTACCTGAAGGGACCGTTATAGAGCCCGACGGGACGGTAAAGATGCCGCCCGATACAGTCGCCACAATAACAACGCCGGATGGCAAGGTGAAGTTCGATGTTTCGGCCGAAATAAAGTTTGAAGACGACGGCTCAATATCGATATTACCGGATGCGACAGGTAAAGTAACGATAACGACCGCCAACAATACCAAAATAGTTCTTGACGAGGGTATAGTAATCGACGGCGATACAGTTGTCGTTGGCGTCGGCGGC
>WRHH01000018.1 GCA_009783355.1 Synergistaceae bacterium
CTTCACTCGTTGGGTTTCCGTTTTTATTTCGATATGCACGGAGTGTGTAATACACGTAAACAGCGCCGTTTGCAGCTTTCTTATAAGTTATTCTTTTATCTGGCATTGGGACAGATGCATATTTCAGCGACATACTTACTCCTCCTTTCGAGTATACTATAATTATAATATACATGTCAGAGGATGTCAACGTTATAGATTTCCTAAAATTGCTGTAATAATAAGGTGCGATTTACTGTATACTATAAATATCGACAGAATTCAGGATATAAATTATAATTAATAATAATAATATATTATTAATCTTTATTTTGTAATTAAATTACTTATTTTTTCGTGTATTTGGTTTTTTTGAAATTGCGTTTTATATTTAAATGCAGACGCGGCGGTTCCTTGAAACCGCTGTTTTTTGAATTGGAATTATAATGGGGGTTTTTTAGATTGGTATTGCCGATGTTATTTTGGCTTCTGCGCGGCCGTCGGTAAAGTTTATGTCTACTGCGTCGCCTGCTGTTACCTGTTGTATTGAGAGCAAGCGCGCGCCGTTTGATTCGCAGGTAACGAAACCTCTTGCTAGGACTGAGAGCGGTGATAGCGCGTCGAGCGCTGCAGCGCGGCGCGCCATAGCTTCTCTTTCTGCCGAAAGAGGCGCTTCTATGCCGTTAATCAGCCTTAGCCTTGCATTTTTGAGGTATGAATCGGCTTTTTTGATATTGGATTCTATTTTGAACTGCAACTTCCGTTCAAAACTGTCAACTGAATTGTTTGCACGCTCAATACGGGTCGTCAATGCTTTTTTCATTCTGAACAGGAGCGCGTCAAGCGCGTTCGATACAGCGCGGGAATCCGGGAAAAGGCGTTCTGCGGCGGCTGAAGGGGTTGGGGCGGCGTAATCGGCGGCAAGATCGCAAAGCGTCGTATCCTGCTGATGTCCAAGGCCTGTGATGACAGGTATCGGGCACGAACGAACCGCGCGCGCGACATCGGCGTCGTCGAATGGAAGCAAATCCTCACGTCCGCCTCCGCCTCGCACAAGCATTATGCACTCAGCGCGCGGGACGAACGCCGCTCTTCTAAGAGCTTCTATTATCTCGCCCGGAGCTGTTACGCCCTGAACCTGCGTGGGAATTACTACTATTTCACAAGCTTTCCAACGTGTCGACGCGACTTTTAGAACGTCCTGCACCGCCGCCCCGGTTTGAGACGTCACAACCGCGACGCGCTCCGGGTATTCGGGCAGCGGGCGTTTGAGTTCGGGAGAAAATAGCCCTTCGGCTTCAAGTTTAAGCTTTACTTCCTGACGCGCCCGTTCCATTGCGCCCTCTCCCACCGGGATAAGGTGCCGCGCATAAAACTGGTATGTACCGCGCGCCTGGTATACGTCAACCTTTCCTTCCGCTATTACCTTGTCGCCGTCGCGCGGCCAGCTTGGGACGTAGCCGGAATGCTGTTTGAAGAGCGCGCAGGTTATTCTGCTTTTTTCGCCCATGAGAGCAAAGTAATAATGACCGCTTGTATGTAGTTTGGCCTCTCTTATCTCTCCCTTTATTATTACCGACTTTAAAAGTTCGTCCGAGGCAAACATATTTTGAATTCTTTCCGTCAGCTGGTCAACTTCCATGGGTAGATTACGCGCGCTTCGATGTTGGGTTACTGCAGGCTTTGCTTCAATATCAGGAATATCCTGCGGGGCTTGCGCTCCCGACGCTTCGTTATCAGCGTCAAAAAACAAAGGCAACGCCGATATGTTACGAATTTTACGCATGACCATATTTAAGTCTCTTCTCCGCTGTCCGCTTCGTCCGTTTCCGTTTTAAAATCATCATCCACAAACAACGCGTCAGGTTTTGCATTCACTGCTCCGATAGCGCGGACAATTCTGCCCAAAACTCCATTAACAAAACGCGCCGACTCGTCCGAGCCAAATAATCTGGCAAGATTCACCGCTTCCGATATAGCGACAGGGATATCTACATGGCGCCCGACAACGCCTTCATAAAGCGCAAGGAAAACCGCAGACCTGTCTATTATTCCCATTCTCTCAGGCCGCCAACCGGTCATGTTCATTCTTATAAGCCCGTCTATTTCAAATCGGTTATTAACTATTCCGCTTATAAGCTCTCTTGCGTAATCAAGCGTATATTCATCGCTCTCAAATATTTTTTCAAGTTCATCTCTCTCAAGTATCTTTTCAAGTTCATCGTTCTCAAGCTTTTGCTCAAGTAGAATAACTTCAAAAGTTTCCATTGCTTTGTCAGGATCTTCAATCTTTCTTACATCAAACAAATAACACATTTGCAGCGCAATTTCCCTAGCGCGGCGCCGATTTTGTATTTCATTAATTTTTGCCAATCGAAGACCTCCAAGGCGATAAACGTAAAAACATAGTGAACTTTGAGCCGAACCAACCAACCGACCCCCAAAACGATAACCAAAAAAGTCCGGAAAGCCCGATAAAAACAAAGAGCGCAGCAAGCGCGGTCAATGAACAATAAAACCATGGAGAACGCATAGATGAGGTAATCTTGTGTACAAAATTAATATCCGGCTCTCCATCAAACGCATATATGAAAGCGGTTTTTATGCCAATTGCATCCATTAAGTCGCTTATTATCTTCTCCGCTTCGTCATCTTTTCTATTTAGCACTATCAAAGCTTTATCCCTTTTGCTTTGAATATAGAACGAGCGGCATGATATGGATTTCAGGTTATGCCGTTCCAGATATTCCTCAACAAAACGACATACTCCCTCACTCCATATATTCAAGACGCCAAGCGGGCTTTTTTTAAAAAGAAAATACATTTTACTAATCTGTGAAGGTTGAACCTGAACTCACGCTTTGTTCAGCCTCTTCTGTCTTTTCAGATGCTTTTTCAAGTTTATCAGCGAAGTGAATTCCCTGAACATTCACATTTACAGCTTTAACGCTGTATCCTGTAAACGCTTCAAGTTTTTCCTTTATCTTTTCCTGAACGTCCCACGCAACGTCAGGAATACGCAGCCCATATTGCACTGAAATATATGTATCAATCGATATTGCCGGCACTTTTCCGTCATCAACAGTGATTCTCAACCCGTCTCCAATTTTCTTTCCGATTCCAAGTTTAGAAGCTATGCTCGTTCCGCCCAGTATTATTCCGGGTATTGTAGCTACAGTCTTGCGAGTAAGCTCTACAATGACGTCTTCAGAAATATGAATCGTACCTTCGCCTTTTTCCATCAAGAATCCATCTCCTCTTGATTATCATCGTTAATAAAAGCAAAATCTATTGAAAACCTATTTCCACAATCCGGACATTCAAGCATCCCGTCCTCTTCTTTATCATTTTCCTGTTCGTAATAAAAAACCGACTCGCATGAAGGGCATGTTACGGAAACATAACTTGCCGCATACTTCTCATCTTCGTCTTCATCCTCATCCTTTGCATACTCGTCAAAAAGGTCCTCAAGTACCAGAATATCCTCTCCAAGCGCCGTGCATTCCTCTTCGAGCTCATCATAAAGGTTACGAAGAGATTCTATTTGCTCGTTCTGTTCCTCAATCTGCGCGGCCAACGCATCCAGAGTCTCTGCGACAGCCCCGTAAACCTTTGCGTCCTTGCCCTCAATTTCAAGCCCTGAAAGCAACCCTTTCAACCACGCTATTTTCTCTTTTGCGCTCATGCCAAACTTTCCCTTCCTGCTTTATTTTATTTCGCTCTTTCCAGATATAACCCTGATCGTGTATCAATAACAACTTTTTCTCCCGTTTCAACAAAGACCGGAACCGTCACCACAATACCTGTAGAGAGAGTTGCAGGCTTTCCGCCTCCGGTCACCGTGTCGCCTTTAAAGCTTGGAGACGTATCGGTAACTTTTAATATGACGCTTTTCGGAAGCTCTATTCCCATAATACGCCCCTCGTAGAACTCTATCATTACTTCAAGGTCGTCAACGAGATAATTAACTGCATTGCCAAGCGTTTCCTTTGTTATCGTCATTTGGTCATAAGTCGCGTGATCCATAAAGACATAGTCGCTTCCGTCCATATAGCTGAACTGAGCAGGCCTTTCTTCATATATGACGCGCTCAAATTTTTCACCCGGCCGAAAAGAATTCTCGACTATGGAACCGCTGTCGACGTTGCGCAGTTTTGTCCTCACCACTGCGCCTCCGCGCCCCATTTTATGATGGTCATAATCAACGATTTCCCATATACCATCCTGCCACTTGAATTTCAACCCCACATAAAAATCCGACGTATCCGCTATCTGACTACCCATCATCCACACACCTATTCTATAAACTAAAGTTACAAGATATCAGCGGGGAAAAACCTTAACTGATTTTCTTGCATCATTTTTCTTGTAACTTGTAAATTGCAACTCGGCCGCTCCCGGTCGTCCTGACCTCCGCGGCTCTTGGTCGTCCTGACCTCCGGCCGCTCCCGGTCGTCCTGACCTCCGCGGCACTTGGTCGTCCTGACCTTTGCGGCACTTGGTCGTCCTGACCTTTGCGGCACTTGGTCGTCCTGACCTTTGCGGCACTTGGTCGTCCTGACCTTTGCGGCACTTGGTCGTCCTGACCTTTGCGGCACTCGGTCATCCTGACCTTCACGGCACTTGGTCATCCTGACCTTCGCGGCACTTGGTCGTCCTGACCTTCGTACTTTAATTATATCACTTTTACCCGAACCCCTATTATTTCTATTTGCCAAAGTTGCAGAAGCTTGCCTGATATTATACCGCTCATCATTTTTACGCGCTGTGCGGCAGCTGGCGACGCAGCTTCAACCAAAAGATAAACGTCATCCCCGGGAGGTTCATATTCAAACATAACGGGAGATGAACGGGCTGCAAGCGCAGAGTCCACCACATCAGCCCAGCGTTCCTTTATTTCTGCAATTTTAATATGAAGCGCAAGCTTATAAGGAAGCGCGCCTCCAAGCACTTCGCCAACGGTGCGAAGCTTACCTCTATCAGATGACTTATTTACATTTGACATCGCCATAATAACCTCAAGGGTAATTAGGAATGAGGAGTTAGTAGTTAACTCCACACTTCTAACTCCTAACTCCTCGCTGCTTTTCCGTCGTCTTCTTCATAAAGCGCCATCGACAAAGTGCTCAGGAAATGCCAGAAAACTTTATCGTTCACTAATTTTTTCAGATGGGGAAAAATATTTAACTTATCCTTCTGGTTTTCTTTTTCTAATAACTCTTTTATGATTTCATCTTCAATTTGCGTTCCGGAACTCGTATCAAAGTACACTTGAAGCTTTCCCTGTCCTTTGTCCAGAACAAGCATATCGCTGCCTATTTGGTTCTCGCCCTTTTTTCGTCCGTGCAGGTTAAATACAAAATCATCCTCCATGCCAACGGAAGTCACGTTTACCTGTTTCAGCCTCGCTTCCGGCGTCCGTGTAGTCTTTATCGCGAGATACCCTGTTCCGGTGGAAATTTGGAGTTTGTCAAAAACTCCTCCCATTTGCGGCGCGTTATACGTGACTGTACGTATGTTTTCCCCCAAAGGCTCAGTGGGCGCCTTTTGAAAACGGGATGGGGTAAATTTACCGTTAATATCAAACGCGTTAAGGTACACTGCAGCCGCAAGAGTGCTCGCCAGCGCGCCTCCCAGAGAATGCCCGATTAAAACAATGTTTCCGGCTTTTAAATCCGGGATATGCCGCATTGCCGTCAGATAGTAATTATAGGCTTTTTGAAGCCATGGAACAAAACTATTGGTGAGTATCCCCAGGTCGGCAGTCAGAAAATCCGCCCATACATCCACAGAACCGTCAAAAGAGAGATAATAGGTTCCATCTTTAGAATATACGTTGCCCTCGACGGAATAGTCGGATTTGTTGAAGTATCCGCCTTTCCATTCGCATTCCTTCAGGAACGCTTTCATTGGATCAACGCTTTCTTTGACAGGAGTGACATTTTCTTCAAATTCGTAGAAGAATGACGCAAACGACGCTTCATACCAATAGTCTTTGTTCTTTACGTTCGCTTCGTAGGACGCAAACATCGCCTCATGTTGCTTTAACAGGCTCAGATCCTTCTCGCTCGGCGGCATGAATGAAGCTGCTTTTTTCCAATTATCCTGCTTCTTTAACAATCTTTGATACTCTTCATACGCCGCTTTCAGTTTTGCTGTCCTTATATACGAATCATCGACCACTTGCAACAGTTCTTGTGCAGATTTATTAGTTATACTCATCGTTTCCTCCAAATTTAAATTAAATTAACGCGCGGCTCTACGCGAATTGGCTCTGCTCATTTTACCGCCCGCCTTCTCTTTGCGTCAATCGCAACCGCAAGAAGCTGTATATCCGCAGGGGTGACTCCCGATATTCTCGTCGCCTGTCCAAGCGTTTCAGGGCGAAATCTCTTGAGTTTCTGCCTGCTTTCTGAAAGAAGCGGAATCGTTTCAAGTTCCAGATAAAGCCCGTCAGGGATGATTATCTTATCGACATTATCAAGCCTCGCGGCCATGCGTTCCTGTCTTTCGATATAGCCCGAATAGCGTATCTCGGCTTCGACAAAGAGCGCCGATTCGCGCGAAAGTTCCTTCCCCGCGTCAGGCGGGTATAACTCGCAAAGTCCATTGTAAGTCATTCCCTGACGCCTGAGCAAATCGGCAAGTAAGGCGGCTTCGCGCGCGGCAGGCGCGCCGCTTGACGCAAGGAATGAATTAAGCGCGTCGGAAGGGTTTACTCTGGTCGTCTTGAGACGTTCAATTTCGTTATCCTCAGCCGCAAATTTGGACTGTAGAAACGAATAACGTTCCTCGTCAAGCAGGCCCGCTTTGCGCGCCTTTGCAGCAAGCCGTCGAGCCGCATTGTCATGTCTAAGCAGCAGCCTATGTTCACAACGGCTTGTAAACATTCTATATGGTTCATCCGTCCCTTTTGTCACAAGGTCGTCCACAAGAACTCCAAGATAAGCCTCTTTGCGCGAAAGAATTATCTGCTCGTCATCCCTTGACAACGCCATAAGCGCGGCGTTCGCTCCGGCAAGAAGCCCTTGCGCCGCCGCCTCCTCGTAGCCGGAAGTGCAGTTTACCTGCCCGGCTGAGAAGAATCCTCGTATAGTTTTAGTTTCAAGAGTCGACTTAAGCTGTTCGGGCGGTATGACATCGTACTCAATGCCATAACCCGGTCGCAGAATTTCCGCATTTTTGCAGCCCGGCAAAGTGCGAACCATTCTCTCCTGAACATCGTAAGGAAGGCTTGTCGAAAAATTCTGCACGTACACTTCGCGGCTGTGCATTGAAATTGGCTCAAAGAATATCGGATGGCTTTCTTTTTCCGGAAACCTTATTATTTTGTCCTCAATGGACGGGCAGTAACGGGGGCCTTTGCTGCCAAGCCGCCCGGTCGAGAGCGGCGAGCGGTGCAGCTCGCTCTTTATAATGTCCGCTGTCTCTTTCGTGGTGTGACCGTACCAACACGAATAATTGCTGAACTTCAGCTCACTTCGGAACTCTGAAATTTCATTCGCGTACCCGCTGTCGCAAAACTCGTTGAAAACGTCGAAGCGTTCGCCGTCCGAATTCTCCTGCGGCTCAAGCTCGCGAGTGTCAATCGTATCTAGTTTTAATCTCGGCGTAGTGTCCGTCCGCAAACGGGATAATCTTAGCCCTGCGGCTTCAAGCGAGCGGGAAAGATCGCGCGAGCAGTTTTGTCCCATCGGTCCCGATTCCCAGCTCTTGTCTCCTATGTGCACGCGCCCTTTTAGATATGTCCCGCCGCATAATACTATGGCTTTCGCGTAATACACTGAGTCGAGCCGCGTCCTGACGCCGACTGCGCGCCCGTTTTGGACGATGAGCGCCGCCGCTTCATCCTGATGAACGTGTAAATTCGCTGCGTTTCTGAGCTTTTTCGTGTAATATTTTGCGTAAACATAGGGGTCGCATTGCGCGCGAAGAGCCCTTACCGCAACTCCTTTTGACGTGTTCAGCCAGCGGACAAGCAAAGTTGAAGCGTCGGCTGCGCGCGCCTGTTCACCGCCCAGCGCGCTAACCTCGCGCACAAGATGACCCTTTGCCGCGCCTCCTATAGAAGGGTTGCAAGGCATAAGCGCGGTATTATCGAGGTATAAATTCAGTTGAAGCGTGCGAGCTCCGATTCTTGACGCGGCAAGAGCCGCCTCGCAGCCCGCGTGCCCTCCGCCAATGACAATGACATCGTACATTTTCGTTTTCTCCTTTGAATTTCAACCAATGAATAATACTCCAAGATTTGAATCACGTCAAAAAACAGAGGCGAGGGAAATGCAGTGCAATGTCATTAAGTATGGCAAAAATGAGTGACAACACGTCTCAACTTTAATAAATTAACAGTTAAGGCGCGGCAGCCAACCGCGCCTTATCCGTAATCCTAATTGTAGTAGACGTGTAAATTAAGCCGCTTTTGTCTTTTTTTGCTTAACTTAATGACATTGCACTATCATTTTCGTTCATTTGCAACAAGTCAAAGATGAAATATTATTTTCTCTTTATGATTTTATTTAATTCAGCCAGCAGTTCCTTCACATCGGATTTTGAGGCTTTCTTATTGAGAGCGTCTCCTATGCTAAGCTTTTCTCCCCAGTATTCGTTGTTCATTTTATGGTTTGCGCCTACCGCTGTTCCATCAAGGTTGACTCCCGCAAAAAGACCTTTTGACATTGAATAACTGTAAATTGACGCGCGAAGGCTACCGTCCGTTGCGGCGCCAGCTTCTCTTCCAACCGGCCCTGCCGCTAAGCCAATATTCGCTCCGATTTTTGATTTGTTGTCGGTAAACGCTTTCATTCCAGCTTCATTGTTTATGCAGAAAAGCAAAGATACCTTCTGAGCGCCTATTTGAAGACCAATAGATCCTCCTGTCATCTCAAAAAAAGTCGGACCATACCACTGTTTATTTTTTCGGGCAAGCATAAGCCCATAACCATGCTGACCTCCAATTAATAGCCCTGCCTTTATCATGCTTGGGACGATAGCAACACCATGCCCATTGTCAATTAGCTCAGCCATCTTGCTCACGTCATCCTGCTTCTCCATTTCGCGCAGGACATCAATAGATTCACTGATTATGGTCCTTGGAGATGCGGCGTATGACGATGCGGATACAAAAAACAAAGAAACAAACACTGTCAAAAATAACGCTATTCTGAAACGTCTCATTGAATTAACCCTCCTTTATAATGTCTTTGGAATAAGCTTCACTATATCGATTCCGCAGGATGTTAAGAAGTCGAATACGTTAGGCCAGCTTATTTCTGCAAGGTTCATGAAAATTGAAAGCCTCATCCAATCGTGCCCGAATTCTGGCGCGAAACGAGTTATTACTACATAAACTATAATAATAAAAACAAATCCGGATGCCAAGCCGATAAGCATACCTGCTATATGATTAAAAGTTGAAAGCCGCGCTATATTTATGAAAAAGCATAAAAGCCTGGATATTATTGAAACCACCAAAGCAACACCCAAAAATATAATGGCCATAGAAACTATATTCGCTATTGACGCATCAATATTAGGAAAGAATTTAAGGAATACAGCAGTTCCTTCTCCTGATAATTTCCAAGCATAATAAGACCCGCAGAACAGACCTGCAATTGACATAACTGCGCTGACAAACCCTTTAAGGAATCCCACAATGCCTAACACGACAATTATTAGAGCAGCTCCTATATCAAACAACTGATTAGCATCCAAAAGCATTTCCTCCTAAAGAGATATACTGATTAAAACAGATTCATCTCAGTTTGTTGTTCACAAATATCAAAATCTCTCCCGCAGGTCTCATCTACCTTATCTTATTTTTTCCATTGTCTCAAGAAGGAGTTTCAAGCGACGGGAAATCTTTTCAAGCTTCCAACCAAGGGTCATACAAATAACAGCAAGTTGGTCCTCCTGAGGCACTTGTTCGTCTAATTTATCAGTTACTTCGGATATAATGCGCGTCAAATTTCTAACCGCATCATCGTCCAATACTGTCTGAAGCGTATAAGTCCCCTTGCCTATCTTTAGATTGACCTTGCGAAGTTCTGCTGACATTAGGCGCCTGGTAGAATTTCTGAAACTTTAGATTCAATAATTGAGTCTAGCCTGTTATGTAAAGATTCGATTCTGGAATCAAATCGGGAGCGTTCCTCCTCATAAAGCTGGCATTGAATTTTGAGCTCCTCAATTTCTTCTGTCATTTCACGCTTTATTCTCTCAATCTCTTCATTTTTCTGCGCAAGCTCTTTACGTATATTATTTCTCTCACCAAGTATCTCGCTGAAATTCTGCGCTACTTTATCCGCAAGGCGCTCAAGTTCTTCAAATTTATCCATATTCATGCTCCTTCTATGCTATAAGCTATTCATCTTATAATATAACCGCTTTTCAAGGTCATGCCTTACTATTCCATGTGCTTTTCTGTTTCTCCATCTATTATACTTTTGTCCATAAAAAAAACAACTAAAATAAACAGAGAGCTCCCGTCAACATGCCAACAGGAACTCCCGACTTATTCATTATCAATATTTAAAAAAACTGTAAACACTCATTTTTCATGATTAGCTAATATCAAGCTATTTTAGGGCAGCCCTCGCTTGAAGAATTAACTCACGAAACGCCGACATGTCATGAATAGCAATTTCCGAGAGCATTTTACGATTTATCGTTATTCCTGCTTTCTTAAGCCCATTCATGAACCTACTGTAATTCATGCCCTCGCCTTTTACAGCAGCGCTTATGCGAGTTATCCACAGGGCGCGAAAATCCCTTTTTTTCCTTCTTCTATCAACAAAAGCTCTTGAAAGAGCTGCAAGAAAAGCTTCTCTTGCGCGTCGGTAAACATTTTTACGCTGTCCCCAATACCCCCGCGTTATTGAAAATAATTTTTTTCTCTTCTTATTACTGGCGCTACCGCCTTTTACACGAACCATTAAAAACTCACCTCAATTTAATTTTTCAAGCGTACGGAAGTAAAACTTTCATCTGATCTTTAAGCGTATCCGTTACATATCCGGTTTTACGAAGGCGGCAACGACGACTGGGGCTTTTGTGCTCAAGGATATGAGCCTTTCCGCTTTTACGATATGAAAATTTTCCTGTTCCAGTGGCAAAAAAACGCTTCTTTGCACCGCTGTGCGATTTCATTTTGGGCATTAATTATTTATCCTCCTTAATTTATGTTCAAAAAAACTAAAAATAATCCGTTATTCCTCATCATCATCCGAGTCATAATCCGGATATATAGTTTTCTTTGCATTTGCAGTTTTAGTTTTTGATGAATCTGTTTCGTCCCTCTCAGCTTTTAGCCTATTTGATTTAGCGGAAGTTGATGACTGAGGAGTCAGCATAACGCGCATATATCGTCCTTCCATCCTGGCAGGTCCTTCGCTCTTTCCTACAAGTTCACAATCAGCAATAACACGGTTCAGCACATCCTCGCCTTTTTCAAGAAAAGACATTTCACGTCCTCTGAAAAACACTGAAACCTTAACACGATGTCCATCCTCAAGAAAATTCTTTATTGCTCTAACTTTGAAATCATAATCGTGTTCGTCAATCTTCGGGCGCATCTTCATTTCTTTCAGTGCTTGAACTTTTTGCTTCTTACGCGCGTCTTTATCCTTTTTTTGCAACTGATATCGGTACTTTCCATAATCCAGCACTCTGCATACAGGAGGTTCTGCAAGAGGCGCCACCTCAACCAGATCAAGCAAACGAGAGTCCGCAATTTCAATCGCTTCGTCAGTCGGAAATACTCCAAGCTTTACTCCATTCTCATCAATGACCAAAACCTCAGAAGCTGTTATTTCTTCATTCACTCTGGGTTCGTCATCTTCTTTTCTCGCTAAAATAGCTAATCACCTCCATAAAAATAAAACAGGGGAACAAAATGGCGCCCCTGCTGAATATGCTAACACTTATTCAATCATACCAAGCTGACAGCAACCGCGCCGCAAGGTGAGAGGCACTCCTCTACTTCTACAACACAAGAATATAGCACAAATATTTTGTTATGGCAATAGTGATTTTTTCACTTTTTCAAAATATATTCGCGCTCGTTATTCACCTCAATATAGACGTCGTCCAGTTCGCAGTCTTCTATATCGACAACTGAATCATGTTCATAATAAACGCATGTTCCGCATGAAGAACTTACCTTCCTTGGCACAGGCGACAGTTTCGCGGTAATGCCGCGCGCGCTCAAAGCTTTGTAGTATGACAACGCCCCGAAATGGCTGTGAAAAGTCGCTACGTATTTGTTCATTTTGCCGCCCTGATATGTATTTCGTATTTATCAATTCCGGTTGTCGAACTGATGGAAAATCCTCTGCTTCTGGCGTAGCGTTTACAGTTTTCAAGAGCGCTTACGTTGTCCACAAGGATTGTAATTTCACTCTCCGTCTGAAACGCGTTTTTGAGCATAAGCAGAGGCTCCGGGCAGGAAACACCGCAAGCGTCAAGCGTTTTCATATGTTTTCACATCTCTTTCTTTTTCCCAAGGGTGTTATATACAGCAATGCAAATCACGATGACAGTAACAACGACAAAGCCGATTTTCCCGTTTTCGGCAACACCCGCTACGGACGAGGCCATCTTGAAATTGTGCGCGAACGCCGCGCCTACAAACATTCCAAGCACAGCGACGACGGAATCCGAATTACCGCCGCCCGCAAGGATCAACTGTCTGAACGGGCAGCCTCCGAGCAAAACTGAGCCCAGCCCTGCCAACATCATGCCAAGGAAGTTCCAGAGCCCGTCGGTATGGGCTACAGATTGACCCTCAAAGCCTAATTTAAATTTGCCGAAAATCAGATTTCCGATTACTCCCACAATTACAAGCGAGATGAACGCGCTTAACATTGAGTAGTCCCTGAAGAGCGCGGAATCCCTTATTCCCGCGACAAAGCACAGCCTTGAAATGAATCCCACTATCCCCATCACTACCCCGGCGCCGAGCGCCGCCCAAACCGGAGCGCGCAAACTGCCCGGCCCTTCCGATGAAAAAACTAATACGGACGGGTAAACGACAAGAAGACAAAGCAGCGTCAAGGTTATGAGCGGCAATAGCAACCCGTCGGTTTTGGAGACATCGTATGTTCGCCTGAGAGTATACCCTTTGTTGAGAAAGAAGACTCCTACAAGAATTCCCACGGCGAACCCAAACAACCCGACTATCGCGTTCAGGTCTCCCCCCGCAATCCGAAGCGCCATTCTGAGCGGGCAACCCAGGAATATTAACGCGCCTATCATCACAGAAAATCCCAGGAAGAACCGGGTCACAGGCGCGGATCCACCTTTAGGCGCGAATTCCTTGTTCACTATCGAAATGAAGAACGCGCCAAGTATTACGCCGATAATCTCCGGGCGCGCGTACTGCACCGCAGCCGCGCTGTGAAACCCTAGCGCACCCGCGGTATCCCGAAGAAAACAGGCAATGCAAAATCCCATATTGACCGGATTACCAAGCGTCACCAACGCTATTGATATAACTGCCGCGAGCCCGCCAATTAATGGCATCACAAATCTATTACTCATCAAAACACCCCGTTTGCTAGAGTATAACAATTTAAAATTTATTATTGAAATACTATTTATTAATAGATATAATACATCTTATCAAAATATTTTATAAAGGAGCGCGCATGAGAAAAGTATATGCTGACAACAGCGCAACTTCCTACCCAAAAGCTCCGGGAGTATCGGACGCTATCAAAGATTTTTTAGACAACACGGGCTGCAATGTAAATCGCGGAGGATACGCGGATTCTTATAACATTGCAATGGAGATATTGGACACAAGGCAAATGCTCGCGGACATGTTTTGCGCGCGGAGCCCGCAGGAAGTGATTTTCACTCCGAGCATAACATATTCTTTAAACACGCTGCTTTTAGGATTTCTAAAGAGGGGCGACCACGTGATAACTACTTCCATGGAGCATAACGCTGTGATGAGGCCGTTGCACGCGCTCTCAAAAATGGGCGTTGCTTACGATATTGTTCCCTGCGACGAAAAGGGAATACTAAACGCGGTTGACATCATTCCGTATATTAAAAAAGAGACAAAAGCCGTCGTCATGTTGCACGCTTCAAACGTATGCGGCACAGTAACGCCGATTGACGCCGCGTCAGAAATCTGCAAACGTAACAATTTAAGATTCTTTGTTGACGCCGCGCAAACTGCGGGAGTGCTGGACATAGACGCGCGAAAAATGGACGCTCTGGCATTTACCGGACACAAGGGACTATTAGGGCCGCAAGGCATTGGCGGATTCATCATAAAAAAAGAGTTTGCCGATGAAATTGAGCCGTTGATAACGGGAGGCACAGGAAGCCGCTCCCATGAAATCGAGCAGCCCGATTTCCTGCCGGATAAATTCGAATCGGGAACGATGAACATCCCCGCAATCCTTGGGCTTAAAGCAGCTCTCGAATATATTAATTCGACTGGAATCAAATCTATTTGCGAGCACGAAACGCTGCTAACCTCCGAGTTCATTTCAAAGGTTTGCGGCATTGAGGGTGCGCGGCTGATAGGCAAAGAGGATGTTGCCGACAGAACTGCGGTGGTTTCCATTGACTTCGAAGGAAATGATAACGCTGCTATAGCCGCTGCCCTCGACAGCGATTACGGTATTATGACGAGATGCGGACTGCATTGCGCGCCTCTCGCCCATAAGACGCTCAACACCTATCCGCATGGAACGGTGAGATTCTCTTTCGGACATTTCAATACTCTGGATGAAATTGAATACATAGCGCAGGCGTTAAAAGAGATATTGAGAAAATAGCGCAAAACATGGATTTCAGACAAATTGAGGCATTCATAAAAGTCGTGGAATTAGCGAGTTTTTCCAAGGCGGCAGAGGAGTTGCACATCTCTCAGCCGTCAGTCAGCACTTACATAACCTCGCTTGAAAAAGAGCTTGATACAATTCTAATAAACCGTTCGACTAAAGTGTTGTCGACAACTCTGGCGGGCGAGCGCTTCCTTGAAAAAGCAAAGGAGATGATATCGCTGAAGCGCGAATCCGTCGAAACGCTGAAAAATCTTTCGGAGGATGTAAGCGGCGATATTCGAATACTGGCGTCATCAGTTCCGGCTCTCTACATATTGCCGCAAATACTTGCGGAGTTTCACAGTTTATATCCGAACATTTCTTTCACCATGAGTCAGGCGGACACTTCGGAGGTCGTACAGGGAATCGCGGCGCATAAGGCGGATATAGGGTTTGCCGGAAGCATGCTTGGAGAGAAGAAATGTGATTTTCGCGAGTTCGCTATAGAGAAACTGGTGTTTATCGCCCCAAATAACGGGCGTTACTTGAAAAATAAAACATACGCGCTGGAAGAGCTGCTTTATTCGAATAACTTTATATCAAGGGAGTTTGGATCCGGCACGCGAATACAATACGAGAAATATTTTACAGAAAATGGGATTATTCTCGACAAGATAAAAACCTGCGCGAATATGGACAGTACTTACAGCATCATCAACGCCGTTATAAACGGCCTTGGAATCTCAATAGTTTCAGAGCTCGCCGTCCGTCAAATAATAAAACAGAAGTCGCTGTTGCCTCTTAAACTGAAAACCAAGACGCCGGAAAGAAAAATATACGCGGTCTTGAATAGAAACATTGTGCATTCTCATTTGGTAAAATTATTCATGGAACACGCCATAGGTCATCAAGAAATTCCGATGTTGGCGCCACTCCGCTAATAAATAGAAAATCACGCGCTCTGGTGCATGACACGTAAAGGAGTTGCCGCTCTCTACAGACATTCACTGAGTAAACGGTCTCTCATTGATGATAATGACGCTATGACATTATGAAAATCGATTTTATCGCTGTCATTGAAAATATAGATATCCTGCATAGAAATGAATTTTTCTTTCAGTTCCACGTTTTCGTTCATACCTTCAAATATCATAAAATTTGAGATAGGTTTTTCTGAAAGATCGCTACCGATCCTGTTACTTTCTTCTCGCCTCTTAAAGGCCATCATTTTGGTCAGTTCAGTGGAATTTGAAAGCAGCTGTTGAATTACGTCAATATTTGACATAACCGATAGATCGTAAATATGCTTTGAAACATCAAAATACTCCCTGCGTTGATAATAAAACTCTGAAGCAAAAACCTTGTCAACAAAAATGCGTTCCAGCAGGATAGTGTTTACAGAAAAGTATGAGACGTCATATTGATTTTCTAATATGGCTTTTTGGTTTCCGTCCGCCTTTTCAAAAACAAGAGGCGCCACTATAAGAGGCGCGAATGATTCGCTTACAGTAAAAGATGTCGCCTCAACTTTGACATGACTAAAACGCTGAAGCGGATCTGGAACGAACGTACTAAGAACGCTCTCGTAATCATACACGCTGGTTATGCTTCCCTTTCGATTACTTTCCATTCCTTTTGATGACGTACGCTGTAAACTATGATAGCCGTTCGCTGCTTTTTCAAGCCTGCGTTTAGCTTCTGAATTGCTGCAATCGTCAATACAAACCGTAAGGTCAATGTCTTCAGAAAAACGACGTATGCTTCCTAAAGCTTTATAAAGCGCTGTCCCTCCCTTAAAGTAAACGGGCAGTGAATTCTGCCATTCAGAAAGCTCTTTCAAAATCAGGGAAATGTAATAGTCTTTCTCCAATACATCTAAACGAATGCCGGTATTTTCGCTGACAATATGAAGCAAGGCTATAAACCCGTCGGGATCTTTATGGAGTTTCATTTTTCAATCCCTCCAAGCGCGATATCGATTGTTCTAAGTAAAGCCTTTTGCCCATAATGCTTTCTGGCGTACCAAATCAACTTTTCATTGATTATATAGTTTTTCCGCAACATCTCGCGTAAAATTTCATCAGGGTTATCTGCGTCAACTGGATATCGCTCCATTATATTAAACGCTTCAATCGCTTGTAAATACTTAGCGTTTTCATTTGTCACGGCAATAACGGGCTTATACACGCGGATTGACGCGCTCTTTGGTATCCGGCGGCGAAATCCGTTTGAGGTTATATGCCGCTCTTTTGGCATCCAACTACATAAACCAATCGCGTTTAAAAGGGTGGGACCCGCGATATATCCAATGGTATTATCGCCTTCGCGCAATAGAAGCCCGGTTATAATCTCGTCTGCGCTTGGAGTAAACCTGCCAAAGAGCGTTACTTTTACCTTGGTATAAACTCCTTTTTGTATGCGATCCAATTCTCCTTCGACCAAAAGACGCTTCATGTTCACATTGGTTATTTTTCTCGCGTTCTCCATATCAATCCCGAAAGCGTCAGATAGAGACGCCGCTACAGTATCTGTCGTTATTGGTTCGCCTGTTGCCCAGCCTTGAATTTGAGTTTGTATATGCTTTTTATATCCTTGTATATTCATAATGACATCCTCATATGTATGTTATTATATCGTAGGAATAATATATAAATATTATCAACATAATAACATAAATATAAAATAATACAATCAAAGGTCATCAAGAAATTCCGATGTTGGCGCCACTCCGCTAAGAAATAGAAAATCACGCGCTCTGGTGCATGACACGTAAAGGAGTTGCCGCTCAGTGTTGTACACGTCTTCCAGATCGGATTCCTCGCCCAAATCTTCGATTCTTTGTTGAGACGGAATTACTTCTGAATCGCAAGCCATAACGGCAACTGCACAGAATTCAAGTCCTTTTGCCAAATGCATGACGGCGACGGTAGCTTTATCTTTCGGAATATCCATTTCGTTATCCAGAATCACATATGGAAGCCGCGCGCTCTCCAATGCACTAACGGCGCGGGGAATTTCCGCTTCGGAACGGACAAAAACCGCAATTTCGCGCGCAGATAAACTATGTTCATTCAGCGCTGTCAACCAAGCGGAAACAGCTTCGCTTTCCTCCTCAAGAGAACCGAAGCTCTTTATCTCTGGAAGCGGCCCGTTGAAAACAGAAATCGGGTTGTCCCGCGTTTCCATGTTGCCGTCAGCATCTGTAAACTCCGCTTCAAGCAGTTTATCCGCCTGGCTACGTATCTGGTGCGAGGTGCGGTAATTTACCCGCAATGTATTTGAACGCCCGCGAATATCTACCCCAAGAGCCTTCCATGAGAATGGCAATTGGAAAATACGCTGCCCAAGATCGCCGCAGAAGAACAAAGAATCCTGCCGATGCGCTCCCAATGCTTTAATAAAGCGCATTTGGGCATAACTTAAGTCTTGGGCTTCATCGACAACTACGAAGTCATAGAGCGGGTGTTTTAGGCTGCTAATCATGGAGGTAAGGCTGGTAAATAAGGAAGATTTCGTGTAGAGCTTGTTTTCAGACAGAACATTGTTGACTCTATCAAACAATGTCCAAATGGCTTGTCTACGCAGCTCTGAGAGGCGTGTTTTTCTTCCAAGACGCGGCGTGGCACGGTACTCATCCCATGTTTTAAGCTGTCGCGCGTCCACCAGTTCCCGCCACTCTGCGTGAAGAAAAGTCGAATTGTACCCTTTCAGGTCAAGAGAGGCAATTTCATTCTTCAACACTTCCAAAATCTGATCACTAGTCGCAAGCGCTGCGCCATGTGCGGTTTCATTGGCATGGATTCGGAAAAGCCGTTTAGCCAGACTATCTAAAGAGCACACATTGATACGTTCAGCCAATTTCGGCTCATGAGCAAGAAGGCAGTTAATTTTATTCTGAAGAACGTTCGCAAGCGGATCACTTAAGGTAGTCAGAAGTACACGCGCGTCAGGATTGGTACGGGCGAGGCATACAGTCCTGTGAAGAGCGACGACCGTCTTACCTGTCCCTGCGGATCCACAGACCTTTACCGCGCCTTTGAATTTTCCTTCCGCCAAAGCGCGTTGATCCGGGTGCAAAAAAACGACCCACTTCTCCCATGGGAACTCCAAAGCCCTCTTAAGTTCCTCTATACTTCCCATTAGCCGGAACCGGCGTTCAGCATCGGGATGGTTAAACGCAGAAGCGGATACTTCGTCCCTGTTTTCAGGCAAATGACCGACAGTCGGCAATGGCGGCATCCTCCCCAAGGCCAGATCCAACAGAGCTTCCCCCGCTTCAGCCGGTAGATTTGCCGCGATTTCCAGTAAGGAATCTTGATCCGGTACGGCGCGAATGAAGCCAATCCACTCCGAAGGGACGCCATATTGCAGAAATATATCGTCAGAGATATGGGCAAAAGGAGCGTATCCTGTTCCCATAGGTGCAGGCGCGCGCGTCCTGGTAGTGAAAATCTTCTCGATTTCAACCACCTTAACAATCTGAGCCGCGCCGGTTCTTGGATGAATCTCCAGCTTGCGGTGCTCCGCCCAAGCGTAAGCTTTGTCGTGGCGGTCGGTGTAACAGAAAAGAATACTGTCCGGCGTTCTATGAACTATGATGCGAATATCCTTACTAGCGCGCAACGACCAGAAATTTCTGTCCTGCCCTTTGTCCAACTTATGAAATTGCAAGCCGGGGCTTGCGGGGTTCACCTGCGCGTCAAAAGTGGTTTGTTTGACTAATTTTTGTTCGTCAGAGCTCAGCTTCATCAAGCTGGCGGTAAAGGTGTCAGCTATACGAAATTGCATCTTCTATCCCACCATATATACTTTCATAACTTCGTCGCCAAGGTGGTTGATTACTTTGACTGCAATTCTTCCAGATTTCGGTTTGTCAAAAGGGCGGGAGACCGCGCTGTGCAGGCTTTCCCAGGATAGCCTATCTATTTCCGACTTGAGGCTGGTTTGCAGCGCTTTGTACGGGTCGTTAGCCCCCAGGAAGTAGGCATGGCGGACGAAGAAACTTTCCTCGTTGTAGTCGGTATCTATGAACCAGCAGGCTATATTGTCCGGGTCGTCGCTTCGGACTTCGCCCTTGGCGGGGTCGAAGACATCCACGCCCTTGATGCTCACCTGAATCTGGTTCACGCCAACTTCTTCAATTGAAATGTCCGGCTCTCCGAAGATGATGAAGAGATTTCCCTTGCCCGTGTTCTTGAGATCGGCTGACATGTGCAGGTCGGCGTTCATTCGGGCTTTAAGGATGCGAATGCGACCAAGTTTCGGAAAATCCGCAGAAGCCGCGTCATAGCTGAATGCACAAGTTATTAACACATCGAAATCAGCATCTGCGGCTTCTCTCGCTGCGGCAACTAAATCATTCCGCGTTACGCTGGCGAATTCGGGGCCGATGAAAATTGCCGCGCGGCGCTCATTTTCCCCTTCGGCGTACACTCCCTCGCCATTGATGTAACTCCCCGGCCAGGGCTTGAGGGTTATGAAGGTTATCTTGTCCTGCTTGTTGGCCTGCTGCACTCCCGCAGTCCTTAATTCCTCAAGAATAATGGATGTGAAATCCATGCCGCCTTCCTTGACCGCGCGTTCCAACGGGTCAATAATGTCGTCGTTCTCGTCCACAACCAACATGCGGTGCGGGGACAGGCTCTCGACCGTAAACGGGCCTGCGACCCGAACTTTCTTGTTGTCCACGTAGGGTTTGTCGTACAGGTACTCGGTATCCGCCTTGGCGGCGATTGAGGCGTCTATCTCCTTCTGACGTTCGATACGAGCCTTCCACCATGATGCATGTAGCTTTTTTGCGGCGTCCGACCATTTGCCGTTTTCTTCGCGCGGGATTTCCCATTCTTCCCAAGCGGTTTCAAGCGCGGCGTTCAATTGTTGGCGCAGTGGTTCGAGTTTTCCCTGCCATTTCTCCCAAATTACGTCAATTTCCGTGTTATTGGCGATGGACTTGAGCGTTATGTGCGGGACGCGCTCATACACAAAACCGTGGCTTATTTTTCCGTAGGTTGGCCTGGATGAAGGCTCGGTTTTGGTCGCTTCCGCCTCTTTCTTTTGGCCTTCCGGGGAATCCGCCAGAAGGTAATACGGATAACGCGCGCCCATCAGCCGCGAACGCGCCAAGGTCAACGCCACGCGGGAGGTGTCTATGGTTATCCAGCGGCGTCCCCATTGCTCGGCAACATAGGCAGTGGTTCCGCTGCCGCAGGTTGGGTCGAGAACAAGATCGCCGGGATCGGTGGTCATCAGGAGGCAGCGTTCAATTGTTTTTTGTGATGTTTGTACGATATACTTTTTATCTTCTGCAAAACTTCCTAAGAAAGTATCTGTCCACAAAGAATTAATCTCAGTTACTTGAAAATCATCAATATAGTTAATTTGTGATAAACTATTAGAGGCAACATGAAGCCTATTTGATTTTCCCATTCTTGACATACCAATTTGTGTTGTCTTCCACGGTCGATTATAAGTTTTGTTTTGGTACTCGAAATCGAAAATTGGATTTCCTTGTGTTGTAATATTACCAGGCCTATATAGGCGAGCATCATCTGGATATACTAATTTAGATTTTTCTTCCGATGACAGACCTCTACGAACCCCATTTATTGTTTCAATCCATGTATATGTCTTCGCCGAACCATCTTCAAATGATTTATGTGAGTATAGACGATGAAATTTGGTCAACTGCTTATCTTTTCCATACCATAAGAGCGTACCTGTCCTAGATGCAAGAAAATTCTGTTTTACTCCTCCAGTTGTTACGAAAGAGATTTCAGCAACAAAATTCTCATCCCCAAACACCTCATCCATAACTGCGCGTACACGATGAACGTTTTCATCGCCTATCTGCACAAAGATGCTGCCGCTTTCGGTCAGCAGGTCGCGCGCCACTATCATTCTGTCCCTGATATAGCTCAGATAGCTGTGGATGCCGTCCCTCCAAGTGTCCCGAAAGGCTTTGACCTGTTCCGGCTCGCGCGTGATATGGTCGGCCTTGCCGTCCTTAACGTCCCTTGTGGTCGTCGACCACTGGAAATTGGAGTTGAACTTTATGCCGTAAGGCGGGTCAAAATAAATAGCCTGAACCTTGCCGCGCAGCCCTTCGCGCTCTGCGAGCCTCGCCATGACTTGCAGCGAATCCCCCAAGATAAGGCGATTGCTCCAGTTTTGCTCGTGCTGATAAAACTCGGTCTTGTCCACGCCTTCGGGTATACCGTTGAAGTCGGCAAAAAGGCTAACCTGCTGCGGCGCGGGCGAGTTCATGCTCGCGCGCAACTCGCTTTCCCGCTTCAGGTCGTCAATGAGAACTTTCGGATGCACTTTTTCCTGAATATAAAGAGGCGCGGCATTGACGAACAGCGAACCTTCATCCATGCCATCAGGCGCATATTTACCGCGCCAGACTAGCTGCGGATCAAGGTCGGGATCGCGGCGCCGGTAGCTTATCTGCACCGGCTTCAAGTCCTGCTTGCGCGCCACGGTTGAGAGCTCGGCAGTAGGTATATTGAGCCGCTTAGCCTCATCGTGCGTGATAGTCTCGACAGTTTTATCCGTGTCTGATTTTCGAGAGTACATAGTTGTTTCCTCTAATTATGGCTTACGCCAGACGATTACCAATAGGTTTTGACCAACGGTTTTAGTGTACATTTTACCCTCCGAAAAGCGCCAAAGTAATTCTTTAATAAATCATTTCTCAAGTCATTTCACAAACCCTTTAATATCATGGTCTTTTTATATATCCTTTAATAATTGCTTAAATAATTATTTAATAAATCATTTCTCAAGTCATTTCGCAAACCCTTTAATATCATGGTCTTTTTATATATCCTTTAATAATTGCTTAAATTATTATTTAATAATTATTTAAGCAATTATTTAATAATTGCGTTATTAATTCTTTAATGTTTTATGCTGCAAAACCCAACATGGCTTACCACGCGTACCGATGTTGCAGATAATATCTGCTCCACGCATTTCGTTGATAAGATTGCTTATCTTGTTCTTTCTTTGCCTTTCGGTCATCCAATCAGGCAGTTTGTCCCACAAAAGACTGTCAATATCCTTACGGGAAGCTGATTTATGATCTTTTAATAATTTACGTATCCAATCAAAATATTCCTGATTCTTAAATGGATCGTTTCTGGTATATTCCGCTTTTTGCCCTGTCTTTTGAGCGATGTCTTTTGCTATGTAATAGTGTGGTTTTCGACCTTCTATGAGTTTTTTTGTTTTTAGAAGTTTTTCTTCATCAACAGTCAACGGTTTATGCTTTTGGATCTTATCCAGCGCCATGATTTCACGCAGATCTAAATCATCATTAGCCACAAGCATCTGCGCATAATTCAAATCCAGCACTTTTCCTATCAAAGTAACGCTGACCCTGTTATTGGAAAGATCATACTCAGGCATGGGGAAAAGGCGTTCTCTTTGGGCTTGGAACATTTTCGATATGCCGCCGCCTATGGTGTCAACAAGATTCAAATTACGCATGGCTTCTATCAAAAAAGGATTTCGATACCTCTCTGGAGGAATACCTTTGAGCAGAAATAATTGTACATCTCCAGGTAAAAAATCGCCTAAATTAGTGAATTGCAAGCTATCATCATGCTCAATAACATTAATTCGCCCGTTCAATGTATAGTCCTGATGGGCGATGCAATTATTTAGTGCTTCTCGAATGGAAAAAGGATCATACATATCCACTTCTTGCGGGAAAAGTGTGCCTGAGTGCATATAGCTGTATCTTATATTACGGATTCGCGCGAATACTTTATCCACCGCCAGAAGCCATGGAAGGCCGAAAATTTCATATCCTTTGGTCTTACCTTCAAAATCTTTAAGTACCCAGCGAATTTTAGGGTCAGCGCACAGCAGATGTTCAGATTGATTTCTGCCAAGTAAAAGTAATGCAGTTCTGGTCAATTTTCCGCGAATTGAAAGCTTTGCGTTACGAAGAAAAGCAACTTCATCCCAAGTGTCCACATCATCCACGAGACGGGGGTTTTTCTTTTTGAAATTCTCACGCGCCACAATCATGGCATCGGGATCTATATCCTCAAGATCAGCGTCCATAACAATTTCAGCACTCCAGTCCCTGTAATTAATTTGAGTGCGAATACTTTCAAGTTTTTGCAAATTAAGTGAAACCAAAGATTCTCCATCTCTTGCATACCAATGACCCTTGAAGGCTATTGGTGTTGCTTTGGGCGCAGGAGGAATTTCAAAAAGCAATACTCTTTTACCGTCCATTTGGACTTCGTGAATTTCAGCAAATGAAATGTTGTTTGTTGTATGTCCAGCGATTTCATGTTTTAGGCTGTGTAAAGATTCAGGATTTAAACGATAGTTCGATCCGGTAACTTTACGTTTATTGTTGACTCCAAACACTAGCCACGAGGTTGCATTACCTTTTAGGTTGGCTTCATTTGATAACGCGGAAAAATACTGCCCGATCTTTTCGAAATGATAATTATTCTCTGCCTCTTTAAACTCAACGACCTCATTTTCCACTTTAGTTGCTAATAAGCGGCGAAGTATCTCGGTTTTGTCATTTTGAATATTCATCCGTACCTCCTGACGCCAGCTCAATCATCATATCAAATTCTGCTTCCACTGTGGCTTTAAATTCGCTCTCAATTCTGTACACTTTTCGGATTGGGAATAGGCGAGATAAAACTGGCCGGACGCCTGTATTCGTTTATCTTCCGGGTCGGCTGGCCTGTCTCGTCCAGCATCCAATGGCGAGCTGGCTCGGTATAGGGCGAATTAAGTATAGGCTTATCAAAAAAAGGATTGCTCATGTTTTTGCTTCTTTCGCATCAATGGATTAACCCGCTTTACATGAGGTCATTATAACATATGGGACTCCATTGTTTAACTATATCAGCTTCGTTAATACTGTGCTTAACGTATGTTTCATATTTTCATGCACCGTTGTATAATGAATATATAAGGGGCTCCGGATGAAACAGGGATCATCAAGAACGGGGAGCTTGCCCTGAGAATGGGGTGAATAGATGGGAAAGAATAGTCGAAAACTCCGTCCAAAATTCAGAGGCAAGAATTTACTCTCCAAAGTACCAATTCTTGCCTCTGCTCTTTACTGGCTTGTGCGTCTAATCCTTCTTTTATGGGATAGACGACGTTAGCCGGACGGAGTAAATTGTTTTACTCGGGGCGGAAACCCCTTTCTTCTGCCCCATCTTACCAATTGAATATCAAAATGTCAACGCGCCCTGTTGCCTCATAAAAAATAACCCCGAAATAAGTTGGTCGCATGGAGCGCTTATTTAATGAAAACTATTATTGTCTCTTTGTTTAGAGCATGTCCGTGTAACTCATTCCTGTTTTCCTCAAGTATATGAATATTTTTGCTGCGGCCATAGCGTCCGATCTTGAGTCGTGATGTTTCAACGGGATATTCAGGTGAGAACAAACGTAATCTAAAGAGTTTCTGCGCAGCGAAAGCCCTCTGCGGCAGCCTTTCAGCGTACATAAAAAAGGGATTTCGGGGTATTTGAGGCCCCAGTATTCGCAGCAGGATTTCAGCACGCCTCTGTCAAAGGGCGCGTTGTGAGCTAAAAGATAATCGGCGTCTTTGATGAACCCGGAGATCTCATCGAATATTTCGGCGAATGTAGGAGAATCCTGCACGTCTTCCCAGCTTATCCCGTGGATATAAGTGAACCGGAAATTCCTGTTTGGAGGTCTTATTAAAAAAGTCCTTTCGGCGTCTATATTATCGCGAATACGAACCATGGAAAGCGCACAGGCGCTTTCCATGCCGTAGTTTGCCGTCTCAAAGTCAATTGCCGCTATTGTTTTAAGCTCGTTCTTTATCAAGCCTTTTATTCCGAAAATATAACATCGTATCTATCCAGACCATAATTAAATTTATTGAGTATGGTATGAGCAGAAAACCCGTTATCCCATCCTGCACGAGCACTTTCAAGACTCCCGCTATGTAGCCTGCCAATATTACAATCAGAAATAATAAGCTTTTCCCCTCAGCGGTTCTGCTCTGCCATGACTTCATTATTGAAAACGGCCACGCAAAGCCGAAGCATATTAGCATTATCGTTTCAAGAACGGACGCCATGATAATTATTTAATCCTCATCCAACTCCAGCACAGCTTCATCCAACTCAATTTCTCCTGCAGCGTGTTCTTCCGAAGTCAAGTCATCTTCCAGTTCAGAAGGCGCCGCAACTGAAATGATGTTCATCCCTTCGCTGACTGCCGCAAGGACTTCTTTTGTCAATTCATCCATAAGCTCGGGATGAGATTCGAGATACTGAGCCACCGATTCTTTTCCCTGACCGAGGTTCTCCCCTTTATACGATATCCATGAACCCTTTCGCTTTATAATCTCAAAGTCAAGGGCCATATCAAGAACCGCAATTCCTTTTGGGACGCCTTTGCCGTATATCAGCGTCGTGTGTCCGCTTCGGAAAGGCGGCGCCTGTTTGTTCTTTACTACTTTCATGAACAGCTCGTGCCCGATATTCATATCCCCTTTAGCTATTGTCTTCCCGCGCTTTACCTCTATGCGCACTGAAGAGTAGAACTTAAGCGCGCGCCCGCCGGTCGTTGTCTCCGTCGGGCCTTGCCCGTAACCTGATGAAATTTTTGCGCGCAGCTGATTTATGAATATCACAACGCAATTACTTTTCGATATAACCGATGTGAGCCTGCGAAGCGCATATGACATCAACCTTGCCTGCAGTCCCATCTGGCTTTCCCCTATCGCTATTTTGCCGTCTATTTCGGCTTGAGGGGTTAGCGCGGCTACAGAGTCTATTACGACTATATCCACTGCGCTGCTGCGAACCAGTGTGTCCAAAATAAACAGCGCCTGCTCTCCGCTGTCCGGCTGCGAAAGATATAATTGATCGATATTCACTCCGAGATTAGCCGCAAGCCGCGGGTCAAGCGCGTGCTCGGCGTCTATGAAAGCCGCTATTCCCCCTGCTCTCTGCGCTTCTGCTATCGCATAGAGTGACACGGTAGTTTTTCCGCTTCCCTCAGGGCCGAATATCTCGACTATCCTTCCTCTTGGAAGCCCTCCTATTCCAAGAGCCACATCAAGCGGAAGTATGCCCGAAGGAATAACGTCAACCTGCGCTTTTGCCTTTTCCCCGAGACGCATGATGGAACCTTCGCCGAATTTGCCGCGAATATCCTTTATTGCAAGCTCCAGTACTTCTTCTTTTGTTGTCTGTGCTTTTTTCTTCAACCTCAATAAGCCTCCTTAAGCTCCCGCCACATTGTTTCGAGCGCAATAGTCTTCGCGCGTTCACGTATCATTATACGATTTCCGTTGAGCGTTCTTGGGAAAGTCCTCGTTTCCCTCCCGCCAGAAACCCCAAACCATACGAGCCCGACGGGCTTACTCTCTGTGCCGCCGTCAGGCCCCGCTATTCCTGTAACAGATACTGCATAATCCGCGCGATAGATGCCACACGCTCCTTCTGCCATAGCTGCCGCGCATTCGGGACTAACCGCTCCGTTGTCCTTCAAAATATCCTCATTCACTCCAAGCAACGCTTGTTTCGAATGATTGTCATAAGTTACACAACTTCCCAGGAATACTTTGGATGCTCCTGGAATTTCGGTCATAGCCGCCCCAATAAGCCCGCCGGTGCAGGACTCGGCAAACGCTATCTTTTTGTTTGCCCTTTCCGCTTCGTATAATATGGCCTCCGGCAAATTCAAAATTCCATGCGGTAGGCAATCGCCGGGTAAAATATTTCTTGCGCGTTCTTCAGCTTGCTTAACAGCTTCCGGTTCTCCTCGTATTACGAACTCCACTATGCCAAATGACGGAAGTATGGAAATATGCAGGTCTTTATTATCTATTATCTGGCCGAAGTGCTCTTTGAGCGCGCTCTCTGCTATTCCGACAATTGCAATTGAAGTCCAGCCGCCGGATGGCGCAAGCATATTTCCAAACTCCTGTTGTACCATTGACTTATATTCTGTCGGCACCCCCGGGAAACAATATACTTTCGTGCCGTCTCTCTCGAAGAACATTCCAAGCGCTGAACCCGTTGGATTATGCACCGATCTCGCCGCTACCGGCATGAGCCCCTGCATCGGGCGCGAATATTCTATCCAGTGTTTTATGGGGTCCGTGTAACGCGCTGAAATTATGTCGTATGCAGCGTTGTCAACTTCAAGACCGCATTGTAAAAGTTCCGCTATAGCGTATCTTGTCCTGTCGTCATGCGTGGGCCCAAGCCCTCCTGAAGTTATTATCAAATCTACTTTTCCAATCCAACTATTTAACTTTTCCACTATTATATTTTGCTCGTCTGGAATTATTTCTATCTCTTCGACTTTCCAATCCGCGTTATGGAACAACCAGGCGGCGCCCGCGCAATTCGCGTCGCGCCTGATTCCGCTTAGCAGTTCATCCCCAATTGCGAGCAGTAGGACATTTTTCATATTGGCTTATCCCTCTTTTTTACGTAATAAAATATGTTTTTATTGCATAAAGCAAAAGCCACACCATTGATCCGCCAACGATATCATCCGCCATTATTCCAATTCCACCCGGCAGCTTTTCCGCGAGGTATACGGGAAACGGCTTCAATATGTCGACTAAGCGGAACAGCACGAGAGCCGGAAGCCCATAACCTAAAGGCAGAGAATACATCGATATCCACATCCCCGCAACTTCGTCTATTACAACTTCCGGAGGGTCTTTTACTCCTTTCTTTCTGCTGTACCTATCCGAAAACCAAGTTCCGATAACTATTACCGTTAATATCTCAGCCCAGTGTATGGGAGGAAACGCCACAGCTATTAAAAACGCCACCGCGCTTGCTATTGTCCCCGGCATTTTAGTGTAATGCCCTATCCCGCAAAATGTCGCTACGAATTCATCTGTGTCAAACTTTTTTAATTTTCTCATTTACTTACAATCTCTCCAAACATGTCATGTTCAGTTGAATCTGAAATTTTTGAATATATGAACTCTCCGGCCTTAATAACGCTTTTTGATTTTCCTTCCGATTCTTTTTGACGCTTAAAATGAGTCCCTACAAACCCGTCAACTTCGGGCGCATCCCGATATGAACGTCCCCAAGCAATTTTATCTCTTGCATCTATCGACTCAACGAGGATTTTAAGCGTCTTTCCAATAAAAAGCCTCTGCCTTACAGTCGATATCTGAGATTGAAGCTTCATTAGACGGGACGCGCGGCTTTTTTTTGTTTTTCTATCAATCTGTCCGGGAAATGACGCTGCCTTTGTTCCCTCCTCAGGGGAGTATTCAAAAACTCCAACCCTGTCTATTTGCGCCTCCTCCAGAAAATCCAAAAGGCGCCTCCAGTGCAGGTCGGTTTCACCCGGAAATCCCACCATTAATGTCGTCCTTAATGCAAATAACTTATTGTTTTCCCTTGCGTAACGGAAAATATCCCTGATATGCGATTCGTCGCCGATTCGGTTCATACTTTGCAGTATTTGCCCCGAGACATGTTGAACGGGGATATCAAGGTACGACAAAATTTTTGAACTCTCAGTCACTTTATCTATGAATCTGCGCGTTACCCTGTTTGGATGCAGGTAAAGCAGCCTTATCCATATACCTTCAGGAGTGCTCTTTTCAAGTTCCGCAAGCAATTCCTCCAGTTTAGGCTCTCCGTAAATGTCTTGCCCGTAAAGGGTCGTATCCTGGCCAACGAGGCATAATTCTTTAGCCCCGCCCTCACATAGCTTCACGGCTTCCTCCGCAATCTGTCCAATTGGAATGCTCCTTGCGCGGCCGCGAATTGAGGGAATTGTGCAGTATGAGCAGAATGAATCGCACCCTTCGCTTATTTTCAAATACCGCGAGGCTGGCAAGTTATCCTTTAGTAATCCACGAACCCAGTGTTCATTTGATATTTTTGCTTTATCATTTCCGTTTAAAAAACGCGTTACCGCATCCCAATCCTCAGATTTAACCCAAAGGTCGACCAACGGAATTTCTTTGCGCAATGCTTCCCCGTATCTATTGAAAAGGCATCCTGCTACTATGATTTTTTTTATAACGCCTTTCGTTTTTAGCGCTTCAAGCGAAAGTATCGCATTTACATTTTCCTTAACAGCAGCTTCAATAAAGCCGCAAGTATTAATTACCGCGGCTTCAGCTTGATTTGATAAATCCTCATTCAATTCAAAAACAACTTCGTGTCCGGCTGCATTCAGTAACCCTACTAATTTTTCGCTGTCAACAGAATTCTTGGCGCAACCGTAACTCTGAAAGAATACTTTCATATAGTTCTTATTTGTTTAGTGTTTAGGTTAATTTGACTCAACTTTGCTGCTCCTGCCATCAGGATAGTACAAATTGACCTGCGGCCTTTTGGCGCCGCTTTTGTACGGCGAACCTATATCTTTATCGTTATGGATAACGGTCACCGCCCAAGGACGGCCATAACTTACCCTCGTCATGGCGGTTAATTCCATCCTGTACGTTTCGCCTTTTCTAAGGGTTCTGTCCGTTATCTTTTCGTTCCCGACGCGCACCGACAGCCAGCAGTCATCTGTAGCTTTAATCTGTAACGACGGTTTTACCGGCTCCGGCTCCGGCACAGGCTCCGGAATCTGAATTGGAATGTCAATACTCAAGTCTCCGCTATCGACTTCCAAGTCGCCGCTGGCATCATCGCTTACTATAAACAGATCGTTTTTTTCAGCTCTTTGCTCGTTTCTGGACGGAATATTAGGAATTCCATTTTTACTCCACGAATAAGTAACGTAAGTCATCGCTCCGAAAATTATGAGCATCAAGACCACAAATATCCAAAAGCGGGACGCCAGCTTGAACCCCGGTGGGTGAGAAGCATAGGGAAGCATTCCTCCCTTGTCCCTTCCTGAAGTACGCGTATTAACCAATAGCCATTGCCTAAATTCCGGGTATATTTCATCAAACTCAATTATTCCAAGATATGTACGAATGAACCCTAAAGTATAAACAGCATCAGGAAGAACTTCATAAGTTGCGTTTTCTATGGCATAAAGATAAGACGGCTGAATTCTTGTCCTTTCATAAATGTCATCATAAGTTAATCCAAGCTCTTCCCTCCTTATCTGAACTTCCTGTCCCAGCTCTCTAAGAATATCTACTCTTTCATCAGGTAAAGACATATACTTACTGCCCCCATTCATGTTCTTGCTGAATCAGGGATTTTACATCCCTTATATACCGCGCGGGGTTATCATTATTAAATACCGCGCTTCCCATTACCAAAACGTCGCAACCTGAATCGGTAATTTTTTTTGCATTTTGAATATTTACTCCCCCATCGACTTCAATGAGAAAATTAAGTCCCAGTGATTCCCGCCAACACGTAAGTTTATGCAGTTTATCTATTGTAAACTCCAAAAACTCCTGTCCGCCGAAACCGGGATTAACTGACATTACAAGGACAAGATCCAAAAACGGAAGCATCGGACGCAACGCATCCGCAGGCGTTGAAGGCGTTATGGATATACCCGCCTTCACTCCGGCTTCATGCAGAAATTGCACAACTCTATGCAGATGAGGAGTGGACTCGGCGTGAAAACTTATGAGGTTTGCCCCTGCTCCTATAAAATCCTCCAACATTCTTTCCGGTTTTTCAATCATAAGATGCACGTCAAGAAAAGCCTCTCTGTATTGTTTTCTTAGTGCTTTCACCATAGAGGATCCGTATGATATGTTGGGAACGAAACACCCATCCATGACATCAACATGAAGCCAGTCATATTCTGAGCCTAATGAATCTATCCCTTGCGCTATTGAGATAGGATTCGCTCCAAGGATAGAGGGAGCGATAAATACTTTACCCATTTATTTATACCTTTCCTGCCATACGAATTCTCCTCCGAGCAAAATCGTCACCACGGCTTCCTGAGAGTAGTTGCCATCTACCTGCACAGTTTCGTTTGCCCTGACATTTCTCTCCAGCAGAACACGCTTTCCTCTAGTGTCCTCAATTTCTATCCTAAGCGGCAGCGGTCTTAGAATCGGCGGCGCCTGATATCTGACCCTGGCAACTTTATTCCCTGTATTTGCGCTTGCGTCCGGCGATCTAGTAACGGGCGCGCCTGGAAGAGTTGTTGTTCCAACTGTTGGCGGAATGCTGAATTCAGGTGAATGAGGATCATTATGTACGCTGCTTGACGATTCCGTTCTTTCTGGCAGTACATTTGGATCCCGGGGTCTCCTCGGCTGGTCCAACACGCTTATGCTTGTATCTGTAAGTATAGGTTCTGTAGGCTGGCGTCCCGGAATCGAAGTCGTAGTTGCTTCCGGTTTAGGTTTGGGTTCCTCTCTCGCAGAGATGAAAATCTTTATTCCATCGCCTTCCTTTACGAGAGACCCTGTAGCAGGGCTGGTGTTTGCAACCTCCCCTTCCGGAACATTTCTATTATTTACTTTTTCTACTGAAGAGACTCTCAATCCTGCACTTTCAAGAGTTCTTCTTGCTGCAGACTCTGTCATTTGAGTGACGTTCGGCACTGCAATTCTTCCGTCCTCTGATCCGTCGCTTACGAGCAGTGAAACATGGTGACCTACAGGTATACTGCCTGGGGAAGCGGGGCTTTGCGCTATGACGTGTCCGGCTGGAAGCCCGCTGTTCGAGCTGTCTTTTATTCGAACAACATCCCCAATTACAAATCCTTGCTCTTCCAACATGCGGGTAGCTCTTGTAAGTTCAATGCCGCGAATATCCGGCATCGGGTTGCGGCGCTCTGCGCTTTTACTCACCTTAAGAATTATATTTTTATCAGTTCCGCGTATTTTTGTTCCCGGTTCCGGCCACTGAACAAGCACTCTTCCTTCCGGGAGCTTGGATTCTATATGTTCTATCCGAGCTTTTAACCCCATCTGTTCTGCGTCGGCAATAGCGTCAATTAGAGACATTTCTCGGAATGACGGCATCAGTATCATTTCTTTGTCAGTCATAAAAACCGAATAAAATGCAACTCCTCCTGAAGCAAGAATTATCAATACTATAAATACTACCGTCCATTTCAAAAATTTCTCCATGTAGTCAAACCTCTCATCTATATTATCAGTTAATTAAATATATTTTATCTCATTATTACAGCAGTATAAAACCCATCCAACCATGGCAGCGACGGCATAATATAAACCCCGAAAGGGCTTCCGCGCCTTTGATGATTTCCTTTTATTTCCAACGGAAGAAAACGTGATCCACAGGTTAAAGCTTTTGCGGCTATGTTCTCATTTTCCTCGCGGAACAAACTGCACGTCGAGTAGATTATAACACCGCCAGGCAGAATTAATGAAAGAGCGCGGTCTAATAAATTTGCTTGAAGTTTCGTAATTCCGTCAAGAGTGGAGCGATTTGTCCTAAGTTTTGCCTCCGGTCGGCGATTCCACGTTCCACTGCCTGAACATGGAGCGTCAAGAAGCACTAAGGAAGGTCGCTTTATCGGTTCAAGCTTTAATGCGTCCCCCGTCCTGAATGTAATATTCCCGCTTATTTTAAGTCGTTTTGCCTCAATTATAGCTGCTTTTGTCCTGTTTGCCGAAAGATCCCAGCATTCTATGGATGCGTTTTTTTCTACCTCTGTGAACTGAAGAGCTTTCACTCCTCTTCCGGAACACATGTCAAGCACATGCCCGCCCTTGTAAAAACGGGATAAATAACCTCCTACTATCATGGAGGACTCAGTTTGCGGAGAAAACTCCCCGTCTGCGTATCCTGGAAGCGAAACAGGAAACACGGTAGTCGAAATCCTTATGCTTTTTTTGATTAATGGAGATTGCCAGGCATTAAGCTTCAACTCTCTCAATTTTTTTATCAATGGCGCCGTCTCTCCGCTTACCCTCAAAGAGGAATACGGGCGAATACGCGCGTAACTCAACAATTCGTTTATCATCTCGTTGCCCCATGATTTCTGCCACAAAGGAAGCACCCATTTTGGAATTCCCGCCGCCAGCGCTTTATCAGAAATTATCGGGCTTGATTTAATTTTATTTAATAATTGTACTCCTTCAATTTCAACTTTGCGCAATATAGCGTTCACTAATCCGCAAGCCTTTGGCTCAAATTTGCGCACTTCATTGACTATCCCGCTCACAAGCGGGGCAGGTTCAAAATGCTTAAGCTCAAGCAGACCGGCAGTGCCGATAATTAAAGCGTCCGATATATCGCTTGATATTTCTGCTTTTACGAAACGGGAATATATATCCTGCCATAGATTAAATCTTCGGAGCGCTGCATAAACAAGCGAAGAGCAAAGAGTTAAATTCTCGGCGCTCATTTCCGCCGCATTTTTTCTTATAATCTCGCTTGCAAACCCGCCATTACGTACTTCCCGCCATACTTTTAAAGCTCCCTCAATTCCGCGCATAAAGCGCCTCCTTCTTAAACGCTGATATAATACTTAATAGAAATTTTACTCATTGAACAAATATATTATAACTCGGAGGCGAATTAATATGGCTTTTAGTTTACCAAGTTATGTACCGCCGGATTTCAGCTTGTTAGTGAATTCCCCTTGTATAGAAACTGCCCGCGTTGATATTGATGGAGTGGCGCCGGACGGCTATCATGCTATGTCGATTTTCCCGGAATATTTTAACGTCCGGGGGAATTGGACGCTTCCGGAACAAAGCCGCATGGATTGCGTCGCGGTGCTGAGAGGAAATACAATTGACGTGGTTGAATTCCGCAATCTTCATATTGGAGATGAAGTTGTACTGGGGAGAACAGAAGACGGCAGCGAGGGAATATATCTTCACTCTGAAGGGTTTTCAAAAAATAAGGAAGAGGAGGATGTTTTTGCTTTCAGAGGCAGGCGTTCGCGCGAGACAGCCTATTCACGCGATTACGACGAACTTTATGAGCTCCTGAGATACGAGAGAGAACATGGGCAAATAACCTGGGTATTAGGGCCTGCCGCATCTTTCGATCACGACTCGAGACTTGCTATGTCACAATTGATAGAACACGGCTATGTTGACGTGATTTTTGCGGGAAATGCTCTCGCCACTCACGATTTGGAGGGCGCCATTTTCAGAACTGCCCTCGGGCAAAATATATATACCCAGAAAAGCCAGCACAACGGGCATTATAACCACCTTGACCTCATCAACATGGCTCGCAGATATGGTTCATTAAAGAAGCTTATAGAAGAAGAAGTAATTGATGGCGGAATAATGCAGGCAGCTCTGAAAAAGGGTATCCCGGTTGTCCTTGCGGGATCGATAAGGGATGACGGCCCATTGCCTTCAGTAATCGGCAATGTGTATGAATCCCAAGACGCTATGCGTTCCCACATAAGAGGAACGACTACGGTCATAGCGCTTGCAACTCAGCTTCATACAATAGCGACAGGAAATATTACTCCGTCCTATGCCGTCAGGGACGGAACAGTGCGCCCGGTGTTCATTTATAGCATCGATGTCTGCGAATTCGCTCTCAATAAGCTCATTGACCGCGGGACGTTATCGTGTAAATCAATAGCGACAAATGTGCAGGACTTTCTTGCCCTGTTGCGAAATAACCTTGTAGGCTGCAAAATAGTTTAAATTAAAACAATATATGAAAGGGTTATAGGACATGAAAATCATTTGTATCAAATTCGTTTCTTTCGTTTTAGTTCTATTCGCAATTGTTTTATCCGCTACGCTCGCAACAGGCGAGACTTTCCGATGCGGCAGGCTGTTTGTAACTCAAGACGGCGCGGGGAGCAAAGACGGAACATCGTGGGAAAACGCCTCAAGCGATTTAAAAAGTTTGATGGACAGTATCGACGGGGAAGCTGAAATATGGGTCGCCTCGGGAACTTACAGCCCGGGGGAAGAATCCGTGGACACTTTTTCACTGAAAAAAGGAATAATGATTTACGGCGGATTTGCCGGTACAGAATCGACCATTGAGGAGCGCGACGTGAAAAAGAACTCAACTATCCTGAGCGGGGGCAATATCTCTCGCAACGCGGCAGTCGTTACTGCACGCAACGGTGCTTTGAGCGGCGACACGCGCCTTGACGGGTTCACGGTGACCGGCGGAGGTAATACGACAAGCGGCGGCGGTTTATATACCGAGATAAACAGCAGTCCGCTGATAACTGAATGCGTGTTTACAGCAAATACGGCGTACTTAGGCGGCGGAGCTGTTTACAACTATTATTCATCACCTTACATGATAGACTGTACTTTTTCTGGTAACAAGTCCCTTATTGAAAACGGAGGAGGAATATCCAATTATTACTCTTCTCCCACATTTGCGAATTGCTCATTCCTGAAAAACGAAGCCGTTTATGGCGGCGGCATGTTCAGTTTTGGGGCAAAAATTGTGGTTCTCAACTCGACCTTCTCCGATAACAATTCGTATTCGCGCGGCGCGGGAATGTCCAATTACAACGCTTCCGTTACGGTAACCGGCAGCGCGTTTTCCGGAAATCACGCGGAAGAGTACGGCGGAGGTATGTACAACGAGGATTCAGAGCCTGTAATAAGCAATTGCGTATTTTCGAACAATGTTGCAGCTCCGGGTAATGGCGGAGGCATGGCAAACATCGGATCTACAGTTGAGATTGCCGAATGTAAATTTTCGGCAAACGAAGCGGATTTTTACGGAGGCGGAATTGCCAATGTAAAATCTTCCCTCAAAATATCCGATTGCGTACTCTCAGAAAATAAAGCAATAAGATTCAACGGCGGCGGCATTGTCAACTGGGATTCCACCCTGACAGTCAGCAACAGCCAATTCATTGATAACGCAGCCGTAACCGGAGGAGGGATATATAACTATAACACCTCGCCGGTAATAGAAAAGAGCGTATTTTCAGGGGATGTAAAAGGCAACATAATAGAGGATGCAGGAGACAAAAGTAAAACAGAATTTATTAATTGATTGTATAAACAGGCTGGAGTGAAACCGATCTTCTGAAAAAAGAATCGGGCGTCTTATGGACACCCGGTTCTTTTTTACACTAAAAACGCTACTTGATGCAAATTTTTATACTATTTTCTCTTTCTGGCTACAAACGGAACCAGCAAAAGCAGGGCATACGCCGCGTAACCCGCATTACAGCCTTCTTCTTCACAAATAGGAAGATGAGGTTTTGTACACGTCGTCTCCTCGGTTATTTTGAACATGATTACTTCATTCCCCGAACCGATATTGTCCGTGGTAAGCATCGCGTAACCATTGGCTCTTGGCGCTATTTTTTCAGCTTTTCCCTTAGACCAGTTCCATGCATACCAAACTCCGTCCTTTTCGGTCTTTCTGAGATACGCTTCAAAATCAGCCGCAAGAGCATTTACTGTGAAGCTGCTGAAAGCAAGCAGTTCAGTTTTGTCGGTGAGCAAGCCCGAAACAAATTGGGCCTTCTTTTCCTGAGTGAGCATAAGCGGCCATTCAATATGCGTGTTCATGACGAACGGAAGCATGTTTATCTCGTAGGCAAAATATGTCTTGAGCGCGGAAGCGTTCCCCATGTAGCGATATGCGGGATAATCATCGCTGAGCGCCACCGGGAGGAATCCCTTCTTGCTGTCTTCCGCTCTGTTGTACCAGTAGTTACCGAAGTTACGCCCGCCCGAAGGCTCCACAGTAAGAGACGCGTGAACGCTGTGATACTGATCCATGAAAATAACGTATGTGTCCTTGGCGAACGTCATGGTCTTCTCATCCTTAGTAGCGGCCGTTATGCCGGTTGGGAGCTGAGAAACCGTTACATTATAAACGCCTCGGAAGTTTACATTCGAGCCGAAGCCTGTGACGGTGTAATACTCGACAGGCACAGTTGCGGACTCAGCAAGGCGCTCGATCCTGACGCCGGTGTAAGCTATTCTCGCGGCAGCTGCATCGTCGCACTTGATTATGTAAGCGGTAGGACGCTTGACGGTCGAGAACGGCCTGTCGGCTTCCGGCAGCGCTATAACGCGGCGTGAACGGCTTATGCGTATCGGATGAAAGTCTTTGCTTACGACAGGGGTATCCCAGCCGGGATCGCCCGAAACAAGGTTCGGATTCCTTACGAGGCGAAGCACAGGTACGCCCCTTTCTCCCGGGATCTCTATCTCGGCGGAGACGGGGTCCTGATTCTGAAGCGCTATAACAAGGTCGCCCTGATTCACTTTATCCCTTACCGATGTTCCGGTTGCCATAGCTACGCGAGCTCTGTCAACCGCATCCTTGAGGATCGGGCCTTTTACGGGGTCGGCGAACGCCTTGACCATCTCAGCGTAAACTGTTTCATGCGCTTGAACGCGGCGGTTATAGTTCAGCGTGATTCCGCCAGGGGTTCTTCCTTCCGCAAGAAGTCCGAACGCTCCCTTGATACGGGCGGCGGAGTCCGTGATTCCCTCTTCCGGGTTCCCTTCCTGATAACCGCCGTTAGCCAGCTGGTAGTTAGCGGTTGCACCGGCGGCTATCCAGCTTGTGCCGTTAAAATACTCGAAAGGATTAGGCCCGGTTGTATTCTGACCGTAGCTCGTTCCGATGTAGTTCCACCACTCAAGCCCCGCATCTCTCAGCGCTCTCTTTGCGAGATGTTCGAGGGAGTCGGGGTTATCTCTGTTCCATTGACCATCCTTTATCGGGTCGGGCTTAATTGTTATTCCGTCATGAGCAAGTTCGTCAAGTTCTTCCGGTGTGTTCGGATTGCTCGTGTACAGCGTCGCGATATCGAAATCGAACCAGGTGCTAGTTCCAATTGTAGCGCCCATCTGATGTCCGTCCGCGATGAAATGAGGTTCGTAAGCGTCCCAGATCATGTGTATCAAGCGGACTATCGGGGACTCGAAGCCCGTATTGTCGCGGTTCTGGTCTACTCCGGCAACCCTGCCGACGGTTCCGGCCGCCTGATTGGCAACGCTGGAATAGTAACGCGGCTGGATTGAGTCCGTCCCGCGCTGATACTTAAACACGCCGTCGACGTTGTATCGCGGGACCATAATTACGGATACTTTGTCCAAAAGCGAGTTAAGATCCGCTCCGGGAGTAGCAAGCCTCTTCGCGAGAGGCATCATGCTTTCCTGTGCGGATATTTCTCCCCCGTGTATTGAGCCTTCGAGGTGAACTATCGGTCTGCCAAGCGCCTTCACATCCGCGGGGTCAAATACGCCTTCCTTTGTGAAAACAAGCAACGGGTATTTGAATGACTTCATTGGGATCCCTAGGCCGGGAGGCGAATTTTCGTTGTCATAAGTGTATATTTCGGCAACGTAACGCAACTGCATATTCGTCCTAGGAAGCGCCTCAATGTAATTAAGCATGTCCTCATGAGCGGTCGCTCTTCCAATATTATTTGCGCCCCTTGTGAAGGTGCTCCATCCCGGTATTGTGAAGGTCGGGTTATCATAAACCTTCATGTTCTGGTTGAAATAATTCTCAATTGCAGACGGATAACTTGACTCGGCTACATTATTAGAACCGCCGTACGGCGTATTAGGATAATTCGCCGCAAATGCTGATGAAGCGTAAACCAAAATCAGTAATGCCAGAAATAAATATCTTTTCTTCATCGTAATATACCTCCATAATTAATTAATTTAATACCCGCTGTACGCCCACAACTACGAGCATTACTCATTTGCGCCTTGTAAATGCAATCTCATTTAAAAGTTTTCCGCCGGGAAATTCACCCCCTGCACATAATGCATGAAATAAAGCTCTATTTCACATTTTACAACAAAATGCCGGAATTGAATAGAATTCAAGAATATTTTCTAATTTCTATTTTCAACTAAAGGGGCTGTAACAAAAGCTGTATATTGGCTAGCCAAACCACAATATATAGTGGTTGTTCGGCATTGTGTGCACAATATGTTGTAGGGGCGGCATCCTGCCGCCAGCTTTTGTTACAGCCCCTTTGCTTACTTATTGAATTGTTTCGACGTACTTGCCGCTTGTTACCTCTTGCTTCTAAACAATAATCCCATCATCAACGCTATCCCCAAAAGAATTCCGGGGTTAAACGCCTGACAACCCAATTTGCATTCGTCATCGTCGTCATCTTCTTCGATACTGTAAGCAGCTGCCCACAACTTGCCCGTATCCAAAGCGAAGTCGGCTTTTCCGTCCGGAACGACTATCTTTCCGCCGTTCCCGTAGGCAGGCGCGCCAGCGTCGTCATAGAGATAGAAGTCTATCATTACCGTTGCTCTTTCCTTGTCTCCAAATACCCACGCTTTCCCGGTTTTCACAGCATTGGAAAGCGTCACTAAGCCGTTGGGACCCACGAGTTCATATCCCTTGGCATAGCCCGGAAGCATCGCATGAAGTGAAAATCCTTTCTTCACATTCTCCACGGAGTTTTCAAATATCTTGTAAACATCTCCCTGAAGCTCCGCAGTGTAGCGAACCTTAATCAGGTTGCCGCCGCTCAGATCCTGCGTATTTACTTCCGCAAATACCCTTACTCCCGGTATGGGCAGAACGGTCGCGCCGTCTCCCAGAGCCGCAGGGTGTCCTGTTGCAAGGTCTTCAATGGTATACAGCTTCGGCGTGAACCTCTGCAGCGGATATGGATTCGGCAGTTTAAGGTAAGCCGGTTTCACAGTCCATTCCGATATACCGAGCGTGTTCGCGACGTCATATATGTCGGTGGTTGTCAGAAGGGCGTCTCCAGACGTCGGATGGATATCGAACGTTCCGTTTGTGAACGGTACGGAGTCGCTCGGGACAACGAACAAGTCGCCTGAATTGGTATCTATGTGCTTTAACAACGCCTTGCGGAAAAGTCCCGCTCTGTTCATCGCAGCCTGAGCCGTCGCTATCGTGTAATCGGTAATCCACTCTGCGGCGTCCTTGGGATCCGCTTTGTGTCTTGCGATAAGCTCTTGTGTTACCGCTTCCTGCTCTGCGTATAACTTCTTCTCGAGATTATGCCAGTAAGTACGGATTGGCTGCCCGTACATTTTCCTGTTGGAACGCGCGAGCTGCGTGAGATCCCTGAAGATCCAGAACGCGCTTTCAGGATCGTAAGCCCTCTGTCCCACGAATTTCTTGTACGCGGGGTGCGTATCGTTGATGTTGCCATAGAACGGCAAGTTCACGCTATGCTCGGGCTGCCCTTCGATGAACCACCAGCGCGCGGCTATATCAGGCGGAAGCTCCGGGATTTGTTCGTAGATATGGGCCTCTTTCTGCGTTGTGTATCCTATGGGACGCCCGCTGGTCGTACCGGTACCGAACGGGTTTGGAATCGTCGTATAGTCAGATTCGCTGTACATATGGACATAGCGCCCGGGCACTGCGGCATTACCCCCCGAACCTAAACCTCCGGTTCCAAATACCTGCGGGGTCTCGCCAAGATCGAATGACGTGCCCTCATATCTGCTTCTCTGGAAATTCATGATGTCGAGAGCGCTTATTTTCCTGTCCGGTTTTACGAAAGTCGGGTACGACATCCGCTCCGTACTGGGCTTCAGCGCAATATTCTGGGAAGGGGCGAACAAATGTAACCCCATCCAGCGGCGAAGCGAGTTGGAGAGGCTATTCAGATTAGCGTACGAAGCTGCAACGTTCACTTTCCCCTCGTAAGGCGAGCCTACAGGTCCATATATAGCAATATCCAAAGATACGACGTGCTCTATGATGTCCTTGCTGCCGCGGTAGTTTTTGGTATCGGTGAGATCAATGTAGTCGATAATGCAGTCGTTTCCTATCACGCAGAACGAATCATCCGGCACGCGGGCGGCTGCCCAGCGATGCCCGCCGAAGTTCTCCGTTATCCAGATGTTTCCGCCCGCATCGTTCAGCATCCAGAAACAGCCTTCGGCCATTCCCTGCTCTTCAACTATTTTGCCCCAGAGTGTAAGCGCTTCGTCCGCGTTCTTAGCTTCTCCGAGGAGAACCGTTTGCATGAGTGATTCGGCGAACCCCGGGCGTACCAACGGGTCGTTTACCTGAGATCTGAAGCTCGTCGAGTTCGTGGTGCTCATCATGTATCCGTATTCGTTAACTCCCGCCTGATCGTAGATGTGCAAGCTGTTGATAGGCATATCAGGCGTTGCCGTCATCCTGTAGCTGTCATGCGTCCATGTCCACGTCCATAGGAATTGAGTGTCGATAACAGTTTGACCCTCCTTGTAATACCCCGTTGGATAAACGAAGAACCGCTTCGCGCTGACTGAAACGCTGTCCTCGGTTCTGGAGAACATCGGGTATCCCGATGCGGACGCGTCCTTACCGACTACAAAGCTCGTGCACCCCCACGCGTCAGCGCTCCCGAGCATGAATAAGCATAACACTGTTAGAGCAAATAACCGTCTTACTTTCACATTCCTCATAAATTATACTCCTCCTTCTGATTTTATATAAAATACGCTTATTAGTTTAAACAGCCTTTCACAATTTTCCTCTTACGAACATCCCCTCTCTTAAGATATTGATATCTCTGTTTCAAAGTATTTATTACCGTATCATGGGCGGAAGGTCGCCCGGTCGAGATTCTTCCAGCGCCGGCATTTGTTCAACTAACATACGAAGTCCGCTTTGTTCTGTGTATGTGAACGTGTATTTTGTTTCAACAATTATGTAGGTGTTTTCGTCGCGTAAAGGCGTATCTCCATCTTCAGTGTATTCCATCATAGCGAATACGACTCTTTGCCGGACGTCAGGCTTCATCGTCGGGGTAAAAACGCTTAAGAGCCCCATAGAATATGTTATGAACTCTTTTTCGTTGCCTCTCTCCGCTGAAACGGAGACGGATGTAACGGCAGAGCGTCCTTTGGGCGAAACAATGGACACGCCGATATTGTCATTTATCCCGCGATAAACATCCTCCGACTCTCCGGATTCGAGAACAAGCTCATCAATGCTCAATAATCGGGCGCCTTCGTCTTTCAAGAAGGAATTGAATTTGACCACAATGTCTGTTGAAGAAAATTCTGTTCCATCAGTATTATTCTTTAGCGTCTCAACCTGAACACTTTCTGGAGATTCCTCAGCAATTCCGGCTCGTGCAGAGTCCTTTTCGCCTATATCCATTGACGGCTCCGTTTGAATTATTTCCGGAGAATCATCAGTGACGGGCGACTTAGCGCGCTCTTGAAAGCGCGTAAATATAACCAGTGCGATTACTATTATCGCAATGGCGGCTATGCCCAAGATTTTCGCGCCAGTAATTCGAGCGCTATTTTTTATGGGAATTACAAAACCGCATTTGGAACATTTTTTTGCTTTGCCGGATAACTTTTTCTTGCATGAGGGGCATAATTGCTTCTTCATGTTGCTGTCACCTGATCCTTTGTGATTATTGTAGCAGATATTTTGAATAATTATATTGTACATCAGTTCCATATTTTTGTCCATTTGAGATCAATAGAATGCTGTAATATGTTAGCATTACAGCATTATCACTTTATATTTGCAATAGAAACAAAATTTCCGAGTTGTTGATATACATTGTTCATATACCGGTTACCGATTTAAACATTGAAAAGTTTAGAGGCAAGATAATTCTCCAAAAGGTGAATTATCTTGCCTCTATTTTATTGTTTTAGCATGAACTCGCTAATAGCCGGAAATATTATCACAAATCCGGATGAAACTTTGAGCCCGTCAGCGCCGTCATCTTCCTGTCGTTCATTTATGACGAAGCAGAGGGCTCTTGAAATTAAACTCTACGCTATCCTTTTCTTCTTATAAACGGACACAGCGCAAGCAAAACAAGCACTACATATCCGACGTTGCATCCGCCGCCGCTCCTCTTTATTATTTTTTCGACTTCCTCTTCTTCCACTTCAACTAAGAAGAGAACAGCGCCGGCTTCGCCGTCCTTTTTGCCGTCGAAAATAACCAATACTTGGGTTCCATCGGGCAATGTAACCAGCTTAACGCCGTAAATCGGGTTATCTTGCTGATAAAGGACGCCGTCGTAATCTTCGACTCGATTGTCAACAACAAGCGTGGTCACCTTTACTTTTCCGCCTCCCACGACTGGGGAAAGCTGCGGCAGGTCGGAAGTCAGGTTGATGCTTTCTCCGCTCGCGAACAGAACGATCAGGTCAAAGTCGCCATCCGGCAGAGGGAAATATACATCCGTCAGGAACCCGTCGCCCGCTTTGACCGACGCATGATATTCAGCTCCGTCAATCGCTGTGAAGTCGTCGCTGAGAATACCCGCGTAATATGGGTCGTCTTTCACGCCAAGCGCCGCCAAATGGTCCTGATACGCCGCGTCCGGGTCAGGAACGGAAACGCCAATTCCCAATTCATTTGCAAGGGAATCCACATCTCCAGCTGCAATTGCCGACTTCCCTAATAATTGTTCCGTCGGGGTCGGCGCCGGTTGGGCGGTAGTTATTTTAAACGTAACCGTGTGATTGTCCTCGTGATACGTTATTTCACTTAAGTGCCAGTTCGCGCTCTCGCCGAAGTTAGTTATCTGCCTGTTCGGATCTTGTGCGGCGTCAATGAGCGGATTCGTGTTCAGACCCATCGGATTCGAGAAATACAGCCTGTTGCTCGGGTCGGTGTTTCTTCCGAAATCTTTCGCCCGCACGCCAAAGAGATCGCCTGGATCTGCAACGTTGTACTTACCCGAGTCGCCTGAGCGGTCGTAAATTCTCCTGACAAGGAGATCCTGCGTTCCGCCGTGCGCTTCCTTGACGACATACGGGCGGTTAAGAGAGTAAGGATTTGATGAACCTGTACCGTCCGTGAAGCCTTGATCCAAATGCATTATCAACAGTCCGCCCTTTATATTTTTGTCGGCCGGGCGTGAGAATCTGCGTCCCCACTGGAAGGGTCCCATATCGTAGTCGAGGTCTGCACGGGCCTGCAGGAGGAAATATTGATTCGGCACATGCGTGTTGATCCGATAGAGATCCCACCCGCGCTGCACTGTTATTGTCTTGCCTTCGTACTCGGGCAACACGTCGCCGCTTGCGTCCGTGAGGACGGTCGGGGTAAGTCCGGCTCTGTTAATAAGGTTAAACGCGTCGAGAAGCCCCGGTCGGAAATTGAGCGGCTCCGCTCCGGTTTTTGGGTTGTAATATTTCTTAAAAAATTCGCTTGTCGGCTCGGTCTCGTTTGTGTAGAAAATGTACCCGCCCATCGACATTATTGACCAGATTCCCATAGCGGGCCTCATCGGGTACGGAATTTCCACAAATTCGTTGGTCACGTTGTCAATGGCGTTTTGGACGCGATAGTACCCCGCAATATCATACGTGTCCGAGAAGCTGAACGCGCTGTGCCCCATTTCGTGGGCGTAAACGCCGAAACCTCTCGGGCCGTAAAAATGATCGTCGCTCGGGCTTGTCGCCGCTGCATTTGTAATAAACGCGCTTATTCTGAGACCTTTGTTTGCCACATCAAGGCTTGGATTCACTAAGCTTTTTGCGTCAGCGGGCGTTCTGTAAAGGGTGATGTTTGCGTTTCGTGTGCCGCCGCTGTTCGCCCAGATGCTCGGCGCGCCGACAGTGCCGTGGATATTTGGAGTGTGCCAAACGTACATCTGGTCAGTTGACGTGGCATATCCGCTGAAAACGATGCCAATAGCCATGTTGGCCGTCGTAAGTTGAGCATATTCCTGTCCGCCGGATGTGTAAATAGCGTCGGCAAACTCGTAGAAATTAAACTTTTCAGCCGCTTTAGGCAGGACGACGTTGTTGAGGAAGTTGTTCCACGCCGCAGTTCCCCTTGTAGGGTGAGTGGTGTTTGAGTAAATGTCCCATGAAATTGCGTATTCGTCGGGGACAACGACTTCAATTATCGGGCCCCTTCCTAAGCTGTCGATAGCCTCAACCAACTGAAGTTTATCATTTGTTGCCTTACGGTAGAAATCCGCGATGCTGGGGAAGACGGGGTTTTCTTTTGTGCCGCCGTCGCCCAGATATACGAATTCATAAATGTCTTCTTTAGTTATTGGCTTATGTTCTGTCGAGAGGAAGTTCTTATTTGGCGTTTCAAAAGTGATGTAGATGAGCGCGGATTTTTTAATTATCGGGTTGTCTGCCGCCAATGAAGCGCTGGCACACATAAGGAGCGCAATTAACAACGTAAAACATAATATTCTTTTTTTATTCATAGTCTCTCTTTGTCCTTTCTATAATTCTTAATCTTCAAACGTTGATTCTACCAAGTAACAACACATAATCCAAGTTAAATAGCCGTCTGCTATCACCTCTCAATTATTATCAACCATAGAGCGCGTCAAAACGTTTGGGGTTTTAGATGTTTACTCTTGAAGCGCATCTGTAACAATTATTTTATCACATCGTTCCATATTTTTGTCCATTGTGCATTGTGCATTGCTTTTGTGCTGTATAATTACGGCAAGAATGTGGAAGTACTGGAAAAGAACGCGGATCTCAGAGGCTATTCCATATTTGTAGCGAAAGTCTACGAGGGTCTCAATGAAGGAAAGAAGTTGGCTGATGCAATTCGTACCGCAGTGGAAGAATGCCTTAAGGAAGGAATATTAGCCGGATCAACATAATAAAAGCGGTTTCGCATCTCAGATGAATTTGATGCGAAGTCGCTTTAAAAATCTGTATTTAACCTCGAAAATTTGGAACGAAAATTATTAACTATTATTACAGCCCCGTAAGGTTTCAACTTCAACGCGGGTCAATCCGGTATCTTCCATAATCTCATCAATCGGCTTGTTTCGCTTCAGCATATTACAAGCTATGGCTAATATGCCTTCAGTTCTGCCTTCAGTTCTACCTTCAGTTCTGCCTTCGGCTCTACCTTCAGCTCTACCTTCAGCTTTGCCTTCAGCTCTGCCTTCAGCTCTGCCTTCCGCTCTACCTTCGGCTCTACCTTCCGCTCTACCTTTCGCTTCACCTTTTATTTCAGCATGGTATAACGCCTGCGCTTCGTCATGGCGGGCCTTTGCTCGTAAACGCTCCAATTCGCGGAACTCCGATGAAGCAGTGACGCT
>WRHH01000019.1 GCA_009783355.1 Synergistaceae bacterium
TTCATTTCGTCGACATCCGCAACTTCCCGCCGTATCTGTTCACCGCCTAACATTTGCTGGATGAAAGTATTTTCGGGCATATTATCCTTGTCAAAACAGAGACAGGCAACATTACATGAAAAGCATTCGCTGATGGTAAGCGCAGCAATACCGGCGATATCATGGATGTCCTTTGCGTCGGTCAAGTGATTGGTGAGATTATATATCGCTTTGGTTTCCGCTTCCTTTACTTTGGCTTCAATCGCGCTGTGCTGAGCATGTGAAGTGAGGGCGCTTGTGATAAGCGCGGTGATAGTCATTATCACGAAAGTGACGATATAATTTGGATCATTAACGGAGAACGTAAAGATGGGTTCCGCAAAAAAGTAATTAAATAAAAACGTCGCCAATATTGACGCGATAAACCCAAAAATAAAACTCCGGGCAAGCCACGCAGTCGTCAAAACGGCAAGAAGATAAACGACAACGATATTTGTGTCGGTGAAGTCAATATAGCGAAATATATAGCCTATGCCTGTAGCAACAAGAAAAATCGCTGCCGTCAGCATAGCGCGCCGCAAGTTATTTTGTTTTATCCCATTCATGCTTTTCCACTATCTTTCTTGTTCGCCGTCACGAAATAAATTCTGACATTACTCCGTGGCTTGTTATGTACGCTGCTTTCTGCGCTCTTGTTAATGCTACATACAGCAGACATTTTTCAGATGTTAACGTTTCGTTTTTCGACACAAGATAACTATCTGTTATGGCGTTAGCAAGCGGTATTACCCGGTTGTTTACAGCCACAATAAACACATAAGGGAATTCAAGCCTATTCAAATTATCTAATAATGCTCACTGCATTGGGTTATTGTGACGCCACCATCTTCTTCAATGAAATATACAAGCCGATGCTCATTGTCAATCCGGCGGCTCCAATAACCTTTAAAATCATGCTTTAGCGCCTCAGGCTTGCCCAATCCTTCATAAGGATGGCGCATGATGTCATTAATTAGCTTATTAATTTTGTTGGCGATTTTTCTATCTTGATTTTGCCAGTCTTGGTATTCCGTAAAAGCTTTGGGAGTGAAGCTAACGCGCATGATTTTCTTTTCCCTTTTTTCTCTCCTCAATGGCCTTAAGGGCTGCAGCTTCCAATTCTTCAACGCTATTGAAAGTAATGACTTCCCCTCGTTTGTGCTGTTCGATTGATTCTCTTAAAGCTGCCATATTAGCAGGGCTGTAGAAAGAGTCTTTTTTTCGGGACAAGCTGAAAGGGATTCCCTCCTCGCGCACTACGGCTTTTACAAAAGCGGTGATTGCGGTGGTCATATTAAGCCCCAAATCATTGACAATATTCTCAAACTCCGCCTTAAGTTTTTCGTCCATGCGAACGGTAATAACTGACGTATTCAACATCTTCCTCACCTTTACATTCTAGATGATAGCGCTATATTTTGAACCGAGAGAAACGATATTAGGATAGCCAACCTTCGACAAGTATATATTGCAAAGATTTTGAAAAGCACCAGCGTCTAATGTATTTATTTTTTGTTTAATATTTACTATTGTTGCCATGTTAAGCCGTCTCCTATAGAAATCAATAAATCTATTTCTTTATACTTATTACGCTAAAACCAGTAGTTACCAGACTTTTACTTACCCATAAAAAGCCTCCTCACGAAGACTCAATCGCGTTCCATTCTTGTTTTTCCAAAAACCAAACCCTTAAATTCTTTCATAATTCCTTCGAATTTTTTGTATTTTATCCACTTAACGACCAGATTATCCAAACAATTTCACCCCTGATTCTATAACTTAATTCTCAATAACTAATTTTACTTTTGTATGTGTAAATAGTCCTTTAATCCGTTTTGCAGGATTTGTGAAAAGTTTACTCCTACATGCTCGGCTTCCGCGTTTAACCATTGGGGAATTGATAATGTCTTTTTAACAAATTTGTTGTTTTGTCTCTCTCGAATTGGCGGCATAAACACTTCAACAAGCAAAGGTATTTCATTCTCGGAATATCTCAGTTCAGTAATGTCTGTTGGCGCCGGTATAGTGTCATTGTCTTTTTCCATTCCCCAAAGATGCAGCCCCATAGCCTCTTTTGCGTTCTTAACAGCTTCCTCGGATGTGTCAGCGCACGGTAAGCAGCCGGGCAAGTCGGGAAATCCAATAGAGATTCCATTATCTGTATATGTCAAAATAGCAGGATAAACATAATTGTCCTTCATTTTGCAACCTCCTTATATTTAGAAAGAAACTGAGCATTACGGAAACATAATGCCTGATTGACGCTCAATGCTTTTCAGCGTTGGAAGCAGTATATCCTTTTTCGGGTAGGTTACTGTAACCTTACCCTTTTTATTCGGATGCTTATATTGATGATGATCGCCATCGCAACCGCATTCATACCAACCATCAGCGTTAGGAAATTGAATTACTTCCTTTGAAGAGTAGCTTTTCATTAAGAACCTCCCCGCCCTATATTATAATACGTAATTTATTACGTGATAAGAGATTTTTAGCAATAACGAAAAACAGCGAGAGTATAAATACAGAATATCCGTAACCCGCGTTGCACCAGCCGCTGCCTGACGAGTTAACAGTGAAGCTCACGTTGAACGATTGTGGAGTTATGTCGGCGCTGCCGGAGACAGTGACGGTTGCTTCATATATCCCGGCTGCAAGCCCTGTATTCGGCGTCATCGTGAAGCTGTCGCTCCCATTTGCCGATATGCCGGGTATCGTGGTTTTGGAGAGCGTGAAGCTCGAAGCGTTTGCGCCGGATAAGTCGATTCTTAGCTCTCCTGTTATCTGGTTTCCTACGTTGTTCACCGTTACACTGTGCGGCTCCTGTTCGCCATATCCTTGAGTCGCTGAGCCGAAATTTTTGTCGGACGCGGGGTTGAGCGATATGTTGTAGCTTGGCGCCTCATTAACCGCGATGTTAAAATCCTTGCTGAAAATTCTGTAGCTGCCCCAGTCGTTGTCCGTGCCCACACGGACGGGTGCGCTGCGCAGGTTTGCGCCGACGCCAAGCTGGCCGTAAACATTATTTCCCCACGCCCACAGGCTGCCGTCCTTCTTTATTGTCACCGTATGCTGCCAGCCTGCTGCGCCCGCTGTCCAATCATTCGCAGTCCCCACGCTAGCGGGCGTGTTTTGGTTTGAATTCGCGCCGACGCCCAGCTGTTCGTATGAATTGTATCCCCACGCCCGGAGGCTGCCGTCCGTTTTTATGGCTATTGCGTGATTAACGCCCGCTACAGTTGCCGCCCAGTCATTTGTAGTCCCTACGCGTATGGGTGCGCTACGGTTTGTCGTCGTGCCGTCGCCCAGTTGCCCGTAAATATTAAATCCCCACGTCCATAGGCTTTTGTCAGTTTTTATGGCTATGGTGAATCCCCAGCCTGCGGCAGCAGCCGCCCAGTCATTTTCATTCCCCACCCTGATGGGTGTGTTGCTGCTTATATTCGCACCGTTCCCCAGCTCGCCGTATTGGTTGACTCCCCACGCCCAGAGGCTGCCGTCCGTTTTTATGGCTACGGTGTGGGAATAGCCTGCGGCAACCGCCATCCAGTCGTTCTCAGTCCCCGTGCGCATGGGCGTGTATCGGTTTGTATCCGTTCCGTCACCCAGTTGGCATAAGGAATTATCTCCCCATGTCCAGAGGCTGCCATCCGTTTTTATGGCTGCTGTGTGATAACCGCCCGCAGCGGCCGCCGCCCAGTCATTCTCGGTCCCCACGCGTACGGGCGTGCTACGGTTTGTTGACGAACTAACGCCCAACTGGCCATAATTATTCCTTCCCCACGCCCACAAGCTGCCGTCAGTTTTTATAGCTATGGTATGATTGGAAGCTGAACCTTGGGCAATCTTCGCCCAGTCGTTTTCAGTCCCCACCCTGACAGGCGCGCGGCGCTCAGTATTAGTGCCGTTGCCAAGCTGGCCGTATTCGTTCCATCCCCACGTCCACAGGCTGCCGTCAGTCTTTATGGCCGCCGTGTGCTGCCAGCCCGTAGCAACCGCCGCCCAATTATCCTTCACTGTCGCCGTAACTGTGACCATGCCCGCTTCAGCAGCGGAAAGCGCGTTACCCGTTATGACAGCGCCTGTTGCTCCCGCGTCCTTTACGCTCCAGATGACGCCATTATTGCCCGCGTCGGCTGGAACCACCGTGCCCGTGAGTTTAAGCGGCGCGCCGACTATGGCCTCATCCGGTACATCAATGATGTCCGTCACCGGTGCGAAGGCAGCTTCCGCCGCTACTGCGGCGAGAATAAGGAAAACCCCAAGTATCAGCGCCGGCGCCAATGCAACAGCTATTTTCATTCTGTTAGTTTTCACTAATAAAACCTCCTGAATTGAGTTTAATATTTGTAAAAAGTCGTTGTTACGTGCGTTTTGGTATTTCATTATAATTGCAGCGATATGAATTGTAAATATTGTTTAATGACTGAAAATTCAATGGATGGCGCATGATGTTATTTAATCAGCTTGTTTGAATTCGTGAAGACCGGCAATGTACAAACGCGTGCTATACTTTGATAAAAACGCGGGATTAATATTGACAAAAACGCGGATCTAATATTGACTAAAACGCGGGGTTAATATTGACAAAAACGCGGATATCTGTATATTGCTCAATGAATTAAGAGCACAGATAGACCTTGACTATCATTATTCTTTATTTCACTATCGCGACAGAGAAAACAGAGAAATAGATTTTATTGTTCGAAGCGACTCCGGAGCTCTTCTGGGGGTGGAAGTCAAAGCGGGTTCTGCAGTATCCCGTGAAGACTGTCGGCATATGGTATGGTTCAAGAACAATATCGCAAAGGATGAGCCTTTTATTGGCGTAGTACTCTACACCGGAGAAATCGCTTTACCCTTGGGAAATGACATGTATGCTATCCCCATTGCAGCTTTGTGGAGTTAATTATTCATATTTTCATGCGGCAACGGCAGCTTGCCGAAGAGACGAGCCGGAAATCCGTCCGGAAATATATTAATCAGAGAAGTTATAATAAATTCAATGCTTTATATGTTAGATTTGTTAGAAAGGTGAATATGCATGAATATTCGGGATAATTTTCATATTTACGCTGTCGTTACCATCATTTGCTGGTCTATGGCTTATGTTTTAACGCGTCTTGCGCTGAAGCATTTTTCGGTATATTCGTTGGGTATATTGCGGTATATTATCGCGTCGCTCATACTGGTCGCCGTGGTGGCTGCAACAAAGATGAAGATACCGGATAGAAGCGACTTTAAATGGTTCGCGTGGACAGGCGCTACGGGTTTTTTTCTGTACATGATCGTTTTCAACAAGGGCTGCGAAATAGTGAACTCGTCCACAAGCAGCGTTATAGTCTCGACAACGCCGATTATCACAGCGCTCCTGGCGCACTTTATCTATGACGAGCGGCTGAAGATTTATCAATGGGCTGCTATAGCCGTAGCGTTTTCGGGCGCTGTTGTCTTAACTATGTCAAACGGAGAATTCATTGTGAATTCGGGTCTTGTTTGGCTGTTCTCGGCAGCGCTTTGTTTGAGCGCGTACAACCTCCTGCAGCGCAAATTAACTAAAAATTACTCTGCGCTGCAAACTTCCGCATTCAGTATTTTTACAGGGACAATTATGCTGTCAATGTTTACGCCCGGGGCGGTTGAGGAAGTAGTAAGCGCCCCTGCAGAACAATTGTTTTATGTCGCCGTGCTTGGCATATTTCCAAGCGCCGTAGCTTACGTATCATGGTCAATGGCGTTTGCCAAAGCGGAAAATACGTCGTCCGTGAGCAACTATATGTTTGTCACGCCTTTTTTAGCCACTCTTTTAGGATTTCTGATAGCGGGAGAAACTCCGGATACTTCTACCATTCTGGGTGGATTGATAATTCTAACGGGCTTATTACTCTTTAGCTTTGGAGGCAAACTGCGCATAGCGGAATTAGAGAGAAAATAAAGCAAAGGGGTTGTGTAGCTATCAACCCTGAATTAACCGAAATAAACCTGTTGCTCTGTCCTTGAGATACAGCTTCGCTGTCTTGTCAGCTTTCTGGAATGAGCCATCCGGCATCCTCCAGAAATTCTGCCTTTCTCCTCCGTCATTATTAAAATAAACTAATTTCACTTCTTCAGCTTTCATCTTTTTCATCATTTTTTCACCTCCTTTGTACCTTTCATATATTTAAGATAACATTTACCTACGCTTTTTGTCAATTGTTTTCATGCGATACAGATGTAAAAGTTTTGTAACAGCAAGATATTTCATATTTATATTTAATATTTTTTTATTTTTATATATGCAAAAAAATGTTGACATCCTTGGTATAATTATGAAACTGCAAGATTATATATTCCTATAATGATCTAAAATTTATATTTAGGGCGGTGTAGTAATGAAAAAAATTTTGATTAGTATGCTAATGATAGTATTGTTCTCGTGCCCTGCCTTAGCGGGCACGCCGGAATATATTGAAGGAGAAGTCCTTGTCGTATTAAAAACTCCGATGTCTGCATTTTCAGCATTAGACGCCGGGAGCGCAAATGCTTTTTCGGAAGCTCTCGCAAGTCAAGCCGATGCTTTTGCGAGCGAATATGAACTTGAGGTACTTAGTACTTTCTCAGAAATATCCAGTATTACAGGGGCTAACATAATTCATTTACGTTCAGAGTTTCAAAGCACAGAGGAGCTGATTCAGGAGCTTTCGGCTGTTCCTTACGTGGAAAGCGTATCCCCCAACGGCATCATGGAGCTATTCGAAACTACCGCTGCAGAAACAGCGGAGAACTATGCCGCTGCGGGAGTTGTTCCGAACGATCCATCCTACTCGCAGCAGTGGAATATGAAGGCAATAGAAATTGAGGACGTCTGGGAGTATGAAACGGGTAAAGACACAGTGTGCGTTGCGGTTTTGGATACTGGAATAGATTATAACCATCCGGACATTAGCGCAAACATGGCGAGGGATTCTTCAGGAAACTACGGCAGGTACTTCAATAACGGAGTGGAAACAAATGATCCCATGGATAGACATGGTCACGGAACTCACGTTGCCGGAATAATTGGCGCCGTAGGGAACAACGGCGTTGGAGTCGCCGGAGTTAACTGGAAAGTCAAGATGCTTGCCGTAAATGTAATGCCAAACGCTTCAGCCGAAGACGCCGATGTTATTAAGGCGATAAACTATGTGCTGAATGAAAGAAGAGGGCTAAACATCCGCGTTGTCAATATGTCATTCGGAAAATTCCGTTCTCTTGCGGACAATTCTCCTCTTGGAATGTCCGTAAAATCTCTCAGCGACGCCGGAATAATTTGCTCTATAGCAGTTGGCAACAACTCTGAGAATATAAGCAGTCCGACGTTAACGAACCTGGGACTTAGAGTTTACCCCGCATGTTTTAAATTTGAAAACAACATTTCGGTAGGGTCGTTTAGCAATGGGAACGGAAAAAGCTCATTCTCCAATTTCAGCTCCGAGTGGGTCGATATTGCCGCTCCCGGCGACAAGGTATACAGCACGAACTTTAGTAATAAATATGGGACGATGGATGGGACTTCAATGTCGGCGCCCCATATCGCAGGAGCGGCGGCGCTATTGATGGCAGCCCGCCCGTCCGAGACCTCGGTTCAAATAAAGAATCGCATAATTAATGGAGCAAAGAAAATCGGAGTCTCCGAAGGATATTGGAAATACGGAATTCTTGACGCAGCAGCAGCTTATCATTATAGCAGCGTTAATGTGCCGGTAGCCGGAGTGTCTTTAAATAAGACTACGATGCAATTAGGCGTTACAGAGGTTGAAGCTTTATATCCGGTTATTACGCCGAGTAACGCCTCCAACAAGAACGTAACCTGGAGGAGTAGCAATACAGCCGTCGCGGAAGTATCGTCGGGCGGGCTTGTTAACGCCAGGAGCGTTGGCAACGCTACCATAACGGTTACTACTGTCGATGGAGCGCGCACCGCGTCATGCTCTGTGTCAGTGACTCAGGCGGGGTCGATAATTCACCCGACGAGCGTGTTTCTGGACAAAATGACTATGACCATCCCGTTGGGCGGAAATGGCATTTTAACTCCAACAATAGAGCCGCCAAACGCTACAAACAAGGAAGTTCAGTGGCTCACAAGCAATCCGTTTACAGCCACTGTCTCAGGCGGCGTTGTCTATGCGGGGGAAAGCCCCGGAACTGCTATAATAACGGTGAGGACAGTTGACGGAGGATACTCAAAAACATGTACTGTTACGGTAACAGCTCCGGTGACAAAGGTCACTTTAAATAAGCATGAGACAACGATTGGAATTGGGCGCGATGAACTGCTTGAAGCCACCGTAGAACCATACAACGCAACTAATTATAACGTGAGCTGGAGCAGCAGCAACGAGGCTGTAGCGACGGTCACGCAGGGCGGATTGATAGCCGGTAAAAGCGTCGGGACGGCAATAATAACTGTGAGGACTATTGACGGCGGATACACGGATACTTGTACTGTAACGGTAACAGGCGGCGCAGTTGAGCCTCCTGTTACAGGCCCCGAAGTGGCGGTGACCGGAGTGACGCTTAACAAAACGAACATGGCTTTGAGCGTTGCAGGTTCTGAACAGCTAATGACAACGATAACGCCCCCGGACGCGTCGAATAAAAATTTATCGTGGAGCAGCAGCAATCCTTCAGTCGCAACGGTGAGCGACGGGCTAGTAACCGGAGTGAGCGCGGGAACGGCGACAATAACCGTGAGGACGGAGGACGGCGATAAAACAGCCGCATGTTCCGTGACCGTTTCAAACGTTAACGTCACGGTTCCGGTGACCGCAGTGACGCTTAACAAAACGAACATGGCTTTGAGCGTTGCAGGTTCTGAACAGCTAACGGCAACGATAACGCCCCCGGACGCGTCGAATAAAAATTTATCGTGGAGCAGCAGCAATCCTTCAGTCGCAACGGTGAGCGACGGGGTGATAACTGGAGTGAGCGCGGGAACGACGACAATAACCGTGAGGACGGAGGACGGAAATAGAACAGCCACATGTTCCGTGACCGTTACAAATGCAGGCTCCACGGTTCCAGTGAACGGCGTATCACTTAACAAAACGAGCATGACTTTAAACATTGAAAGCTCTGAACAGCTAACGGCAACGATAACGCCCCCGGACGCGTCTAATAAAAGCTTATCTTGGGGCAACAGCAATCCTTCGGTCGCAAGAGTAAGCGACGGGCTGGTAATAGGAGTGAGCACTGGAACAACGACTATAACCGTGAGGACGGCGGACGGCGATAAAACGGCGGCTTGTTTGGTGACAGTTCCCGAGCCTCCGACGACAGTGACCGGAGTGACGCTGAACAAGAAAAGCACGATAATAGACATCGGAGGCGAAGAAACGTTATTTGCGATTGTGACGCCGGCGACTGCGCTGAATCAGAATGTTTATTGGGGCAGTGACAACAGTGGCGTCGCGACGGTAAGCAGCGGGAAGGTGACGGGATTAAGCGCGGGAACTGCCAGAATAACGGTTATAACGGAAGATGGAGACTTCAAAGATACGTGTACTGTAACAGTCGGATCAATAGTCCCTGTGACCGAAATAGCTGTAGATAAAAATAACATAACTATTAAGGTCGGCAATTCGGAAAAATTAACTTTCACAGTAGCTCCGGAAAACGCTACAAACAAAAATTTAAAAATTGAGAGCGACAATAATGATGTAGCAGAGGTAACAAATGAAGGAGTTGTCACCGGAAAGAGCGTTGGCGTTGCGATAATATCCGCTTTTTCGAATGATAGTCTGGGTACTATTAGCGTCGATTGCACCGTTACAGTAGTGGAAGCCGATACTCAGCCGGCTGACAACAGTATTACCTGGGTGAGAAACCCAACGTACGCTTCAAGCAAGGCTGAAGCGGCATCAATGTTGCAAGATTTCAGCGAGGACGATCTTGATGTGGCTGACGGAAAAGTAGTCATAAAGAAGTCTATTGCTGAAAAGATATACAGAGAACTATCCGGAGATGAGTTTGAGCCGAGGAACGGCGTATTAGTCACTCCTATTCCTTATTTTGAAGCGGCTGTCGAGCCGGGGAAAATAGCTGCGGTGAAGATTCCTATGAAGGGACGGAAATTAGACGCCGACGATCCAAAGAATATTAACCTTCTTAAAATACTGACTCCAACAACCGGCGTGTTCCTGGAATACGTGTATTCGGAAGCTGAGTATAGAGACGGCAAGTTCACAGTTCTGGATGTGGAGGAGGGAGTGCCGGCAACCGGCAAATTTGTCTTGGAAGGTGATTATGAGCTCGTGATATTTATCAGGGATGGAGGAAGTTACGACCTTGACAAAGCGGTAAACGGATATATTGTCGACCCGACTGCCATTGTGAGGAGAACATGGCCGGGCGAACAGGGAATAGATGATGATGAAGGATGCAACGCGGGTTTTGGCGGCAGCGTCTCATTACTGCTGGCAGGATTAGCGTTGTTTACAGTACAAAGGAAAAAATAAATTAAGATTTGAAATCTTGATTATTGGTTTAAGCGATAAATATCTTAAGGAGGCGAGGGGCGAAAATAGTTATTACAGGCAAGTAGTTTGTGCTTATAAAAATGTGTTTATGCAATATTTTGCGGTTAAAGCGCAGAAAATATTTTTCAGAAAGGGAGTGTGTTTATGCGTAAGTTGTTGAGTGTCTTGGCAATCATGCTGCTCGTAATACTTGTCTGCGGAACAGTCGCGTTTGCGACAACGTTTACTCAGCAGGGCTATGACATCAATGTCGAGTACTATTTTGTGCAGGACGATATGTTTATGTACCTTCACGATAAGGACAATAACCTCCTCGCAGTGGGACTTGATAACGAGGGATGTCTCGTGTACGGCGAATGGAACCTTGAGACGGGCGGAGTGAAACAGGTATTGGACGAAAACGGTGAGGAGTATGTCGTGGGAATCCATGCTGCGCCCCCCGCTTCTGCGGTCTTCCCCATCCCCGAGATAGCCTATACTGCGGCGGAAGAAAGGCGCGCGGCGTATGACAGGGAAAATCAGGTAGTGGAGATTGAACCGGCGCCTGACGCGATAACCTTCGAAGAGTATAAGACTCTGGAGGCTATGGCTAAGGAAGAAGGAGAAGATTTCACACCGTCCTATATACAGAAAAACCAAGCGTCACTGAAGAATGATCAGAAAGCTTTTGCCATGGCTGCATCTGTTTTTGCAGAAGAAGCTGACGAAATACATATGGATGGTTATCCGCTGTATCCTGTCCTTCAGACAAAAGTGGACGAATATGCGAATCCATGGCCGGGCGGCACTGCTACAACACCGCGCGGCGGAAAAATCCAGAAAACATGGATGGCGTATGTTATGTTCGAGGGAGCGTCACAACTTAAAGAGGGCGCCATACAGCTTGCGCCGAGTTACTTTAACGACGCTATGTTCTCCGATGAAGAATGGCGGCCATATGTCGATGAAAGATATTTTAGAGGCGACATAGCTGCCCCTGATAGATTCTCGACCACATACGCGCTGTTTACAGGCAATAAATTAGCAACAGCCGCTAATTCAGCTGATGCAATCTTTGTCCCTATGGATCCGGCTGTTTTTGCCGCTTACAACGCTGTTTCGCAGGACAGGAGCGCGATTAGAAACGCTTTTATAACGATTACTGCGGGTATGACTAATCAACAGCGCAATCTTCATGCTTTTGAGCACGGAATTTATCATGGGTCGACCTCTCATGCTCTGTGGTACGGCTTTGGCGGCAGATATTCACTTGAAGCTGCTGTTGAAAAAACCACTGGAGTTAATAGAGGAGGAATTATTGCGGTTACTGTACCGGAGAATTTGAACGGGCCTATCGATAACGCAAACGTTCAGGGATCTTTCGGCGTCAGCGGAATACCAACCAGCCTTACCAACCTCAGAAACGCGGCAGCAACAGAATTCGTAAAGAAAGTTGATGTGAGACAATTCGGCACATACAGCGCGTCAAGCAACCAATGGTCGGTGTCTCAGGCGCAGGTATCAGGCGGACTCATAATGACGGGTTACTCGTGGGAGTTCAGCGCCGAGAAATGCGTATTGGGCAGGCTGCCCGGCCTTTGGGGACAAAGCGCGGGCAGCGTTACCGTATCAGCGGCGAATTGCCCTCCTGTGTATAACGGCGCGTCAGTTTCGCTCTCCTTCTTCGTTGTCACCTCTCACTGCCTTGACGAGGGCAGGAAGGGCGAGGGGACGGAAGCGGTTCTTGAATACTGGCCTACCCGTCCGCGTCAGTTCGTGGTCTATCAACATGAGTTGAGCCACAGTACCCTGTCGATAACCGATACATACGATGTTGGAGCTCAGAACAGGGACTTGAGCGGCGCTTCGTACAGATACCCGAGATATCTCAATGAGAATATTCTGCCCAATGGCAATATTGATGTCGTCAATATTCCGCAAGTTCAGCCATTCCCGGGCGGCCCGACGGATCCGCGGAACTGGATGCCCGGAACGCGTTACACCGCAGCGTTCGGCAACTGGGGACCGCAGGGCATCAACGGCTATGCTGGCGCCAGCAACGAGGACTTGGCGGCGCGCGGAGGAATCCATGACGGATTCAACGCAGTCGACCTTTCGAGAGTCATTAGGGCCAAGCAGCTGACCAAGAACGGAACATACACTCTAAGACTCGGCGAGATAATGATGGTAAAAGCGGGCTCCGCTTCTCCCGCCGCTAATGCTTTTATGAGCAGCGGCAGCGGACATCAGCTGTTCTATTTATCTGTCCACGAGGACAGAATGTATGACCAAGCGGCGTTTGACTGGGCAAGGGACAAGATGATTGCCCTCAAGCAGGACGCGGGATTTGAAGGAAACATGACGGGAGACAACAGATTTTCTATTAGAAACCGCCTTGCTAAGGGAGAACCCATTCCTGCATATCTTGCGCCATACAGAACTGGCGGCGCAAAAGCTGCTGAGACCGCTTTCGGTCATGCGACAGGCGGGCTTCTGATAACTCACGCCGATACGTTTGTGGCTCAGTCGTCATCCAGCGGTGCTAACGCTGCAGCCTCTTATGGAATCCACGTTGTGAACGCCGAGGCTCACGCTTACCCGAGCGGAATTCATACCTTGGGCGACGCGGCGCCGGCGTACCCCGATATACATATTTGGGGCAACGATTTTTATACTGCTTCCGCCGATGTCACTTTGATAGACGGTAAAGTTGTGAGCATGGCGGGCAAATCCACGCAGAAAGACAGCCACCCCGCGACTCAGCATATGATAGAGCGTTTCTCGACCGACAGGGCGAGAGGCGAGCATATAAGCTACGACGTCCGCGTTAACGCGGCGGACCCCGCAGACCTTTTCCATCAGTGGGGTGTGGACGAGTTCAAGAACCCGAGACTTTTCACGGGGCAAAGCAGAATAAGCTTCAATAACTCAGGCAACCTCACTCCTGCCGTTGTCTGGGCGAGATCTCAGGACATCAGGCTGGCGCATGAACGTCAACGCCGCGCAACGGGCGCCGTTGTTCCTTTCGCAATAACGAACGTAAGATTCTTTGCCCATGATGAAGCTGATAACCCGGAACCCGGCGTATCGCTCGTAACGTTTGATTTTGCGATAACGCAAGATGCTGTAATCACCCTGAACTCAAATGACATTGACTTGCTTGTCGGAGAAACGCGCACTCTTCGTGCGACCGTGACGCCTGATACAACTCCTGTAGACAGGACTGTAGTTTGGACGAGCGGTAATCCTGCAATAGCGACAGTCAACAGGACTACCGGAGCAGTTACAGGCGTATCGAAAGGAACCGCCATCGTGACAGCGGCGTTGTCGGAAGACGCTACAGTCACTGCAGATAGCACAGTAGTCGTTAATATTGTTCCGGTGATAGGAATTTCATTGGATAAGGCCGCAGCGACAATTTTCCTTGGAAGCGATCTCCAGTTGACGGCGGCAATTATTCCGGGCAACGCAACGTACAAGTCATTTACATGGAGCAGCAACGCTCCGGGTGTTGCAACAGTAGACCAGACAGGTCTCGTAAAATCTGTAGCCAGGGGTTCCGCGACCATAACCGTGGAGACGGAAGATGGATTCACCGCAACATGTTTTGTGACCGTCGCCACCCCTGCGAGCAGCATAACGATAGACCCGGCGGCAGTATCTTTGGATGCGGGGAATTCTCTTCTACTGCAAGTGAAAGTTGAGCCGGAAAATGTTAGCGACGCAAACGTGGTATGGAGCAGTAACATGCCCGATATAGTGACAGTCAACCAAGCCGGGCGTATAACCGCAGTCGGCTCAGGATGGTATGTAACAATAACCGCGACGGCGGCGGACGGCAGCGGAATTTTCGGCAGATGCACAGTATATGTGCCTCCTGTACCCACTATGAGCGTGACGCTTAACAAGAAGTCGCTTGAGCTTCTCTTAGGACAGAACGAGAGATTAATAGCGACCGTCCTGCCAAGCACAGCTGCAAGTAAAGACGTGGTATGGAGCTCCAACAGCCCGTATGTATTTACAATAGACCAGACGGGATTGATAACAACGGTTGGAGCGGGATCGGGCAACGTGACGGTGACGACATTGGACGGAGGATTCATAGATGAATGTTACGTGCATGTGTCTGTCCCTGTTAGCAAAATAACGATAGCCCCGCCGGCGGTATCCGTGGATGTGAACCAAACGTATTGGCTGACGGCGACAGTGGAGCCGTTTAATGCAGCAAACAGCAATGTTACTTGGAGCAGCGGCAACAACAGCATAGCGACGGTCAATCAGGCTGGAATTGTGACGGCAGTAGCGCCCGGAACAGTAACGATAACTGCGGCGGCTGTGGACGGCAGCGGAGTTATCGGCACATGCACGGTGAATGTCCCAGTCCCGCATGTAGCGGTAATCGGAGTGACGTTGAACAGGAACACCGCGACAATTAATACAATTGGAGGAACGTTGCAGTTAGTGGAAACGGTTATCCCGAACAATGCGACCGAAAAAGCAGTGACATGGAGCAGCAGCAACACGGCAGCGGCTACAGTTAATCAGACAGGGTTAGTTACGGCGTTAGCCAGTGGAAATACTGTGATAACGGTAACGACGAAGGAAAACGGATATACTGCGACATGCGAAGTATATGTATATGTGAATTCGACGATAGACCCGTCAAGCGACGTCATCCCGCAGCAGCCAGAACTGCCGCCCGGCGCGCCCGGCGGAATCGTATCGGCGGATCCGTTGGTATTCATACCGACGAATTCGAACGACCTGTCATTGGAAGCCGATATGCTGTCGGCATTACTGCCAGGCTTCAGTTCCGGAGATTTCCGTGTGAACGAGTATGGGGTAATAACGCTTCAGGATTGGTTAGCGAGGGAAATAGCGGAAAAATTGCTGAATATAAACTTGGCGGAAGTATCAGTATTGCCTGTGTTTGAAGCAGTTTTGAACAATCCCGGAGAAGAGGGAGCTGTTTCGTTCATAGTGAAGGGCAACTGCCTGATGGTGGACGGACTGATAGACAAACCTGAGAACGTAAGGCTGCTGATGGCGCTGTCGTCAACGCCGCTCAGCGGGGACTGGTTCACCTATACGGGAACGGCGTCGGGGTTGGGAGACAAGATGTTCACGATACTGGATATGGGCAACAATATATTCAGCGGAGAGTTAGACCCAGATGCGACGTATAAACTGTTGATAGTGATAAAGGACGGCGGAGCGTTTGACTTGGATAGACAAGAGGACGGAACGATATGGGGAGCGATGGCGTTTGTCGGAGTCCCGGCAATGGGAGTCTCGTTGTTGCCGAACCATATTACACTATTAACGGGGCAGAGCTTTGACTTCGCGCCCGGATTAACGTTTGATCCTCCAATAGCGGATAATAAGAAAGTGAAATGGAGCAATAACAACGTGTATATTGCGAGCATTTCGGGCGCCGGACTTTATACGACGTTTGGCGCCGGCAATGACACAATAAAGGTGACAACGGAAGACGGCGGACATTGGGACACTAGCACTGCATATATATCGACGCCCGTGAACTCAATAACGATATTCCCGCCATCGGCGTCAATAATTGTGAATGGCGTAATTCTTCTCTCTGAGAGCGTGTTACCGGTATATGCCGAAAACAATAACGTGATATGGAGCAGCGGCAATGATGCGGTAGCAACGGTCAATCAGGGCGGAAGAGTGACAGGGGCAGCCCCAGGAACTGTGACAATAACCGCAACGGCGGTAGATGGCAGCGGAGTCTTTGGAACCTGTACAATAACCGTTACGCCGTAAGGGCAAAAGACAGGGATTAGGGATTAGGAAAGGCAAAGGCATTTTCTATACGCTGATAATAAAACCTGTCTCTAAAAATGGATGTATAAAGCGGGCGGCTTTTAGCTGCCCGCGCTTCAGTTTTGGCAGTACCGGCGTATGGATCTCAAATGCGTCAAAAAACAGCCTCTTATGTATAAACAATCGGAAAACGCCTTTAAATTTCGAACTGTAGTTCCACTAAAAAACAACATATTAAAAAATGTTTATTAAAAAACTATAGTTCAATATTTTGTTATGTTTTTTGAGGAAAATATGGAAAGGATGAGCGAACATGTTTTAACGCAAAAAAAACAAATGCCCATGAACTAAAATTCACCACAATGAATGAAATTTGTCTATTTCACGTTTTGCACTTCGCCGAGGCGCAAAGACGTTTAGGGCGTGGCGGTCGCAAAAAGACGCTTCTCCTAACTCCTAACTCCTAACTCCTAACTGCTTCATAAAGTTCAATCCATTGTTCAGAATTCAGGTCCTCCGCGCGTATTTTGGGGTCGAGCCCTATTCTATTCAGCGCTTCAATTATACTGTCAGCTTCAAGGCGGTGATTATACCCTTTCAGATTGTTGACCAGCATTTTTCTTCTTTGGCGGAATCCCGCGTGTAAGAATTTGTTCCAGCATAGGTTCGCGCCCATTTCGTAGTTGCGTGTAAGATCTATTTCAATTACGCATGAATCTACATTTGGGACAGGACGAAAACAAGTACGCGGGATGTGGCGCAGAATTTTTACGTTTCCCATTGCTTCAAGAGTCACTCCTAGAGGGTAGCGTTCTTTAGTATCCGCTTTTGCCATGAGGCGCTGCGCAGCTTCAAGCTGAACGGTAAAAATATATTTTCTGAGTCCGCGCTCCGCGTATTGCAGCAGCGCGCATATCAAGGGCGTTGTGATATTGTATGGGATATTGGCCACCGCTTTGTTGGGAAAAGGGTAAAGGGACGAATAATCAAATTTCACGGCATCGGCAAAATGTATTTTCAGGATTGAAGAGTGTTTATTTTCAATTGGCCTGAGCCAACTTTCAAGATCCGAGTCAATTTCCACACAATGGATGTAACGGCAGCCCGAATTTATAAGCGCAGCGGTCAACGCTCCCTGCCCCGGGCCTATCTCAAGCACAACGTCGTCTCTTAATATTTCTGCATGAGCTACTATCTCTCTCAGAATGTTTTTGTCGGCAAGAAAGTTCTGCCCGAAGCGTTTTTTCTTAATAAACGAACTATTCGGAGGTTTTACTCTCTCCTTTTCGCTATAAATTAAAGCTTCTCTCTCATTGAGCCCGTCATTTGACAGGATGTTTTTTGTTGGATGCAATTGTATAATTTCCCCTTTAACATAATTATTGTGCTATATAATATAAATAATAAATAAATCTCATAATACGCCGATTACAAGATAGAGTTGTTAATTGGTTTAATATGCACTATTTTATTATATTTCAATTTGGTTTTTGATCAATTTCTTATCAGAATAATTTGCAAAGCAGTTTAAAAAACAAAAGACAATCACTGTTATTCATAAAGCAGGAACAGGAGGTTTTTTTTTGACTCGGAAAATTGCACCGACGAGGGGCGCCATGAGGCGTATAAAGGCGTCAATGTCTTTAGCGAAGAAGGGGCGCGACCTTCTTGACCAGAAAAGGAAAATTCTCATGGTCGAGCTTATGGGACATATTGAGGAAGTCGGAAAAATCCAGGAAGAGATGAAAATTATATTTGCAAGTGGCTACGAGTCTCTTCAGACGGCGCATATTGTAATGGGAATACGCAGAGTTGAGTCTGTCGCAAATTCTGTTCCCATACAAGACAATTTCATAGTCCGATTACACTCTGTAATGGGGGTTGAGATTCCTCAGGTCGATCCCATCTCTCCTGACGCGCCGCCCGTTTATTCGTTCGGTTCGACCTCTCCGACTCTTGACGATGCTTACGTACACGCGCGCAAGGTGCTGGCGCTTATAGCGCGGCTTGCAGAAGTTCATACGAGCGTTACGCGCCTTGCTGTGCAGATACGAAAAACTGTAAGGCGAGTAAATGCGCTTGAAAAGGTAACTATACCGTTCCAGAAGAAAACTATAAAGGAGATTTCAGACATCCTTGACGAAAATGAGCGTGAGGACCTGGTGCGCATGAAACTTTCCAAAAGAAACCAGGCTTAACATTTTAGAAGACAAAGCGCTCAAGTAGCGCTAAGCTTAGAGTTACAGCAGGTAAAGATACAGTCTTTAGTATCCTGATACTGCTTGACGGATGAAAATGAGGAGTCAAATTGCAGGGAGCGTGGAATAAATGAAATTATCCGAAGTGTTCGCGTCGCTTCTTTCGGCTGAGGATCAGGCTGTCGAGTATGTAAGCACGGCAAAGAGCAAAGCTGAAAGATTGCGCGCAAACGCGCGCGTGAATTACGAAGAGAAACGCAGAGCGGCTCTCGATACCGCGCACGCGGCTGCGCGGGCTGTTGTTGACGGCGCGAGGCAGCGAGGGGACAAAGAGGCTCTCGATATTCTGAACTCGGGAGAATCCGAGCGAAGGAAAATGGCCGAGCTCTTTCAAAAAAACGTTGATCAGCTTATGACAGCTCTTGTAAATGAGGTTGCTGAAGAGTGCATGGCGCGCGCGCGAAGTGTGAAATGATTAAAGAGGCGGACGCGTAATGATCGTATCGGGAGGAGAGCAATTCTCAGTTAGCGCAAAAGCGAGAGTGAGAAAAGGGACGCTTTTGGACGGCGAATTTTTCAGCCGCCTTTTGGAATGCACTCATATATCCGACATAGCGCGCATGTTAAGGGCAACTTATTACGGAAAGTACCTTCCAGCGGATGTGGAAACTTTTCACCGCGATAAGTTTGAATACATTCTGATGAGCGTCATAAGCAGCGAGGTACAGTCGTTTTTTTCGTCCGCAGGGCTTCTGCGCAACGCCTTTTTGAAACTTTGGCTTGAACGGCAGGACATTCAGCTAATGAAGAACAGGATATGGGATATTTACGCGGAAAAAGACTCAGATTACGAAGAGAAAGCAGTAAACGAATCTTATAAAGAGTTATCATCATTTAACTTTTCTTTGGTTGACGAGCAGAAATTATTATCGTCAAATAGAATAGATGAAGTGATTTATTCCATAAAAAATGAGAAACTTGTCGCCCACATTGAAGACGCGATGAAGCGTTCCGTTGGAGGAACATCTCCGGCATTGATGATGGGATTTGCTCTTGACGCGTTCCATAATAACAGGGTGTTTGACGCCGCAAAAAGCTTTCGGGGGGAAGAGAAAGAAAAACTGCTTTCGCTTACCGGCATTTATATGGATGTAAATAACATCACCTCCATATATAGAGGAAAGAAATATTTCAACATGTCGGAAGAAGTCACGCTGTCACTTCTTTATACGCGCTATCGCGCTGATTTTGAAATACTGAAGGCAATAGCCGCCCTCCCTCCGGAGCGTATGTGGGCGCCGCTTGCGGGTACACGATACGCGTCGTTGCTTCCTGTCGAAGGGAGAAAAGATGAAATATCCGATCCCGCGGGCATAACGAGCAGAATGAGGAGCATTCAAAGGAAGGGCGCATTAGAGGTGTTTTTCAGCGGAAGCGCAGGGATACATTTCGTTCTTGCGTATCTCATACTCAGAGAGCTGGAAATATTGGACATAAGTGCGATTATAGAGATAGTGCGTTATAACTATGACCGCAAGAAAGCGGAGAAGTTGTTGGCTTATCCGATGCGGCAAGGTGGTGAGTAAATGTCAGTAGTACAGATGGCCGGAGTGTCGGTCGTTGGATTGCCGGAAGGGATAGAGAGGCTTTCCCGGAAGCTTCTTAGCGAAGGTTACTTTGAGCCTATGCCGATTGAAGCAATGTTGGGCGGCGAGTCTCCAAGGGCAAGAGTCCGGTTGTTTAAGGACAATCCTTATGAGGCCGCTGCTCCATTGGAAAGAATAAAGCGCCTCTGGAAAATGGCGGGAGAAAAGTTTCCAGAGGGAGCGGGCGAACGCAGTATGAAAATATCAATAAGTGAAGCTGTGGAATTTGAGAGAGAAATTTCCGGCAAAATTGCCGAATGGGATGCATGGGGAGAACGGCTTCACGATGATAAAATGGGGCTTCAGGCTCTTATATTGATAAGCGAGGCTCTGACTGAAGCAGGGTACACAATAAAGCATCTTAACGCCTCGCACAATATCTCATATTCTATTGGACATTTGCTGGCGGAAAACTGGAACAGGCTTCAGGAATTAAGCACCGTGTCCCCTCTTTTTGTCATACAGCTTGAGAGAAAAGAAAAGCATATTCTTGCATTGATACTTTATTCGCATAATTATAAAAAAGAAGCGAATAAACTGTTTGACACGCTTAATTTTCAGGAGTATTCCGGCAGTTTCCTCACCGATGATTTTGAAAGTGTCGACGCGATGAGAGAACGCCTTGCGTCGCTCGAAAATGAAATATATGTTCACAGTAAGGCTGCAGAGCGTTATCTTGAAAACAACCGGGAGAAGTGCAATAAGAAATACAATGAAATATGTTCAATGCAGAGGGTTTACTCGCTAATGCTGCTCCGGGGTGAAGTTGCGGGGATGACAGCTATTTCCGGGTTTGTGCCTCTTGGAAAAATTGAGCACATGCAGAATATGGCGTCAAAAGAGGCGCCGGACGCGGTTTTTATAACCGATTCAGGCGCAAATATTGCTGAATTTTATCAGGCGCCGACGCTCTTGCAGAATAACTTTTTCGCGCGGATATTCCATGACATAGTATCCCTCTACAGTATTCCCGCGTATGGCGAATTTGACCCGTCGCCCATAGTGGCGTTTTCATTCTGTCTTTTCTTCGGGCTGATGTTCGGAGATGTCGGGCACGGGGCGATGCTCGCGTTAGGCGCATGGTGGCTTGAAAAGAAAGGCATAATGTCGGCGGTCTTCAGCAAAATAATCAAAGTTGCGGGAATTGTTTCGGTGCTATTCGGAGTGCTCTACGGCAGCGTATTCGGCAAGGAGAACATAATGCATTCGCTTTGGCTTTCTCCCATGAAGGATATGAAAGAACTAATAGTCATATCGATGGTAATAGGCGTCTCCTTCCTGTCGCTTGGATTTATGCTGCGCCTGAGAGCGCTTTACAGGAAACGCGACTGGGGAGAATTACTCTTTAGCGGTGAAGGGACAGCCGGTATTTTATTCTATTGGACAGCGCTGGGCGCCCTGGTTTATGGCATGTCGAGCTTAAGTTCATCGATAATAAAATGGCTGCTCACACTTACACTTGTTTCACTTTTCGCGGTAATAGTTTTAGAGAAATACCTCACGAAAATTATTTTTCATAAAGAGCCCGAAAGCGACGCAGTCGTGCATTTATTCTCCGTTTCTCACACTATGCTGTCATTCGTAAGCAACACAGCTTCCTTTGTACGGCTTGCCGCTTTTGCGATGAATCACGCGGGGCTGTCTTTAGCCGTATATATGCTCGCCGATATGGTGAGAGGCGCCCCGCTTGGCGGAATATATTCGGCTATAATTGTGATTTTTGGCAACATTATTATTGTTTCCCTCGAAGGGCTCATAGTATTCATTCAAACGCTCAGGCTTGAGTATTACGAATTCTTCAGTAAATTTTTCGAGGGAGGGGGGCGTAAGTTTGCGCCCATTACATGGAAAGAATAATACCAATTCGCAATCAAACGTATGCTTCGTTGTTACAGGATTGGTATAAATTGACATAAGGAGTCGGATAAATAATGTACAGTATTTTGATCCTCGGGAGTGCAGTTCTATTCACAATTTGCGCAGGGTTATATTTAGATTTCCGTTCACGCGGACGCGGTATCAGCGGAGCGAAAGCAAGGAGCGCGGTACTTGGCGTTATGATTTTTCTGTTCGCTATGCTTTGCATGTCGGTTATCCCGGTTTTGGCGGCGGAAACTGCTGAAGCGTCAGTGTCCTCCGCTGACACGTACAGATATATCGGAGCAAGCCTTGCAATAGGACTTGCGTGCGTGGGCGCTGGAATAGCGGTCGGATATGTCGGAGCTGCTGCGTGCGGAATAATAGGGGAAAAACCGGAATTACTGGGAAAGACGCTTATTTTCCTTGGCCTTGCCGAGGGCATTGCAGTATACGGTATCGTTATTTCAATACTTATTCTTATGATGTAAGAGCATGATACTGATGAAAGCTTTCCTGATAAGCGACAATCATGATACGCTTGTCCTGATGAGGCTTGCGGGGATTCCAGGCATAATAGCGCATGGCCGCGACGAGACAACGGAAGCTGTCGATAAGGCGTTAAAGGATAGGGAACTGGCGATAATTGTGATAACGGAACTCGCTGCCGAATGTATTCCTGAAAAAGTTCAGAGTTTACGCAAGCGAGATTCGCTGCCGCTTCTTGTTGAGATACCAGACAGACATGGTTCAAGGCGCGATGCTGACTTCTTATCCCGGTACGTGAGGGAGGCAATAGGGGTGAAATTGGAATGAACGATATTAATAAAAATTTGGACTCAAGCATTGAAGCAACGAAGCTAAGGGAGTTGTGTAACCTTGTGTTGCATAGGGCGGATGTTGAACATGACAGGATAATTGATGATGTTCGGAACGAGATTAACGATTGGAGTAATGAACAACAAGCGATTTTAGACGCCGAATGTGATGCAATTTCAAGGGACGCAAATAGACGAGCTGATGAAATAGCAAACCGGCTGATAACGAACGCAAAAAGAGAATGCAGCCGTGAACGCATAAAGCTGCATAATGAATACGTTGATGATGCTTATGCGATATTTCAAGACAAACTTGAGGCTTTACACAAAAGGAGCGACTATATTGAAATATTGGCAGGGCTTGCTTTTGAAGCTATAGAGAAGATTCCGCAAGGTATGGATATGCTGCTGAGACTGTCCGAAGCGGATGCTGAGTATGGCGGGGAGCTGGCGGGAATTATTAGGGATGCGATACCGGTTAATATAACTTTTGACTCTGTCCCCGGAAGATTTAAGGGCGGCGTTATGATATTGTCCGCAGACGGGCGCTGGAGTGTCACTTCCGACTGGCAATCCAAGACGGAAGAGTCAAAGGATGAAATAACAGCGCGCGTACTTGCCGCTCTATAGGAAAGATGAGGATCAAAGCATGAAAAATGTGACGGGTGAAATTGAAAGAACCGGGAAAATAACGGCAATCAACGGCATGATAGTTCGCGCGCGTGAAGTATCGAATTTCGGGATGCGAGAGATGGTATATGTCTCCGATAAGGGGCTTCTTGGCGAGATAATCCGAATGGAAAGCGATGAAGCTCTGATACAGGTCTATGAAGAGACATCCGGAGTAAAAGTCGGCGAACCCGTTACGGGTACGGGGCGAGCTCTTTCCATTGCGCTTGGGCCGGGGCTGCTCGGGGCTTTTCTTGACGGAATAGGCAGGCCGCTGAGCCGTCTTTATGAAAATGAAGGCGTATTCCTCGCGCGGGGAACTCGTACTGATAACATAGATATGAATAAGTCCTGGCGGGTGACGCCAAAAGTTGCAGTTGGAGAGAGCGTTTCAGAGGGGAAAATACTGTTGGCTATACCCGAGACCCCTCTTGTCGAACACAGGGTTATGGTTCCGCGCGGCGTGGAGGGCACTGTCGAATACATAGCGCCGACCGGCTACGCTAAAACTTCCGATGTCATTGCAAGAATCAGAACTGTTTCGGGCAAAGTGGCGCCGGTTAGGATGTTCCAGCTCTGGGGAGTGCGAACTCCGCGTCCCTATAGCAAACGGCTCTTGCCCGACGAGCCTCTCATAACAGGCCAGAGAGTTATAGACGGGCTTTTCCCAATATCAAAGGGAGGCGTCGCCGCTATCCCCGGCGGGTTCGGAACGGGGAAGACGGTCACTCAGCATCAGCTTGCGAAATGGAGCGATGCTCAGATAGTAGTTTATGTCGGGTGCGGCGAACGCGGCAATGAGATGACGCAGGTGCTCGAAGAGTTCCCTGTATTGGAGGACCCGCGCACGAAACGGCCTCTCATGGAGAGGACCATCCTTATAGCGAACACGTCCAATATGCCGGTAGCCGCAAGAGAGGCCTCCATATACACGGGAATTACGATTGCGGAGTTCTACCGCGACATGGGGTACGACGTTGCGATGATGGCGGATTCGACTTCCCGCTGGGCGGAAGCTCTCCGCGAAATTTCCGGAAGGCTTGAGGAGATTCCGGCGGAAGAGGGGTTTCCCGCGTACCTGCCCACGCGGCTTGCCGAGTTTTATGAACGGGCGGGAAAGGTCGTCACGCTTGGAGATGAGAGGGGAAGCATTTCGGTGATAGGGGCTGTGTCGCCTCCCGGCGGGGATTTCACGGAACCCGTCACTCGTCACACAAAGCGTTTTATACGCGCTTTTTGGGCTCTTGACGCCAACCTTGCGCATTCCCGGCATTTCCCTGCAATAAGCTGGATGGATTCGTACAGCGAGTATGGAGAGGAAGTGCGCGACTGGTATGAAACAAATATTGACATAAACTGGGGCAGGCTGCGCGAGGAAGCGAGGAGGCTTCTCGCTGAGGATGATTCGATTCAGCAGACGATACGACTGATGGGAGAGGATGTGTTGCCGGACAGCCAGAAACTGATAGCTTACACGGCTTCGCTGCTTAAGAACGCTTATCTTCAGCAAAACTCGTTTACAGATGACTCGTTCTGCACTCCCGAAAAGGGAATTGCCATTATGCGGATGATAATGAGTTTCTATTTGCAGGCAAAAAGGCTCGTATCGGGAGGCTGTCCGCTATCAATAATCCGTAAAATGAAGGAGCTTGACGAGCTTGTTCATGTGCGTGAAATAAGCGCGCAAAACTTGGATGCGTTTTCCGACCTTGCAAAACGCCTTGAAGTTCAACTTGAAACCGTTGGCCGCGAGAGGCTCGCCACTCATCACGACTACGAGGAGGGAGGATTTTAGAATGGCGCTTGCTGAATTTAAAGGAATAGATAAGATATTTGGCCCGTTCGTCATGCTGCCGTTCATAGAAGGCGTAGGGTATGACGACGTTGTGGAAGTGTTCGGGAGCGACGGAGCGCCGCGACGCGGCCGCGCTGTGATGATAAGCGATAAAGCAACGTTGATACAGGTATTCAAGGGAGTGGAGGGACTTGTACCCGACAATACAAAAGTTCGCTTTGAAGGGCGCGGGCTTGAAATCTCGTTGAGTCCGTCCATTCTGGGACGCGCGTTCAACGGCTTAGGCGAGCCGATTGATGGTTGCGGCCCGGTGCTCGGGGGCATGAGGCGCGATATAAACGGTTCGGCAATAAACCCCGTCGCGCGTGTTTATCCTCATGATTTCATATGCACGGGAATTTCGGTCATAGACACGTTAATGACGCTTATCCGCGGGCAAAAACTGCCTATTTTCTCGGGCGACGGCCTTCCACATAATAAGTTAGCCATTCAAATAGCCGCGCAGTCCCGTCTTGTCGGGGTTGAAAATTTCGCCGTGGTTTTCGCGGGGATAGGCATTCGCCACGATGACGCCGCGACTTTCGTGAACAGCCTGTCGTTAAGCCGTTCAGAAGGAAACCTTGTGCTCTTCCAGAACCTCGCGGACGACCCCGTCATCGAAAGGATAGCGACACCGCGTATGGCGCTTACTGTTGCCGAATACCTCGCATTTGAGCTTGAGAAGCACGTCTTAGTCATTATAACGGACATGACAAGCTACTGCGAAGCTTTACGAGAGCTTTCAATAGCAAAGGGAGAGATACCAAGCCGAAAAGGGTATCCGGCATACCTTTACAGTGACCTCGCTACTCTTTACGAACGGGCGGGAGTCGTCAAGGGAAGGTCAGGCAGCGTTACGATGCTGCCTATACTCACGATGCCGAACGATGACATAACGCATCCTATCCCCGACCTTACGGGATTCATCACGGAAGGTCAGATAGTGCTTTCGCGCGCGCTTGACGCGCAGGGGATATATCCCCCAATTGACCCGCTTCCGAGCCTCTCAAGGCTAATGAAGGACGGTATAGGTAAAGGGTTCACGAGGGAAGATCACCCGAGCCTGTCGAGCCAGCTTTTCGCCGCTTACAGCCGTGATCAGGATGTAAAAGCCCTTGCGGATGTTGTAGGTAAAGATGAACTCAGCGAAGTTGACAAGACATATCTTAATTTCGGCGAATCCTTTGAGTCCACCTTTATAAATCAGGGCAAGGATGAGGACCGCGATATAGGAGATTCTTTGGACAAGGGATGGGATCTGCTTTCAATGCTGCCGGTCACGGAACTTACACGCATAAAATCTGAAGATATTGAAAAGTATTTGAAAAAGAAATAGAATTTTTAAAAAAAGGCGGCTTATAGTTCGAAATTACAAACTGAGAGCTTCAAGAATGAGAATATGAAAAACACCCTCTGCTGTTACTAAGGAGAGATTACTATGAAAAAGAACATTACAATTTTAATTACAGTTTTCTTTATTACGATTATAATTTGCCCGTTGAGTCAGGCTATTGAGAGGAAAATGCTTGTCGCTCTGATTGATTTTACCGATGAGACTCCCAATAAAATGGCTCTGACACCGGATGATAAATCTGAAAGCAATAAGATCCACATATCGAAAGTCATGAAAGTTGTAAGGGAGACAACTGAAAAATCCGAATTATTTGAACTCCTTCCGTATGAAAACGTAATGAAAGCAATGGATACTCAGATAGGAAAGGAGGCTGCCGCCAGAAGATATGACCGGTTTTCCGCCGCCAGGCTTGGAAAAATTCTTGAAGTCGACGCAATATTGACAGGAGAGGTAGTTCAATTTGAGAAAAACGTTATACCGAAAGACTTTATAATAAACGGCTTGGATTTTTCAAAAAGGGTCGAGGATGTTGTGATAAGGGTGCGACTGATTAACGCTTATAATGGCGTTGATCTTGTCGATGTTATCGGGGCAGGGAATGCTGATGAAAGTTTATTGGAAACCATATCTGCAACGATTTCGAACAAGCTTTCGATTGGATTCCTTCGAGCTGTGAATTTCAGCACCCTGAAAATTTTAAAGGAGATTGAATCCGCTGACATAATAATTAATAAGGAATACTCTCCGTCATTTCAAAGCGTTGCCGATGAGGCATTTTATTCGATTGTACGGATCGAAGGGAACTATATTTATATTAATGCAGGACGTAACAGGAATGTATCAATTGCTGATTTATTTACAGTCATAAAGGATGATGGCGCCGGAAATCATAAACCCGCGGCGATTTACAGCGTTTCAATGGTAGAAAGGGATTACTCAAAACTGGTTCTGGTCGAGCCCAAAGGGACGGAAGTAAAGGTTTATGTCGGAGAAAAAGTACAACGTAAAACGAGAGGCGCCGAGATGAAGCTTGAAATACCGAAGAATAAAGATCAGGATACTGAAAAAAATAAAACAAAACAACCAAGAAGATCAAGAAAGCAAAACAACAAAAACTAAGAAAATATAGAAAGGGGAATTTCTTATGGCTCTAGTTGCTCCGAAAGAAATGTTTCTGCGCGCATACAGGGAGGGTTATGCCGTTGGAGCTTTCAACGTCAATAACATGGAGATAGTGCAGGGTATTATGGGGGCTGCCGCGCAGGAAAAATCACCGGTTATTCTGCAGGTCTCATCCGGCGCGCGCGCGTATGCAGGTCAGGTTTACATTATGAAATTGGTCGAAGCCGCCATTATTGAGGCGAATAATGCAGGCGTTGATATTCCTGTCTGTGTTCACCTTGACCACGGCCCGACGTTCGAAATGTGCCGCGATTGTATAGACGGCGGTTTTACCTCCGTTATGATAGACGGTTCTCATCTGCCGTTCGAGGAAAATATTGCCGTCACAAAAAAAGTTGTTGACTATGCGCATGAAAGAGGGGTATGGGTTGAAGCCGAGCTCGGAAAACTTGCCGGTATTGAGGAGCACGTTCAATCTGCCGACCATGTATATACGGACCCGAAAGAGGCAGTGGAATTTGTCTCGCAAACGGGATGCGATTCCCTTGCGGTTGCAATAGGCACCAGTCATGGCGCTTATAAATTCAAAGGAGAAGCAAAACTTGACTTTCCAAGGCTCGAAGAGATAACAAAACTACTTCCGGCAGGCTATCCGCTTGTGCTTCACGGTTCTTCCAGCGTGCCAACAGAATTTGTCGATATGTGCAACACTTACGGCGGTCAGGTGAGCGGCGCGAAGGGAATTCCTGAGGAGATGCTGCGTAAGGCGGCAGGGATGTCTGTTTGTAAGATAAATGTTGACACAGATATAAGGCTTGCATTGACGGCATCAATACGTAAATTCTTTACGGAGAAACCTTCAGAATTTGATCCGCGCAGTTATCTCAAACCCGCGCGCGAGGCGGTAAAGAACATGGTAGCGCATAAAATACGCGAAGTAATGGGATCGTCGGGGAAAGCGTAAGGAACAGGGATTAGGGATTAGGGATTAGAAAAAACAAAGCCAGAGATTCTGGGTTGTACAAATTCAGGCTGTAGGGGTCGCAGCCCTCGGCGACCCGCGCCGGAAAGCTTCGGGTTGCCGAATAATACAGGGATTAGGGATTAGGGATTAGGGATTAGAAAAAACAAAGCCAGAGATTCTGGGTTGTACAAATTCAGGCTGTAGGGGTCGCAGCCCTCGGCGACCCGCGCCGGAAAGTTTTGGGTTGCCGAATAATACAGGGATTAGGGATTAGGGATTAGAAAAAACTTAAAGACATAAAAATTAAGACGCTGGATTGCTTCGCCGCAAAAAGACGCGGCGTGAAGAGTGGCTTCGCCGAGGCGCAAAGACGCGGGAAAAACAGGGATTAGGGATTAAAAACAGGGATTAGAAAAGATAAAGATAGACAAAAGGGAAAAGACAAAAGACATGGCAGTTTTTAGCTAATCCCTAATCCCTAATCCCTAATCCCTGTCTTAAAAAAGGGGGATTCATTAGGACATGAAAGGCGCTTTACCTTCAGATCTTTTTGGAGAGAATGAAAAAAAGAGCTTATGCCATGTAAATGAAGCGTCTGATAGAGCTATCGATCAGAATATAATGCTATGGAGAGTAAACGAAATAGCAAGAATACTATTGTCATATGATGAGTCTCTGCCTTTCAGCAAAATTCTGCACAAATCTCTTGAGTTAATTGGCGAAACAACAAATCAAAACAGCGCTTATATGTGGAAAGACCTTTGCAATAATAATGAACTCTCTTGCGTAAAGGTTTACGAATGGGTGGAAGGGATGGAGTCCGAAAGGGATTACCTTGGATTGGAAAGCATCCCTTACAGCCGCCTGCCTTCAATTAAAAAAGCTTTGGATAGTGAAAAATGTTTTAATGATTACACTGAGAATATGTCCCTTTCAGAGAGGAAAATTCTGGAGCCGCGAGGGATAAAAGCTTTGTTGGTGGCGCCAATTAATTTAGGCGACAAACGCTGGGGCTTTATAGGAGTAGACAATTACAAAAGCAAAAGGCTTTTCTCGGAGTTGGAGGAAAACTTTCTCTTGATGAGTGGTTTTTTATTGGCTAATTCGATACAGAAGAGAATGGATCATGCGGAAATGAAGGAATTTGAAGAACGCATGCAGATTATGCTGAACGCTACACCCCTTTGTTGTTGTTTCTTTGATAAAAATTTTAATATGTTGCTATGCAATGATGAATGCGTGCGGCTTTTTGAACTGGAAAATCAGCAGGAATACATTGAAAAATTTAGCGAGCTTTCTCCGTTATATCAACCTAATAGCAGGTTATCCACAGAACTTGCAGTTGAGTATATGACAAAAGCATATCAGGAAGGAACGTTTAAATTCGAATGGATGCACCAGAATTTGAAAGGAGATCTTATTCCAACTGAGATAGTGCTTGTGCGGGTAAAATACAAAAATGATTTCATGGTTGCCGGATATATAAGGGATTTACGAGAAGTAAAAGCTATGCTCGAAGAAATTCACAAAGTCGAGGAAGACTTATGCACTGCGCGCGATGAGGCGATAGCGAGCTCAAGAACAAAAAGTGAGTTCCTTGCCAAGATGAGCCATGAAATTCGTACCCCGATGAACGCAATTGTTGGCATGTTAGAGCTTATTCTTCGCGAGCAAATTTCCCCTGCGGCAAAAGAGTATGCCTTAACTATGAAACAAGCAAGCGGAAACCTGTTATCAATTATAAACGATATTTTGGACTTATCTAAAATAGAATCCGGAAAACTTGAGATAGTAGCGGAGAAATATGAACTTTCCTCTCTGATAAACGATGTTATAAATATTGTCAGCATGAAGCTGATTGATAAACCAATTCTGTTTTCAGTTTACGTTGATTCAACTTTGCCGAATGACCTCGTCGGGGATGAGTTAAGGATAAAACAGATATTGATTAACCTTTTGAGTAATGCGGTTAAGTATACTGAAGAAGGATATATTTCGCTTGAGATTTGCGGTAAATTCACGGACAAATATAAACTAAGCATGATAATTGATGTTTCAGATACGGGTATGGGAATAAAAGAAAAAGATATAGCCAATCTTTTCGGTGATTATGCGAAATTTGACATTACCAAGAATAAAGGAGTAGAAGGAACAGGATTAGGGCTTGCAATAACAAAGAAACTCTGCAAAGCGATGGATGGAGAGATTTCTATAAAAAGCAAGTATGGAGAAGGTAGTTCTTTTAAAGTTGTTTTACCACAACGTTTTTATGATTATCGTGAAATAGCGGTAGTAAAAAACCCGGAACAGCATAATGTTTTGCTGTACGAACCGCGAGAAGTATATGCAAAATCAATTATGTCTTCGCTTGACAATTTGGGCGTGAGATATAGTTTGGCAAGAAATTTGCCTGAGTTTCAGGAGGTTTACGAAAGAGATAAATATACGTTCGTGTTCTCACCTTCATTTTTATTCTTCAGCACTCAGAACATAATGAATAAAGTGTCAAAGAAACATAATGTCAGTTTGCCTAAACTTGTTGCGATGTCCGATTACGGAGACGCTATGAATGAACCGGATATTCTTGCTATTAACATGCCGGTTTATTCGATTATTATTGCAAACGTTCTGAATGAAACAACAAAGCCCTCATATGGCGATGGTCAAGTCGTCAGTATCCGTTTTGTCGCCCCAAAAGCAAAAATTCTCATAGTTGACGACATAAATACAAATCTTAAGGTAGCAAAAGGGCTTATGTCTCCCTACAATATGCAAATTGAAGTATGCGAAAGCGGAATTGATGCAATAAATTTAGTTAAGTCAGATAATTACGATATTGTTTTTATGGATCATATGATGCCTGTAATGGATGGCATTAGAGCTACAAAAATAATAAGAGAGCTGAAATCTTGTAAGAATTTGCCAATAATAGCGCTCACGGCAAATGCGGTCGTAGGCGTTAAGGAAATGTTTTTGTCAAATGGTTTCAGCGATTTTCTCCCAAAGCCTATTGAGATGTCAAAGCTTAACGAAATACTTGAAAAATGGATCAATGACGATAAAAAAGAGAAGTACTCCCCGAGATTAAATAATGATGCCATTCCGGGCATTCAAATAGAGGGGATAGACGTCGGCGCGGGGTTAGCAAAGACAGGCGGCGGGCTTGAAAACTACATTGAAATATTGGATGTCTTCATGAAAGATGGGCCAAAAAAAATAGCCGAGATTGAAGAAAGCCTGAGAATTAACGACATAAAAACGTATGCTGCGCATGTTCACGCGCTCAAAAGCGCCTTAGCGAGCATAGGCGCCAATGAACTTTCCGAAACGGCAAAGGCTCTTGAGCACGCGGGAAAAAGTGAAGACATGGGTTTCATAGCAAAGAAGAACAATAGGTTTGTGAAAGGATTAAATGAATTACTCCAAAAAATAGGACAATCAATCAAAAAAGAAGACAAATTATCGCTAAAAGGATCTATGCCAGTTGATTCCATAAGGTCTGAACTACTAAGTTTAAAGGAATCGCTTAATGAATTAGATGGAGCAGCCATGAACCAAGTTATGAGAGAACTGAAAAATTCTTATAAGAATAGCAATCTCGGAGACATAATTGAGACGCTGGAACAATGCATATTGATGTGCGAATATGAAAACGCCGTCGATTGTATTGACGAATTCCTGAAAAGCAGTTAAGAGTTAGAAGTTAATTACTAACTTCTAACTCTTAACTATTTTGTCTTTTGTCTTTTCTAATCCCTAATCCCTAATCCCTGTCTTTTACGGTTTTTCATCCACATCTTCATCTTCATTCTCAGGAATAGCGAGGGGAACTGACTCCTCCTGGATATCCACGGTAGTAATCTCTTCTATTTCTTCTTGTTCCGTTGAACTCGCTTCAATCTTTTCTATCTCTTCCTGCTCTGTTGAGATTACTTCCACTGCCTCTTTCGCTTCCGGCGTCTCTGTTACTTCCGGCGTCTCAGTTACTTCCGGCTCTTCATTTTCAGGGTTTAATTCCTCCGGCAAATCAACCGGCTCGGATTTTTCATCCGCATCTTCATCTTCATTTTCGGGAATAGCGAGTGGAATTGATTCATCCTGAATATCAACAGGCGCGAGCTCTTCTATCTCTTCTTGTTCCGTTGAACTCGCTTCAATCTTTTCTATCTCTTCCTGCTCTGTTGAGATTACTTCCACTGCCTCTTTCACTTCCGGCATCTCTGTTACTTCCGGCGTCTCTGTTACTTCCGGCGTCTCTGTTGCTTCCGGCGTCTCTGTTGCTTCCGGCGTCTCAATTACTTCCGGCTCTTCATTTTCAGGGTTTAATTCCTCCGGTAAATCAACCGGCTCGGATTTTTCATCCGCATCTTCATCTTCATTCTCAGGAATAGCGAGGGGGACTGACTCCTCCTGGATATCCACGGGGGTAATCTCTTCTATCTCTTCTTGTTCCGTTGAACTCGCTTCAATCTTTTCTATCTCTTCCTGCTCTGTTGAGATTACTTCCACTGCCTCTTTCACTTCCGGCGTCTCTGATACTTCCGGCGTCTCTGTTACTTCCGGCGTCTCTGTTGCTTCCGGCGTCTCAATTACTTCCGGCTCTTCATTTTCAGGGTTTAATTCCTCCGGCAAATCAACCGGCTCGGATTTTTCATCCGCATCTTCGTCTTCATTCTCAGGAATAGCGAGAGGAACTGACTCCTCCTGGATATCCACGGGCGCAAGCTCTTCTGTTTCTTCTTGTTCCGTTGAACTCGCTTCAATCTTTTCTATCTCTTCCTGATCTGTCGAGATTACTTCCGGCGCCTCTTTCACTTCCGGTTCATCCGGTTCTAAAGCGCTTTCAACATCGGCGCTTGCAGGCGCGGGGAAAAGCGAAGGATCTATTATTTCCACAACTGCCCTTGCAATCAATTCATTTCTGAATTGTTCGAACGCGATTCTCTGGTGCTGCTGCTCAAGCATCATCCGAATGTCAAAGCTTGCCTCCTCAAACGGTGTGAATGACTCTTCCCTGTTTTCGCGTTTTATTGGAAACATGAAGTCGTCGCTTGCTACTTCTGTTACACGTCCTACTTCTCCTATCTCAAGGTCTTTCATAAAATAGAGGTCCTTGTCATTACTGATAGAAAGCTCCGAGAAAAACAGCGGTTCAGTTGTTATTTTTAATATATCCTGAGAATATTTGTCTTCAGAGATAATTTCCATCCATTTTTCAACATCAGCCGCTATTTTTTCCCGCAATTCCCCAGCTGTTTTGTCCACGCTTACCTCAATCAGATCAAACGTGTATCCTTTTGGTTTTACGTAAAGCAGTCCCTTCATCACATTGTAAAAATCCAGTATGGCGTCTTCGCTTATTGCATTCGCTTGTAAAGCGCTTTCGATAGTTTTCTCCATTATTATTTGGCGCTTTAAATCATTGCGTACGTCCGCTATTTTTTTCCCGCTGCGCTCAATTGCCTGATAGTACGCTTCACGCGTTGGGAAGCTATCTGATAGAATTCTCAATTGTGCGGTTATTTCATCTTCGCTTGCATCAAATTTTCGAGCCTCGGCCTCTTTATTAAGCTCCATCTGGAATACCGCGTTATCAAGCGTTGATTGAAAGAGATAAGGAAAATCCACTGATGTCAAATCGCGCATATTTGCCTGCTGGATATAATTAATAACCATTCTCTCAAACTCTGAACGCTTCATTTCATTCCCGTTTATAACGGCTACCACATAATCCTCTACTCTGCCGTCTTCCGTCGGGGTAGGAGCGCCTCTCCTGCTTCCTCTGCCTGAGTCATACATCATAAATGTGGAAAGTAAAAAAGTAAGCGCAATCGCCATCATTATCCAACGCATATTGTTTCTTAAATGTTTAAACAAGGCAAAATCTTCCTCTCTTAATATATGGCGGCGCGATGTGGACATCGCGCTCTACAATCATAATCTTAGTATAATTTTATCATACAATTCATTTGCTAATTCAATTAATTCGATAAAATTTGATATAGTATTATTATGACGCGCTTGCACAGCATAGCGCGAAAAAAAGGAGCGTAAATTGTCGGACATAGCGGGAATTCCTAGTCAGAATGTAAGGCAACAGCCCGGTCAACCTAGATTGGACGGGGCGCAAACTACTCGTGCCTTGGGCGCGGAGTTCAGAAACGGAACACTAGTTACGGGCGTTGTGTTGGGAATGAGTAAAAACGGAGGATACCTCGTTCAGGTACAGGACGCTCTTTCCGGATACTCTCAAAAACTTACAGCCAGAGCAACTTTACCTTTAATTATCGGTCAGAATTTCCGCGCAATATGGGATAATTCAGGAGAAATCCCGATTCTCAGGCTTTCGGAGGATGATTTTGCCCTGCTTTCCAAGTTTGGAGAGGGGATGGAAAGGGAAGTAGCTACTGCTCTTCTCGCTCGCGGAATGCCCGTCACGTCTGAATTGATAAACCTTGTGCGAATTGCATGGAGGCTCTCGGGGGAAAAAGCTGAGGCCATATCCTCAATTCTTGAGCTCTGGGCTCGTGATTTACCGATGACTGCAGCTAACGTACAGATAATTTCATGGTATCTGGCGCTTGAGAGAAAGAATATTTCGAGGATGTGGCGCGAAGTACAGCTCTCGTTCAAAGAGCGGGTGAATAAAGGCGCGTCTCCGATTGATGCATTGAAAAGTCTTCTTGAAGGCGAAGACGACGTTGCTATGTTTTTGAAAGGTCACTCAATGCTGTCAAAACCTTTGAAATATGGAACTGATGCTTCATCAATGGGCGCCTCCGTATGGCCTGTAGGGGATAACGAAAATCCATTGTTCGCCAGAATTTGGGTTTCAAGCGACCACTCAGCGAACGAGGGCGCCCGCTCATGGCAGCAGGTTAGTTTTGAAATGGAAGGGAATGTAATTGATGTCGTATCAGGCGAAGTTGAGAGCGACTCAGTATCATATGTGGTAGGCTTAAGAACTGAAAATGAGAGCACTTTTCAGTTACTGCGCTTCATACGCGGAACTCTTCGCAGAGAACTCGACGACATCCCGATGCCCCTCCAGTATATAGGCGTTAATCTTGGAAAACGTACTTTTAGAACTGCTAACCGCAGTCTTGATATAAAGGTGTGATAAAAATGCAGACGCTTCAAAATGCAAAACGAAATTTGCGATCTTCGGCTTCTCAACCTGTAGTTTTCTACTATGAAACCGAAATTGGAGAAATTGCGATATCGGAGCTTAACGGGAAAATTGTAAGTCTTTTCTTTTCAAGATCGCGTGTCCCAAAATTTGAAGTTGAGCTTCCGGAAAGCGAAGTGCTGAAGGAAGCGCGCGCTCAACTCGAAGCTTACCTTAAAGGGAAGCTTCGTATATTTTCGCTTCCCCTTGCGCCTCTTGGAACTGAATTTCAAATGAGCGTATGGAAAGCGCTGTGTGATATTCCATATGGCACGACGGCGAGCTACAGCGAAATTGCAGAGAGAATCAATAATCCCAAAGCATGCCGCGCTGTCGGCAATGCGAATAATAAGAATCCAATTTCGATCTTCATACCATGTCACAGGGTTATTGCAAAGGATGGTAAACTCTCCGGCTATGGCGGGGGGATCTCCATTAAAGAAAGGCTTTTGAGACTTGAGGGCGTATTGATTTAATTTTGTTTTTTTTCAGACATACTGGTCAAAATAGCTGTATAATAGGACTGGGAGCTAAGCGAAGCGCAAAAAATAAAAAAACGGGGGTTCGGCTATGTTTTTATCAAAATATGACGGCTATTTAAAATCAGCAGATTTTCTTAACCTTCTTATGATTGATATCAGTGGCAATATCCGTGTTGTCACTCTTCCCAAAGGATATGTCAGCGAGAAAATCCTTATGGATGGAATAGGTTTTGATGCTTCAAATTATGGATATGCAAAGGTGAGCAATTCTGATATGGTTGCTATTCCGGATATGTCGACCGCTTTCATTGAGGAGCGCGGTGATTTCAGGAATGTACACGTTTTTTGTGATGTCGTTTCGGCAGATGATAACCGGTCTATGTTTGCTCATTATCCACGTAACATTACGCGCGCAGCTTGCGATTATCTCAGAAGCTGCTCCGTTGCCGACGATGTTAAAATGCTGGTTGAGATTGAGTTTTACGTTTTTGATTCCGTTCAGTATTCAACTGACTATAACCATTCCTGTTACAGCGTGGAAAGCCGTGAAGGACTTGGCGATAGCAACAACACCGAGCCGCGTTTTGGCTTATTGAAGGGATACCATCGCCTTTCTCCGCAGGATAAATATCGTGATTTTCGCGATCGAAGCGTGTCGCTAATGGAAGCTGTGGGAATACCTGTAAAATATCATCATCACGAAGTGGCGGCTTCTCAACTTGAAGTCGAGCTTGATTTTTTAAGCATCGTTGAAGCAGGGGACAAAGTTTGTCTTGCAAAGTGGATACTCAGGTCAGTAGCGGAAGAAATGGGATTATCGGTTACATTCATGCCAAAGCCGCTCAACAACATGTCAGGGAGCAGCGTTCACGTGCATCAATTCCTTGAAAAGGACGGTAAATCGATATTCCCGGGGGACGAGATGTTTAACCTTTCCAAAGAAGCGCTTTCATATACTTCCGGATTACTTGAGCACAGCCTGACAGGAAGCTTACTGGCATTCACCAATCCAAGCACGAACAGTTACCGCCGTTTGGTGCCGGGGTTCGAGGCGCCCATAAGCGCAAATTTCGCGAGAGGCTCCCGCTGCGCCGCAGTTCGCATTCCCAGTTATGTAAAAAAAGATGCCACCCGCATTGAATATCGTACGGGCGACGCGACAGCCAACATTTACTATATGCTTTCAGCGATGGTAATGGCAGGAGTTGACGGAATTATGCGCTCAGCCGATCCCATTGCTCAAGGGTTCAACAGTCCTGAGATACTTGAGGATAAAATTTTTCCGCTAAATCTCAACACGGTTCTTGATAGATTATCAGAGGATAACGCATATCTTGCGCCGGTATTCCCGAAAGAACTTATCGACTTATGGATAAAAATCAAGCGCGAAGAAGCGCAATATGTTTACAACGCGCCAACGCCGCAGGAGTATGAGTTGTATTTTTGATTAGTGGCGAGTGGCGAGTGGCGAGTAAAAGACAAAAGCAAAAGACAAAAGCGAAAGACATTTACCACAAACAAAAACGAACTACACGAACAAAAGACTTTAAATTGCCCAAAGTAGCTTTGTAGGCGGCAGAAAGGCAATTCGGAACGGAATTAAAAACAAACATTAACCGCGAACCACACGAAATACGCGAAAAAGACATGTATGTAGATAACGCAAAAAGGTTTTTTCAACAGAATATAAGCGGCTTCGCATCTCAGGTGAATTTGATGCGAAGTCACTTTTTATAACCTGTAGCCATCATTGTAAGTTACAGCGCCTACTCGTTATTCAAATCAGCATCCCGTAGGGATGCATCTTTTGGTAGAAAGCGTTGTCATTAATTTTTTGCATCCCGTAGGGATGCATCTTTTATCGTAAAATATTTTCCTCTCATCTTCCTCTTTAGGTACGCTGTCAAATACTTTAAAGAGCTCTGTATTATCACCAACCATGTAATAAACTTTCTCAGACAGCTCTTGGTATATAATAAATTCCTTATCAAACCTTGCTTTGCTGATATAGTTCTTTTTGTCTAAAGTTGCTATATACTTTTCCAGTTCTTTGTTGAGTTTCAGTTCATATTTTTTCTGAAGCCTTTCTGCAATAGTATTTCCTGCTAGTTTAACGAAACAAACAAAAACTACGCCAATACCTCCAGAGCTTGCAAAAACCAAGGAAGCTATTTTACATATGTCGCCCCACGTCAAATCAATTCCTCCATTTCATGGATTTGAATTTAAAAATGTTGATACGGAATTACCGATGCCTTCGAAAAAGCATTAAACGGCGTGCCTTCAAATTTATACATAGCGGAAAATAGTACATTTGTATCAAGCATAACTCGTCTTGAGGCATAATTCATCATAGACCTTCAAACTCTGCGCGTACTTCGCGGCAGAGTTCAATAATATCTTCCTCGCTTTGAATTCCTGCTTTTTCCCATTCTCCTACCATTTCTTTTTGCAATGTGCGCATTGCGTAGATGTTTGCGTTCATCACAATAGCATAATCACCCTCGCAAATAAATGTGACTCGATCACCTTCAGCTACTTTCAATAAGTTACGGATTTCTTTCGGAATTGTGACTTGTCCTTTTGACATGACTTTAGCGTTATCGATCATTGGGATACTCATAGTATTTACTCCTTTTTCAAAATGGGATTTATCCTGCTTTTCCTACTTGCTGTTATACATGATTTTAACAGAAATATGATATATTAAAAGAACTTTTAAGTGTTGGCAATCCGGTAGAACGAAAGTTTCGGTTATAATAACTCAAGTAAATTTAAAGGTTAAGCACTATTTTCGCTTCCACCGTAGTACGGAAAGGATAAAAAATTTGAAACAGAATAGCATTCAACATAAACGAGAACTTTTTATTGCTTTTGAGGGTATTGATGGAAGCGGTAAAAGCACTCAAATACGCAGGCTTGCCGCGAGGCTCAGTTCACTTGGGCATGAGTGTTACGAGACTGCCGAACCGACTGACGGCCCTGTCGGCTTGATTATTCGTCAAATTATGGCGCATAAAATTAAAGCTGACAATAGAGTTATTGCCGGCCTATTTGTCGCAGACAGGTTGGATCACCTTACAAACGAAATTAACGGCATTGCAAATATGGTTAAAAATGGGATTACAGTCTTGACGGATAGATATTATCTTTCATCATACGCCTATCAGGGAGTTTTTGTGCCCATGAGTTGGGTTATTGAAGCAAATTCATTAAGCGCGGCGATTTTGCGCCCGTCGCTGAATATTTTTATCGACGTCGACCCTGAGATAGCCGCAAGACGTGTCAAAGACAGAAGTCACGCTGAATTATATGAAACCCTTGATACATTAACAAAAATAAGGGCGCAATACTTTAAAGCATTTGATGCAGTAGGCCGAGAAGAGAACATTGTTATTATTGATGGAAACCAAAGCGCGGACAAAGTTGAATTTGACATATGGGAAAGCATAAAAAACAGTGTGAAGTGTTAAAAATAGTGAGGAGTGAGGAGTGAGCTCCTAACTACTAACTACTAACTCCTCACTCAATCAAGTGTTCCGCGACGCGGCGCTTCTCTTTGTCTACCGCTATAGCAATCAACGTTGCTCCCTCCGTGGCGTACTTGTCCGCGTAGCCTTTTTCTCGAATCTGCTTCATGGCTTCTGCCGCCGCTTTTTTTGCAGCTTCTTTCCCTTCGGCGACCTTCAGTTCCACGACATAGCGATGACCCGATTTCTCGGCTTCTATGTCGCTTCGGCCCCAGTAACTGTGATTTTCCGCCATTGTATTTACTCGCGACGACCAAAGCAATGTGAACAAAAGCGCGTGATAAAAGCTCTCCGCGTAAGGCGGCGGCGTGAAACTGTCTTTTTTCTCCTGCATCGCAATATACTTTCGCTCCTCGCGCTCATAAATGTCATATGGCAGGTTCGCGAGCAATGAATTATATATTTTTATCAACTCTTCGGGTTGTCCGCTGCCGAGCGCCGCTTCCAAGTTGTTCCGTGCAGCGCTGATGCCTGCAATTTCATATTTACCATACAAAAAGAGGTTTGATACCGAGGAAAGCACTTCGTTGTTCGGGTAATCCAAAATAAGATTGTTTCCTTTGCGTTCCCTCACAGAAAGATAGCCGCTTTGAAAAAGGAAGCTTTCCGGTGATGCAAGCTCAATTTCCGCGACCGACGTAAAATCTTCGGACACCTCTAAGCCCCGGAAGTTCTCGGCCTCCAGGTCGTGCCGCTTGACGTACTTGACCAACACGGACGGCGTTCCAGACTCAAACCAATAGTTTTTGAACTTCATTTCGTTAAAAAAGTTCAATACTGAAAAAGGATTGTAGAGCCTTGTTTTGCCGTCGAACGAAAAGCCGTCGTAGTGTTCCCGTATTTCAGCGTTTAAGCTTTCATTTGATTTACCCATGCCGGTTGCCGTATCGCCGATATGGGCGTCAAAACAGTTCAGCAGTTCCTCTTCCGTGTAGCCCAGCATTGCCGCGTACCTGTCGTTCATGGAGATATCTATAAGGTTATTCATCGCGGAAAAAACTCCAACTTTTGAAAACTTACTGATTCCGGTGATGAATACAAAGCACAAGTGTCTGTCTGCAGCTTTTATACGGACGTAAAAGTTTCTCAGAATATCGCGTACAGCTTCCGCTTTTTCAATGTCTTGAATGCTGTCGAGGATGGGTTTATCGTACTCGTCCACAAGAATAGCGACAGTAGCGCCGTATTTCTGCGCCGCGCGGTACAACAAATTGTAAAGAGCATCACCGGGCAGAGCTGTTTCGAGATTAATACCAAACCTGTCGGAGTTTTCCCTAATTTGATCAAGAATTGAAGAACGCAGAGCGTCCAGCCCCATGTCTGTAGTAAGGTTACTCATATCCAGCCTAATAACCGGATGAGGTTTATATTCTGGCCTATCGAAAAATTCCGAGGCGTACAACCCTTCGAAGAGTTCGCGTTTCCCCGAGAAGATTGCATCGAATGTGGATATGGTGAGAGATTTTCCGAACCTTCGGGGGCGCGAAAGAAAATAAACGCTGCCTCTGTCGATTAGATCAATCAAGTACCGTGTCTTATCGACATAGAGATATCCGCCTTCCCGTAATTTTTCAAATGTTTGAATACCTATCGGCAGCTTCGTTTTCGCTTTTACCAAATCCATTATGTCCTCCTTGCGGCTTTGAACACACTATAAGTTTCCATCAAACCCAAATATATCCTCCCATGAGATTTTATCACACCTCTATGACCATTCACGCAACTCGCAACAGTTTAGCGACCCGAAGTTTTTGGCACGGGTCGCCGAGGGCTGCGACCCCTACAGCCTTATCTTTGGCAAACCAAGGTTTTTGGCAACGGGGCGCCCACGGGTGCGCCCCCTACCTGTTAAACCTTTTATGTTGCCCAAACATCCGAATCTTTTGCTTTTGTCTTTTCATTGAACATTGTGCATTGTGCATTACTTTTATTAAAGGCTGTCGCCGAAATCTGCGCGGAATTTCGCCGCAAGTTTCTCCTGCCAGTCTGAGTTCGCCTCCAATTTTCCGTTAAAGAACCGCAGAATTTTTGGTTCAAACAACCATTTCAGACCGCCAATCAGGTTCCTGTTCTCGAAGAGCCAGTGTATGCGATCAACCGCGTATTTAATCTGTGACATTGTGAAAACTCTTCTTGGCAGAGCAAGGCGTAATAACTCAACTTCAGCAAGGTGTTCGTTTCCGTCTTTGTCGCGTTCTTCCGATAACGTGCCGCGTTCCATTCCTCTGACGCTGCCTGCTATGAACACTGCGGCCGCAAGTGTTCCCGCCGGATACTCCGTCTGTTTTACGTGCGGAATGAACTCCCTTGCGTTCAAGTGGCATCCCAATCCGCCTGCGGGCGTGACGACCGGTATTTTACGTCGTACCAACTCTTGTACCATAAATTCAATGAATTCCGGCCCGTGTTTTATCATATCGAAGTCCATTGTCTCATCAAGGCCGACTGCCATTGCCTCAATCTCACGGATGGACATCCCGCCGTATGTAAGGAACCCTTCAAAAAGCGGCACAAGCTCTTGCATTTGTTCAAGAAATTTTGTATCGGAGGTTAACATAAGCCCTCCTCTTACGCATCCGAGTTTACGCGCTGAGAAATAGATAATGTCGCTGAGATCTGATATTTCCATTGTGATATCCTCTATGGACTTATTTTTTTCCGCTTCCTCGCGCGTTTTTATGAAGTACAGGTTATCTGCAAGAAGCGACGCGTCGAGCACGAGCGGAACATCGTGCTCTGCGCATATAGCTTTTACCTCTCTCAAATTCTGAAGCGACCACGGCTGCCCTCCGATTAGGTTTGTTCCCGCCTCCATGCGTACAAATGGAACCTTTCCTTTTTCCTTTTCAAGAAGATTTTTAAGAGCCTCAGTATCCATATTTCCTTTGAATGGGTTGGCGCTGTTCAAATTCATGGCTTCTTTTAGATAAAGCTCCGCAACGCTCCCCCCGTTAATGACTATATGCGCTTTTGTTGTTGTGAAGTGATAGTTCATAGGAACTATATCTCCCGGTTTAACAAACATCCTTGCCAATATATTTTCCGCCGCGCGCCCCTGATGGGCAGGGAGTATGAATTCCTTCCCGAAGATCCTTCTTGCGGTATTCTCAAGCTTTGTGAAACTTTTTGACCCCGCGTAGCTATCGTCGCTCTGCATCATGGCCGCCAGCTGGTTATCGCTCATAGCGTTGACTCCGCTATCGGACAGCATATCGAGGAAAATATTTTCATTTTTCAGCAGGAACGTGTTGTTTCCCGCTTTCTTAATGGCGGACAAGCGCTCTTCAATAGGCTCAAGATTTAGTTTTTGTACTATCCTTACCTTGTGCATCTCCAGTGGGAATGATTCTCCAAAAAAACTTATGTTTCCGTTCATAATTACTACATCTCCTTATTATTTATATTTAAATTTATTTGTGCTTTTACAAGTCAGGTTTCCCTGGCGTATAAACCTAAGAAATTAAGCCAAAAAAAAGAGCCCCTTACTGTTTTAGTAAAGGGCTCTTTTTTGATTTTAGGCTTTTGCTATTTATCCGTGCTTTCGTTTTTCGTTTACGCAGATTAATTACAAGACCGTCCTTTCAAAAAAGAACCCTCTCTCGTAATAATAGTAATAATAAGTAAATACTGCGTTAACAAAATTTTTAAGCAAAGTCGTATCTCCGTTCAATATTTTTAATTTAATGCGCTGAACTATATCACACGATTCCAATTTTTGTCAATGAGAAAGAACAGTTTTTTACTGGGATGTTGCTATAAGGAAAGCAGTTTGAAAAACCTATAGAAAGAGCGAATTTAAAGAACCGGGCAACATTCCAGACGGGTTGGCTTCAACTGATTGTCAAATACTTCAACCTCGGTTATAATTTAAACGGTAGTTTGTGTGGATTCTAAAGAGGAGGGATTTAACGTGAAAAAAATATTATGCTTTTTGTGTATTTTTGTCGTATTGTTAACAACGGCGGTTTGTTTTGCCGCTCCAGAAGTGAAGAGGTCGGATTATCTTATCACGGTGCTGACCGGCCCGACCAGCGGCATTTATTTCCCGATAGGGGGCGCGTTTTCTACTTTCTTAGGCAGCTTGGGTTACAAGACATCAGCTACCGCCACCGGAGCTACCGCTGAAAACATCAATGCTCTCCTGACGGGGCAGGGTGAATTAGCCATTGCGATGGCCGACTCGGTTATTCAAGCCGTCGAATCCTTCGGCGCATATGAGGGGAAGCCTCCTGCAAAGGAACTGTGCGCTATGATGGGACTGTGGCCAAATTTCTGCCAAATTGTCACGACGGAGGACTCGGGCATTAAGACTTTCACAGATATGAAGGGCAAGCGTGTAGGCGTAGGCGCTCCAAATTCGGGGGTGGAACTCAACGCCCGCATGATGTTCGAGGCGCATGGAATGACATACAACGACTGCAAAGTAGATTATCTGAGCTATAGCGAGGCTATCTCCCAAATGAAGAACGGGCTTTGCGACGTCGCGTTCGTCACATCCGGACTCGGGAACGCTACTATTATGGAGTTAGGGATTAGTAAAAAAATTGCCTTCGTCCCGGTCGAAGGCGAGTCGCTCAAAGAACTGCTGAAAAAATATCCTTTCTACATTGAAGCAACAATTCCAGCCGCGACCTATGGCACTGATAGGGACTACACTACTGCCGCCGTCATGAATATCATGCTGGTCGACGAGAAACTTCCCGACGATGTGGTCTACGACCTGCTCGAAAATATTTACTCCGCTTCAGGATTAGACGTAATACAATCATCGCACGCCACAGCCAAGGCCAACATTATGTTGGAAACGGCGCTGCGAGGCATAATAGGGACATCTGTCCCGTTCCACGGAGGGGCGATAAAGTTTTATAAGGACAAGGGCTTGATGTAGTATTCAGCCAAATTGAGTAATCATATATCAGGACGGGGCTGTAACAAAAGCTGGCGGCAGGATGCCGCCCCTACAACATATTGTGCACAAAATGCCGAACAACCACTATATATTGTGGTTTGGCTAACCAATATACTACTTTTGTTACAGCCCCC
>WRHH01000020.1 GCA_009783355.1 Synergistaceae bacterium
CGCCCAGCCGCTAATATGTTCTTTGCCGCATTCAAATCGGCGTTTTCTTCATGCTCACATCTGACGCATACAAATTCTGACTGTGTCTTTCGGTTTTCTGCTGAGATGCTCCCGCACCTTGAGCATTTTTGGCTCGTGTATTGCGGTTCTATTGCTATTACCTTGCCGCCTCTCCACATCTGTTTATACTCAAGCTGCCTCCTGAATTCACTCCATCCCTGATCCAAGATTGATTTGTTCAATCCCGATTTTGCTCTCACATTTCTTCCGGGATTCTCTTTCATTCTTGATGCTGACCTGCTCATGTTAGACGTTTTCAAGTCTTCGACAACTACGACCGCGTGGTTTTTGCTTATCTTCGTTGTCTCCTTGTGTAGAAAATCTTTTCGTACATCTCGTATGCGTTTGTGGCATTTCTGTACTATTTTCACTTGTTTCTTCCAGTTGTTACTGTACTTAATCTTTCGTGATAGTTTGCGCTGCTCCTTTCTCAGTTTTGTCGCATGCATTGCAAAACTGTTGATTGACGGTATTACCGTTCCGTCTGATATGCACGCAAACTGAACTATTCCCATATCTATTCCTACTTCGGATTTTGATTCATGTACGGGCTCTTTCTTTTCTTGCTCAGTTTGAATACTGATATACCATTTATCTATTTCACGTCTTACAGTTATATTTTTTGGTATTCCTGTTATTCTTCGGCTGTTGATATATCGAACCCAGCCTATCTTTGGCAAATATACTCTGTTGTTGCCTTCTTCTATTTTAAATCCCTGCGGATATCTGAAGCTGTCATTGTTATTACCTTTCTTCTTGAACCGGGGGAATTGCTTGGGATTTGTCTTGTCAAACGCCTCTTGTAACGATTTATCTAAATCCATTAGTTTTTGCTGAAGAATTTGAGAATGAGCTTCTTTTAAGAATTCAGTATCTTCCTGTTGCTTCCAGTTCACTAATTCCGCCGCTATTCTTGAATAGCTCATGCGGCTTTGTCCTTCTGATAGGAATTCTTTTTGTTCGGCAAGCGCTTTATTCCATACGAAACGACAACTACCCGCAAAGTTTTTTATTTTTGCGAATTGAAGTTTATTTAAATTGAGCTGAAATTTAAATGCCTTTAGTATTTTCATAACTAATATTATACTTCATAATTGGCGATATATTGAGCAACAACAGAAAACAAAAGACGAAAAGCTATCCGCCGGAGGCGGATGTTCCTTATATCCTCGCCCTGAAGTGCGAGGTCTTACGGAACGTCTGATAAAACTGAAACGCAGGATATCTACCAGTAAAAATCCGTAAACTGGAATTCTACAAATAACCACATAAATAAGACAGTACAAAACACACATTAAAAAAACATTCTGCCTCAACCGAAAAACATAATAATGTATACGCAAGGTTTAATAAAACTGAAGATGGGGGAGGATCGAATGGAAGTTGTTAAAACTGCGATAGCCGGTACTCTGGAATCCAGCGATGTTCAGATTACTATTGAACCGAACGGCAATGGAACCGCCGTTGATATCAGCAGTATCGTATTGAATCAGTACGGCAGGCAGATTAAAGCAATTGTACTGGATACCCTTAATACCCTCGGCGTTAAATCCGCAAAAGTTACTGTTGTAGACAAAGGCGCCCTTGACTGTACTATCAAAGCGCGTACCGAATGCGCGGTATACAGGGCGGCGGGATTTGCCGAGAGTTTCCCGTGGGGAGGTGAAAAGCAATGACGGAAAAGAGAAGGCTGCGCCGAACAATGATGTTCCTGAACGCTCAACGGCCCGGCTTGATAAAAGACGCATATATTTACCGCCCCGATTCCGTCATGTTTGACCTGGAGGATGCAGTTGCGGAGAACCAGAAAGACGCGGCTCGCTTTTCACTCTATCATGCGCTCTTGAACGTGGATTATTGCGGCGTTGAGCGCATAGTCCGCATCAACGGCCTGGATACTCCATATTGGAAAGAGGACATTCGCGCCTCTGTTGCGGGAGGCGCTGACGGTATACGCATCCCGAAATGCGAGTACGCCCAGGACGTCAAACTCGTGGATGCGGCTATCGAAGCAGCTGAGAACGAATTTTCGCGTGTGAAGGGAAGCACTCTCCTGATGTCCGCGATAGAAAGCCCGAGAGGAGTGCTAAACGCGCTCTCGATATGCGAAGCCTCGGAGCGGCTTTTTGGCGTGGCCATTTCGGGCGCTGATTTTCGCAAATGTATGCAGACCGCATACACAAAAAGCGGCGTTGAAATGGCGGCGGCGCGGGGAAATATACTATTGGCGGCCAGAAGCGCCGGAGTGCAGTGTTTCGATACTGTCTTCACGAACTTGGACGACATGGAAGGGTTCACGGAGGAAGTTGTCATGAACAAACAAATGGGGTTCGACGGCAAGTCCGTCATCAGCCCGAGGCAGATAAAGATTGTGCATGACGTCTTCGCGCCCTCCGAAAAGGAAATACGCGAAGCGGAAAAAATAGTCCGCACCGTCCGGGAAAATGCTGACAAGGGCGTCGGCGTATTTACCATAGACGGCAAAATGCTGGATATCGCGTTTGTGCCGGGCGCGGAACGTACGCTGGCGCTGGCGCGCGCTTCCGGGCTATACGAGGGGGAATTCTAAATGAAGAACGCCATAGGAAGAGAAATTCCCGATGAACTGCTTGTGAATGCGGAACCCTACAAAGGCAATTACGCGCTTGACGGCGTGGAATACACGAAACCCGGCCCGACTGTCCGCGCCTCAATAAAACCTCAAGAAAGCAAGATTGCGGGCAGCCTTCGCGACGCTATCGTCCAATGCGGGCTGAAAGACGGTATGACAGTTTCCTTTCACCACCATCTCCGCGATGGCGACTATGTTATCAATTTAGTCATGAAAGAGATTGAGGCGCTGGGAATTAGAGATCTTACAATCGCGGCGTCATCCGTGGGGACGGCTCACGACCCCGTTGCGAAGATGATTGAGGACGGAGTGGTCACCGGATTACAGACGAGCGGCATCAGGGGACGGATGGGCGAAGCCGTTTCGAATGGCAAGCTCAGGACGACTGCAATTCTGCGCTCTCACGGCGGGCGTGTCCGCGCAATTGAGCAGGGAGAAGTGCACATCGACATAGCCTTCATTGGCGCGCCAACGAGCGACGAATATGGCAACGCGCGGGGAACGGGCGGTAAATCTGACTGCGGAGTGCTCTCATACGCTATGGTGGATGCGAAATATGCGGACAAGGTCGTTATCGTTACCGATACCCTGATGGATTTTCCAAATTTCCCGCCAAGCATTGAAGCTGTGGATGTAGATTACGTAGTAGTTGTGGATTCAATCGGAGAGCCGAAAAAAATTGCAAGTCAGGCGGCTCGCATGTCGCAGGACCCCAGAGATTTGATGATGGCTGAAAACTGCGTTCGCGTCATGGCTGCCACGCCGTATTTCAAGGACGGCTACTCATTTCAGGCGGGGGCGGGCGGGCCGTCTCTCGCTGTATATCGTTTTCTTGAACCTTTGATGATTGAGCGGAAAATCAAGATGCGTTGGGCGATTGGGGGAATCACGCAACCTACCGTGGACTTGCTGAACAAGGGCCTTATTCAATGTGTAGTCGACGCTCAGGATTTCGATATCGGGGCTGTCCGGTCGGTACACGAGAACCCGAACCATTACGAAATTTCGACTTCCCAGTACGCGAACCCAATGAACAAGGGAGCTTTCGTTAATAAACTGGACTTTGTAATTTTAGCCGCACTTGAGATTGACACTGATTTCAACGTTAACGTGGTCACGGGCTCGGACGGAATTTTACGCGGCGCGCCAGGCGGGCATCCGGACGCTTCAGCGGGCGCAAAATGCACAATCATTGTAACGCCTTTAGTGCGAGGCAGGATACCAACCGTCTGCGAGCGCGTGGTCACCGTAACCACTCCTGGCGACTCTGTAGACGTGCTTGTAACAGATTACGGGATTGCTGTCAACCCCGCTAGACAGGATCTAATAGAGGCGCTTTCGGCGCATAAGATTCCACTTTCCACAATAGACGCCCTCAAAGACAAAGCCTACTCAATGGTAGGGCGCCCGGATGATTTGGAGTTTTTCGACCGTATTGTTGCAATTGTAGAAGCAAGAGACGGAACAATTTTAGACATTGTCCGTCAGATAAAACCATACGAACTGTAAAGGAGTGAAGTAAATATGGAGAATACAACTATTTTGGCGTTAGTTGGTTTCATAATGGTGGGTGTTATTGTTTATGGCCTGATACAATCAAAAATCACCCCTATTCCGGTATTTGTAATAGTTTCTTGTTTGGCGGCTCTCGCTGTCATGACCTCTCCCGCAGAACTGTTCAAATACATTGATGACGGAGTGAAAACAACAATGCCCATCGCGGTGCTGTTCATCTTTTCCATAGTCTATTTTTGCGTGATGAACGACGTGGGCATGTTTGACCCCTTGGTGAACACGTTGGTTAAGTTGGCTAAAACAAACGTGATCCTGGTAACCGTCGCAACATCGATCATCGCGATTCTTTCACATCTTGATGGAGCTCTGGCCTCGACCTTGCTAATAACCATTCCGGCAATGCTGCCCGTTTACAAACGGCTGAAAATGAGCCCATTGACGCTATTAGTTATTATTGGCGCAGCAATGAGCATCATGAACCTTCTTCCATGGGGCGGCCCCGTCGCTCGTACTGCAGCCATTACTAAGATGGATATCACGGAACTTTGGCATAGCCTGATTCCCTTGCAGGTGCTAATTACTGTGTTCGTAGTTGTCTTCGCCGCATTCATGGGCGTTATTGAGAAGAGGCGGGGCGCCGGGCTTGGCGCAGGTGACGACCATGTTGTGGCCGAGGTTGAAGAGGATCCCAAGGTTCTGGCGCTGAAGCGCCCGAAATTAGTTTGGGTCAACATCGCGCTTACATTAGGAATAATCGCGCTTCTTTGCTTCACCAAGATTCCTCTTTACGGCGCGTTCATGATAGGCTTATCCATCGCTCTGGTGGTCAACTTTCCGAACGCAAAGGAACAGTTGGAACGGTTCAAAGTTCATTCAGTCGAAGCGTTGCCCATGGCTTCCATCCTGCTTGCTTCAGGCGTTTTCCTCGGAGTACTAAAGGGCACGAAGATGATCGACGCAATGGCAATCACAATGATCAACATCATTCCTGAAGCCCTCGGCTCATATTTGCATGTTATTCTTGGCTTTTTCGCCGTGCCCATCGGTATGGTGCTCGGTACCGACTCCTATTTCTTCGGCCTGGTGCCTCTTGCAATAGAAGTAGGCAGTAAGTTCGGGATTGATCCGGTCAATATGGCCAATACTTTGTTAATAGGCAAGAACTACGGCGTTTTAGTCACACCGCACGCCGCTACAACTTTCCTTGCCATCGGTTTAGCGGGGGTGGAGCTCAAGGATCATCTCAAATTCTGCACCGCCTGGCTCTGGCTATTGAGCATCATTACCCTTGCCGCCGCTTTCCTGATGGGAACCATCGTCTTGTAGCTAAAATGCAGTTAGGAGTTAGGAGTTAGTAGTGAGTAGCTAAAATGCAGTTAGGAGTTAGGAGTTAGTAGTGAGTAGCTAAAAGATAAAAAAATAACTCCAAACTCCAAACTCCTAACTTATAGCTCCTAACTCCTAACTCCTAACTCCTAACTCCTAACTTATAGCTCCTAACTCCTAACTCCTAACTCCAAACTATATTCTGTCCCAGCTTTTTTGCCTGCTCCAATTCCTCGCGCCCTTCTATATCGTTGGGGTTGTAAAGTCCTGGAGCTATAATAATTCCCGCTTCCTCCCAGTTCATATATTTGCAGATAAGCCGGAACGTGGAGACCGCCCCAGCTGCGGCTTCCGCTTCATCGCCGCAGGTCGCTAAAAGGGCGGCGCGTTTTATCGGCATTCCTTCCTTCAGAAGAGCGTAAGTACGGTCGATAGCGAGCTTCAATTGAGCCGAAACGCTGAAATAGTATATAGGGGACGCAAAAACCAAGACGTCAGCTTTTCGCAGTTCTTGCAGTATAGATGACATGTCGTCCTGCTGAACGCATACGCCTTGTTCTTCAAAGCAATGCCTGCATGCCTTACACCCGCCTATTTTCATATCGGCCACGCGAAAACATGAAACGGCGTGACCTTGTGACTCCGCTCCTTCTACAAACGCTGCCACTAAGCGGTCTGTCGTTGCATTTTTTCGCGGAGAGCCGGATAGTATAACGATATTCTTTCCCATTTAAATACCCCCATAAAAGTTTTCTGTTTTAATCGTCGATAAATAAAGAAAAAAATAGCAATTAAGTCATTAGATTATAACAAATCTTGATAATTATTTAGTAAATAAACTTGTCATATGAAGCTGATGTTGTGTTAGAATTTTGAAGTGGCTTATTGTTCAGAAGAGAGAAAATGTGCTAATGGAATTTGGATGTATTCTCGAATCCCGAGTAAATTCATGCGTTTGGTATAGCATTCTCATTAATTCCAATAAGCTGCGCTACACAAGTTCTATACATGCGAATCTTCAAAGACACAAAAGATTTTTTAAGACCAATTCATGATTTCACGGGATTTGAGAATGTATTTTGTCAAAGAGAAAGGAGTATGTATATGAGTAAGAGACTTAACGGAAAAAGTTTGTTTTTCATTGCGGTATTGGTTTTTGTTTTTTGCGTTTCCTCCGCATCGGAAGTTTACGCCGCAGCGAGGAGACCGATTCCCGGCACGCCGTACGGGTTGGCTGTTTCGAATAACTGGCTGACCGATCAAGTTGGGCGGATGATTTTGGAAGCCGGAGGCAACGCAATTGACGCCGCCGCCGCCATGGGTTTCACTTTGGCGGTCGTGCACTCGGGCGCAGGTAACATAGGCGGAGGAGGGTTTGCTGTCATCAACATAGCGTCAGGACAGGACGCCGGAACCTACGCTTTGGATTACCGCGAGATGTCGCCCGGAGCAGCGACTTGGGACATGTTTATTGATACAGCGCGCGCGGGTTATGACCCCGACGATCCAAGCACTTTCAGGGCTCGAACGTATGTAAACCCTATAACCGGCAATACTGCCCAGGCAAGCCTTTATGGCCCCCTGTCGACAGGCGTGCCGGGGTCGGTTGCGGGGTTGTGCGAAATGGTCAGGAGATTCGGCACTATGCCGCTTAGGGATATCATGGAGCCCGCGATTAAGCTTGCCGGAAACGGATACAAGCTCTGGTCAGGCATTAACCTCACAAACGTTAACTATACCCAGTTTGACGGCACGAGAAAATACTTCACAAAGAACGGCGCCGCTTACCAGACGGGCGAAATATTCGTACAGAAAGACCTTGCGCAGACCCTAAAACGTATCGCGCGAGACGGGCCCGACGGGTTCTATAAAGGGATAACCGCAAATATGATAGTAGCTGAAATGCAAAAATACGGGGGAATAATCACGCACGAGGACCTTGCAAATTACAAGCCCGTATGGCGCGAACCAGTAAGGGGAACGTACCGCGGTTTCAACATAGTATCGATGTGCCCTCCGAGCTCGGGCGGAACTCACCTCATCCAAATTCTCAACACTATTGAGAACGAGGATATCGGCGCGCTTGGATTCAATTCCGTGAGGACGATTTGGCTGATGGCCAACGCTATGCGCTACGCTTTCAGAGACCGCGGCGAGTATATGGCTGACCCTGATAAGGCGCCGGTTGTACTGAATTACGTTAGCCAGCTGACCTCCAAGGTATATGGAAAAACAATCTATGACAAAATAATTGCCCTCGGGCAAGTTGCGGCGCCGGTGAATCCGGATCCCGGCTTCGGGCCTTTCAACGAAGGATATGTTCCCAATGACGGAGACAGCACCACGCATTACTCTGTCGTGGATAAGTGGGGCAACGCAGTCGGTATAACAACCACCATCAATATGACTTACGGCAGCAGGCTTTGCGTGGATGGAGCGGGCTTTTTCCTGAACGACGAGATGGACGACCTCACGGGCGTTCCGGGTCAACCGAACGGATTCGGCGTTATACAGGGATGGGTCAACGTGCCTGCCCCAGGCAAGCGGCCTCTGAGCGCTATGACTCCGACGATCGTCACCCGCGCTGATGGCAGCGTGTTTATGGTGACCGGCAGCCCGGGCGGAACGCGAATCATCACTCATACCCTCCATTCAATCGTCAACGCCATTGATCACGGAATGAACGTCAGTCAGGCGATATCAGCGCCGCGTTTCCACACGCAGTGGCCGCCGTCGACGACGACTCCGCCCGTGAACAATTTGGAACGCGAGACTTTTGCGGAATCCAGGTGGCCTTCCGATACCGACGAGAAACTGAAAGCTATGGGTTTCATTCCGGTTGGGCCTGGTTCAGCCGGAGACCTCTCAAGCTTAATGATCGGTACAAAGTTTACTACTGCCGCCAGCGGCGACGCAAACTTTGTAGTTACGGGAATGAATGATCCGAGAACCTTCTATCCTCCTGACGGATTCACATTTGACGAATTGATGGAATACGTTGAGAGTAGGCCGTAGCGAAAAGCGCGTATCCAAGAAGGTATTTTGTGTAGAGAAAGGAGCATATATATGAGCAAGAAATTTAGCAGAATTTATATAGCGGTATTGATTTGTATTTTTTGCGCTTCATTAGCGTCATCCGCTTTCGCTACAGCCAGCAGAGTAATACCCGGCAAGGAAAGCGGGTTGGTTGTCACGATGAACTGGATGGCTGACGCGGCGGGGCAAAAAATATTGGACATGGGCGGTAACGCGATTGATGCGGCGGCCGCTGTGGGTTACGCTTTGGCGGTTGTGGAACCGTCAGTCGGTAATATTGGAGGGGGCGGTTTTGCTCTCATCTACCTGAAGGATAAAGGTGAGATAGAAGCCTTAGATTTCCGCGAGACGGCGCCCTCGGCGATGCATAGGCTATCGTTTGTGGCCACGGATAGTGCAGATTTTGACATTAATGATCTTAGTACATATCAAGCTCGAAGGTATATAAACCCCATTACCGGTCGGAACCACGGCAACGCAAGTTCTTTTGGATACTTGGCTTCTGGTGTTCCGGGATCCCCCGCCGGGTTTTGTGAAATGGTAGCGAAATACGGAAGCGGAAAAGTGACAATTGCGCAGATAATGGAGCCTGCTATTCAGCTGGCAGAAAAAGGGCATCCTCTAATGGCAAACCGAAGCATCGCCGCCGCTAATTTTGACTTTGACGGCACAAAGAAACACTTTTCCAAGGACGGAGTCAATTATCAAGCGGGCGAAATATTCAAGCAACCGGCTCTTGCTGAAACGCTAAAGCGTATCGCAGCCAAACCGACTTCTGCTGACGGGTACGGGTTCTATGAAGGTGCTACAGCAGATTTTATTGTTGCCGATGTGCTAAAGTACGGAGGACTAATAACACACGCTGACCTTGCGAATTACAAGAACCTGCTCAAATGGCGCAAGCCCGTTGAGGGTACGTATCGCGGCTTCAAGGTATTTTCAATGTGTCCTCCAAGCTCGGGCGGCACTCACATAATCCAGATGCTCAACGTCGTTGAGAACGCGCCAATCGGAGACAGGGACGCGGGTTACGGGTTCAAGGCTTTGAAGACGATATGGCTGATGACCCAGGCGCAGCGTCAGGCATACGCCGACCGCTCCGAATACATGGGCGACCCCGATACTGCGGCGCTTCTGGGCATTACAATCCCTGTGGATAAACTTACATCAAAGGATTATGCGAAGGAAATTTATGACAAAATAGTGGTATCCGGAGATAATGGGAACAGAGCTATCCCGAGCAATGAGATAATCCCCGGCTTTGGTCCTCTCTCCTCGTATTCGGGCGGCGGCGGCGGCCCCGGGACTGAGACAACGCACTATTCTGTCATAGACAAAGATGGCAACGCGGTTGCAATCACCTATACCATCAATTCCGGATGGGGATGCGGAGCTGTAGTGGATGGAGCGGGCTTTTTCATGAACGATGAGCTTGACGATTTCGAAACCGTTCCGAATGTGATAAACGCGTTTGGCCAAATACGGTATGAAATTAACGTCCCAAGCGGCGACAAACGGCCTCTTAGCTCCATGTCGCCGACGATGGTGCTGCGCGAGAGCGACAACAGCCTGTTCTTAGTGACGGGAAGTCCGGGCGGCAGGACAATCATCAACACTAATTTCCATTGCATCGTTAATGCCATTGATCACAGCATGAACGTCAGTCAGATGACGACGGCGCCGCGTACCGACGTGCAGTGGTATCCGGATTCGGTATCGGACAGAATTAATTACGAGCCCATGTACGGATTCACGAACGACACTCTCAAAGAACTAAGCGATATAGGTTATACGTATTTGACCACGTCACAGGGGAACGTCGACGCCATTATGGTCGGCGCCAGAACGGGGAGCGGCCGTGCGGTTACGGGCGCGAATGACCCGAGAAGCTTCTATGAGCCATTTGCATATGGGTTCACAGCTCCTCTCAAATTGGGAGCGCATGTTCCGGACGAGAGCAACCCGGTTGTAGGCGTAACGGTAGCGCCGGCAAGCGCTGATGTGCTCTCCGACGGTTCGTCCTTGTCAATTCGGGCGATATTTGATCCTTTGAACGCGGCGAATCAGAACGTGACATGGAGCACAAGCGACAGCACATTAGCCACAGTTGCCCCGTCCACGGGTACTGTGATTACTGTTGTCGCGAACAATACGGGCAAAGCGGGAACAGTCACGATAACGGCAACGACTGAGGATGGCAATAAGACAAGCGCGTGCGTTGTGACCGTAAAACCGATTGAAGTAGAAAGAATAGATTTGGACAAGACCTCGCTCACGCTTTACCCCGGAGGAAGCGATACCATAACCGCGACAATTGCGCCCGCCAATGCGACGGACAAGAATGTAACGTGGAGCGCAAGCAACACTGCGGTAGTATCATTGAACAGTAACGCAGGGGGTACGGTTATGGCGACCGCGATTAGTCCGGGTACATCCACGATAACAGCAGCGGCGGGCGGTAAAACAGCGATAATAACGGCGACCGTTTCACCGGTTCCGGTAGAATCAGTGGCTTTAAACAAGACCTCTCTCACGCTTCTGACCGGAGAAAGCGAAACGCTGATCGCGACAGTGTTGCCATGGAACGCTCCTCAAAACGTGACGTGGTCCACAAGCGACAATACGATAGCCACTGTGACAAACGGTACGGTAACCGCGAACAGCAGCGGCAAAGCCGGGAGGGTCTTAATTACAGCCGCGGCGGAGAACGCGAGCGCGACGTGTATAGTGACGGTAAACACGAAAGTTCCTCCGACAGGCGGCGGAATAATTTTACCCGGAGGCACGGAAGTCGATCTTCCCGGCGGCGCTGTTATTGATCCGGACGGGACAATTAAGCTTCCGGACAACGAAGGCGGCACGGCGACAACAGCCGGGGGCTTGGTGATAGGTATCCCCGGCGGGACGGTAATTACATCGGACGGAATGATAATACTGCCGCCCAATGAAGAAGGCGTTTTGGAACTCCCCGGCGCCGATGTCAGTCTTCCGGGCGGAACTGTGATTTTACCTGATGGTACGATTAAGATGCCGGCCGACGAAGGCGGCGTGTTGACGACCTCGGACGGCGTGGAAGTAGCGTTGCCGGAAGGTACAGTTATCTGGCCTGATGGAACGGTAGCCATGCCTCCGGATAGCTCCGCAACTGTTAAAACCCCGGATGGAGAAGTTGAGACGAAAGTTTCTGGAAGTTTCAGAATTGAAGCGGACGAGACGATTACGCTGTTCTCAGGTTCGGCTGATAACGTGACGATCACGACTTCGGACGGCACAAAGATAGTGCTTCAGAGCGGAAGTATTGTAGACGGCGACACTTTTGTCATCGGGCAGGGAGGCGCGGTAATAATTTTCCCGGACGGCAAGACGAAGGCCATCTCCAAAGATGTAAGCATAAAAGTTAACCCCGATGGCAGCGTGGATACAGGCAAGAGCAAAGGCAGAGGCGGATGCGACCTCGGCGTCGGCATTCTTGCTTGTATAATAGCAGGAATCGGGTTATTTGTTGCGAGGAGAAAGTTACTGAAATAAGTAAATAAGATACTCTATTAGTTTTGGCTTCCCTCCGCTATGCTGACGGTATGGCGGAGGGAGGTTAAATATAATGATCAATGCACACTTCACGCTATTCAAACGGGAATTTATATTTCAACCCAAACTCATCCCGCATTGCCGCCATTTCCGCCTGAAGGGATTCATTAACCGGCAGACCTTTGTCCTTTCGCTCCTGCCATGTTAAATATTCCTTCTCTCCCGCTGTGTAAATCCGGTCGTGTCCCGGGGCTTTTTCCGAATTCCTGAGCTCGCGCAGTATATTTCCCGTTATTTTCTTGAATACCGGAAGGGGGATGAAAAACTCGACGTTAATAGCGATGAAGAAATGCCCGATATGGAATGGCTTTTTTTCGCCATCTTCCCCTATTCCGTTCAGCATTTTCATGTAGCTTCCGTTTTGGAGAGCGGAGCTCAATATTTCAACAACTGTTGCATATCCAAATCCTTTGTATCCCGCAAATTCGTCCCCAATGCCGCCGACTGGCGAAAGCGCCGCAGTCCCGTTCACGAGATCCTTTAGTATCTGTTCGGAGTCGGTCTTCGCGCTCCCGTCCTTTCCTATCACCATTCCGGCGGGAGTCGGCGAGCCCTTGCGCGCTAACGCTTCTATTTTTCCTCTCTGGGTTATGGACGTTGCGCAATCCAGCATGAATTCAAAAGGGTCGTCTGTTGGTATCCCGAACGTCAGCGGGTTTGTGCCGAGCATGTTTTCAACTCCGAAAGTCGGGGCAATTGACGGGCGGGCGTTGGTGCCCGTGATGCCTATACATCCGTTCTTGACCGCCATGCTTGCATAGTACCCCGCTATTCCAAAGTGAGTGGAGTTTCTTACAACTACCATCCCAAGCCCGAATTTTTTAGCCTTGTCTATTGCCATTTGCATCGAACGCTTGCCGACGACCTGTCCCATTCCGTCGTGCCCGTCAACAACCGCCGTTGCGGCAGAATCTTTCACAATCTCGAAGTTTGTCACGGGGCTTTGTATCTTTGCTTTAATCCTGTCCACATAGATGGGTTTCAAACGGTTGATCCCGTGGGACTCTATCCCTCTCCTGTCGGACTCCAGCAGAATATCCGTGCATACGGCGGCGTCATCGGGCGGCACCCCGCACCCGCTGAATATGTCAAACACAAATTTTTCCATCAATTCCCATGGTATGGTCGATTGCATGTGAATTCCTCCTTCTTTAGAATCAGTTCTCTATGTTTGCTAAATTATCGATACCTTCACCGGTCAAGCGATAAATCGTCCAGTCATCCAAAGGCTTTGCGCCCAAAGAAAGGTAAAAATCAATGCCTTGTTTATTCCAGTCGAGGCAGACCCACTCGAGACGTCCGCAATCGCTATTTCGCGCGATTCGCGCCACGGCGGCGAACAATTTTCGCCCGATTCCCATTTTTCGCGCGCTTGGGCGCACGTACAGGTCTTCAAGGTACATCCCCGCGCGTCCTAAAAACGTTGAGAAATTATGAAAGAACAGAGCGTAGCCTACTGGTTCGTTGTCGAGTTCGGCGATAAGCGCCCCGGCTATTTTCTTCCCGAACAGCCATTCGCGCAGCGTTTCCTCCGTCGCAACGAGCTGGTCGAGCAGTTTTTCATATTCGGCAAGTTCTTTTATTAAGCCCAAAATTACCGGCGTATCCTCCGCAAGCGCTGCTCTTATTTTACATTTAGTACTCACTTATTATCTCTCCTCAATTATCTTAACAGTTCATTTATTTTGAGCCTTCTTTAGAACGAAGAAAGCTCGTTTCCAAGTCTTGGCGCGGAATATATAAATGTCGCGCGTCATCCAGTAATGATTCAAACCCGAATTTCTTGTAAAAAGCGCAAGCATTGCTATCTTTCGCGTTAACTGTCATAAATACCCAAGCGGAAACATTTAGTACGCTCCTAATGGCGGCATCCGCCAATAATTGAGCTCCGACTCCTTGTCCTTGCGTTGTGGTGTCCACAGCCAATCGTCCCAAACGAATAGCCGGAACCTCCGTATACTTTGGTAATTTCTTGCGCGAAGCAGGCGGAACAGTGTCAAGATTTACACTTGTGTTGGACAATGTGTAATACCCTATGACTTTATTTGTGACGCTTTCTATAGCCACGAATAGAGCAGCATAGTATTTGCGAACGTCTTGTCCGGCCTGTCGAAAAAGATATTGGTTCAATTCGGCTATGCCGCAATCGAACCCGTCTTTCACATGCGATTTCTCATGAGATACGATAACAAAATTCATTTATGTATCTTCAGACATGTTTTCGAGGCGCTTCTGCATTGCTTTCCACATGGCGTCATTTACTTTAGGAGGCCTTGAAAGCATTTCGGTTAATTGAATCTGGTCTCGCTCCGAAAGTTCAATACGCTCGTTCTCCATCAACGTTTCTGCTGTTTCTTTGTTGGCGGCCACTATCAGAAAATCCGTTAGAGTTTGTCCGCGCATAAATGCGGCGTCCTGCCACCGGCGTTTGATTTCTTCTGGAACACGGGCACGGATATTGGCTCTCCGAAGTTCGTTTTGTATAGCTGTGTTTTGCATTGTGATCACCTCTCATAAAAAGTGTATCCCCTTTAGCAATACAAGTCAAGGGTAGTTTTCGCTTTGTTTATTCTTTTTTCAGAGTATAATGTGAATTGAAAATTATGGACAGGAGAGGTGTAAACAAATGAAGATATATTACATTATATTACTTATTACTTCGCTTTTTGTTGGCACATGCGGAGTGTCATTTGCCGCTGCGATAAACGAAGGAGATGAAAGTGCAAACATGCAGGAGGTACACGATTTCTTAAAAGGATGCGGCCATTACTACCTTTCAACAGTGGAAGGCGATCAGCCGCGAGTTCGTCCGTTCGGCAGCCTCGCCATTTTTGAGGGCAAGCTATATTTTCAAACGGGTAAAGTAAAGGATGTTTCGAAGCAGATGTCCGTCAATCCGAAAATTGAAATTTGCGCTTACGACGGAAAGGGCAACTGGCTCCGGGTACAAGCCGTAGCTGTTGAGGACGAAAGGAGAGAAACAAAGCAATTCATGCTGGACGCTCATCCGCAGCTGAAAAGTATGTATTCAGCGGACGACGGCAATACCCAAGTACTGTATCTCAAGGAAGCCATAGCAAGGTTTCACTCGTTTTCAGGCGAGACCAGAGTTACAAAGTTCTAAAAATAGTTAATAACAAATATTATTAAAAGACCATAATTATGGATATTTGGACAACGTAGAAGGTTTAGCGGGTAGGGGCGGCAGAAAGGCAATTCGGAACGGAATTAAAACAAACATTAACCGCGAACCACACGAAATACACGAAAAAAGACATGTATGTAGATAACGCAAAAGGTTTTTCGTTTATGGGCGGTTTGGTCGCTCCCGGTCTTCCTGACCGTCGTTCGCTCGCTGTTTATCTGCCGCCTCTTGACTTTGGCTGTTTAGAAGCACAACAAATGGCTATATTAGCGGGATCAACAGAATAAAAGCGGCTTTGCATTTCAGATGAATTTGATGCGAAGTCACTTTTTATAACCTGTAGCCATCATTGTAAGTTACAGCGCCTACTCGTTATTCAAATCAGCATCCCGTAGGGATGCACTCGACTTACAGCCACGCTCATGTCTTTTCCATAAAATCAATTTCAGTAAACCCAATATCATTTCTCACGATAGAGTCTATTTTCTTAATCTGACGAAGATATTCCCTAACACGCTCTAATGGGATCATGTTTGGACCGTCGCATTTTGCTTCGGACGGCTTTGGGTGAGTTTCAATGAAAATGCCGTCGATGCCTATAGCTACCGCTGCGCGTGATAATGGAAGTATGAAACGGCGGTCTCCTCCGCTTGCCGTGCCGCCCGCTCCCGGTTTTTGCACGCTGTGCGTCGCGTCGAATATTATCGGGCAGTCAAACGCGCGCATTTCAACCAAGCTTCTCATATCGACGACAAGCTCGTGATACCCCATCGTCGCGCCTCTTTCACATAGACAGGCGTTGCCGCCGGAATCACGGCATTTGTTGAGCGCGGATAACATGTCCTCCGGCGCTAAGAATTGCGCTTTCTTTATGTTTATGGGCTTCTGTGTTTTTGCGGCGGCAACTAGCAGGTCCGTCTGCCTGCAAAGAAAAGCGGGAATTTGTAGCATATCGACGGATTGCGCTGCAACATCCGCCTGCCACGCCTCGTGTATATCGGTCAGCGTGGGAACTTGTAATGCTTTTCCAATTCTTGACAACTGTTCAAGTCCAGTTTCTATGCCCGGGCCTCTCCAGCTTTTTATGGAAGTCCTGTTGGCCTTGTCGAAAGAAGCCTTGAAAATGTATTCAAAACCGAGTTCCGTACAAACCTCGCGCATTACTTCCCCGACCTGAATCCCGAGCTCGTAACTCTCGAGCGAGCATGGCCCCGCAATTACAACAAGATTGTCTCCTCCAATATCAAATGGCTTGAAATGCCCGTCTTTTGATTCCACTCTGCAAGTACGCATATTGTTTATCACCTTTTTCAAGTTCTCATTCACCTATCTTCACAACCCAATACCCGCCTTTTGCCGCCCCCACACGTTCAATTAAACCCGCTCTTTTCAGGACATCAATGTTTTTCTGAACACCTCGAGGCGTCATGTTGACGCTGTTGGCTATTGCCTTTGCGCTGATTGTTGGATTTTCAATAATCATTTTAATAATTGTTCGTTGAGTATCGTTTTCTACGAACTTATCTACGAACTTATCATTGTTTTCTACGAACTTATCATTGTTTTCTACGAACTTATCATTGTTTTCTACGAACTTATTGTCGCTGATCCCTGTATAAAATGTGACTTTTATTTCACTGCCTGATGCTTCAAACAACGGTTCAGGTTTCCCTGCTTCTTTACAAGCTGTAGTAATGCGTTCAATGCCGCGCCCCCATGTTTCGATAAAGCCTGAGCGGAAAAATGTGTTTGCAATTTTCGGATTATATGGCCAAGACCTGTGTGTTGACATTAAATCTCGAACAGTCCAATTCTCCGGCAGTCGACCATCGTTGTAAATAATAACTCTGTCACGGAATATTTTGATTTGAATAGGGATACCTGTTGTGTAATCGCGATGAACGATTGCGTTCAATATGGCTTCACGCAGCGCGGGGCGTGGAACCGGAAAAGTTTCAATTCGTTGTATGCCCTCATAACTGATAAGCCCCTTGAAGTATTTCAGATATATTGTTTCCATTACTTTATCCGGCATAGAAATCAATGAGCCGTGAATCTCGTCCTGATAAAGTAAATCAGCATCATTCTCAAAATAGCCAACTTTGACATATGCACCAAAAATGAAACGTTCCGGTTTTTCGTGAAACAGAAGGACAGCTGCATGCGTCAGTTGCCCGTCGTTAACAAGCATAAGGCTGTCAAGCAGAGCTTCATCACTCATATCTAGGTCAACCTTTTTCAGACGCTCGCTTGTAAGAGCTTTTTCCCGGAACTTGCGTAATGCAGAGACGTCCAAGTCGGAAAACTCAACTTTTGGGATCGTAATGCCGTCCCAAGTCTTGCCTTGCTTACGCATAATGAAATTCTGAAGCTCCGTTCCGCTTAGTTCTTGAGTAGTACTGCCGGAGCGGAGATAATATTTTCCGCGAAAACTGACAGTTGAACTGCTCGCGCCGACAATGACGGCTACATACTTCTTGTCGTTCTCAGAGCGGAGTTCGACGGAAGGAACTATACCTATTGCGTTGCGAATAATGTTCGGAAGCTCGCCTAAAAGCTCACTAGCGTTATCCACACCGATAATGGCGCCTTTATCATTCCTGCCGATTTCTAGTATACCGCCTTTTGTGTTAGCAAGACCGCAGATGCTTTTCAAAAACTCATCGCGCCATTGCCGTTTCCATTCTAAAGATTGATTCTCCAAGGCCATATCCTATTTATTGGATCTCAATAATCTCATAATCCACTGATCCAATTCCAAGTTCCTCTGCGTGTTCTATATGTATCTTCCAATTTGTTTCCGGGTGAACGGATGTGAAATGGTCGCCTGAGGGGTTCCGGATTTCGCCGAGCATGCTTCCTTGATTCACGGGGGCTTTGTTTACCGCATCGACGCAAGCCATGTCAAGCGCAACGGGGTCAAACGAAGCGAACATACCAATGTCGGGAACTATTGCCGCGTCATTTTCCGAGTGACAATCGCAAAATGGGGATACGTCTATGACAAGGTTAATATGAAAGGACGGCCTGTCTTTCAATACCGCATAGGCGTATTCGGCTATTTTCTTTCCAACAATTTCATTTGCCTCGTCCCAGTCCGCGTGGATTGCGTCGAAGATGCACGCTCCTATGCACCTGCCGCAGCCAACGCATATTTTGTGCTCGATATAAGCTTTTTTATTGCTGTTAAAGTTTATCGCTCCGTGAGCGCAATTATTCGCGCATCGTTTGCAACCTGTACATCTGCTGTCCCGAACGCTTGGCTTACCGGAGTTGTGCATTTCCATCTTTCCGGCTCTAGATCCGGCGCCCATTCCGATATTCTTAATAGCTCCGCCAAATCCGGTGAGCTCATGACCTTTAAAGTGATTAAGGGAAATAATTATATCGGCGTCCATTATTGCCCGTCCGATTTTGGCCTCTTTTACGAATTCGCAATTAATAGGAACGTATGCTTCATCCGTGCCCTTAATCCCGTCGGCGATTATAATATGGCAGCCCAAAGCGAAAGGGTTGTATCCGTTTTCATAGGCGGCGTCCATGTGCTCCAGCGCGTCTTTTCGTCGTCCCGTATAAAGGGTGTTGCAATCCGTTAAAAAGGGCTTTCCGCCTGAATTTTTTACAATATCCACTATTACTTTTGAGTAATTTGGACGCAAATATGCTATATTTCCCGGTTCTCCGAAGTGAAGCTTTATTGCGGTAAATTTCTTATTGAAATCAATTTGTTCAATACCCGCCTTTACGACAAGATTTTCGAGTTTTTGAAGCAAATTCAAGGAAGGAGTTGCTCTTAAGTTTGTGAAATATACTTTTGATTTTTGCATATTATTCATCTCCTCATAATTTTTTCGCGTCGTGACAAGTGTATAATCACTACTGTTAAATTACAATATAATATTTCAGAGGAGTATAACTTTGGAAGGTAAATTTATAAACCGGTTGCTTGACGTTATCCAATACGATATAGTCCCTTTGACTGAAAAGGCTGTGCAATTGGGGAACAAGGTCTTTGGCGCTGCTGTGCTGCTGAAAAAGGACATGTCGCTTGTCCTGTCGGGAACGAACCATGAAGCTTTTTCGCCGCTTTGGCACGGAGAGATATACGTCATAAAGCTTTTTTACGAGATGCAATGTCACCCGGATGCGGGAGATTGTATTTTTGTCTCCACACATCAGCCTTGTTGCATGTGCGCGTCCGCTTTGGCGTGGGCAGGGTTCGGCGAGATATGGCATCTGTTCGAATATGAAAATACCGGCGTGGATTTCAAAATTCCTCATGACCAGAAAATGATACGTGAAATATTCGGATGCGCTGAGCCAAATCCAGAAAATTACTATTTCAAAATGCATTCGATACCAAAAGAGGCGCGAAAATTGAATAATGATGAAATCTTTACAGAGCGTTTCCTATACCTCAAGGAAGTTTATACCCGCCTTTCGGATGTGTATCAGGTTGGACAGAAACGGATGATGCTTAAATGATGGAAATTATGAACTCGGGCGGTTTTCTCATGTGGGCGATAGCCGCCCTGTCGGTCATGGGGTGCGCTGTTGCCTTTGAAAGATTATTGTTTTACTTCTGTAATTCAGTGGCCCCCGAAGCGCTCGAACTGAAAATAGGAGAAGCGCTTTGGAACGGGGACGGGGAGGCCGCAATAGAATTGGTGAAAGGAAGTAATAAATCGTTGCACCGGCTTTACTTTGCGGGTCTCACTCATTGGAATGCGCCGTATGACGCCTTGAAAGAGCTGCTCATGCAGGAGGTTAGGCGGGAAACCTTCCGTTGGGGCAGACACGTCGGGTTGCTGTCAACAATTGCAAGGGTGGCGCCGCTACTAGGATTACTTGGAACGGTGCTTGGAATGGTTGATATGTTTCAGGCTTTACCCGAGGGAGGTTCGATGGTTGCTGTGGCGGGGGGGATATGGAAAGCCCTTTTCACTACAGTCGCCGGTCTGATTGTCGCTATCCCCGCTCTTCTTTTGCATACATGGCTCTGCAGCATCGTTGACGACGAAGAGGAAAAATTATACCGCGCGGCCGAGTTCCTGATACGGGAGAGGATGTTATGAGGGTACGCCCACATTCTACGGATGTCGACATAACTCCGCTCTTGGACGTGATGTTCATGCTGATAATCTTTTTCGTCATAACAACAAGTTTTTCAAGAGGAGAGATTTCGGTGAACCTTCCCGGCGGACAGGGCAACAGGATGGAAGGGGAGATAACAGTTTTGAACGTAGCTGTAGACGGAAAATTATTCATAAATGGAATGGAAGTTGTAAGCGCGGACTTGGCGGATATAGCCCAAGAATCGGAAAAGTCGGGGCGCAAATTTGTCATCGCCGGAGATGAAGCCGCGCCATATGGAGTTATTGCAAACATCCTTGAGTTGTTACGGGCTAAAGGCATATCAACGGCGACTCTTGCGATTGAGGGATATTAAAACAAATGAAGAATAAGTACGTTCGCGGTCTGTTTTGTTTAACTCTCAGCATGCTGTTTCATATTGCGATTTTCATTTTCATTTTTGCAAATATTGCCGTATTTCCCGCGCAAAGCCGTTCAGAATATAAGATTCTTGCGGAAGTAATGATGATGCCCGCAAAGCGCGCGGAGAATCCGGGCGGGCGCAATAATGCGGGCGTCCCGAAAGTTACAGAGGAGAGCGAGGCGAAGATTCAGGAGGAGAAAATAGCAGCTGAACCGGTGACCGTTCCGGAAGCAGCTATTCCTGAAGTAATGAAACCGGCGGCGCCGCCTGTAAAAGTGGAACCGGTTATAAAAGCAGAACCGAAAATAAGCCCCGCAAGAAAACAGCCTGAACCTAAAGCGGCAGCCCGCAAGGCAAACACGCCCAAAAAGGCGGATGTGAAGCAGGAGCGAGTAACTGACAACGCGGCCTCACTCCCTTCAATAGAAAGTAGTATTCCTTCTTCTGTTCCCGGCGTTCCTTCCGTTGCAGGCAACGCGGCAAAGCCTTCGCAAGAGCGGCCTGTTTCTTCGATAGCTGCGGTCGAATCCGTCGTCGTTATCAATAGAGTCAAGCCGACTTATCCGGCAATTTCCCGAAAGAGAAGGGAAGAGGGAAATGTGGTTACGCTTGCAAGCGTCGTGAATGGAAAAGTCGTGAATGTGACCGTAGAGAAAAGCAGCGGAATTAAGGCTTTGGACGCAAGCGCCCTGTCGGCTGTCGGAAAATGGAGTTTTTCCCCGGACACAAATATTGTTGTCAGGATACCTGTCTCGTTTGAATTGAAGGATTGACATGTCGTTTTCCCCTGAATACATTTATTCATTAAGCTGTGAATTGGACAAGATTTTGAAGGCAAAGAATCCGCGTATTTCGAAAATTGAGGGCGGGGATAGCTGGATTGCTCTTTGTATCGGCGCCTCCTGGCTGCTTTTCTCTTGGGGAAGCCGAACAAATGGAGTTTGCATCGCTACTGAGAAAGAGATATCGATACTTAAAAAATCTGCCCCTGCCAGGACTCCGCTTGTTGAGTTCCTGAGAAGCCATATTTTGAGGGGACAACTTACAGGGGCGTCTCAGCTCCAAAACGACAGGATAATCAGAATAGAGGCTAACAGGCTTGTGGGCGCAGGTTTTTTGAAAAATCATTACATTATATTTGAAGCTATGGAGCCCAACGGTAATTTGCTGCTACTGGACGAAAATCACTCAATCATGGAGCTTGCCCGTCATGCCTCGCCGGACGAGAATCGTTACCGCGCGCTCCTCCCCGGTCATATCTATGTGCCTCCGCCACCGTTTGAGGGTTTGGATTTAGCTGAGATTAAATCCCTTGAATTTGAACATGTGCGCGCAATAAAAGGAATAGGCAAACAGCTTGCCGAATTAATCCGTAATCATTGGGGCGAGAAATCCGATTCTGATTGGCTTTCTATCTTGCGTGCGATAAAATGCGCTCCTCAGAATTCTTCTGACTGTTACTATCAGGTAAACGAGAAAGGATACTTGACGCTATCACCGATGATTTTTGATGAGTGCGTCTGTCTTGGCAAGGACGCGCTCGAAGCGTCAAGGTTTTTGATTAGTTGTCTTCTTAAATTAACTCGCAGTAGGCTTTTGTCATCAGGATTCAAGATAATTGACAAAACTGTCCGCAGCAAACAGCGCCATAAAGAAGGAATAGAAACACAAATTAGCCGCGTAGACGCCGCCGACGACTTTAAATTGCGCGGGCAGCTGATTCTTGAACATATCCCGGAAATACAGCCGAGAGCTAAAAAAGTCGTTCTTTCAGCTTGGGATAGTGATGTTGAGATAGAAATAACTCTTGATCCTGAGTTATCAGCGGCAAAAAATGCGGAACGTTATTTTAACAAATATCGCAAAGCTCAGGCAAATGAAAAGAAATTAGACGAACTGTACAGCGAGATAAATTCAATTGATCAATTCATTAATGAGCTTACGGAACAAAAAGAATTGCTCTCGCTTATTGATGATGTTGCAGAACTTGAATACGCCGTCAAGGATATGTCAGATTGGCTTTCACACGGGAAAGCAGGAAAAAATAATGACAACAAGAAGGGTAAGAATAATAAGCTGCCCGCTCACTTGAGATATGAGATGGGCGGCGCATTGATACTTGTTGGACTGAACGCGCGCGGCAACCGCTTTGTTACTTTCAAGCAAGCGGCGTCAAACGATCTTTGGCTGCATGCGCATGACATTCCGGGGTCGCATGTAATAATAAAGGGGAATTCATCCGAAGAAGTAATAGAGTTTGCAGCATCCCTTGCCGCCTACTACAGTAAAGGAAAAAATTCTCTAAAGGTTCAGGTTGACTGCACTCAAAGGAAAAATGTGAGAAGCATACCGGGCAGCGCCATAGCTCATGTAACTTATTCCAATCCTCGCGCGCTCTTTGTTTCGCCGCGTAATAAGTTAATAGGAGGAGTGGTTACTTGATTTCTGTTCCGGATAAAAAGACTCGTGGTACTTTCGGTGTAATTTCAAACTTTTTCAAGGGCAAGGTTGATTTAGGAAAAGAACGACCAATGACCGCAATAATTAAGCTCGCGGTTCCATCGATAGGACTCTTTGTTTTCAATAGCTTGCTTCACTTGGTGGATACGATTTTCGTCTCGTGGCTTGGCGAGATACAGATGGCGGCTATGTCGTTCACAGCCCCTGTTAACCTTTGCGTTTTCGCGCTTCTTGAATGTGTGGGCAGCGGAGCTGTTGCGCTTATGGGGCAAAACCTTGGCAGGAACGATTTGGACTCTGCAAGGAAAATATCTCATAATGCTTTGGCTTTACTATATTTTGTATTTTTCTTTGCTTCTCCCCTCGCTTTACCTCCCGTTTCAAACTACGTGTTTTCCGCAATAGGAGCGGGAGAAAATAAAACGATTCTTTCACTCTGCTGGAAATATAATATGTGGATGCCATTATTGATTCCGTTCATGGGGTACACTTTTATTGGCAACTCGGTATTTCGCGTGCAGGGAGATACGTTTACGCCGTTCAAGGCAATAGCGCTTGCAAATACTATTAACCTTGTTCTTGACCCTGTTTTTATTTTTTACTTTGGCTGGGGGATTTCAGGCGCCGCCATTGCTACTGTAATATCCCGTATTGGTTCTTCACTATATTTACTCAAGAAAATGCGCAAAGATAGCCGCATAATAGTGAGCCCAATTTTGAAGCTATCAAAAGAACTCACATTTTACTGGAAGAAAATATTATGGATTGGGTTACCGGTAGCTTTTTCCACTGCAAGCATTGCACTGGGAATGGGAAGCGTCAATAAAATACTTTCATTGTTCGGTCATCGAATGGTCGCGTCGTGGATGTTGGGGCTCAGGGTTGAGGAACTGGCGTTTAATTTTATTATGGGAATAAATGTGTCCTTCATACCCTACGTGGCCTTTAATTATGGAAAGCGCGACTATGAACGCATCAGAGACGGATTTAAAGCCGCTTATTTACTGGGTTTTATACTAATGTCTTCTATGAGCGTAATTATATACGTTTATCCTCATATATTTCTCGGGTTATTTATGCCGCCGCCGGAAATAGAAGAAATGGCTACAAGGGCGATAAGAGCATCTATTCCGGCTTTTCCGTTCGTAATTTTCCTTGTTTTGTCAACGGGCTTTTTTGTCGGAACCGGCAATTCAATATGCGGAACCATTTCTCAAGTGTTCCGTTCGATTATTTTCAGAGTGTCCGCCGCATGGCTTTTTGCAAAATATCTTGATATAGTTTACATTTGGTGGTTTCAATCGACAGCAGCCTTAGGCGGAAGCATAGTAGCCGCGCTATTTTTTGTTTACATAATGAAGAAAATCAAAACGAATTTTAATTTTAGTTAGGAGTGAGGAGTTAGTAGCGAGGAGTTGAAAAACAATTAGTAAAGTAGGAGTTGAATTGGATAATGGACACAAGAAGGATAGCGGAAGAAACCTAACTTCTAACTTCTAACTTCTAACTCCTAACTAATTATTAATCCCATACTCCTCCAAAAGCTTTTCATACCTATCCTGAACGCTTACGGGTTTGGGGTCGTCTTCCACATATCGCACAACATATTTGGGAGCAGCCGGAACAACAGGGTTTGGCTTTGGCGGCGGGGGCGCGCTTTGTTTTTGCGCGGCGGCTATTGCAGCAGCTTCATTGGCTTGCGCTATTAATGTTAGTTCAAGAGCTTCTTCCAATTCCCTCAAGAGGTCGTCATCCTGAGCAATTGTTATTAGAACAGGGGCTCTTGAATCTGAAACGGAGCCTGTCCCTCCATGTACCGGACACTTTGTTGTCGGCGCGCTCCCTCTTTTTAGGTACAGCGGTACTGTCGGGCAACCGGAAGTAGCAAGAAAACCGCTTTGTCTGCAGATTCCAGCTAATGATACGTTCATTTCGGCAGTAGGTACGTCGAATTTTGATTTTAATCCTAAAGTGGAAATTGCGTACGTAATGAATTCTTTCCATGGCGGAGCTGCTATAGTTCCGCCTGTGACTCCCTTGCCCAGGGTTTTGTTGTCGTCTTTCCCTGTATAAACAGAAGCCACTAACCCCGGAACTCCTCCAATGAACCATGCATCAATGAAGTCGTTGGTAGTGCCTGTTTTTCCGAATACTTGAGTGTTGGGGATTTTTGCTCTTGTGCCTGTCCCCGCAGTTATAACGTCAAAAAGCATGGATAGAATCGTCCATGATGTTTCAGGGGAAATTGCCTGTATTATTTTCGGTTCGTTTACTTCTAAAATATCCCCTTTCCATGAACGAATCTCTCGAATGAACACTGGTTTTTCAGCTCTTTTTCCGGAATTTGCGAAGACTGAAAACGCAAAAGCCATTTCAAGCGGAGTTAAGCTTGCTGAGCCAAGCGCTAAAGACATATCGTCAGGAAGATACGGAGTAGTTATTCCTGCTTTTTTAGCGAAGTTAATGACAGGTTTGGCGCCAATATGAGCTATGCAGCGTATGGGTACAGTATTAAGCGACTTCGTAAGGGCATAAAGCATAGTCACCTCTCCATGATATTTCCCGTCATAGTTTGTTGGTAACCATTCCTTTTTGCCCCTGCCTCCTGACCCGAATTTTAGCTTCCCGTCTATGAAATGGTCGGAAGGGCGCAGCCCTGTCTCAATGGCTGCGCCGTAGATAAAAGGCTTAAAACTTGATCCCGGCTGTCTATAAGCTTGAGTTGCCCTGTTGAATTTGCTTTCGTTAAAATCTTTTCCTCCTACAAGGGCTAGCACTTCGCATGACCCCGGCTGAATTGCAGCGAGAGCTCCCTGATTTTCCATTTTTGTAATAATCTCTTGAGCTTTATCCTGCAGTCTTATGTCAACTGTTGTGTAAATTTCCAGCCCGCCGCCGTATACTTTTTCCGTTCCGTACTTAGGAAGCAATTCGTTGAACAGCACCCATGATACAAAATACGGCGCGCGATTATACTCTTCGACTATATTTGGAATATGTTTAAATACAAGTTCCTCATATTTTGCTTCTTTTGCTACTAAACTGCTTATCCATCCGAGAGATTTCATTCTGTCAAGAACATATGACTGTCGAGTTTTTGAGGTCGTTATGTCCGTCATTGGATTGTATTTGTTAGGCGCCGGAATAAGGCCGACCAATACTGCCGACTCAGCTACACTTAATTCGGACGCCGGTTTTCCGAAATAAGTACGCGAAGCTGTGTCCACTCCCCATGCTCCGCGCCCAAAATAAATCGTATTCATGTACATTTCTAAAATTTCATCTTTAGAATAAATCTCCTCTATCCTGAAAGAAATCAAGATTTCCTTTATTTTTCGGGTTAGAGTTCTTTCTTGAGAAAGGAATAAATTTCGTGCAAGTTGCTGTGTTATGGTGCTTCCGCCTTGGATAGTCCCTGTCCCATACAGTTTTTGCTGTATATCAGCCCATAATGCTCTCGCGATTCCCTGAATACTTATTCCGTTATGGGAGTAAAAATCCGCGTCTTCAGCTGCCAATGCAGCCTTGATCATCCACGGAGATATTTCTTTGAGCTCCACCAAATTACGGTTTTCAGTAAAAAGTTTCGCAATTACTTCATTATTTCTATCATATACTATGCTTGGAATATTTATATTGTATGATTTAATTTCCTCGAGAGAAGGAATATCTTCCGCTGCTTTCACTATACTCATGGATATAAAAATAGAACACGAAACAACAATTGATGTTATTACCAAAAACATCAATTTAAGTATAAAAAAGGTAAAATATCGCAATATCGAAAATAATGCTCCAATTATACTTACATTAGTTGAATCATTATTCTCGTTATCTTTTTTAGAATCTATGCTTCCTTTTCTATTTTGGGCTTCCATTTCTCTGCCCCCTGGTATTTTGTCCCGTACTCTTTTTTCATCATTTACAGCGAAATCTACCAAAAAACAACTTTACAACTATGTCATTTTATTTTTCGGTTTCTATTCTTATAATTTTAATCATAAATTCCGTAGTCCTTTAAAAGCTGTTGATATTTTTCTTCAATAGTTTCAGGTGAATCAATCGGGACGCGGTTCACTGCAGGAGGCGTCCGTCCGGTTTCATTGCCTGTATTTTGATTGACAGGCGGTTTAGGTTGCTGCGGTAATTCGTATGTGTTCTTATACCAATACTCGTCCGACTGCTGCTCATATTCAGTTAATTGCTCTATTTGTTGTTCATATTCACTGAAAATATCAGCGTCTTGATCAATTCGTATTAAGACGGGAGCATTATCATCAGTAATGCCTCCATTCCCTCCGTGGGTTGGGCATGTCGATGTCGGAGCTGTGCCCTCTTCAAGATAAAGTGAGACCGCAGGGCATTCCGAAGTGCTTAAAAAGCCTGTAGTTCTGCAAATGGACACTCTTTTTACGTCTACACTTGGCGATGGGACGCCAAAGTTCGGTTTTAGGCCAAGCGTTGAATGAGCATATTCCATGAAATCCTTCCACGGCGGCGCCGCGACAACTCCCCCCGTCATACCTTTTCCAAGGGGTTTATTATCATCATTTCCGGCGAAAATAGAAGCGACAAGTCCCGGTACTCCGCCAATAAACCATGCATCAATAAAATCATTGGTCGTTCCTGTTTTTCCAAATACTTGAGTTTTTGGTATCGCTGCCCTTGTTCCTGTCCCTGCTGTTATCACGTCAAAAAGCATTGATAGAATTGTCCATGATGTCTCCGCTCTTATTGCTTGAATGGAAGCAGGCTCATTCTTTTCTAATGTTTCACCCGTCCATGACCGTATTTCACGTATAAATACGGGTTTTTCCGGTCGTTTTCCTTCATTCGCAAAGACAGAAAACGCGAACGCCATTTCAAGCGGCGTCAGGCTGGCTGAACCAAGCGCTACTGATAAATTAGGCTGCAGGTATTGTGTAGTTATTCCTGACTGTCTCGCGAACTCAATTACAGGGGATATTCCTATATGAGCGGAACAGCGGACAGGAACGGTATTGAGCGATTTTGTAAGCGCGTAGAGCATCGTAACCTCTCCATGGAATTTTCCGTCGTAATTGCCTGGTGTCCATGTTTTAGTCTTGCCTACATTGAAGATTAATTTATCATCAATGAAATGATCTGAAGGTCTAATTCCTTTCTCAATTGCAGCGCCATAGATGAACGGTTTAAAGCTTGAACCCGGCTGCCTGTATGCTTGAGTAGCCCTGTTAAATTTACTTTCGTTGAAGTCTTTACCTCCAACAAGCGTTAAGACTTCTCCAGTGCCAGGCTCTATAGCGACAATTGCCCCTTGGGTTTTCATATCTGCTACAACTGCCTGAGCTTTATCTTGAAGCCTTATATCAAGCGTCGTGAAAACTTCCATTCCTCCGCCATAAACTTTATCAGTTCCATATTTTGGAAGAAGGTCATTAAAAAGTATGTGAGAAACAAAGTATGGCGCTCGGTTATATTCCTCGACTTTGTTTGGGGTATGTTTAAATACGAGTTCTTCTTTCTTTGCCCTTTCAACTTGAGATTCATCCAACCATCCAAGTGTTTTCATACGCTCAAGCACGTATGACTGCCGGCTCTTCGCCCGTGATAAATTTGCTTCGGGGTTATACCTGTTTGGAGCGGGAATGAGCCCCGCTAAAATTGTAGATTCCGCCACGCTCAATTCCGAAGCTGATTTTCCAAAGTACGTATATGCCGCGGTATCTATTCCCCATGCCCCGCGTCCAAAGTAAATTGTATTTAAGTACATCTCAAGGATTTTATCCTTTGAGTAAATATCTTCAAGCCTGAAAGAAATCAGCATCTCTTTAATTTTTCTCGTAAGCGTTACTTCCTGAGATAAGTACAAGCTTCTTGAAAGTTGCTGAGTAATTGTGCTTCCGCCCTGCATGCTTCCAGTCCCCAACAATTTATGCTGTATATCGAACCACAACGCTCTGGCTATTCCCCAAATACTTATGCCGCTGTGCGAGTAAAAATCAGAGTCTTCAGCAGCTAATACGGCTTTGACCATCCATGGAGATATGTTTTTCAGTTCAACCGGGTTGCGGTTTTCAGTGAATAATTTTGCTATGACCTCATTATTCCTGTCGTATATTACGCTAGGGACGTTTATCCTGTGCGTCTTTAGCTGGGAGTTTGTGGGCAGCTCGTCTGCGATTTGCACTACAAAAATTGTTCCAGCAACAACAACGCCCGCTATAGCTAAAAGGACAAACGTTATGAACGAAAGAAAAATAATTTTTAAAGTTGAGCTTTCCTTTTTTTTATACTTTTTGTTACCGCTTTTTTTTGAATAATTATTCGTGTTGTTTGCCATAAAGGTCTCCCTTGCTGAATATAAATACTTCTATGATGTATAGATATTATATAGTCATAATGAAAAAAGTAAATGCGTTACGCCCGACTGCGTGGAAACGTCTTGCCTGAATGGACGGATAGGGATATATACAATATTGGAAGAAAATCTCACAAAATTATAGAAAAATTCTTCCATGAATGTATTATAATTAACAATGAATTTATAAATGGTGGGATAAGAAAGAGGTGGGGATAGAGAAATGTATCGTTCACATGTGCTAATATGCAACGGAACAGGATGCCATTCCGGAGGAGCTACTGAAACGACTGAAGCAATAAAGAAAGAAATTGAAAAACTTTCTCTTGCTAATGAAGTTGCTGTTGTCCCAACGGGATGTCATGGAATGTGCGAAATGGGGCCAATTATCGTTGTGTACCCTGAAGGTACGTTCTATTGCAGAGTTAACCCTGAGGATGGTGTGGAAATAGTTCGCGAGCATCTCGCTAAAGGAAGAACCGTTGAACGTCTCATGTTCAGAGAATCTGAGAGAATTAGTGTAGCTTCATACAAAGAGCTTCCGTTTTACAGCAAACAGAAAAGAATTGCTCTTAAAAACTGCGGCTATATTAACCCCGACAGTATTGAGGAATACATAGGGCATAGCGGGTACGAAGCGTTAGGAAAGTGTCTTACCTCATTGACTCAAGAGCAGGTAATTGAAGAGTTAAAAAAATCCGGACTCCGCGGTAGAGGCGGCGGCGGATTCCCTACCGGACTTAAATGGAGTTTCTGCGCTAAATCTCCTGGTCCGAAAAAGTATGTTATTTGTAACGCGGATGAAGGAGACCCGGGCGCATTCATGGATAGATCAATACTTGAAGGCGACCCGCATTCAATTATTGAAGGCATGGCTATCGGAGCTTATGCTATTGGCGCGGATGAGGCGTATATTTACTGCCGCGCTGAGTATCCTCTTGCGATAGAAAGGCTCAAGACCGCAATAGCTCAAGCTGAAGAATATGGTTTGCTAGGAGAAAAAATCTTCGGGACTGATTTTTCATTTGAGATTCATATAAAGGAAGGCGCGGGAGCTTTCGTTTGCGGTGAGGAGACAGCGCTGATGGGTTCCATAGAAGGGAAGCGCGGGATGCCCCGCCCAAGGCCTCCGTTCCCGGCAGTTTCCGGCCTTTGGGGTAAACCCACAAATATAAATAATGTAGAAACTTGGGCTAACGTTCCGCAGATAATCCTTAACGGAGGAGAATGGTACGCCTCTATGGGGACTGCGGAATCAAAAGGAACGAAAGTTTTTGCTCTAACCGGCAAGGTCAAACATACCGGACTCGTGGAAGTTCCGATGGGCGTCACTTTGCGCGAAATAATCATGGAGATTGGCGGCGGAATTCTCAACGATAAGAAGTTTAAAGCTGTTCAGATTGGAGGCCCTTCAGGAGGTTGTTTAACAGAGGATCATCTCGATACGCCCGTTAGCTATGAGGACCTTACAAGGCTTGGCGCCATAATGGGTTCCGGCGGCCTTGTCGTTATGGACGAAGAAAACTGCATGATAGACGTCGCCAAATTCTTCCTTGAGTTTACTCAGCGGGAATCATGCGGAAAATGTTCTCCATGCCGTGAAGGAACCAAACAGATGCTTATTATGCTTGACGAGATAACAAAAGGAAATGGGAAGATTGAAGACATAAAGAAGCTTGAGGAACTTGCTCTAATGGTCAAAAATATGTCGCTTTGCGGCCTTGGTCAGACCGCTCCCAACCCGTTGCTGACGACGCTGAAATACTTCCGCCATGAATATGAGGCTCATATAATTGAAAAACGTTGTCCGGCTCATGTCTGCTCGGGTCTGATTACCTTTACTATTCATGCGGATAAATGCAAACGCTGCGGCCTTTGTACTAAAAACTGCCCGGCGAAATGTATATCGGGCGATAAAAACACGGCATATGTTATCGACAACGAGCGGTGTGTAAAGTGCGGAACGTGCATTGATAAATGCCCGTTCAAGGCTATTACGAAAGAATAGGGGTGGAGAAGATGATAAAACTCCATTTTGATGGAAAAGAATGTACCGGAACTAAAGGACAAACCATCCTTGAAGTAGCTTTAGCTAATGGAATAACTACTATTCCTACGTTATGCTGGCTTGAAGGACTTCACCCTGAAGGCGCTTGCCGTATGTGCGTTGTGGAGGTTGAAGGAAGCCCAAAAATGCTTACTGCTTGCACATCGCCCGCTGAAGATGGTATGAAGATACTCACGCGGACCGACAAACTTAAAGAATACCGCAAACAGATACTTGAACTGCTTTTTGCCGGACGCAATCATTTTTGCATGTATTGTTCAGCGAGCGGCGATTGCGAGCTTCAGGCTCTTGCAATAGAGCATGGAATGGACTCAGTGCGCTACCCGTACTTGTTCCCGAATATAGAGAATGATACGACTTCGAGTGACTTTATGGTTGACAGAAACCGTTGCGTCCTATGTGATCGTTGCATTCGTACATGTCAGGAAATAGTTGGCGCCTGCTCTCTTGGACTTGAGAAACGTGGATGGGTTACCAATGTCATCTCTGATCTTGGAGAGAAATTTGGAAACAGCTCGACTTGTGTTTCCTGCGGCGCCTGCGCGCAAGCTTGCCCGACGGGAACAATAACAATAAGAGAACAGGCATATCGCGGTCGGCGTAAAGATTGCGACAAAGCAGTGGAGGCCACATGTCCGCTTTGCGCGATGGGGTGCAAAATCAATGTGCACGTTCGCAGAAATTCGCTGGTTCGGATTGATGGAGTTACGGGTTCCAAATACGCCGATGGAGGGCAGCTTTGCCGCAAAGGAAGAATAGAATTGCTTAGAGCTTCGGAAGGCCCTCGTCTTACCACTCCAATGATACGTTCCGGCGCCGGATTCCGTGAAGCTTCTTGGGACGAGGTTTTAGACCTGATAACCGAAAAGATTAATAAGGCTGACAAATCAAAATCTGGCGCTGTGGCATCGTTGATGACGCCCATTGATGAGCTCAAATATTTTGCCGGATTTTTCGGCGCATTGGGAATAAAGACCGATTGCCGCGAGGGAAGAGTTCCGCCCGAAGCCAAATACGTAAAGGAAAGCCATGTTCGTTCAGCTGATGATTCAATTAATGATCGTGAGAATGAAGTCAATAGGATGCGTTCGATTCTTGCGGCGAGCCCGTGGTTGGGAGTTGGTAGCGAGCCGTCTGAAAAGGAACCGGTTGGAAAAGGTATGTTAAGCCTTGATTTTCTTTTCTTCCGTACGACGGGGCTAGTCGAGCCATGCGTTGATGTTCTGGACGCACTTGACCACTCGAAATTTTCAGTAGTTCAAACCCCGTATATTTCTCACCCGATGGCGTACCTTGCGGATGTGCTTATTCCTGCCGCCGCGTGGTTTGAGCTTGCGGGGATTTGCGAGCCTGCGGTATCGATAAAAGAAATGTGTGAAGTTTTAGAGTCGCTTGCTGTGCGGCTTGCGATAAAGATAAAGGAGGTGTAAGACGGGATGTCTGACAAACCAAAAGTTGCGACAGTATGGCTTGAGTCCTGTGCAGGATGTCATATGTCTTTTCTTGACATTGATGAGAGAATTGTAAATCTGCTTTCTCAGGTTGAGTTGACAGCCAGCCCTGTAACGGACATAAAAGATATTCCCGAGGTTACGCTCGGCATAATTGACGGCGGAATAGGGAACGAAGAAGAACTGCACATTGCGCAGGAATTACGGAAAAAATGTAAAATTCTTATGGTTATGGGCGATTGCGCGGTATTCGGCGGAATAAATACCATGAGAAACTCTCTTACACCGGAACAGGTATTGAAGGGCGCTTATGCGGACGGAGCAACTCCTACTACGGTAAACCCATCAGGAAAGCTTCCCGGGGAGGATATTCCGAAATTACTTCCTCAGGCAAATGCTGTTGACAGGTACGTTAATGTTGATGTGTATGTACCGGGATGCCCGCCGGATGCTGACGCTATATACTATGCCCTGAGCGAGATCCTTGCGGGGCGTATCCCCGTCAAAATACCGGCTGATATGACGCGGTACGACTAAGCGAAGGGAAGAGGAAATTATTATGGAAAATAATGGAAAAACAATAGTAGTTAATCCGGTTTCCCGAGTTGAGGGACATGGCAAAATAACAGTTCATCTTAACGATGAGAATGCCGTGGATAGTGTACAGTTCCATGTCACGCAGTTCAGGGGCTTTGAGGTGTTTACGCGCGGACGCGATTTTCGCGAGATGCCGGTCGTTATGCCAAGAATTTGCGGAATTTGCCCGGTAAGCCATCATTTGGCTTCCGCTAAGGCATGCGACGAAATTATCGGAGCTGATCTTACCCCCGCAGCCTATAAATTGCGCGAAGTCATGCATTATGCTCAGTATGTGCAGTCGCACGCTTTATCCTTCTTCCATCTGTCAAGCCCCGACCTTCTTTTTGGGTTTGACGCAGACCCTGCGATACGCAACGTAGCCGGCCTGGTAGAAAAAGACCCCGCGCTTGCGGTGCTTGGCGTCACATTGCGCAAATATGGACAGGAGATAATAAAGACATTAGGAGACAAAAAGGTACATCCGTGGCATAGCATTCCGGGCGGGGTATCAAAATGCCTTACGAAGAAAGAATGCGATGATTATCTTAAGGAAATTCCAAGCGTTATTGAAGGCATAGAGAAGGCAATCGGGATAGCAAGAGATTATCTTGAGAAGAATCAAGAGCTTGCAAAAATGTATGCTACCGTTGAGACGGGGTATTTGGGGCTTGTCAAGAAAACTTACAGCTATGAAGAAGACAGTGAAAAAGGAGTTCTTGAGCTCTATGACGGGATACTTCGGCTCCGGGGCGCGAATGGTCGCGTAATTGACGAATTTGAACCTTTCGAATACGCGGATAAAATAGGCGAACACGTAGAACCTTGGAGTTATTTGAAGTTCCCGTTCTATCGCGCGTTTGGCTACCCGCAGGGCGCGTATCGAGTGGGGCCTCTTGCCCGTATTAATGCGTGCGACTTGATCTCAACGCCTAAAGCGGATGAAGAGTTGAGAAGGCTTCGTGAAGCAGGAAAAGATTCAAATGGAATGGTGCATTACACGCTTTATTATCACTATGCGCGCCTTATTGAAGCTCTATATGCTGCGGAGAGGCTTGGAGAACTCTTTGAGGACAGAGACGTGTGTTCAAACGATCTTCATTGTCCGCAGGGCAACGAGCTTAACCCGGAAGGGGTAGGAATTGTGGAAGCTCCCCGCGGAACTCTCATCCATCATTACAAAGTCGATGAAAGAGGCGCTATTACAGCTGCCAACCTTATAGTTGCCACAGGGCATAATAATATTGCCATAAATCGCGGAGTGGAGCAGGTAGCGCGCGAGTTCATAACTGACGGCGCGAATGTAAAAGAAGGAGTCCTCAACAGGATGGAACATGTCATCAGATGTTACGACCCATGTTTGTCCTGTTCGACCCATGCTTTGGGTAAAATGCCGCTTGAGCTTGAAATATTGAGCCCGGAGCGTGAGGTACTTAAAACTATCGTTCAGGAGTAATTTTTATAGATAACATTCAACAAATAATAAAAAATCTCCCGAACCGTCCCGGCGTGTATCTTATGCGGGACAGTTCGGGAGCTGTCATCTATATTGGGAAAGCCAAATCGCTTAAAAAACGTGTCTCATCTTATTTCAGGCATGATTTTGCCAATCCGCGATTACGCAAGCTAGTTGAGCAAATAGCGGACATATCGGTGATTCGCGCGGAGACCGAGGCTGAGGCGCTTGTTGTCGAAGCAAAGCTCATAAAAAGGTACTCCCCGTTCTTTAACGTTGACCTCAAGATGATGGATAAATATCCTTATATATATATAACAGCAGAAACATTCCCAAGGATTATCGTAACGAGAAAAACTCCCAAAGATAATTCAAAGGACATCTGTTTTGGACCTTGGGTCAGCGCGGGAAATGTTCGCGCGCTTCTGAGGCTTGTCGAAAGATATTTCCCTCTTCGCAGCTGCAAGGCGGATATACCTGTTGGAGGAAACCGCAAACGCCCGTGCATAGAACATTCTCTTGGTCATTGCTTGGCGCCGTGCGTTGGGTATTGCACGCAAAAAGAATATCAGGACAGAGCCGACGATGTCGTATTGCTTTTGCAGGGCAGGTCGGCCGACCTCGTTGAGCGCTTGCGCCGACGCATGGACTCCGCTGCCAAAAAGATGGATTTTGAGGAAGCGGCGCGGCACCGCGACGCCATTCGCGCAATATGGAAGCTGAGCAGGCAAAGGGTAAATACTGCTTTGCAAAAGGAACTCGACGCCGAACAGTTTGACGTGCTGACAAAGCTTCAGGAAACGCTAAATCTAAGCGTATTGCCGTGGAGGATTGACGCCTTTGACATATCTCACTCTTCGGGCAAAGACACTTATGGTTGCTGCGTGGTATTCGAACAGGGGATGCCGAATCCGTCCTTGTACCGCCGTTTTAAGATTAAAACAGTCGAGGGAATAAACGATTTCGCCTCAATTCAGGAAACCGTGGAACGGCGTTACAATCATGTGATAAAGGGAGAGGAGCCGTTGCCTCAATTGGCATTGATCGACGGCGGCCCCGTTCAGCTTGAGTTTGCGCTGCGCGCACTTGATGAACTAAATCTCGCGCTTCCCGTCGTAGCTTTGGCAAAAGAAGAGGAGCTAATTTACATCCCTGCGCCTGAAAAAGGAAAAATTGCTGTTAATAACATTCCGCTAAGGCTGAAAAATGATGATAAGGCGTTGAAATTGCTGCAAAGGATAAGAGATGAAGTTCACAGGTACGCCGTAACGACCCATCGAAACGCAAGCGCCGTCAGATTTAAGAGGACAGCGCTCGAGGAAATCCCAGGAATAGGAAAACGCAAAGCGGCGCAATTGCTAGGAACTTTCGGCAGCGTCCAGCGAATTTCTGTTTTGGCGCCGGAAGAACTGACAAAAGTTCCCGGTATTGGCATTTCGTTAGCAAAGCAGATTATTGATTATTTGAACTCTTTGAGAATAAAGTGAGGAGTTAGGAGTTAAAGGCATAAGATAAAATCACTATCAAATTTAAACGGTGTTGTTATTCGATTGTGATAAAATCTCAAATGATGAAATATCATTAGATGTGAAACTGGCTATAGCGTGCTCGAAGCCGTAAGGAGGACATAATGAATTTCGCAAAAATGAAGGCGAAGTTGCCGATAGGCATCCAGACGTTCGATATAATTCGGAGTGAAGGATACCTTTATGTTGATAAAACGAAATATCTGATAGATCTCATTGATAGTGGCAGGGTTTATTTCCTTTCCAGACCCAGAAGATTCGGAAAATCTCTCACTATATCCACATTCGACGCCATCTTCTCAGGAAAGCGCGAACTCTTCGAAGGGCTGTACGCTTCGGAATTTTTTGAAAGGCCGGAATACAAAACGCACCCGGTTGTAAGGTTGGACATGAGTAATCTTACTACAGACATGGGGTCGGACAATCTGCGTTCTTCAATTCTCAATCAAGTCATGGAAAACGCCGACCGGCTTCATGTGAATATCGAAACAACACTACCCGGCGATGCTCTCTCCAATTTGCTGAGCCGCGCGGCGCAGAAATACAACGCTACTACCGCTGTCCTCATTGACGAGTACGACAAACCCATCCTCGACAGTATTCATGACATAGAAAAAGCTGAGGCCGTCCGCGATATACTGAGAAACTTTTATGCCCGCATAAAAGCTGCCGACAGGCACTTATGTTTTGTCTTCATAACCGGAATCAGTAAATTTTCGAAAGTAGGAGTTTTTTCCGCGATGAACAACCTTACTGATATCTCCATGAACGACAAGTATGCGGCAATGCTGGGCTACACGGAAAGTGAACTCTTGAGCTGTTTTGACGCCCATATCGGCGATACGGCAGCCGACATGAGCAAATCAAAAGAGTGTCTTTGCGCCGAGATACGAGAGCACTACGACGGTTTTTCGTTCGACGGCAAGACAAGGCTTTACAATCCTTTTTCTGTATTGAACTTTTTCAATGACCCGACGTTCAATAACTATTGGTTTGCGTCCGGAACGCCATCAGTGCTGGTCGAGTACGCTAAACGACACGATCTGGAAACAGAGAACTTCCGGGGCTTAGAAGTGTCCAAAGACTTTACGTCAGTGGCTGAGATTGAGCGAGCGTCACCGGAAAGTTTCCTATTTCAAAGCGGTTATCTTACAGTAAGGGAACGCAAAGGCAGAAATTTGATTTTGGATTACCCGAACAACGAAGTGCTTTCCTCAGTAGCTGACCTCTTTTTATATGGAAAATATAAAATCGCAGGCATTAGCGCTACGCAGAACAACTTGGAAAGAGCGCTTGGCAACGGGCAACCCGAAGAGTTGATAAAAATCTACAATTCATTGCTCGCTAACTTACCTTATGACATTTATGAACGCGAAGAACGAAAGTATAATGCAATGAAGGAGAAGAAAGATGATTACGCGCCGCCTCCTTACGCGGAGAGCTTTTATCACGCGCTTTTGTTCACACTGCTTTGGTCGTCGCGCGTAAATACGACGGCGGAAAATCACAGCTATTGGGGCCGAAGCGACATAGAGGCCGAGAAGAACGGTCATCGCTATGTTGTGGAGTTGAAGGTCGCCGATGGAAAAGACGCGGCGAAGAGCGCAGCAGCGGACGCCATGAAGCAGATTCACGAAAAAGGCTACGCGGACAAGTACGCGCAGGAGAGTGTAACACTAATTGCTATAGCTGTTGATAGGGAGAGACGCCGAGTCGCGGAATTTATTATAGTTAGGAGTTAGGAGTGAGAAGTTAGTTGACTCATCCATAAACGAAGCCCACGTCTTATTTTCTATTACCGAGACTATTGCTTGGCGGGTATTTTTCTAAGTAAACAAAAGTCAGTCCGTCCGCGACTTTTTGTTCCTTATACTTCGCATATCCAAGGCGTTCATAAAGCTGAATGTTCCTTACGCTTTTGTCGCTTGTGAACAATTCATATCTTGCAACTGCACATTCGCGTTCAATCGCTAACATCAACTCTGTTCCGACGCCCTGCCCCTGTTTTTCTGGAAGCACTATCAATTTCCCGATATAAGCGGTGTTATTGTCCAAATATGCCCTTACAGAACCTACAATATTTCCTTCTTCGTCCACAGCTTTCAAGAATACTCCTTTTTCATATTCCTGCTTTACTTCACCAATGGTTTGCTTCAATGGAGGTATTGAATAATCGTTGAGGAGTTTGGCTTCACTCTGGTATGCCAGATATTGCAATTGAAGTATTTGTTGTAAGTCTGCGCTTTGCGCTTCAGTAATCATCATTTTCATATTCTTATTTACATTCTCAAAAACGGCGAAGTTGTATTCTATCTCACGAAAGAAATTTGTCTCGGAAGTGTCTACAAGCTTCCAATTTGGCATGGCGTCTAAATTCGGGAAAAATTTGTCTGCTTTTTGGGGAGAATTAGTCTTGATTTTAGTTACATAGGCAGTGGAACAATATGGCAAAAATTGTTCATATATTGATTGTCCGCCAATAATAAAGACATCTTCTGCGCAGCACATATTTGAAATGTAAATTATGTCCTTTAATGAATTACATACGAGAGCTCCCCGAATTCTTAAATTAGTATCCTTTGACATTACAATATTGACGCGGTCTTTGAGCGGTTTTAAGCCGGGCAACGATTTGTAAGTACTATTCCCCATAATAACAACTTTACCCAAGGTTTTTTGTTTAAAGTAAGCCATATCCTCCGGGATTTTTGATAAAAGTTCCCCGTCACATCCAATTCCCCATTCTTCGTTGACTGCAACTATCAGATTCAATTTTCATTACCATCCATATATACTAAATCGCAACGGGAATTCTTTTTTCTATGTCGTTATATTTATAGTCGGTTAGCTTAAAGCTGTCAACGCCGAAATGATAGAAGTTGTCGATAGTTTCGTCGATATGAAAACGAGGCGCGGGGTACTGCGGATTCTCCAGTATTGATTCTATAATTGGAACGTGCCTGTCGTATATATGCGCGTCAGCGATAACATGCACCAGTTCACCCGCTTGCAAATTGCTGACTTGAGCAAACATATGAACTAATACCGCGTATTGGCATACATTCCAATTATTCGCCACCAGCATGTCTTGAGAACGCTGATTCAGCACTACATTCAGGCAGTTGTTTATAACGTTAAAAGTAAGGCTGTATGCACAGGGATACAAGTTCATTTCATGCAGGTCATTGTGGTTATAAATATTCGTAATAATTCTCCTGCTGTATGGGTTGTTCTTAAGATCGAAAATGACTCGGTCTACCTGATCGTACCAACCTTCGTGGTATTGATGCTTTATTGCCAGTTGATATCCATACGCCTTCCCGATTGAACCGCTGCTGTCAGCCCAAGAATCCCAGATATGGCTATTTAAGTCTTTTATATTATTTGACTTTGTTTTCCAAATCCATAACAGCTCGTCTATCAAAGATTTGAACGCTGTCTTTCTGAGTGTTAATATTGGAAACTCGCTGGAAATATCGTATCTGTTGACAATGCAGAAACTCTTGAACGTATAGGCAGGAGTTCCGTCTTCCCAATGGGCGCGCACGATTTGATCTTTATCGCTAAAACCTTCAGACAAAATTTGTTTACAGTTGCTAATGAAAATTCCATCAGCCTTGCTCATGCTGTCCTTCCTTTCTGATTTCTTCTTTACTTTTTAAACTCCTGAATTTTTTCAGCATTAACCTCAACACGTCGGGCGCCAGTTTCGCAAAACTATTCTCCCAAGCGTAGACGGCAACTTGAGTTCTGTCTTGTAATTCTAGTTTTCTGAGGAGATGGCTTGTATGGTTTCTTACGGTACGCTCTGTAATGTACATTATTTTTGCTATTTCCAGATTCTCGTATCCTTGCGCTATTAAGTACAATATATCCAGTTCACGTGCTGAAAGTTGTTTTAGTTTAATGATTTCTGTTTGATCTTCAAAAGATAAGGCGGGGTCAACGTATCTCTTTTTCAGAGCAACGCATCTAATTGCAGACAAAAGCTCCATCCTGCCGGATGTCGCCAGCACAATACCGTTTATTCCTCTTGCCAACATTAAAGAACAAAATATGTTGTTCGGTATAGTTTCAATTATTATCTGCGTGTCGCGCCGTATATCCTTGATACTTAGCGCTTCAAGAGCCAAAAAGAAATGACGGCCCGGCATTATCAGTATTTCCGGTTTACTTGTTCTCAAATGCGTTAAGACATCTTCCTGTCTTCCGATGCTGCCGACTATTTCCAAGTCAGATTCCTTTTCCAGAAGACATTTAAGTCCCTCGCGCAAAATTTTACGTTCGTCAAATATGATGATGCGTATTCTTTTACCTGTCGAACGTATTCCCGAAGACGCGTTCAAAATGTTTTTGCCTTTTTAGCTGTAAATTTGAGCTGATTCCTTGCCTTTAAGAACCCTTAAAGCTCCTTCAGCAAGGGCTTGCATCTCGTCCTCGCCGGGGAATATTTCAACCGGCGCAATAAATGAAACCCTACTCGTTATTTCTTCGCATAATTTTACGCTGTAAGCGAGGCCTCCCGTCAGTAATATGCTGTCGACTCTACCTTTCAATACTGCAGCGCAGCTTCCTATTTCTTTTGATATTTGAAAACACAGAGCGTTGAACATGAGCTCTGCGTGGGAATCTCCGTTTGCTATTCTCTTTTCGACTTCACGTAAATCATTTGTTCCAAGGTGGGCTACTAATCCGCCATTCCCAACTAATTTCTTTTCTATTTCCTTTTGAGTATGCTTACCGCTGAAACAGAGCGATACCAGTTTCCCTGCCGGAAGCGCCCCGCTGCGTTCGGGAGACATCGGACCTTCTCCGTCAAGCCCGTTGCTGACGTCAATTACCCGTCCGTTTTCATGCGCGCCGACCGAGACTCCGCCGCCCATATGCGCTACTATGAAATTGCAATTCTGAACGGGCTTTCCCATTTTTACAGCTGCCCTTCGCGCGACGGCTTTTTGGTTCAAAGCATGAAATATTGAGCGGCGGTTAATTTCCGGTAATCCTGAAATCCTCGCTTCTTCTACCAATTCATCAACAACGACCGGATCTACGATGAACGATTTTGCTTTTCCTCCTCCCGCTGCTGCAAAACGGGCGGCAAGCGGCGCGCCAAGGTTGCTGGCGTGAGAGCCGTGTTGAGATGCTAAAAGCTCCTCAATCATTTTTTCATTTATTTCATATGTTCCGCCCTTTATTGGGCTTAAAAGTCCTCCTCTCCCAACAACGGCGTCAAAATCTTCAGGAGAAACTCCTTTTTCATCAAGTATTCTATTTATCGCATCGAATCGAAATTCTTCCTGAGAACCAATACTTTCAAATTTGCTTATGACATCAGTGTCGTAACGCTGAGTTTCGCTCCATATTTCTTTATCGTCTTCATACAGCGCTACTTTTGTGCTTGTTGAACCTGGATTGATTATAAACAGTTTCATTATTAACTCACTCCTTCGTCATTTTTGAAGTATATATGTTCTAAGAGGCGGAAACCCGTTGAAAAAAACTGAGCAGTAAGTAGATGTATATGCTCCGGTAGTGAAAAAATAGATTCTGTCTCCTTCCTGAATAGATTCCGGTAACATGTAGGGGACTTTTTCGTACATCACATCAACGCTGTCACAGGTTGGCCCTGCTACCGTATATGGGATCATTTTGCCTGAACGCTCGGAGTATATGGGATAGCGTATGCATTCATCCATCGTTTCTATCATCCCGCCAAACTTTCCGATGTCGAGATATAGCCAGGACCTGCCTCCACTTGTTGCTTTTTGCGAAATCTGTATGACTTCCGCAGCCAATATTCCAGAATCTCCGGTCATGTATCTGCCGGGTTCAACTATCGTTTTTGGGATATCGTTTCCGAACACCTCGACCATGTATTCCATTATTTCAGCGCCGTAAGCGACGGTTTCGGGGATAGGGTGGTTATATCTCACGGGGAACCCTCCACCGAGGTTCACCAAGTCAAGTTTTATCCCGCGCTCGGATGCCCCGTCGAAAACGCTTTTCGCGTCCCACAAGGCTTCCCGCCACTGCGATATATAATACTGTTGCGAACCGACATGGAACGACACTCCGCGAGCTTTCAGCCCAAGTTGATGCGCCAGTGCCAATACTTCGACCGCCATGTCGGGGTAGCAGCCGAATTTTCTGGACAGCGGCCATGAGGCCCCTATACCTTCTGAAAGTATCCTGCAAAAAACCTGCGAGCCGGGCGCGTTCTCGGCTATCTTGCGCACGTCGTTCTCGCAGTCGGTCACGAATAGCCTGACGCCTTTTGAATAAGCGTACGCTATATCGCGGGCTTTTTTTATGGTATTTCCGAGGCTGACGCGCGAAGGATCGATCCCCAGCCCGAGCACTAAATCGATTTCATAGATAGTGGCCACATCGAAGTAACTGCCTTTTTCGGCGAGGAGTTTGATGACTTCGGCTTCAGGGTTCGCCTTGACCGCGTAGTAAACGTCCGATTGCGGCAGGGCGTTGCGCAGGTCGTCATATTTTCTCGCGACTATATCGAGGTCTATCATTATGAACGGAGTTTGTTTATCCATACCAAACTTTTTGAATTTGTCGAATTCCTCAAACGACATGTA
>WRHH01000021.1 GCA_009783355.1 Synergistaceae bacterium
CCCCTGCTGCGGCCAGCGCCGAGGACGGTTATGTACGGGTCACCATAAAGGGGACGAACGTCAACCTGCGGCCTCAGCCCAGGGCCGGCGGGAACGTCGTTGCGAAGGTCAACACCGGCGACGTTTTCATCGCCGAGACATGGCCGGTCACAGACGTAAATGACGGCTCGAAGTGGTACAGGATAGTGTTCCGGCCCGATCCAAAAGACGGGATCGTCCCGTTTGTGAATACTTTTTCTTATTACGACGCGGAAATGGAGGCGGATGTGTCGCCCGCGGAGGCTTTTGTAAGCGCGCAGTTCGCGAACGTAACGCCGCTTGCCGCCGGCGGCATGAAGCAGATAATGGAAACTCCCCGCGGGGGAGGATTCTCCGCTTTGGACACGTCAGCCGAAAATCAGCGCCGCATGGCTTTGGACAAGGGAGTATTCAATGCCGACAACCTGTTTCCCGAGGGCTCGGAGGGGAAAAAATACGCGGTGTACAGTGAACCTTCAACAAACTCCGGCAAAAAGAAATATCCGCTCACTGAAGAAAACGAGTATTTTGGCGCCATGTACGTGACGGACAAGTCGATCCCGGGCTGGCTCCAGATCATAGGTGACAAAACGTGGTTCTCTTCCGGCTGGATCGAGGCGGAACCGGGGTTCTTGCAGGTTGAAGATTTTTCGTTGGGGCATTTCATGGCCCTTTGCCTTGGCGCGAACGTCCCCGAGATAATGCGTAAGTGGGGGCCGGGCGTGATCACCGCGAGAGACAATTCAGCCCTTGAGGAGTCATACTGGCATGGTGTCACGGACACGACAAAAATGTCCTTTGACGGGCTGGAGGTCAACTTCTTTATGGATACCAGAAATTTTGAGTTCACGCTCACCCGCCGGGGAGCGGGCATGGGAGGAATTTTCATCGGCGAGGCATGGTGCGATAAGGATTACCTGAAGCGCGTATTCGCGCACTTTCCACCGGAAAAAATCCAGGCCGGCAAAAGTGACGACGGCGCCGAATCGTGGCGTTTGGAACTCGGCCGCGACGGCTGGTTTTACGGCTATGAAATAACGTTCGGCTCTGACGGACTTGTGAGCGAACTCCATTTCTACTGCCGTGACGCGAACCTAATGTATTGACCAAAAATAAGGAGGAACAGTTTATGAAAAAATTTTTTTTGAGATTTACGGCGGTATTTGCGTTTGTCCTGCTCTTATCCGCGGCCTGCGCATGGGCGGCCGCGCCCGGCTCAGGAAAGCTCAGTATTGATGAAGCTTTGAACTTGATTTCAAAAGCGATACCCTACGAGGGCGAGGGCGAGATCAAGCCGCAGGAAAGCACATGGGAAAACGGCGTTGAGTTTTATCGCTTTGAAATTCATTGGTACGGCGACAGCGCGACATATGACAGTATCTCGGTCAATTCAAATACCGGGGCGATGGACAAAGAGGAGATCGAATACGATTACGCGCAGGCCATGCGCGAACATTGGCAAGGCAGTACATCCGGCGAAGTGACGCTCAAGGACGGCAACACCGGAAATACGGTGACCCTTTATCCGGGGGACGGGGATAACTATCTATTCTATGGCAACAATCGCGTCGGGTATAGCGTGCAAATTCCTCACAATTATTTCACGGAGATCGTTCTTTTGCCGGAAAACGAGGACGGAATGGTCCTGGGGACGAAAGACGGAACCGGGCAGTTTCGCGTGACCGGAGGCTTTGTGCTGGACGACGAGGAAGTTACGCTCAGGGACTCGTTCAATAGCGTTGTAAAAGCCGTTGAAGAAAAAGGGGAATACCCTTCCTCTGATATCGGGGAAGATTATTGGCAGGTTGTCTGGCGGGAAAAAGGCGAAACGCTCCACATTCGCAAGTTCGTCTTAAAAAAGGGCGCGGGCGTCTGGGCTGAAATTGAAGTACACTACGCAGCCTCTGAAGGCGATGTCCATCCGTTTGCCAATGTAATTGATCACTCGATCGACAGCCTCGTGTTTGCTGAGGGTTAAGAGGGAAACAATAGAATAGTTATAGGGAAAGTCGTTAAGTGTAAATTTTGCGGTACGTTTTTGGAATTATAGATTGACATTCCCGCATATGCCGGGATAAAAACAAAAAAGGGTTTGAAAAATTCCATTTTGATTGTATTTGCGATGAGCGTCCTTGTTTTCGACCTCCGGAGTTGTGCGCGCCCTCCGGGCTTTCTTAGCGCCGCGGACACCGTTCAGAACATTGCGCCTGATGTCGGTACTTGTTCATTGCCTATATTGCAGAGACGCTGAACAGTTTAGCCCACAAACATACAGCCACCGACTGTATCCCATGCAAATACACGTCCCCGCGCAACCATAAATTTGCCGGGCAATAATAACGTCTGGTTTTTGTGACATAAGTCTGATGAAACGCCCAGTTAACGACTGCTCATAGCAGAAGAGGAAGCCCAAAAATCCTTCATAATCAAGAAAATTCCTGGGTTTGCTAACGATAGCATCGTTGTTTATAGCCATAAAAATGAACTGTATCGCCTATTTTAGAATGCTTTTTGCTCCCAATTCATTACAAAATTGTTTTCAAATTCATCTTCTGTGACAGTGTAGACATTTTTAAAATATAATCTCTTAAATCTTTCCAGACCGAATTGAATGTGATTCTCTTCAGCCTTATGTGAATAGTGGCCTTTAATTGCATTTCTTGATTGATTCTTTTTTTCATTGTTCTCGCCTGCAATAATTGTTATGGCGTTGATTTCAATATCTGCGGTTTCTATCTTCCCTAGGTTCTTTATGCACAGATGCATGTTACTTCCTCCCGACTATATCTTGCATATGGAATATTGCCATTCCAAACATTAAACTGATATGTCAAATATGAAATTTCTCATATTATAACCTACTCGGCTTGCATCGTTTGAAAAAATGATGAAACATACGTTATAATCTAAATGAAAAACGAAAAGACAAAAAGACGGCTTGCGTGAAGGGGTGGTTCTCATGCACTTGCCTCAGTTAATTATTGATCTGGCGCTTATATTAATAGTTAGCGGCATTACAACTGTAGTATTCAAAAAAATCCGTCAGCCGCTTGTGTTGGGATATATTGTAGCAGGTTTTTTAACGGGGCCTTTTTTTGCCGTACTGCCAACGGTGACTGATATGGAATCCATACACCTTTGGTCAGAAATAGGAATAATCTGCCTTATGTTTGCGCTGGGGCTTGACTGTAGTTTCCATAAACTGGCAAATGTTGGCGGCGCAGCAATAACCACGTCATTGACGGAAGTGTGCGGGTTGTTTTTGTTTGGATTCTTATCCGGTCATATGCTTGGCTGGAGTACACTTGACAACGTTATGTTGGGCGGCATACTGTCAATGTCTTCCACTACCATTATCATTAAAGCCTTTGAAGAACTGCATCTTATGAAGCAAAAATTTATAGCGATTGTGTTTGGCGCGCTTATCCTTGAGGATATTGTTGGCGTGATGATGATGGCGTTCATGTCCACATTCGCGCTTGGCGCCGACAATAACGGGATAGCGCTCACGATAATGCGCCTTATGTTTTATTTGGTACTTTGGCTTATTCTAGGAATATACGTTATACCTACCCTGCTCAACCACGCTCGTGAACTCATGAGCGACGAGACGCTGCTGATTATCTCGCTGGGCATTTGTTTCGGAATGGTTCTTTTGTTCTCATATGTGGGGTTCTCCACTGCGCTGGGTTCTTTTGTCGCAGGTACGATCCTGGCGGGAACGGTTTATGTAGAAAGAATAGAGCATTTGCTGAAACCTGTTAAGGATTTGTTTGGAGCAGTGTTCTTTATTTCTGTTGGAATGCTTGTCGACCCCGCCATGCTCGTTCGTTATACCTGGCCTATAGTCGTAATCACGTTGGCGACGATCATGGGAAAACTAATTTTTTCGTCATTGGGCGTATTATTATCAGGTAGACCGTTATATACTGCCATATGTTGCGGCGCGAGTCTCGCTCAGATTGGAGAATTCGCGTTCATCATCGCGTCTTTAGGAATTAGCCTTAAGCTAAGCAGTGATTTTATATACCCTGTTGTGGTTTCTGTTTCGGTCATCACTACTTTTACGACACCGTTTTTTATTAAAAACACCGATATAATATACGAGCTGACAAAAAAAATAATTCCATCAAGTCTGCTTAAGAAAATTGATAAAAATGTGCCGGAAGGAAATATTGAAAAAGAAAAAGAGAAGTACTGGAGAGGTTTTTTGAAGGGATATTTCACCAGTCTGTCTCTTAAAGTAATAATGCTTTTTGGCATTTTTCAGGCTGGCATACATTTTATCGAACCGTTTATTAAAAATTATTATCCAAAAGTTGGGGGAGAGCTATTGACCACGTCCATTATCCTGTTGTGTATGTCTCCGTTTTTAAGTACCTTACTCTCCCAGCGGGACAAAAATTTCCCCTTGCTGCTGATGAAATCAAAAGTAAACCGTCTCCCGTTGTTCATGTTTTTAGTCGCCAGAATTACCATAACCGTTTTCATTATTAAAATCACGTTGGATACATTCTTGAGCATATCAACTGCGTGGTTGATTGTACCGGTTATCGTTTTCATGATAAGTGTTTCGCGCTCCGATTGGTTCATTGGGAAATATCTTGAGATAGAAGCCCGTTTTTTAGCAAACTTTAACGAAAAAAGACTGCTAGATGAGTCTATGCAAAGCGAAGGCGAATACTCTCAAGAAGGCGGTATGCCGCGCGACAGGTGGATAAATGAGCAACTTTGGGTGACAGTTTATTCTGTGGAGAAGGATTGCAACGTCATAGGTCACACACTAAGATCTTTAAAATGGGGATATGATTATAAAGTGAATGTAATAAAAATCATTTCCGGAAAAAAGCATTTAAATATTCCCGAAGGGCGCCATAAGCTGCACGTTAATGACACTCTCTTTTTAATGTGCACAAGAGAGCAGATAGAATTGTTTGAGCTTGCTGCAGCTAAGAAGCATACGGGGCTTATAAAGCAGAAAGACCCGGTAATGCTCCGGGACTTCATTTCGGACTCAGATAACGAGCTAAATGAGGACCGGATGTTCTGCCATGCGATAACGGTGAAGCGAGGGCTTCGTTTCGTGGGCAAAAATTTAAAGGAATCGAAGATGCGCACGGATTTTTACTGCGACGTCATAGGCATTCATAGAGGAAATTACCCCATCATCTACCCCGATGTACAGTTTGTCATGAACAAAGGCGATCAAATATGGCTTCTAGGAGGGCATAAAATGGTTAGCAGACTGAAAATGGAAGGGATTATTCCATAAGGAGTACTATAAAATAATGTTTTTTTGACTCAATCGGGCAATAAAATGGTGGCCCCAACGGGGTTCGAACCCGTGTTTTAGCCTTGAGAGGGCTACGACCTAGGCCGCTAGTCGATGGGGCCACATTTTGGAAATTGGCTGGGGAACAGGGACTCGAACCCCAATTACCTGATCCAGAGTCAGGCGTGCTGCCATTGCACCATTCCCCAACTGTCAACAAACAAAAATTATACCCTAAACTATACAGTTGTCAACCACTATTCAATGTTCAATGTTCAATGTTTTTGGCATTAGTCTTTTCATTATGCGTTGAGCATTGAGAATTGTGCATTGTCTCAGCAACATTCTGCGCATGAGTCTCGAAACAGAAGAAACTAGAAAACGTACTGGCTAAAGAGATAATAAAACATGCAATTAAAACATTATTAAACTTTGCAGTTTGGGATAAATTCTCTCCTAAATCAGCAATATAACCTAGTAAAGAAGTTCCAATAGCTATGCCCAAAAAGCCAATTGTATTAAGAACAGCTATAGCGGTGCCGGTACTTGAAATTGGAGAAACCTCTTTTGTTATAGCCATAGAAAGAGGGAATACGCCTGAACTTATTCCCATTGCAAAAAGTAATGAACCGATAATAAAATTGTTTCCGGTGCTCCAAAATGCCATTAAACCCCACATGCATGAACAAATAATTGAACCTGTTATGATTATAATTCTTCTTCGCTTAAGTTTGTCCGATATAACGCCGCTTAGTACGCTTCCTATCATTATTCCTACCGTCGCAAATGTTCCAATATTTGCCGCAGTAGTTGAACTCATTTTATATACTTCCCGCAGCCATGGAACAAGCCAGGCGCCTACAAAAGAAATAAACGCCGCTTGATTAAAAAGATAAAAAATTGATGCGCCGTATATGCGTTTTTCACGTGCAACTATACGAATTCCTTGAATTATACTTAGTTTTTCAACATGTTTATCATTTTGAGAATTAAGTGGTTGCAATCCCACGTCTTCCGGCTTATTCTTCACCATAAGAAAGCATATAATTCCGATTGTGACGGTCAACAGCGCTATAGTAAAAAAAGAATTCCGCCATCCGGTCAAGAGCGCCAGTAGGGCAAAAGGGTATTGCCCTGCCGCCCCGCCAAGATTGCCAATAAATATGGAAAATCCTGATAATGTTGCAAACACTCTGCTGGGAAACCATTGCGATTGAATTTTTAAAAGGCAAACAAATACTGTTGCCATACCGGCGCCAATAAAAAATCTTCCGATAAAAAGCATCGTAGGATTCACCGCGAATGCAAACAGTAAAGTCGCCGTACCTCCAACCAATACTCCTGTTGCAACAGTCTTGCGCGGCCCCCAGCTATCTGCAAGCAATCCTGCCGGAATCTGCATTATCATGTAAGCGTAGAAATACATGGAGGCCATAACGCCGAAAACAGTTCTGCTTATACCGAATTCTGACGATATTTCATCGTTCACTGTTCCAATGGAAGTTCGGTGGATAAATGTCAGAAAAAAGCAAAATGCAATAATTCCCCATGAACTCCAAGCTATTTTTAATGCGGATATTTTTGATTCTTTTGAAGCCGTGATAATCGCCTCCTTCTAATTAATTCAGTAAAATCCTCATTATTACCTGCTGAATCTGGCTCGTCCTGAGTTGAAATTCATACTTCTTGAGAAATTTACACGCTGAATATTATACTTTGGTCTATGAAAAAGACAACCGAAATTAAAACCATTAAGAAACATGCTGAGCAACAACAAAAGCAGGAAGACTAAAGGCTACCCGCGTATAGAGAGAATATTCCCAGTATCCTTGCCTTGAGAATGGATATTTTGGATAATTTTATAAAACACCTAATATATCTTAGTTGAACTTGGAGGAAAAGATGGACGATAAGGGAGAGATTACAAGCGTACATTCAGTTGATGAAAAACTCACTCTGGGGATATGGACAAAAGATGGCATGCCGAGGCTTTTAATAGAAAATAAAGCTAAAAAGTCTGGAGCTAAAAAGAAACTTGTACATTTTAGTTGGGTAGAAAAAAACGATAGAATACTTTCCATGAGAGGAGAGAAGAGAAACGAAACGTATAATTATGAAATACACCAACTTGAACCTACAATAAAGCATATTCTTGAAGAGTATTCAGTGTACTCAAAATTTAAAATGTTTTATTGGAAAACGATAACATCTCTAAGTAATATGATTGGGACTCCATCGAATATACTTGATAATGCAGAGATGGCTTTGATGCCCGAAAAAAAACGCTTCTTTCTCTGGGTTTGCGATATGACAAAGAGCAAGAGCGAAGGTTTTTACCGCCCGTTTTTCCCAATGAATGAAGAAGAAAAAAGTATGATGCCATCACCTGAAGGAGTGCCTTTCTCTGGCGGTCAGAAGGGAGTGGAGTATTTTTACAAGACGGGGATTATGAGAAAATTAATGGGAATAAACCCGTCGCGCTGGTATCGTCCATTGCAGATAGCAGCAGCTGCAATCCTTATGGATTTTTCATTTTGCGGGGAAGACGGAAGCGAAATGGCCAAATTATTATGGAATGACAATACCTATGATACTATGAGTTTAAAACCGGATGAACCAAAAATTGTAAAGCTTGGAGAAAGGATAAACCTATATATCAGACATTTTGATGCAGTCAAACGCATAGAGTATGAAGAAGGAGTCTACGACTCAGTTGCTGAACTGCAAAAACGCGGATATGAAAGAAAAAGGAGGTTCAGTATCCCTCTCGGCGCAATCGGCGATGTTGAATATACCGTAACTGTATTTGAAAAAGAAGGGGCGCCGGTCGCGTTTACGTGCGTTCCGCGCAGCGTGACAATCAGGCACGAAAATGACATTATTTATCATATTCCTCAGGAAGTGATAAATAAAGCGGAGCAGGATGATACGCTTAACGAAGGGAATATAGATGAATTCTTTTCCATAACGTCGCTTATAAAAGCAAAGCAATGTAACGATTGGCTTGAAAGAATAGCTTTTTTTGTATCGGCTTTCACAGGCGTAAAAACAACGCAAAAAGTTTAAAAAGGCGGAATACAGTGGTATTGAACGTTTAGGATATATTACGGTTAAATTTTGACGCTTGACGAAATATATATTGACTCGTGACACATTCGTCTGTATAATATCTCTTTGTTGTCACGAGCCGTTAGCTCAGTCGGTAGAGCACCGGACTTTTAATCCGGGTGTCGAGGGTTCAAGTCCCTCACGGCTCACCATATGCAAGTAGTTTGTATGAAATTCATTTGTACGAAATTACTGTATTTGTTTTTGCGGTCCTATCGTCCAGTGGCCTAGGACACAGCCCTTTCAAGGCTGCGACGCGGGTTCGAATCCCGCTAGGATCGCCACTTTTTTGGATTTTTGCCGGCGTAGCTCAGTCGGTAGAGCGGCGCACTCGTAATGCGCAGGTCTCCAGTTCAAATCTGGACGCCGGCTCCATCAAATACAAGGATTTAGGAAATTGTCCTAAATCTTTTTTTTATTACGACTAACCATATATGCTGTCAGTGCAGAGTGAAGCGCGAAACGAAAGTCGATAAATATTAGTGAAAATAGCATGACAACCGCCGTCTACCCCGCTATAATAAGTTGTATTAAGCAATTGTTAAATGCAAAGGGGTAGGGATTATGAAAAGAGTATTTTTGAGTTTAATCATATGTTTGTTGTTCGCAGGGGCAACGTTTGCCGCGATGAACGATTCAGATTTTATTAAACTCTGCAAAGAAGGCTATTTGAATCAAATCGTTGACGCCGTTAAGGGAGGCGCAAACGTGAATGCAAGGGGTGAAGGTGGAATTACGCCGCTTATGGCCATGGCAGCAAGAAAACCTATTAATCCGGTGTTAATAAAAGCTCTTCTTGGATTTGGAGCGGATATGGAAACGAAGGATAAAGATGGTAAAATGGCGGCAGATCACGCGATAGCAGCGGAAAACGACGTTTTTATAGATGTTTTGATTGAGGCTTCTAATGGGTTGGTCAGCGTTTCTTATTTTGAAGTCTATTTCGCAGGTTCCCTGCAAAAGGTCAATGACGCAATTAATAACGGAGCGGACATGAATGCGAGATGTGAAGACGGAAAGACTCCGCTTATGTACGCGGCGCAAGGCAATTCCAATCCTGAAGTGATTGCGGCCATAATTAAAGCAGGCGCGGATGTCAATGCAAGAGATATCTATAGAGAAACACCGATATTTTATGCGACGTGGGGTTCAAATCCGGAAGTAGTAAAAGCTCTTATCAATGCGGGAGCGGATGTCAACGCAAGGAGTAATAATGGATTTTCACCGCTTATGAACGCGGCAATCGGGTCAATGTCAAGTTCGGAAGTAATAACCACGCTTATTAAAGCGGGAGCCAAAGTTAATGTGAAAGATGAATACGGCATGACGCCGCTTATTTTTGCGGCAAAAAAAGTCATCGGCCCGGAATTCGAACTCAATCCGGAAGTGATAACAATTCTTCTCAATGCGGGCGCCGACCCGAAAGTAAGGGACAGCTCCCGAAAAATGGCGATAGATTACGCAAAGGAAAATGAAAAGCTTAAAAATACCGATGTTTTCTGGAATCTTAACGATATGACAGATGATTATTAAAACAATTGACCTGTAAAGCGCTAAAGTAATGCAGAATGAGCTTTATTAAAATCTTAGGGGACAAAAGTAAAATGGCAAGAAAAAAAACGGCGATTATAGAACAGCCAATTGAGCAAATACTTTGGGCGTCCGCCGACAAACTGCGCAAAAATATGGACGCTGCAGAATATAAGCACATTGTGCTTGGGCTTATTTTCCTGAAGTATATCTCAGACAATTTCTATGAGTTGTACTACAAACTTGAATCCGGTGAGGGAGACTACGCAGGCGCCGACCCGAACGACCCGTATGAATACCGCGCGGAGAACGTCTTTTATGTGCCGCCTCAAGCCAGGTGGGACTATCTCCAAGGGCGCGCGAAACTCTCCACCATAGGCAAAGACGTGGATGACGCCATGGACTCTATCGAAAAGGACAACCCATCCTTGAAAGGCGTTCTGCCAAAAGAATACGCCAAAGAAAAACTTGACAAGCAGTCCCTTGGCGGGTTGATTGACATCATAAGCACCGTGGCGCTCGGCGATAGCGTATCACGTTCCAACGACGTATTAGGCCGGGTTTACGAATACTTCCTCGGACAATTTGCGCTTGCTGAAGGTAAGAAGGGCGGGCAGTTCTACACGCCGCGCTGTGTCGTGCAGCTGCTCGTTGAAATGCTCGAACCTTATGAAGGGCGTGTATTCGATCCCTGCTGCGGTTCCGGCGGTATGTTTGTGCAAAGCGAGAAGTTCATCGAAGCCCACGCCGACCGCTACAACGGCAAAACAAGTGAAATTGAAAAACTGTTTGAGAGCGTCGTTTCCATCTTCGGGCAAGAGAGCAACCAGACCACCTGGCGGCTGTGCAAGATGAATCTTGCCCTGCGCGGGATTGACAGTTCCAACGTCAAATGGAACAACGAAGGCTCGTTTCTGAACGATGCGCACGCGGATCTGCGGGCAGATTTCGTCATAGCGAACCCGCCGTTCAATGACAGCGACTGGAGCGGCGACCTCCTGCGCTCGGACGGGCGCTGGAAGTACAGTAAAGAAACGCCGCCGCCTTCCGGTAACGCCAACTATGCATGGATTCAACACTTTGTTTATCACCTCAACCCGAAAGGCATAGCGGGATTTGTTCTGGCAAAAGGTTCGCTATCGAGTAAGACCAGCGGCGAGGATAGAATCCGCAAGGCATTGATTGAAGCTCCTTTAGTGGATTGCATTGTAAATCTTCCAACTAAATTGTTCTTAAATACACAAATCCCCGCCTGTCTATGGTTCCTCTCACGTGAAAAAGAGATGAACCAAAACCATCCGCGCCGGAACAGAATTTTGTTTATTGATGCCCGTAATATGGGTACTCTGATCAACCGCCGCACTCGCGAACTTACCGACGCGGACATTCGCTCGATAGCTGATACTTACCACAACTGGAAAACCGGCGTCGGCTACGGGGATATCCCCGGTTTCTGCAAATCCGCTCCAATTTTGGGCGATGGCAGCGTCGCCGCTCTGGATTACGTCCTCACGCCGGGGCGGTATATCGGTTTGCCCGACGACGAGGACGATTTCGACTTTGCCGAGCGCGTCCATACGCTGACCGCTGAACTGGAATCACAGATGGCGGAAAGCGCGGCTCTTGACGAGCGTATTCGCCGGAACCTTGCGAGAGTGGAGGTAACAAGCGATGAACGATAAACACGAAATCATCATCTACCAATCTGCGGACGGGGTGACAAAAATTGACGTGCGCATAGATGGTGAAACGCTTTGGCTGACACAGGCGCAGTTGGTTGATCTATTTCAAACAACAAAGCAAAATATCAGCCTTCATATTAATAACATCTTCAAAGAAAGAGAACTCAACCCTTCTGCAACTGTCAAGGATTACTTGACAGTTCAAAACGAGGGCGCGCGCGAAGTCAAGCGCAGTGTAAAATATTATAATCTCGATTTAATACTCGCGGTTGGCTATCGCGTAAAGTCGCCGCGCGGCACGCAGTTCCGACAATGGGCGACGAGGGTACTGCACGAATATCTGCAAAAAGGGTACTCCATGAACGACGATTTTTTGAAAAATATGGGCGGAGGGCTGTACTGGAAAGAACTTTTGGAGCGAATTCGCGACATTCGCGCAAGCGAAAAGGTGATGTACCGCCAAATTCTCGACCTGTACGCCACCAGTCTGGATTACAACGCCACCATGCCGGAGACATACGAGTTTTTCAAAATCGTGCAGAACAAACTACATTACGCCGTGAGCGGCCACACGGCAAGCGAGATAATATTCGACCGCGCGAACGCCGAATTGCCGTTTATGGGGCTGACAGTTTTCAAAGGCAGCCATCCCGTCAAAAGCGAAATAACGATTGCCAAAAATTACATGACAGAGAAGGAACTATTCGCGTTCCGCAGGATGGTGAACGCTTTTTTCGACATGGCGGAACTGAAAGCGGAAACCCAGGAGCCGATGTATATGAGGGACTGGCTGGAAACGCTGGACAAATTCTCGCGGGATTTCGGCATGGGAATTTTGGATGACGCGGGCAGTGTCAGCCATGATGCCGCAGTGGAAAAAGCGCGCCGGGAATATGACGCTTATAGAACGCAATTACCGGACGATTTGACCGATGTTGAGAGGGCGTATTTGGACGCTTTACTGGAAATGCGGAAAAAACTCAAAGCCGGAGGCGGAAGTGAATAATGCTGATAAATAGTAGTGATTATTTTACAGTTTTAGACGATATTAAAACCCGAATTAAAACGGCGCAGTATAAAGCCGTTTTAGGGGCAAACAGAGAACTGATGGAGCTGTACTGGAACATTGGCCAAATAATAATTGCCAACACAAAATACGGCGCAAAATTTATCGAAAATCTTTCAAGGGATATTTTACTTGAATTTCCTGAAATTCAAGGTTTTTCTGTGCGCAATTTAAAATATATGCATAAGTTTGCCGAGGTTTACCCTGATTTTCAAAAAGTGCAACAGGGTGTTGCACTTTTACCGTGGCGGAATAATTTGACTTTGATGTCAAAGGTGAAAGACGAAACGGAGCGGCAATGGTATATCGCTCAAAACTTTGAAAACGGATGGAACAATGCTGTTTTAACACATCATATTGAAACGAAGCTCTATCAACGGCAAGCAATAGCGGAAAAAGCGACAAATTACGACAAACAATTACCGTCGCCGTTCAGCGAATTAGCGGAGGAGACTCTTAAAAACCCTTATGTATTCGATTTTATCGAAAAACGTAATGGAATCATTGAACGGGAAATTGAGCGTGAATTAGTGGCGAATATCGCTAAAACCATCATGGAGCTTGGAACGGGGTTTGCTTTTGTCGGTAACCAATACCACATTGATGTCAGCGGCAAGGATTATTATATCGATCTTTTGTTTTATAACACAAAACTCCGCTGCTATGTCGTTATTGAATTGAAAAACACCGAGTTCAAACCGGAGTACGCGGGGAAACTTAATTTTTATTTATCTGCAATTGACGATATGTTAAAGCACGAAACCGACAATCCGTCAATCGGAATCGTGCTTTGCAAGACAAGGGATAAACTGACTGCCGAGTATGCGCTGAAAGACATCAATAAGCCTATTGGGGTAAGTGAATATGCGCTCTCTGATTTTGTACCCGCTGAACTTATCGACACCTTACCAAGCGCCGAAGATATTGAGAAACGCATAAAATTAGAGTTTGGCGTTGACGGTGGCGGTGATGAGTGAGTGGAGAGTGTGTACTGTACAAGATCTAATAGATGACGGCAAGCTAGAGCCACCAATGGACGGCAATCACGGAGAAATTCATCCAAAAGTGGCAGATTATACCGCTTTTGGAGTACCATTTATTATGGCGTCAGATTTACTGAATGGAAAGATTGACTATACCCACTGCAAATACATATCCGAAAAAACTGTATCCACCCTTAGAAAGGGATTTGCAAAAAGCGGAGATGTTCTATTAACACATAAAGCGACAATTGGAAGAACCGCTATTGTCGATAACGGATTTCCTTTTATCATATTGACACCACAAGTAACCTATTACCGAGTGTTAAAAGAGATCAATAATAAGTATTTAAAATATTACTTTGACAGCGATTTCTTCATAGACACATTGACAGCGTGGGCAAATTCTGGTAGTACACGATTATATTTAGGCATAACAGAACAGCGAAAACTTCCCGTAGTTCTGCCTGATATGAACACGCAGGGTACCATTGTCGAAATCCTATCATCCCTTGACGATAAAATAGACCTGCTTGTGCGCCAGAACGCCACGCTTGAAGCCTTGGCGCAGACGTATTTCCGCCAGTGGTTTGTAGAGGAAGCGAATGAAGCGTGGAAAATATTGGCTTTGATAGATTTCGGTAAAATTGTTTGCGGAAAGACACCGTCTACACAGATAACTGACTATTACGGAGAAGATGTACCGTTTTTGAAAATACCAGATATGCACAACAGCCTTTTTGTTTATAAAACGACCGATTACTTAAGCGTAAAAGGAGCGAATAGTCAAGTAAACAAAAATATTCCCGTTAATTCAATATGTGTCAGTTGTATAGCTACTGTAGGTCTTGTTGTTATAAATGCGGTTGAATGCCAAACAAATCAACAAATTAATTCTCTGACACCGTATAATTCAAAACACTTATACTATTTATTTTGTTTCTTGCGAAATTATGCCGAAGACTTAGAAGCGTTAGGAAGCGGAGGAACAACGGTAGGAAATGTAAACACGTCGTTATTTAGCGGTATTGAGCTCAATTGTCCCGATGATAGAAGCTTAAATAAGTTTAATGATATAGTAACACCATTATTCGAAAAAATTGAATCTAACACCCGCCAAACCTTCACCCTGCAGAAGCTCCGGGACACGCTGCTTCCAAAACTCGTCAGCGGTAACGTGAGAGTGAGAATATAATGAAAAAGGTGACGTTCATGCCCAAACTTTGCGAATCATCCATAGAACAAATGGCGATCGAGGAACTGGAGTCCCTCGGCTATGCATATATACCCGGAGTTGACCTTGCTCCTGACGCGCCAACAGCTGAACGTCAGGGCTACCGCGACGTCCTCTTGGCGGGCAGGCTGCGAGCCGCGCTTGCGAAGCTCAACCCCGCTATTACCGTCGACGCTTTGGAGAGCGCTCTGCGAAAGCTCTCGTACATCGTAACGTCAAATCTTATTGCTGATAACGAGGCGTTTCACCGTATGCTCGTTGACGGCGTTCCCGTGGAATATAGGAGGGACGGAGATATTGTCGGCGATTACGCGCGGGTTGTGGATTACGATAATGAGAAAAATAACGAGTTTTTGGCGGTAAATCAATATACGATTGCTCAGGACAGGTACATCAAGCGCCCCGATTTGTTACTGTTCATCAACGGCATTCCGCTTGTCCTGTTTGAACTTAAGAATCCCTCCGACGAAAACGCAACCTGCCACAAGGCTTACGAGCAAATTCAAGCATACAAGGCAGCGATTCCGGCATTATTCACATATAACGAAATATGTATAATATCTGACGGTTTGGAAGCGAAAGCGGGGTCGCTCACCGCTTCATATTCCCGTTTCAGCGCGTGGAAAACCAAAGACGGCGTAAACGAAGCGAAATTTCGGGACGAGCTTTCGACGCTGATTCATGGACTTTGCGCTCCGGCAACGCTGCTTGACTATATCCAAAACTTCGTGACATTCGAGAAGTCAAGCACGGAAGATAAGGACACGCACATCGTCAAAGTTGAAACCGTAAAGAAAATCGCGGCGTATCACCAATATTACGCAGTAAATAAAGCTGTATCAAGCACGGTTGAGGCAGCGAAATCCAACGGGACTAAAAAGGCAGGCGTTATCTGGCATACGCAAGGCACGGGCAAGTCGCTGTCCATGGTATTCTTCGCGGGTAAAATTGTGCGAAACCTGAACAACCCCACAGTGCTTGTCATCAACGACCGTAACGACCTTGACGAACAGTTGTTTGACACGTTCGCGGACAATAATGCCCTGCTGCGCCAGCCTCCGAAACAAGCGGATTCATGCGAGAATTTGAAAACACTGCTGAAAGTTGCATCCGGCGGTATCGTGTTCACAACCATTCAGAAATTTGTACCCGATAACAACCAATCGGCTTATGAATTACTGTCGGCGCGGGACAATATTGTGGTCATCGCCGACGAAGCGCACCGAACACAATACGGTTTCGACGCCAAACTCCGCGATATTAAGGATAATGGCGAGGTCGTCGGTCAGCGTATTGTATACGGTTTCGCAAAATATATCCGTGACGCGCTTCCTAACGCTACATTTATCGGGTTTACGGGTACGCCTGTTGAAAAACAGGACGCGAACACGCCCGCCGTCTTTGGAGATTATATTGATATTTATGATATTTCCCAAGCGGTTCTGGACAAAGTCACAGTTCGAATTTATTACGAGAGCCGCCTTGTAAAAGTGAACCTCACGGACGAAGGCAAACAGCTTATTGAGCAGCTTGACGCGGAGTTGGACGAAATCGGTGAGGCGGACGAAACAAAGGCCGCAAAACTGAAATGGGCTAAACTGGAGGCAATCGTAGGCAGTAAAGACAGAATCGCCACGCTTGCGAAAGACATAGTGAACCATTTTGAAGAACGCCAAAAAGTATTTGAGGGAAAAGCTTTGATTGTCGCCATGAGCCGCCGCATTGCCGTAGCGATATACGAAGAGATTATTAAACTGCGCCCCGAATGGCACAACGACGATTTGGACAAAGGCGCCATCAAGGTTGTAATGACCTCCAACAGTTCCGATGGCGAGGAAATTCAAAAGCATCACACCACAAAAGCGCAGCGAAAAGCCCTCGCGTTGAGAATAAAGGACGAGAGCGACCCGCTTAATATTGTAATTGTCCGCGATATGTGGCTTACGGGTTTTGACGCTCCATGCCTGAACACGATGTACGTAGACAAACCGATGAAAGAGCACAATCTTATGCAAGCCATAGCTCGCGTCAACCGCGTTTTCAAGGACAAACCCGGTGGTTTGATTGTTGACTATATCGGTATTGCGACAAATCTGAAAAAAGCGCTCAGTTTCTATGCCGATAGCGGAGGCAAAGGGGAATGCGCGCAAACGCATCAAAGAGCGGTTGAGATAATGCTCGAAAAGCTTGACGTCGCGCGCGGTATCCTATGCGGCTTTGACTACTCGGCATTTTTCAGCGCGGCGGTGAAAGATAAATTGTCCATTATCCTATGCGCTGAGGACTTCATTCTCGGCACGCAGGACGGTAAAGAACGTTTTGTCAGGGAAGTCGCCCTCTTAAGCCAGGCTTACGCGCTCGCCAAGCCTGACTCGAAGACATTTGAACACGCAGACGAGATAGCTTTCTTTCAAGCGGTCAAGGCGCGATTGACAAAATTCGAAACAGGCGCGGGCAGTGACAGAGGTTACGAATCGATTATCCGTAACATTGTGGATTCCGCCATCATGTCCGACCAAGTTATCGATGTTTTCAGCGCGGCTGGACTTGAAAAACCGGAACTCTCAATTTTATCGGAAGAATTTCTCAAAGAGCTTGAGGGCATGAAGTACAAGAATGTTGCAATTGAGCTATTGAAAAAACTGCTCTCAGACGAAATCAAACTGCGATCAAAACATAACCTGGCCAAGTCAAAGTCGCTGGCTCTTATGCTCGACAGCGCGATTAAGCGATACCGGAACAATCTGCTGTCGACCGCTGAGATAATTGAAGAGCTTATCCAAATAGCGCGTGAAATCAACGAAGCCGACAAACGCGGCGTCGATATGGGGCTTTCCGAGGATGAACTGGCGTTTTATGATGCTCTTGAAACAAACGATAGCGCGGTCAAGGTTTTAGGGGATGAGCAACTTCGAGCCATCGCCCGTGAAATAGCGAAAAAAGTAAGAAGCAACGCCACAATTGACTTTACAATAAAAGAAACCACCCGCGCAAGAATAATGGTCATTGTCCGCAGAATCCTCAACAAGTACGGATATCCGCCGGACAAACAACCCGCCGCAATAGAACTTGTAATGAAACAAGCGGAAAACCTCGCGGATGTGTGGATACAGGAATAAATCATAATTAACTTAATTATTCTTGAGAATCTCGTTTATAATGAGATACTCAAATCAAATGAGTGAAGAAATGAACACTAAAAGAAAGAAGGCGTCATAATGTCGGTTATTCAATTTGAATCTGTCGTAGAGGGAAATATCATACGAATCCCGGAGCAATATATAGGTCAAATTCCTACAGTGGTAGCGGTAACAATTGTGGATATAGAAAGACCTCGATTGAATCGGAGAATACGTAAGGAGTTGCCTGATATTAACGATTTTCCTGCCGTTTTTGATACAAGCGGTTGGAAATTTGATCGGGAGGAAGCTAATGAGAGGCGTTAGGGCTTTAAAGTAATTGAAGGACAACTTACCATCAAAAATATTTTTAGTTAAAATAGCACGCTACGATCAAAAAAGGAATATGCACGCTTGCCGCAAGATTTCCCTCTGTTGTGTTTTGTATTAACTTAAGTCTTGCTTCCGTTGTTATAAATAGCATTGAATCGCCGTCCAAAAGGATGGTAGGTAAAACTACTCGAAATCATTCACGCACGTCTCTGTTATTCTTCATTTGAATTCAAGCGTGTTGCTGCGATAAAAGCTGGCGAAAAAAACTCCGTTCATTTTATATTTCGTTACATCTTTGTTATGTTTTTTAAATCCTATCTTTACATAATATTCCCATAATATAGAAAAATCCCAAAAGGAGTGTTGTTATGAGAAATTTCAAAACGAAGTTTTCACCGCTGGCACTGCTGCTTGTTTCAATAACGTTTATGTTGTCAGTTCCGCTTAATGCGGGCGCTGCTGATTTGAAGGAGGGAGAAAGGTATACGCTAACCGTTTTGCACACCAATGATATTCATGGTCACGTGGACAAACTTCCGAAATTTGCGACGGTCATTAATGAAACTAAGAATAATACAGGTTTGAATGTCCTTGTTCTGGATGGAGGAGACATCTTTTTGCGGGGCGAATTTCAGGAATTTCAAGGAATCCCTGAAATTAGAATGATGAACGCCATGGGTTATGACGCGATGGTCTGCGGAAACAATGATTTCAGGGTACCGCCTGCTGGTGGAACCCCAAGTGATGGGAACAATCAGCTCAAGGCTCTGTCCGAGACTGCACAATTCCCGCTTCTATGCGCTAACGTAAAGATGAAGGACAGTGGACAGTACAGCGAATTCGTGAAGCCGTTCATCGTCAAGGAGGTTCGCGGCGTTAAAATAGGGATTATCGGAGTCACTTCAATGAAACCGCAGGATAGGGATTGGACTGAAGTTTCGGACAAGGTATTCGAAAGGGGAGATATTACGCTCAACAACCTTATCAATACAGTGATCAGCGAGGCGGATGTCATAATAGTCCTTTCCCATGCGGGGTTGATTGTTGATACTTATATGGCGGGAACAAATGGCGTATCAGCCATTATCGGCGCCGACGATCACATCGTTATGCCTGAACCCATCTATTACGCTACGGGGTATGGAGAAACAGGAACCCCCATTGTGCAAAACGGCGGTGAATTCGAGCATTACTTGGGAAGAATAGATTTGACGTTCGAAAAAACCGGAAATGCTATGAAGCTTGTTGAATACAGCAGATGCCTTTACAGCATGGAAGACGTCAATGAGGATGTCGAAGTCATGAGCATTATCGCTGAGTACAGAAGCGAGGATTCAGAGCCTTGCCCGCTGCCGGAAACAGGTTGTGACATTGGATTCCCAGTGCTTGCCATTGTGATTGTGGCATTGTTCAGCGGGGCGGTGCTGTTCCGAAGGAAGAAATCTTTGTCGTAAATAATTATTATTACAAATATATTAAATACTTTTAGAGGAGTGTTGTTATGAGAAATTTCAAAACTAGGTTTACACCGCTGTCGCTGCTGCTTGTTTCTATAGCGTTTGCGTCGTCGATTCCGTTAAATGCGGATGCTTCCCAGCTGAATGAGGGAGAAAGATACACGCTTACAATTATGCACACCAATGATATTCATGGTCGCGTAGATAATCTTCCAAAATACTCGACTATCATAAAAGATACAAAAAAGAATACGTCGCTGAACATCCTTGTTCTTGACGGCGGAGATATTTTTCTGCGAGGTGAATTCCAAACATTACAAGGGATACCCGAGATTGAAATGATGAATGTTATGGGTTATGACGCGTTGAGCTGCGGAAATAACGATTTCAGAGTGCCGCCCGCCGGCGGAACTCCAATTGACGGTAACAATCAGCTTAAAGCTTTGTCAGAGACAGCGAAATTTCCAATTTTGAGCGCAAACGTAAAGATGAAGGACGGCAGCCAGTACAGCGAGTTCCTGAAGCCGTACATAGTAAAGGAGATTCGCGGTGTTAAAGTGGGAATTATCGGCATTACTTCATTGAAGCCGCAGGATAGGGGTTGGGCTGAAGTTTCGGACAAGGTGTTCGAAAGCGGAGAGATTACGCTCAGAAACATTATAGAGACAGTGAGACGTGAAGCGGATGTAGTTATTGTCCTTTCACACGCGGGACTTGCTGTCGACTTGAGCATGGCGGGGATAAGCGGCATTTCCGCTGTCATAGGCGCCGATGATCATCTCGTTATGCCGAAACCAATCTTTTACACTAATGGGAATGGCGAGAAGGGAATCCCCATTGTGCAAAACGGAGGCGAAATAGAACATTACCTTAGAAGGCTTGATTTAACGTTTCAAAAAACGGGAAGTATAATGAAGCTGGTAGATTACGACAGCCGGTTTTACAACAATATTGAAAGCATTAAGGAAGATATTGATGTCAGGAATATAATCGACGAATACAGGAAATTGGAGGCGCTTAAACCTGCCGCATAGGGCAAAATTTGATTGCGTGTGCCGCAGAAAACAGTTGTTTTTTCTGAAATACGCTGTTCTATCTGTCCTGCGCAAAATATGAAACGGTAGCGGAGCAGCTGCGGAACACTTGTTGATATATTGAAAAAAAACAAAATAGTTGACGTTTTTTATGATAATATCAAAAAAAGTGTTGACAAGATTCAATAATACCTATATTATTCATAAGCTTGATATTAATCGAGCGCAATTTAATGTTCTAGGAGGCAATTGTGTAATGGCTCAGGGTACTGTAAAGTGGTTTAATGAGAGCAAGGGTTATGGTTTTATTACTGCGGACGAGGGTAGGGATGTATTTGTGCATTATAGCGCAATCCTTGGCGACGGGTTTAAGACCCTTGCGGAAGGGCAAAAGGTGTCCTTTGACATCGTGAATGGCGAGAAAGGTCCCCAAGCTTCGAATGTCTCCAAGATCTAATTAACGCTGATGCTCTTAAAGCCTCTCCTTAATTGGAGGGGCTTTTTTAGTCGTTTTCTATCAACTTTATAAACGCTTCCTCAAGTGTGGGGTCGGGGTCTTCGTTTGTTGCGGCGGAGGCTTTCAGTTGGTCGGGCGAGCCCAGCGATATCGTTTTTCCTCTGAATATGAGGGCTATTCTGTCGCAATACTCGGCTTCATCCATGAAGTGTGTCGTGACCATTATTGTTATTCCCTTCAGCGCGGCTGAATTTATATAGCTCCAAAATTCACGCCTTGTTACAGGGTCAACTCCGCTCGTCGGCTCGTCTAAAAACAGCACGTCAGGCCCGTGCATGAGGGAACATCCCATCGCTAGCCTCTGCTTTATTCCAAGCGGCAGGGAATTTGCGAGCGCGTTCATGTATTGGCGAAGTTCGAAGGTTTTGGTGACAAGCTCGATTATATTTTTTCTTTCTTTCCCCTTGAGCCCGTATACACCTGAAAAAAAATCAAGGTTTTCAATGACGCTCATGTCGCTGTATAGGGAAAATTTCTGCGCCATATATCCAAGCCTTGACCGCGCCTCTCCCGGCGCGTCCTTGAAGTTCCGTCCCGAAATTGAGCAATTCCCCGTCGTGGGGGTAAGAAGCCCGCACATCATCTTGAAAGTGGTCGATTTTCCGGCGCCATTCGGGCCCAACAGCCCAAATATCTCCCCTTTCTTTACGGAGAACGAAATATTATCTACCGCTGTAAAATCTCCGAATTTCTTAGTAAGGTTCTCAGCCCTGACAATTTCTGAGTCTTTTGACTTGCCTTCCGCCGTCTTAAAAAACGCGGATATATCCGCGCGCTCTTTTCTTGCGCCGCCGAGGATTTTTATATATGCGTCCTCAAAACGCGGTTCCGTGCTTTCAATCTTGAGATTTTCATTTGGCAATTCACTTTGTAGTTCTCTTTGCAGTTCGCCTCCTTTGTCTTTGGTTACAACGCGTACTTTGCTGCCTTGAATGACCGCGTCGATGGTATTCTCTTTCTCCATGAATGCAGAAATCATTTTTCTGCCTGCGCTTCCGGCGCCGTCAATTAAAAACACATTGCCCTTCATTTGAGCGGAGAGTTCTTTTGGCGCCCCTTTATATATCAGGTCGCCTTCATTCATGAGAATAACGGTATCGCACATTTCAGCTTCCTCAAGATAGGCAGTGCTCCAAACGACAGCCCGTCTTTCCGAGGTCAGCGAGCGTACCATGCGCCATAGTTCCCTCCTCGCCAACGGGTCAACTCCAACGCCCGGCTCATCCATCAGCAGAATTGCGGGTTTTGAGAGCAATGTGCAACCAAGTCCAAGTTTTTGTTTCATTCCGCCGGATAATCTGCCCGCGAGTCTCCTTGTGAACGGCAAGAGCGAGGTAAATGATAATATTTCGTCATACCTTGATTTTCTTTCATTAGTGGGGATATTTCTGAGAGCGGCGTGGAGTTCCAAGTTCTCCATGACGGTCAGATCCTCGTAAAGCCCAAATTTCTGCGGCATGTATCCTAAAATCGAATGGATTGAATCGGAATCTCTGACAGTATCGTAACCGTCAACGGTAATCACGCCGCTGTCGGGTATAAAAAGTCCGCAGATGAGCCGCAACAGCGTTGTCTTGCCCGCTCCGTCGGCGCCCGCAAGCCCTGTTATATATCCTGCGCTTATTGTGGCGGAGATATTTTTTACGGCTTTTTTCTCATCCTTTTTCCCGGGATCAAAAGATTTGGAAACGTTTTCTATTGAAATAAAAGCGTCGTTCATTTTGGTATTTCTATTGTTACCGGCATTCCGTTCTTAAGTCGTTCGTCAGGATTATCTTCAATTAATAGACGAATACGGTAAACGAGTGAAGTCCTGAGCTCCGGGGTTTGAACCTGTTTTGGGGTAAATTCGGCTTCCGATGAGATGAAATTAATCGTTCCGTCTATAGGTTCAAGGAAAGAATCCGTATATATTTTTCCTTTCATTCCCAAACGCACATGCTCAAGCTGTGGCTCTGTAATATACGCGCGGACTTGGAGCGGTTTCTTGAGAGCGAGCGCGTATACCGGTTGTCCCGTCGCAACGATGCTCCCGGGTTCCGTTATTCTCGTGAGTATCGTCCCGTCGCTCGGAGAGTAAAGCTTCGTATCCTGAAGGGAGAGCGAAGCATATTTAAACTGCGCCGTGGCAAGCTCAACCGCGGCTTCAGCGTATCTTATGTCTTCCGAGCGGGAGCCCTCGCGCATCAAGGCCAGCGAAGCTGAAGCTGACTCTAATTGCGCTCTCAGGCTGTCCCTGTTCGACGTTGCTTTATCTAGATCGTTCTTTGAAACCGCTTTTTCTGAAAATAGTCTGGACAGTCTGTTAAACTCTGTCTCGGCTAATTCCAAAGAAGCTCTAATCTGATTTCTGTTAGCTTCCGTAACTTGTATTTCTGGAAGTCTATTCCCGCTTCTGATTTTTTCAAGGTTGGCCTGCGCTTCTGCGAGCAGCGCTGTTGATTCCGCCATTTTAATTTCGTACGGTACAGGGTCAAGAATTCCTAACAGCGCTCCTTCTTTGACGTCCTCACCCTCTTCAAAATGTATGTTTTCAAGACGTCCTGAAGCTCGAAATCCAAGAAGCACCTGCCTTATCTCAACATTTCCGTATAGTTTTATGACATTGCTTTGCGCGTTGTCTTCTTTATTAAAATAAAAGTATGCCGATCCCGAAATCATAATTATGAAAATTATAAGGAGTAATATTCTTTTAGGTTTCATCGTTAAAATCCTCAACGCCAGCAGAGTGCTTTTTCTTTTCCTGAATAAGTTGAAAATCAGTTATAAATTTTTTTGTGATGCACAAAAAGTTTCTTGCTTCAAGAATCGCTTCTTCCATTTCTTCTCTATCTTCATCGTTGAGAGTCATATAAAACTACTCCTTCTCTATTAACGTTAATCATTAATCCATAGTAATCCAATCCTTTAGATTCTTCTTCTGACATAGTCAATGCTTGAAGATATGCATTTTCATCAAAATTCATATCTTTTTCGACATCAGCGCTGATATAACATATTTCTCTTTTTTTCTCAAAAGAACACTCTTTCAGAATAAAAAGAACATCAATATCAGAGTCTATATTAGCTTCTCCCCTAGCAACGGAACCAAAAAGGATAATTCTAGATAAGTTATCTCCTTCATGTTTCTTCACTCTCTCAACGAACAAATCCAGTGTTTTTTGAGTGATGGAATTCATTCTAATATCTAAATCCAGTAGTATCTGCACGATTAGCGTTCCTCCCGCATGGCTTTATAATTGTAACCATCTGTAAACTTTATCTTACCGCGCAAATGTGTCAGATCCTTAAGTGGCTCCGATTCTGGGCGAACATGTGTCTGCTCAGAATCATCTACATAAACCTTAAACCCCGACACGGAAATAAATTGCATCATCGTTTCATCGGTATTTTCTATATTGGTTCGCATGAGTCGTACCTCTATTCATGTATAATGATACATAGAAACATTATTTGTATATTATACGTCAGATTTAATGATTTCATTGTATTTAAAACTTATTGAAAGGAGATTTAGAGAATATTGAAGGACTTAAAGATATATGGAGTATGAAAGACCTATATTATCTATTAAATAAGAAAGAATAGCGAGTTGCCCCTAATATAGTACAAAATTGAGATGCGAAGAATGCTTTTCAGTATTAGCATTTTTCAGATAAAATGCATGTCTTTTACTGCGTTTTCTTCTTAAAGAACAACGTCGCGAAAACAAGCGTGACGGTCGCTATTCCGCCTAACCAACAGAGTTTCGATGTTATGTCCTCTAGAGGGACGTCTTTCAGATACAGCCCCAGCGATATAGAAATTATGTGCCTCATAGGGTTCAAAAACGTCAGGCTCTGGAGTCCATGCGGCATATTCTCAATGGGCGCGGCAAATCCCGACAACAGAACCGAAGGCACCATGTACATGAAGGCGCCCAAAAACGCCTGTTGTTGTGTGTTGCATAGCGACGAAATAAACAGCCCCACGCCTGTTACTGACATTACAAAAATCAGTATGCTAAAAGCCAGCAACAGTATATTTCCGGTGAAAGGGACTTCAAAAAAGGTTATTGCTATTAAATGAATGATTGCCCCTTGTCCGAACGCAATGCATACTGCAGGTACTGCTTTACCTATTATTATCTCCGTGGAGGAAAGAGGAGAGACCAACAGTTGCTCAAAAGTTCCGAGCTCCCTTTCCCGCGCGATGCTCATCCCTGAAACCATTAAGGACAGCATTTGCGTGAGCATTATCAGCAATACAGGCAGGGTAAACCATACATATTCCAGATTTGGGTTAAAAAGGCGCCTTGGAGTTATGACAATTTGCGGCGCCTTTTGCGCGGCAGCGCTCCACGCGGGCGATCTCTTTGCGATTTCTGCGCCGAAACTTCCTGCTATAGCTGTTGCATATCCATTGACTATGTTGGCGGCATTTATTTTTCTCCCGTCTAAAATAACCTGAACCGTTACGGGGATTCCTGCCATTAATTTGCTTGAAAAATCCTGAGGAATATTAATAGCCATCATTGCTTCCTGATTATCAATAACTCGCTTTATATCATCTATCCCGTCGAGTTCAAACACTTTTGTAAAAGTCGGAGAGGAGGAGAAAAACGAAATGAATTGCCGCCCGACGTCGCCTTCATCAAGGTTCAGCACGCCAAGAGAAACGTCCTTTACGTCCATAGTTATCGCATAGCTAAAAATCAGCAACATCATTAAGGGCGCGACAAAAACCAACTTGCGGCTTTTGGGGTCGCGCAGCACTGCGTAGAATTCTTTTTTAATCAACGCCGCTAAACGATTAAACATCTCTATAATCTCTTTTGGGTTTTCTTAATGGTAATCCCAATAAAGAATAACCCTATAACCGCTAGTTTCAACATATTTGGAAGAAGGACGCCCCAGACGTTGCCCGCTAAAAAAAGTGTCTGCAAGCATATTACTAAATAACGCGACGGCAGAATAGCGGCAAGGATTCTCTGCGGAAGCGGCATTGAGCTTACCTCGAACAGGAATCCGGATAGCAGCACCGTGGGCATAAATGCGGATAGCAAAGCACCAAATGACGCCAAAAACTGGCTTTTTGTAACTGTAGATATAATAAGTCCTTGCCCTAAAGCGGACAGCATGAAAAGAGAAGAGACGCAAAAAAGCATAAAGACTGATCCTCTAAACGGGACGTTGAAAAGCCAAACCGATATCCCAAGGCTGAGAAAAGTGGACAGTGTTGCCAGTAGATAATATGGAATCAGTTTTCCGAGTAAAATCTCAAACGCGCTGAGCGGTGTGGAAAGCAAAGCTTCCATTGTGCCGCGTTCCCATTCGCGCGCGACTACAAGCGATGTTAGCATCGTGCCTATTAGAGCCATTATCATTGCCATTATTCCTGGAATTATTGAATACCGGCTGTCTATTTCGTTGTTGTACCAATATCTCGAAGCGAGGTCTACCGGAGTTATCGCGCCGTATTTTTGTTTTATCCATTGCGAAATAAGCCCCAAGCTGAAGTTTTGAACAATTCCGCCTGTATTCGGGAAAGTCCCGTCTATTATAAGCCCTGCCGTGGCTGCCTGACCGGTGTGGATGGAAGCGGAAAACCCATTCGGAATGACGAGAACTGCCTTCAGTTTATCCGATACGAGGTGGGGTAATAGTTCCTGCCTCACAGTCGAAGTTGAGGGAATAAAGTACTTGCTGCCGTAAAACTGCGCCGCTAAATCCCTTGCTTCGTACCCGTTGTCCTCAAGGGCGAGTCCAATATGAATATCCTTTGCGTCAAGCGACAATCCGTATCCGAACATAAACAACAAAAACATTGGCAGTATAAAAGCGATTATTAGGCTGCTTGGATCACGAAATATCTGAAGGGTTTCTTTTTTAATCAATGCTAAAAGGCGCAATTATTTCCTCCAAAAAAATTACTCTCATCAGTTAAGGAATGATAGCATATTCTGATATTAATTTATCAGGCGTTCCGTAAGAAATATGATAAAATTCGTTTGTTTCATTATATTTCTATTGCTGCTAAAAATTAAATTTGTGGGGGTATGAACTGATGAAAATATTGTGCGCGGTTTTGTTGATAGCTTTTTCTATTGTTTCCGTTGCTTTTGCGGATGTTGAGCTTCCCGCCCCTAAGACTGAAGGCGGGATTGGAGTTTTCGACGCTGTTGAACTTCGCGCGTCTGCCAAAGGAGGCAGTTTTCCATCCTTGAAATTGGATAATGAGGATTTATCTCAAATCCTCTGGGCTGCATCCGGACGAAACAGGGATGGCAAAGGCTGGACTGTCCCGATGGCAAGAGGCTTGAAGCCATACTGCAAAATATACGTAGCGGATGAGAGCGGAGTACACCTGTATGACAAGGAAAATCACAAGTTGATGGAAGTATCGAAAAAGGACATAAGGTCAAGCATTGCTAATCAGGAATTTGCAAAGACGTCTCCATGTTCCCTTATATTTGTAACTGATATGGAAACCCTTCAGGGTGGATACAGCGATAAGGAACTGGCATATCATTTCGCTTCAGTCGCGGTAGGGGCAATGACGCAGAATATTTACATCGCAGCGGCTTCAATGAACCTTGGCGCAAGATATATCTACGGAATAAATCGCGCCTTTATCCACGAAGAACTGAATATTTCAAAAGATGACTCCGCTGTATGTATATTGCTGATTGGAAAATACGCGCGGTGATGAATAAATAATGTTCTCAAATTTGAGCGAAAAAACGAAAGCTGCTTTATTCTTGGCCTTGGGGATGGGATTATTTCTCTTAGCCGGAAGTTTGGTGCATTTTTTCCCAAAGTTTAACCTGATAGAAAATGTACCGATAGAGAAAAACAGTTCACAATCTTCATCAATTGATGAGCTTTATAGTAACCTTTCAAATACGGATACTGATAAACGAACATTAAAATCGGAAGAGATTTATAGATCTGAAATCCAAAGCGTGCAAACTGAAGTTGACGACAGATGGGTTTTATACGTGACCGGCAGTGTAAAAAACCCCGGAATATATAAACTGCAGGCGGAGGCCAGAGTGTTTCAATTAGTGGAAGCGGCTGGCGGGTTTACCGCGATGGCTGATACTATAGCTGTGAATATGGCCGCCCGCCTGCAGGATGGAGATCATTTGCACGTCCCAAAAATCAATGAGAATAGCTCAACGATTAATGGCAGAAGCCAAACTATAACCGGTGCAAACAGCGTGGCGGCTAATAATTCGCAGAACAAGCAAAATAATGGCGCCGCGACAAGAAACCAGAGGTCAAAAAAGAATCCGCAGAGTAAAAGTATCAACTTGAATACTGCAACGGCAGCGGAACTACAGACGCTCCCCGGAATAGGCCCCGCTTTATCCGAAAGAATAATTCAGTATAGGAACAAAAATGGCAGATTCAAAGTTGTTTCCGATCTGATACATGTTCAGGGTATAGGCGCCAAGGTACTTGATTCAATTGAACCGTTCGTTTTCGTGAGATAACAGCTTGAAAAATTCACCGGCGCTTCTGATTCTTATAGCTATTTCCTTTGAAATAGCCTGTTACAATTTTGTCAAAAATCCGCTTTTTCTCGTATTGATATCATTTATAGTGATTTCATGCGCGTGTTTTATATTCCGGGCAAAGGGGAAAAACACGCGCATTATAACATTAACAATATTATTTTTAACAATTCTCTGTTCTTTCAGGATAGCGGCGGTATTATCCGCTCCGCCTCCGGAAACTGCGAAAGTTGAGCTACCTGGTGTTATTACAATGAGCAGCGCATTCGGAAGAGGACACGCGCTGATTGTGCAGACGGGCGAGGGGGATTACTTAGTCAAGCGCCCTAAAGACGAAAATTATAACCTTGGAGAGGCGCTCTCGCTTAGAGGTTGGATCAAGCCGTTTCCGGTCATAGATGATAACTCGAAATTCGACGAGGCGAAATTTTGGAAGTCAAAAGGAGTCAGAGCGGAACTTGCTGTTTCGAGCATTGAGAGGGGAACAAGCGGAGAAGCTAACTTGCATTCAATCAGACAGTGGATCCATGATAAAATAAAATCAATTCCAAATACCCTGCGAGGATATCTTGACGCCATGTGGACAGGGTTGAGAGATGCGGAGCTTAACGAGAAACATCAACGTTGGGGAACTTCTCATTTGCTGGCTGTTTCCGGTTTTCACGTAGGGCTTATTGCGGGATTGATTGAATCGATTTTTTATTTTTCACGGTTTCGCTTTCGTTTACGCGGGATTATATCGTCTATTTTCATGTGGATGTATATCCTCATATCGGGGGCTGCTCCAAGCGCGATAAGAGCGGCTTTTATGTTCCAGACAGGCATTATTGCCGGTATTATTGGCCGCCGCGTACATGCCGTTAATTCCGTTGCGGTTGCCGCAACTGCAATGCTCTTATATTCGCCTTTTTTGTTCTGGAATGTCGGATGGAGGCTTTCAGTTATTGCTGCCTTAACCATAACAGCTCTAACAGAGATAATCTTGGACAAAAAATTTAAACCATGGACATGGTCAATTATTCCTCCAGCAGTTACCATTACGACTTATCCAGTTGTTTCTTCTGTATTTGGAAGCGTCCCTGTTGTCGGAGTCGTATTAAATTTAATCGCTGTACCATTTTTTGCATTTGCTTTTCCTTTTATTTCCATAGTAGCTTTTATCGGAGTCCTGCAAAACGTGACGGACGCCAGCTTAAGGCTGTACGGATACATCGCGGATTTCTTTACTTGGATACTCCCGTGGCGCGTGCCATACAACACATTTTTGTCGATGTTCTGCGTACTGTTTTTTTATGGGTTGATGTGTTCAGTGCTTAAGAATAGGGAGGAGTTAGGAGTGAGGAGTGAGGAGTTAGGAGTTAGGAGTGAGGAGTGAGGAGTGAGGAGTGCAATGTCATTAAGTTTAGCAAAATGACAAAAGCGACTCAATTTAAACGTCTTTGCGACCGCGAGCGTAGCGTGACGGGAAGCAATCCAGAAAGCTAAATAGTAAGATAAAAGATAAAAAAACTCTGGATTACCATGAAACGATAGTACCAAAATACCAAAAACCACTGGATTGCCGCGCCGCAAAATACCTATCGCTTCGCTGGCACTTCTGTCGCTACGCTCCTCCTGAGACGCGGGCGTAAAGAGCGGCTTCGCCGAGGCGCAAAGACAGAGATCGTGCTTCTGCCTTTTGAGACATCAATACCAACAGCGTTCATAATGTACCTCCAAGAAATAAGATTATTAAATCGGTACCCGGGAATTACTCAACGTCGATTCAATCTACTTGGTTACGCGAACGCAACTTGCCGATGTATGGTCGGTAAGCTGAACAACCTGCTAAAAACGAACGCAGCGCTGAGAGGCCGGCTGACAGTCTTTGCGACGGACGTATATAGCACAAGACGTGATGCGTCAGACCGATTACCCTCTCAGTTTAGTTTGGACGTAAGTAATAATAAAGCGCGGCTGGCTACCGCGCCTTATCCGTAATCTTAATTGTAGTAGACGTGAGATTTTGACAGGTTACTCTTAACTTAATGACGTTGAACTCCTAACTCCTCATTCACACTAAACGCATACGTCAACCCATTTTTTGGCGCCTGAGCTCAAAAAAAGTTCTTCGCAAGTTAGCTTGACGGAACTGTTTTCGCTGCCGCAGGCGGGATAGACCGCGTCGAATCTCTGCATGGAAATGTCAAGATATATATTTGCTTCTTTATTTACACCGAAAGGGCAGACTCCTCCAACCTGATGTCCGGTCTTCTCTTCGACTTTGTCCGGAGACAGCATTTGTGATCTTAAACCAAACTCAGCTTTGAATTTCGCTCCGTTCACCTTCATGTCCCCCGCTGTTACGATTAGTATGCAGCCTTCCGGCGCCGCAAAAGACAGAGTTTTTGCTATTCTTGCGGGCTCAACGCCCGCAGCCTCGGCTGCAAGCTCAACAGTTGCGCTTGAAACTTCAAATACCTTCACTCTGTCCTCCAAGCCAAATTTTTTTAAGTGATTCATCGCTTTTTCAAAACTCATATTAACACCTTCCTATATTTACAGCTGTATTGTTTAAACGCATGTCGCCTAGTGTACATCCACTACGGTCATGAATTCAGCAATTCAAAGTATTTAGCTCGGGCGGCTACAAGCCGCCCCTACCCGTAAAACCTTCTACGTTACCAAATCATCCATGTCTTTGAATTTCATTCCGAATTACGCATTGCCTTTCACGCTGTTCCTGCAATATCCAACGCTGTCCCTATTCTTTCCATAACCGCTTTCAGCAATAGCGGCTCACTTTTCAATTCAGGGTCAGAATCCAGCAGTTTCTCCGCTTCGGCTCTTGCTTCGAGTAGAATTTTGCGATCGCGAATTAAATCCGCAACGCGAAAATCGGTTATGCCATGCTGCCGAATACCGCATACCTCTCCCGGGCCTCTCAGTTTCAAATCTATCTCTGCTATTTTAAACCCGTCAGCCGTTTGTGTCATGGCCTCTATCCTCTCTCCGCCTTCCGGGGTTTTGGGGTTGGAAACAAGTATGCACCAACCTTTTTCCGCCCCCCTCCCTATTCGCCCTCTCAGTTGATGCAACTGTGAAAGCCCGAATCTATCGGCGCCTTCAATAACCATTATGGAAGCATTAGGCACGTCAACTCCAACCTCAATCACTGAAGTCGAGACGAGAAGGTCAATGTTGCCGCTCTCAAATTCCTGCATGATGCTGTTCTTCATGTTTCCGTTGAGCCTTCCATGCATTAATTCCGTTCGCAGTCCAAGACAGTTTCGAAGCTCGTCGCATCTGTTTACAGCAGAAGCAATATCGATATTTTCGCTGTCCTCAATGAGCGGGCATACCCAATATATTTGGCGTCCCAAACGCGCGCCCTTCTTCACGAACTGTAGAACATTTGCTAGTTTTGAGTTTGACACAGCGCGAGTCTCCACAGGCTGCCTTCCCGGAGGCAGTTCATCAATTACTGACACTGAAAGGTCGCCGTATACCGACAATGTCAAAGTGCGCGGGATTGGCGTCGCCGTCATGACAAGCACATGTGGGTGCATTAACGGAAACCCCTTTGAAATTAAGGATTGTTTCTGTAACACTCCGAATCTATGCTGCTCGTCGACTATTACTAATCCTAACGATGAGAATTCAACGTTTTCGCTCAACAAAGCGTGCGTTCCAATAACTATTTTAATCTCCCCGGTCTTAAGCCCTTCAATTACCGATTTTCTCTCTTGCGTATTAAGCGATCTCGAAAGTATGGCAACATTTGGCAGCATTTTGCTTAATCTGGCGTAATGCTGCTGAGCCAATATTTCAGTCGGGACCATGAGCGCTCCCTGTTTTCCGCTGTCCAACGCTGCGCACAGAGCTGCCGCAGCTATCACTGTTTTTCCTGATCCTACGTCTCCCTGTAAAAGCCGATTCATGGGGTGAACTTTCTTTATGTCATCAACGATTTCATTTAGCACTCTACTTTGTGCTGCCGTAAGTGAAAATGAAAGAGATGCGAGAAAACTATTGAATTTGCCTCCCGGAATAATATTAGGAGCAGCTTTGGATTCTATCATTCTTTTCCTGAGCCCAAAACCGACCTGTAATAGAAAAAATTCGTCAAAGACAAGCCTCTTACGCGCTTCGGCCCACACAGAACGGTCGCTTGGATGATGAAGAGTTTCTATCGCCTGAGCAAGCGAGATATTTTTTCTTATATTTTCCGGGATGAAATCGGATAATTTAGGAAGCACTGCTTCGATAGCGGAATTAATTATACGCCGGAGCATTTTTTGAGAAAGCCCTGAGGTTGTGGGGTAAACGGGCATGATGCCCAAATTAGCGTCACTCTCGTCATCAAGGACTTCCAGTTCCGGCGATGTAATTTGCCACAAACCGCGAAACTCCACTTTGCCGTATAACGAAACTAGTTTGCCGGGTGTGAGTGTCTTTTCCAAATTTGGAATGTTAAACCAAACTGCTTGCGCAGTATTTCCCTCTTCATCACAAATCAAAGCTGAGGTTACGGTAAACTTTTTTCTATTGGTTGATCTTTTTTCCACTGCTGCAACGCGGGCGATAATGAGGCTTTTCTCTCCAACCTTGTTGACGCGCAGCGACGATATTTTTGTAGGAGTTCTTCTATCTTCATATCGGTATGGAAAATAAAAAAGAAGATCTTCTGATTTTGTTATTCCAATTTTAATCAGAAGATTCTCCCGCTGTTCTCCTACACCTTTTATATATCGTACAGAATCAGAAAGCTCAACCAAAAGACTATACCTTAGTATTCTTCTGTGCTCTCCCTCCACATTGAGAGAGTATCAGCATAATCTTTTGCGAGCCTTTCGCTCTTTTCGATAAAAAGTATTCTTTCTTCTTTTAGCTTTATAATTGAATCTTGTATTTCTTTCACTTCATCCTCCGCATCAATAATCATTTGTTCTCTATCAAGATGGGCTTGTTTTAGAACTCTTTCTCCTTCTTGAATTATTTTCTGGCATTTTTCCCTTGCTTCATTCAGTAAGTTTTCCGCCCGAGCTTCTTGTTCTGCAACGGAACGCTGACCATCAAGCACTATTTGCTTAGCTGCTCTTTGAGCGGCAAAAAGGGTATCTTGAATCGAGTCCTTCATCTCTTCATATTCTTTTTGCTCCGATTCAAGTTGAATTATTACCCGCTCAAGCTCCTCTATCCTCGTTACATAAATCTCAACATCTTCGCTGATTTGATCGAGAAATTCGTCTACTTCCGCAACAACATACCCTCCAAAAGTAGACTTTTTTAACATGCGGGCTTCTATATCCCGCGCTCTCAGAAGATCCTCCATTATACGTCATCTCCCTGTTTTTTACCTGTGCTTGTCCCTGTCATGGTTACAACCATGTTTGGATGCGGAGAAACGGAAAAAATTCTCGGAGCTAGCTTTAAAAATTCTCCATTATTAGCAAAAGAGACTCCATGCATGAACGTTATGAATTGCCTTCCTTCTTCTATCCTTTCGGGTGGAATTCCGCTCAGGTCAAGCAAGATAATACAACCATCAAGCAACGCTTCTCTTAATTGTAGTTTATCTTCAGTAGACGGCAGTCCTTTGAATAAAATTAGTCCGTTTTTCAAAGAAATTGGGCGCCCACTTTTTTCGTCATCATCATAGTCCTCGTAATTGCCGTCATAAGTATTATTTCTGCCGGTATCTTCACGATTTAAAGGGTGCGAAGGCTTCCTTCTCTTGTATTCACCTGTTTCTTCATTTTCAAAGCCAAGTAATTTCATGAATTTTTTCAATACAAAGCTCTCCTTTCGAATGCTTTTTGTTTTTCATACCCGCATACCAAATAATGCAGTCCCTATTCTTACTAGAGTACTGCCTTCCAATATAGCCAAATGAAAATCTGAACTCATACCCATAGATAAAACCGGCAATGGCAACCCGGTTCTATCTCGCGACATTTCAGCAATATGCCGCATTTTTGCAAAAGATTTCCTTATATGGTCTTCATTCTGAGTGAAAGAAGCCATAGTCATGAATCCTTCAAGCTGTAAATTATTGCACTCAAGTACAGTATCTACAAGGCAACAAACATCATCCGAAGATATTCCTGTTTTGGAATTTTCCTCAGATGCGTTAACTTCAATTAATATAGGTAAGATTCTATCACTTTTTTCATCAAGAATACGCTGTAAAGTTAAAGCTAACTCAATTGAATTTACGGAGTCTATTGTATCAAAAATTTGAAGAGCTTTGCGAACTTTATTCTTCTGTAAACTTCCAATCAACCGCCATGGTTTGTTCCAAACTGCGTTACTCTTTTTTGTGAATGCTTCCTGCACTCGATTCTCTCCGAAGGCGTCAACAAAAGGTTGAGATTCAATCATTTCTGTAACAGTTCGGGTTTTCGAAACTGCTACAAGCGAAATTTCATTTATTGAGCGACCTGAAATTGAAGCGGCTTCAGCAATACTCTCTCTAATTGATGCAACTCTTTCTGCTATTGTTTCAGGTATCACCATATACTAACTTCTCCTTCGCGAGCGCTTCCGGCATTTAAAATCAACATATCTCCCGGAATAACGCCTGAATTTATGAAAAATGTATCTTCATCCACATGAAAAGCTTCTACTTTTCTAAATATAGCTTCGTTCCCTTTGATTATATATACTCCCATAACTCCATCCTTTAATATAACAGAAGAATTCGGGACGTAAATACCGTTTTGCTCCCCGACATATATTTTCCACGAAAATGTTCTTATTTCAGCCATTTCCGGAGTGAAAAACGGTAAAGTGACATATATTTTTGTTCTTTGAGATATATTAGCCTTAGTTCTGATTTCAGCCCAAACTCCCCAATCATTTTCACTCCGGCGAATTTTTATCCTGTTTCGACTGATATCCCGATTCAAGGATGGTGTGACGTCGATCCATGCTATTGCGCGAAGTTCTTGTGGTTGAGGGATAAGTTTTCCTATAGGCTGCTTGTTATCAACATATATTCCGTCCGGAATGGGAGTAGCTTTTGCAGGGGATGGCAAGGCGGACGTTCCGGGCCATAAATCTGAGTAGTTCCAATTCCCTTCGTAACCATCAAAGGCAGGTATAAAATATCCGGCGTCCGGAGAATTCTGCGCAACACCGTTGATTTTGCATAACTGCTCACCTTTTCTAACTCTTCTGGGTTCTTGCGACGGATATGATATTGTACCGGAAGTTCCTGCAAAAACAATTCTCTCTTCCCAGAGCAAAACCCCTTCAAATGGAATTTCTTCGGCATATACGCCGGATTGCGCCTGAAATACTTCAGGATGCGAGTATTTGTAAGCGTCGAGCCAATAGAAATATATATTAAACGCCACTATTGAAATAAAAAGGACAGTTAAATAGTAGAATAAACGCGCGGCCAAGCTTCCGTTAATATTTTTGGATTCTATGCCCTTATGCCTGTCTTTTGCGGTAAGCTTCTTTACTGAAGTTTTACTCTCAAATTTTTGCGGCTTATTTAAATATTCATTCGTATGCACGTTCTACCTCAGCAAATGCATCATGATTATGAATACTTTCGCTACTTGATACTGTCACCCGAAACTGTGAGATGCGTTTATCCGTTTCCAGGCGAAGAACTATTTCTCTGACGACATCTTCCACAAAACGCGGATTATTATACGCGTGTTCCGTAACGTATTTTTCATCTTCCCTTTTTAATAAAGTGAATGTCGGAGCGGAAGCGCAATCCTCAATTATTGAAACCAATTCTTCTATCCATATGAAGTCCTTCATTTTCACAGCAAGCCGAACGTATGCCCGCTGGTTATGAGCTCCGTAATCAGAAATTTCCTTGGAGCAGGGGCATAGAGTCTGAATCGCCGCTATGACTTCCGTCTCCAGTTCGAACTTGGAACGAGTCTTTTCAGCTTTGAACATGACGTCGTAACTCGACCAGCTTTCAAGTTTAGAAACCGGGGCGTTCTTACGGATAAAATATGGGAAACGGAATGTAACTTCGGCTTTAATCGCCTCAAGCCTTTCAATAAGGTTATCGGTAAGCCCCTCGAGCTCGTGGGGAGTGACTCTTCCTCTGAATTCTTCCAGAGCCTCCACGAACCTGCTCATGTGAGTTCCGCGGTATTCATGAGGTAAAGCAACCGCCATTGCAACAATAGCGACTGTTTCCTGAGTTCCTTTTTCTTTATCCAAAACAGTTATCGGGTACGAAATGCCGCTTATGCCCACCCTATCAATAGGTATGTTCCGTACATCAAGTTCAGATTGTACATCACGCATATGTACGCCCCCAGCTTTTCATATCTTCAGAACACAATACAGCGCAGCAAGAAGCAGTTTCCCAAACCTCAACAATTTCAAGCCCGCAGTTGTCTCGCGCGACAGCCTGCTCCAGCTGTCTCCATATCCAAACGGCAATATTCTCCGCAGTGGGCTGCGGCAGTATTTCATTAATATATGAATGGTCAAGCGCGCTCAACACCCGTTCTTTCACAATGGAGGAGAGCTCGCAAAAATCAATAACCATACTTTCTTTGTCCGGTAATCCCTTAACTACAATAGCCACACGGTAAGTGTGCCCGTGCAAACGCTCGCACTTGCCATGATACCGAGTCAAATTATGAGCAGCGTCAAAAGTGAATTCTTTTCGTATAAGCACTTCGCTTCACCCCGCATTAGATAATGTGCGAAAAATGCGTATATGTCAAGTTAATATTACTGGATTATCACGAAAGTAATAAATAGTTATATTAAAAATATTTCATGGTAAAGACAAAAGCCAGAGATTTTGGGTAGCTTTGTTGGGGCGGTTTGTAGTCGCTCGTTTACATAATCCATGACAACACAATATATTGCATTTATGTTATTTCATTTTTAACTTGTAAAAATTAGCGTTGTAGTGGCTCATTGTCTCGCTTGTCTTTGTGATAGATGAAAATTCTGTAATCAATGAATATCTAGATAATAAAAAAAAATAAGAACAAAATAACGAAACATATAATAAATAATATTATCTAAATTATGATTATTATATTGTATTTTTGCCCAATTACTTTATAATTATTGTAGAAGTAACAAATATTTGAGAAAGGTGGTGTAAATTAGCTATGAAGAAATTACTATTTTTTTTATTATTGGTTGTTTTATTTTCTTGTCCCGCCTTTGCAAACTCTTCTGAATATGTTGAGGGGGAAGTCCTTGTCGTTATTGATGCTCCGGAATCAGGTTATTCTGCTTTTTCAGTACAAGACGAAGTCGGCGTAAATGCATTTTCGCAGTCCGTTTTGTCAGAAGCACAAGCTTTTGCGGAAGAGTTCGATCTTGAAGCTCTTGAAACTTATCCCGAAATAGCAAACATCTCAGGGAAAAGTATAATTCACCTTCGTTCTGAGTATATGAGCACGGAGGAATTAATCCAGGAGCTTTCGTCCGTTCCTTATGTCGAGAGTGTTTCTCCAAACCACATAATTAGACTGGATGGGTCTAGCGCGGCTCAGTCAACCGAGTATGCTGCTTTCAGCGCATTGACGCCGAACGATCCGTACTATTCACTACTTTGGGGTTTGACCAATATTGGAGTACAGCAGGTATGGGATTACGTCACGGGCAGCGATACGATATGTGTTGCTGTTTTGGACACCGGAATAAACTATACCCATCCAGACCTAAGCGCTAACATGGCAAAAGATACAACCGGGTATTACGGCAGATACTTCAAGAATGGAGTAGTGAGTACAAATCCTATGGACACGCATGGTCACGGGACTCACGTTGCCGGTACGATAGGGGCTGTGGGAAACAACGGAATAGGAGTTGTCGGAGTTAACTGGAAAGTAAAGTTGCTTGCTGTAAGTGTTATTGCGGGCGGAAGCGGTTCTGAAGCAGATATAATCAAAGGAATAAATTACGTGGTATCGGAAAAGAGAAATGGGTTGAATATCCGCGTTGTGAATATGTCACTCGGAGGATGGTATCCTGTTCAAGCGGATAATTCTCCATACGGAAACGCTATTAAATCAATGAGCGACGTTGGGATAATATGTGCGCTTGCCGCCGGCAACGATGGCCAAAATTTAAGTAATCCAACCGGCGTAGACACTAACGGAATATCTTGTAAAGGGAGAAGACCTTACCCCGCATGTTTCAGATTTGTAAATACTATAACCGTAGGTTCCATAGGCTCTGGAAACGGTAAAAGCATTTTTTCAAATTACAGTCCTGCATGGGTCGATATAGCCGCTCCAGGAGAGAATATTTACAGCACGTATCTAAGCAACGGTTACAGATATATGGACGGCACTTCAATGGCAACTCCTCATGTTGCCGGCGCAGCGGCTCTGTTGTGCGCGGCTTATCCGGGCGAGACACCTGCTCAGATAAAAGCGCGTATCTTGAACAATGCAAATAATATCGGGACCGCTTATTGGGCAAAAGGAATTCTTAACGCTTGGGGCGCTTATTCAAATGGGGCAAAGGCGCCGATTATAACCACAACTTCTCTGCCTGGAGGTACTGTAGGCAAAGCATACAGTGCAACGCTCAGCGCGAGCGGGACGACACCGATAACCTGGTCTGTTTCCGCTAACAGTCTGCCAAACGGCTTGATCTTGAACGCGGCAACGGGTGTCATATCCGGTACGCCGACAACGGTTGGAACATTCAGCTTCACGGTCAAAGCGGCGAATATCGCGGGCAGCGCCACGAAAAACCTGAGTATTGTAATCTCGCCTGAACCGCCAAAAATAACCACGACGTCTCTGCCGGGAGGAACTGTAAACAAAACTTACAGTGCAACGCTCAGCGCAAGCGGAACAACCCCAATAACCTGGTCAATTTCCGCTGGCAGCCTGCCGGTCGGATTGAGTTTGAACGCGGCAACCGGAGTGATTTCCGGTACGCCAACGAAAGCGGGCACGACAAATTTTACAGTCAAAGCTACAAATGGCGGAGGTAGTGACACGAAAGCCCTGAGCATTGTTGTAAGCATAGAAATTATACCGCCGACTATCACAACAACCTCTTTGCCGGGAGGCGTCGTAGGAACAACTTACAATCAGGCTCTCAGCGCGAGCGGGACGACCCCGATAACCTGGTCTGTTTCTGCTGGCAGCCTCCCGGTCGGGTTAAGCTTAAACGGAACCACTGGAGTGATTTCCGGCTTGCCTTCGATGGCGGGTACGTTCAACTTTACGGTTAAAGCAGCGAACACTGCGGGAAGCGACGCGAAAAACCTGAGTATCGTTATCAGCCCAAAACCTGTTGCTCCGGTCATCACCACATCTTCTCTACCCGGAGGAGTTGTCGGCAAAGCTTACAGTGAGACGCTCACTGCGAGCGGGACAGCCCCGATAAACTGGTCTATTTCCTCCGGCAGCCTGCCGCCTGGTTTGAGCTTGAATACAACTACCGGAGTGATTTCCGGCACACCTACGACGGCGGGCACGTACAACTTTACGGTCAAAGCGACGAACGTAGCAGGAAGCGTCACGAAGTCATTTAGCATAGTTATCTCAACGCTTCCGGTTGTCACAAAAACCTCTCTGCCGGCTGGTACGGTTGGTGTTTTCTACACTCAGACGCTCACTGCGAGCGGGACGACCCCGATTACTTGGTCTATTTCCTCCGGCAGCCTGCCGCCAGGTTTAAATTTGAACGCGACAACCGGAGTGATTTCAGGAACACCAACGAAGGCTGGCGCGTACAACTTTACAGTCAAAGCGACGAACGCCGCGGGAAGCGCGACGAAAGACCTAAGTATAGTCATCAATCCTGCTCCTGATCCCGACCCGCGTACCCCGCCAAAGATAACAATAACCGCTATACCGATAGGATACGCAGGGGATTATTACAGTATGACGTTCAGCGCAAGCGGGACGGCCCCGATAAGCTGGTCTATTTCCGGCAGCCTGCCGCCTGGCTTAACAATAAACTTCATCTCCGGCGTAATTTCCGGAACTCCCACGACGGCGGGCACGTTCAGTTTCACGCTCAAAGCATCGAATGCCGCAGGCAGCGCCACAGCAAACTTGAGTATAACTATCAGGCCTGTTCCTCCGGCAATAACAACGTCCAACCTTCCGGGAGGCGTTGTTGGGGCAGTTTACAACCAGATGCTCAGCGCGAGCGGAACGGCGCCGATAACCTGGTCGGTCGCGAGCGGAAACCTACCGACCGGCTTGATATTAAGCGCGAGTACCGGAACGATTTCGGGTATAGCATTGACGGCTGGCGCGTACAACTTTTCAGTTAAAGCAACAAATACCGCAGGCAGCGCCGCGAAAAACCTGAGCATCGTGATTAGTTCCGCAACGCTTCCGGTGATTACCACGTACGCTCTTCCGGGAGGCAATGTAGGGGCTGCTTACAGCCAGACGCTCAATGCGAGCGGAACGGCGCCGATAACCTGGTCTGTTTCAGGCGGCAGCCTTCCATCAGGCTTAAACTTGTCGAACAGCGGAACAATATCCGGCAAACCGACAGCGGGCGGTACGTATAACTTTACGGTAAAAGCGGCGAATGCAGCTGGCAGCGCCGCGAAATCTTTTAGCATCGTCATCAGTGCTTCAGTGGCGCCGACGATAACCACGTCTACCCTGCCGGGATGTATTGTTGGGACAAGCATCAGTATCGCGCTCAGCGCGAGCGGGAGCACACCGATAACCTGGTCTATTTCCGGCGGCAGCCTGCCTCTTGGCTTGATTTTGAGTACGACTACCGGAGTGATTTCCGGCACGCCAGCGACGACAGGTACATTCAGCTTTACGGTCAAAGCGGCGAATTCCGTGGGCAGCGCCACAAAAGCTTTGAGCATTGTCGTCAGCCCTTCGCCCTTGATCCCGCCGAAGATAGGCACATCCGCTCTGCCGAAGGGCATCACAAATGTGGCATACAACCTAATACTCGCAGCGAGCGGAAGCGCTCCGATAACCTGGTCGGTCTCAGGAAGCTTTCCTCCAGGCTTGATGTTAAACCCAAGTACAGGACTAATTTCAGGTAAACCAGCAATGGCGGGTACTTTCACCTTTACAGCCAGAGCGGCAAATGCTGCGGGAAGCGACGCGAAGTCTTTGAGCATCATAGTAACATCTTCAGGTTTATCGGCAGGCATGACTGATCTACCCGAAGACGTCTTGCCGCAGCCTGAAGGAGATATAGCGGCGGCAATCCCTCAATATTCTTCAAATATGGGCTATGCAGCCACAAGGATGGTTGATGTCAATACCGCAGATCTTGAGACAGCCGATGGAAACGTCGTCATAAATAAGTCGGTAGCCGAAGCAATATCCAAGAAACTGCTTGGAGTGAACAACGTCAGAGTTGTTCCTCTTCCGTGGTTTGAAGCGGCAGTCCAGAGCGGTAAAATAGCGGCGGTAAAAATCCCGGTAAGCGGGGCGCAGCTTAATACCAGTCACCCGAAAGATATATTGCTTTTGAAGATAATATCCTCCGAAACCGGTGAATTCTTGGAATATGCGGCAACGGACGATGATTATGATGACGGCAGGTTTACTCTTCTTGAAAAGGGAAGCGAAACGCCATATTCAGGCAATATAAACCCGGATGCCGAGTATGATTTGATGATATTTATCAAGGATGGAGGAAGATTTGATCTTGATAAAACCACAGATGGTTTTGTAATAGATCCGACCGCTATTGTGAATGTAGTACACGGTAGTGAAATAAGACTTAGCGAAGGCAGCGCAAGTGAAAGAACCAAAGCAAGCGAAAAAACCAGCGGCGGCTGTAACGCGGGCTACGTGAGCTTTTCATTTGTATTGCTTGGAACAGCGTTGATCAGCATAAGAAAAAAGTAATCCGCTGCAGAAAACGCAATAAACGCAACAAAATTGAACGTGGGGCGGCGTTTTGCCGCCCCACTACTGAATAACGCGATGAACGCGCAAAAATAATGATAGTTCTTTGTCCCGCCAGTCCATGCGGCTGCCAGAAACTTTGAATTGCTTGACCTAAGACCGTAGGGGTGGCTCCCATGGGAGGCTGCTGAAAAAGTGATTTGTTGTAAAAAGCAACATTACAAGGGCAGTGTTATGTAAGGAATATGCAATGATATATTAGCAACTGGAAGCACATCATATTTAGCGCTGAAATACTTATA
>WRHH01000022.1 GCA_009783355.1 Synergistaceae bacterium
AGCTTATGCATGAACGTATGCCGATTCCAAATCTTTCTATGATGCATACCGCAAATCAATTTGCCGCTTATGTATTGGGAGACCCCAAGAGTAGGATATGCGCAAAATGTGAAAACATGTGTACCGAATGCCCATTCCAAAATCCAATTGCAATTCTAACCAGCCAATCCAATTTACGCCTTCGGATGCAAGCGGGAACATTTTTAGCCTTTTCGTTGTACAGAAACACAAAGTTCGGTATATCCTCCCTTGAGTCCCTGCAAGATGAATGGTTAGGAAAATATGGAAAGGAGCCCTTTCTATATAAAATTACGTTAAATACTAAAGATGCGCTTGAGCAGATTGCGGATTGGACTCTCTCTGCTGGAATGAGTACTTTTAGAACATATCCTGAACTGGAAAACATAGGCACAAGCATATCTTGAAAAGGCGGCAAACAATGAATTCAAAAACACGTAATCTAATAGGGCGCGGGAGCGACTAACTTTTTCATCACGCCGGAGGATTTGACTTATAACAAGCCTTATAACAACATTCCAGACTATAAATTAAAAATGAAATTCAGGATATTTATAATATATGGTATAATTATACGCGCAGTAATTATTTAACATGCGAAAATATATCGAAAGGGGAAAAAATAATGAAATTCAAGACAGTGTTTTTCTTATTGCTGGTGTTTTCGTTTGCGGCGCCGGTGCATGCTTATGTTGGATGGGATGATCTCATCGATGTTGATGAATGGAATGCTCAAGAATCTCTAAAGGCGACTCTGGAACGGAATGCCGAGATAGAGGCGCAACGGAAAGAAGCAGGGGACGGTAAAATGAGCGCAATGTTCCTGCGCCCGGCCCGAAATTATGAATTTGGTCGTAGTCAGGGCGCCAATACTCCTACTCTTACAGCATATCCCGAATCAGCGCGGCTCGGAATAGAGTATTTCACGTTCGACGGAAAAAATGCATATGAGTCGGATGTCGGAAAATGGTTCAAGACGCCTGCTTTCCGTTATAATGACAATCCGGAAGACGTAGCGGTCATAAATGCTCTCGGTTTGCGAGGTCACAATAAAAGCGAGGATCTGAGAGGGAACATGGCATATTTGACGACCAACGAGGAAATTAAAATTTGGTTCAAGCATTTGCAGGAGACGTATCCTCAACGCATGAGGCATCAGGTCATCACCGGGTTCCCGTTTTATTCAAACCCGACGAGCACGTCTGGCGGGCTGAATGTTGGCAGGGAGAACAATCCATATGTGCTGGAGAGAACCTTCGAGATGTTAATAGCGGTATTCAGCAATAATACCAACGCTAAGGAACCCATTGCGCCGGTCTTCACCCCCGAGCAGGTAAAAAGATTGGGTAAACCGGTGGTGTGGCTGCATGGTCAGATCCATGGCGAAGAAACGTCTGCAGCCGAGTCCCTGCTTCAGGAGGCTGCGGATTATGCGCGCGGAGGCAAAAGAGGCGGCACGGCTACTGAAAAATGGAGCGGGACGAACGAAGAAGTGGATTTCGACGCCATCCTGGATCAGGTTACCATCGTCATAGTACCGCGCTTCAACGTTGACGGAGCGTGGGACGTTCATCGCGGAACGACAGGAGTTGCCCGTTTTGGTCATGCCGGGCAGGTCATAACCGCCGTTACATCGGGAAACAATTCCGGATTCGACCCGAACCGCGATTTCCTTGGGGTAGAGGCGCCGATAGTACGCCAGGTGCGCCAGATGTGGATAGCATACGACCCCATAGCATCTGTCTGCAAGCATGAAATGGGCTTCCCGATGGATAATGAGCAAGCTCCCAATGCGGCAGGCACAGGTTTCACTAACACGAACTATGCCCGCGGCTACCTTACGCCCGTTCAGTCAGGCATGCTTAGCCATCACAATATTGATCAAAGAGTCAGAGACTTGGCCCGGTTCGTTTACGAGCCAGCAATAGCAAAAAAACTTACCGACAAAAAAATTGGATGGCAGTGGTATAGGACATTTTCAGGCACTAACACGATAATTCCCAATGTAGAGGTCGTATCCAGAGACGGAGTGACCGGTCCTGTAATGGGACAGATTTCAGTCCCGGGAATGACCACAGACGACGGTCATCCGGATGAAGGAATCGGCACCAATATGGGCATATCAAACCAGTCGGTATCGTTCCTCTTCGAGGGGGTTAACCCTCAGCACGCGTCAACCATTCGTTTGAACTATATGCGACGCGCGTATGCTCATTATCTCGCCTCGCTTGCGGTAGCCCAAACCGCCGCGACCAGAAAAGACGAGATAATGTCAGTCATTGAAGCCGCGCGCGAAACTGAGATCCAAATGACTCGCCCGCTAGTCAGTTCAACAGCCGGGAGCGCGCCGGTTAAGGACGACATATTCAATGTTATTGAGTACAAATCATGGCAGAAATTTTACCCCCCGGAATCTAGAGACTACATGCAGCTTGGGACAAGAGCGATAACTTCTCGCCGCGGGTTTGACACATTGCCTCACCCAACCTTGCAAACTACGCGCCCAACGGCCTATATTATCCCGAAGGAGCATCACAGGGCTGCTATGCGCCTGTTCTACACCGGAGTTAAGCTTGAGCGTTTGCTGCAGGATACGGATCTGGAGGTTGAAGCCTACACGGTTAACGATATTTCAGAAGCGAACCTCCCCGCCCAGATGTACTATTCTATAACGCCTACTGTAGCAAATCCGATGGTTACTAAGACAACAAAAACCGTGCACTTCCAGAAAGACGACTTTGTCGTTCGTATGGATCAATTAGGAGCGTCCATGGCAGCCATGGCTATTGAACCATATGGACGGCGCAACTTCGGCGGCTACTTCCTAAGCCGTAAAACTTCCGGCAGCATAATTCAAAGAGCATCGGGGACTTATACAGTGCGCGCGGCGAACTCGCTGATACCTTGGTGGTATCATACTTGGTTCCTCCCGGTGGAGGTAGGCAAGGATTTCCCTGCATACCGTTACGTTAAGACAGAAAAACTTGCGACCTACTCAGCAAGGATGAACTTGCCGTTTATGCTTACGGCAGTTGATATGGTTCATTCGCCGACGCAGGGCGAAGTCGAGGAGATTCGCGTAAAAATGGGGCTTACAGTTGCTCCCGAATATGTCAGTATACTGGAGCTTCCCGTTCTTTCGACGGATAACTATAAGAATAAGCCAGCGCCAACTGATACTCCCACTTGGTTAGCTGGAAAAACGGAGGATGGGCTCACTGTAACCGAGCATCTATTTACCGGAGCATTCCTTGATCCTGACGGAAAACGCATTGATATCAGCCCTGAGTTCATTGTGAGAGACGCTATTTTCTACGAACACCCGACAATTCCGGCCTCCAACGACACATACTTAAGAGATTTGGTCACTATTGTGGCGCCGAAAGGATTGACCGGCAACGTTTTCCTTAAACGAAACGACGGTGAATTTATAAAGGTAAGAGCCGTAGAGGAACCAAAACCAGATCCTGACTGTAAGGAAGATCTGAAGGCATGGTGGGAAGAATACGGTTGTAATGCCGGGATTCCTTTACTTACCGTCTTAGCGTTGGCAGGGCTTATGTTTCGCAGAAAATAACAGAGATCAATAATATGGTATAGTTATCAAGCCACATATATTGGATTAGCTTATAACGGCGCCAAAACAGCATATTAAAAAGCTCATTTACAAAAAGGAACCGGAATTAATTTCCGGCTCCTTTTTTTCGTCTTGTTCGTTAGTCCTGACCTATTTTTATTCTTGTACCATTTAAACCATATGAATTGATTTTTTCGGGCAGGAGTCGGCGCATTGTCCGCAGCCTATGCAGACTTCAGGATCAATTGCATGAAGTTTCTTAACCGCGCCGGATATCGCCTTAACCGGGCATGTACGCGCACATTTTGTGCAGCCTATGCAAGTTTCCTCATCAATAGCGTATTTATTGCCATTTGTTTTACCTTCGTCGGTTGCCCTGTTTATCGATCCCGTATCCTTTATTATCTCCTCTTTACGATTGAACGAAGAATTTAACGACTCGTCCGACATTGCGAGGCATTTCACCGGGCATATCTCGGTGCATTGCGCGCAGAAACAGCATCTGTCGTTATGAATCTGGATCTTTTTGTCGTCAGGCAGGTATTCAGTTGCATTAGCCGGGCAAACTTTAATGCAAAGTTTACAGCCAATACATTTTTGCCTGTCGTACAACAAACGCCCTCTGAAACGATTCCCCACCGGAATAGGAGGAGTTAAAACAGTATCCTTGGATTTTAAAGCCTCAACTAAATGGTCAGGCATATGTGCAACAGGAAACGTGTTGGTTGCAGGCTTCTTTGTTACTTGATCAATTAAAGCGGAAAAAATTCTGTTGATCATTTATTTCACGCCCCTATCTCATCAGAATATCGGCAGAGATAAGTATCATCCCGGCAAAAGAAAGCATCGCTACTTTTACCAGATAAAAATGAGAAGCCTGCCATATTTTAAGTCTTCCAAACATCGTTCTCATTACTGTAATGAAAACTAACTGAACTATCACAACTTTCACCCAAAATCCCACAAAATCTATGAGGCCAAGAAACAGTCCGGACAAACCGAATACCCCGCCTATAGAAAACGGAAAGAATATACTTGTCAAGACCGCTGCCATAGCTGTTGAGCGCAAGGCAAAAGTTATCTTATAAAGCGCAAGGTTTGTGCCCGAATACTCAATGATAAACCCGTCAAGTATTTCAGTCTTCGCCTCCGGGATATCCATCGGACCTTTTCCCGTCTCCCCCGGGACTACCATTATCAGAGAAAGAGCGAGACACATAAGCCCTACGAATCCTGCATTCCCTACAACGCTCCATATTGATTGCCCGGTATAAGTATCAAGGCAAAAAGGACCGCCAGGCATATCAGTTTTCCAGGCAACCCATGCAACCGTTGAAACTACAACCGCAAGCGGGAGTTCATAGCTCATCATAAGCTGAATCTCTCTTCCGGCGCCGACGCTTGAGATAGGATTTCCGCTGGCAAATCCTCCCATTGCCATAGCCACGCCTGAGAAGCCCAGAAGATACAGGATAAGTATCATATCACCTTCCGTACCAAGTACCGAAGGAATATACCCCATAGGTATGTAGAGGAATACCAGAAGAGTCAAAGAGCAGGCCAGCCATGGAGCAAGCATGAATATCCAGCGTACAGCCCGCCTTGGCACAATATTTTCCTTACCCAAAAGCTTCAGGATATCGTAAAACGGCTGAAATAAAGGAGGCCCGTAACGCCTCTGCATTCGAGCGTGCAAAATTCTGTCCACTCCATCAAGCAGGATCGCGACAATTGTTATAACTATCATTAACGTGACTCCCGCTATTATTTTGATTGTTATCAGACCAGCTATCATCTCAAATTCCCTCCCCGCATTCTCCGGGTTTTGTCCCTGCTTTTATTAATAAGCTCCGAGAGAACTACAATATTTTTATTTCCCGCTCTGTCTGTAGTCGCCATACGCTCCATACATGATATGCACGGATCAATGCTGTTAATTATAAGAGGCGCATCCGCTAGCTCATTCCCAATGAACATGAGCGGCCACGCTACTGCATTTGCATAAGTGGGAGCGCGGACTTTCCAGCGATAAACGTTTTCATCCTCAGCTTTAAGCGTGACAACATGAGTATCGTCGCCTCTGGGCGCCTCAAGCAAACCCCAACCCACGCCTTCGGCCTTTTTAAGAGAGGCAAGCACTTTATTTAGATTTGGCTCAGATACTATAGCCCCTTCAGGCAGACCGTCCAATGCTTTCTCAATGATATCGAGCGTCTGATAAACTTCCATAACGCGTACCACAAACCGGTCAAAAACGTCGCCATGAGCCTCATTGAAATAATCCTGCGGAACAACGGGAGTTACCGTAATGTCACAATATGCTTCATACGGAGAACTATGCCTCAAATCCATTCTGAGGCCGCTTGCCCTCGCAGTAGGGCCAACTGCGCAATAACGAATTGCGTTCTCATAGGATAGAACTCCGACTCCCTTCATCCTGGCAGCCGCTATGGGGTCCTCAAATACTATATCGCGGAAAGGAGTAAACTCCCTTCTGTAATAGCGCAACATTTTGCGCACGCTATCCGACAGTTCCGGCGTTATATCCCATCTCACCCCGCCAACTGTCGCAACGCCATAATTCACGCGGTTTCCTGTGAGGATCTCAAGGATGTCCATTACCTGCTCGCGTAAAAGCATTCCTAAATGAAACGCGGAGTCAAAACCAATGCTGTAACAAGCCACGCCTGCCCACAAAATATGGGAGTGCAAACGCTCAAGCTCCAAGACAAGCGTCCTTATATATTGCGCGCGCGGAGGAACCGGAACGTTGGCCGCGCTCTCAACACCGCGAAGAAACGCCAGTACATGGCTGAATGAACATATTCCGCATATCCTTTCGGACAAATATATGACCTGAATGGGATTTCTTGTGCGGGACATAAACTCTATCCCTCGGTGAATCGCTCCATGCCGCACCGTTGCGTCAACTATCCGTTCGCCGTCAAGTTCAAGCCAGGCGGTTACAGGCTCCTTCAAGCCAACGTGAACAGGCCCTACAGGTAATTTATATGTTGTACTCATGCTCACGACAACCTCCTAAGAGTATCTGGCTTCTGTGATAATCCAGCTTCATCATCACGCCACGGTTTAATCTCCTCGTCCCACTGATCGGGCAGGAACATGAGGGCTTTATTCGGTAGTCCATCGAACTCCACGCCGTACATCTCGCGATTTTCCCTCTCGCTGTACTCTATTCCCGGAATGACATAGAAAAGAGAGGGCATCACTAAATTTGATTTTGGAACTTTGACGATAACGCTCACTCCCACTCGATCGTTGCGTTCGGCATATGAGAAAAGGGAAAAATGATATCTTAATGTCACGTTATCGCCATCATCTAATCCTGAGATTACATGAAAATGAAGCGTGTCAATATCAAAAAGAGCCTGCACGACATCAATAAAGAGATTGTAAGGCGTACTTATCCAAAGGTTTTTGCTGGTTATGGGAACATCATATCCATCCGTTCTTTGCGATATTTCAATGTTTATTTCGTCTCCGCCTCTGCTCTCAAATGCCTTTTTCAAATTAAAAGCGACAGTTTCAGCGCTTACTCCAACTTGTTGAACTTTTTGCTTGACAACAATTCTTTTGAAGTCTGTGCAAGAATCAGTCATCTGCCTCGCCTCCTTCGGAAGGTCTATGTTCATGACCATTTTTATTATCAGTTCTGTTGCGAAGGCTTTCAAGCTTCATAACCGCTTTTGCAACTCCTTCAATTATTGCCTCGGGGCGAGGAGGGCATCCGCTTATATAAACATCAACCGGGATAATATTATCAACAGGCCCGTCAAGGCTATATGATTCATAGAAGACATCCCCGGAACATCCGCAATTACCGATTACCAAGACAACTTTTGGGTCCGGCATCTGCGCATATATCCTCTTGAGCTTGTCGTTCATGAAGGTCGTAACAGGGCCTGTAACAAGCAACACGTCGGCGTGACGCGGCGACCCTACAAGCTTCATCCCGAACCGTTCAATATCATAGCGCGGTCCCAACGTCGCGACTATCTCAATATCGCATCCGTTACACGAGCCGGAGTTGCATGTAAAAACCCACAATGATTTGGGCAGGACCTTCAACATAGTTTGTAAATTCATCTTTTATGTCCCCCCTTAGAATATAAGCATCAACAAGGATATTATGGCAAAGGTTAAAAGAAAATATCCCATATAGTCCGCGCCGTTTCCGCTATGTAATTTATCCAGCCAAGCATATAGCGGCGCGCATGCACGCTTGAATCCCCAATATACCGCGGAAGCCGGAACGGAGACGTCCGCTCCATCCTGTGGAACAGCATTTCCTGAGTAATAAATCTCATCCTGAGGCGTTCCTTTTCGATAATCATTCCGTCCGTGGGATATAAAATAAAATGCAAACGCAGCGGAAACGCCGAAAAAGAAGAGCCAAATTAAAGCGTTCCAATATCCAAAACCGCTGAAAATCGTGTTGCTCATTTATTTCACACCTCCAAGAACAGCATTTATATATCCAGCCTGATCAATGAGCCCGCTCGCAGACGGGTCTGCAACCCCGCTGACAAAAATGTTCGGGAAAAACGATACGAAAAGTATCAGAATACTTAACAACCCCATTCCGCACAACATTCCAACCGGAACCTCGCGAACAGGAGCAAGAGATATCTTTGAAGCTCCAAGGAAAGCTGTCTGGAATACTTTGACAAACGACGCCAAAGTTAGGATAGAAGTTAAAAGCGCTACAACAGGCAGTATCGGGTGAATAGCAAACGACGACTCATAAATCAGCCATTTTGAAGCAAAGCCGCTGAATGGAGGCAAGCCTGAAATCGCTGCAGCGCCTATCATAAACATTACTGTAGTCCATGGCATTGAACGCGCAAGCCCTCCCATTTTATCAAGGTCTCGCGTACCGGTCGCATAATACAGCGCTCCGGCGGTAAGGAACAACAACCCTTTAAACATTGAGTAATTAAACAGGTGGAATATTCCGCCCTTCATTGCAGTGAAGCCGTATTCGGCTAGCAAAACTGCGTCACTGAGCGTATAAAGCCCCACTCCCATGGCCAAAAGCATGTAGCCTACCTGTGAAATCGAATGGTATCCCATAAGCCTTTTTACATCGTGCTGAATTACCGCCATCATTACGCCGAAGAACATCGAAGCGCACCCAAGCGTAATAAGTATCCATGCAGCCGTAACATTTGCCGGATTCGTCCCGTAAAGGGTGAAACAAATTCTCATCAGCCCATAGAAGGAAGCCTGGCTTACAGACACCAGCAAGCATGTAACCCCGCTCGGAGCTTCGGAATAAACATCGGGCAACCATGCATGCATCGGGAAAGCCCCGCATTTAAAAGCCAATATGGCAATGAACATCGCGAGGACTATTTTTTCAAGCACGCCCGTCTGCAGCATCGACGCCAAGGCGCCTATGTTAATGGCATTGTATTTTCCGTAAAGCGTTCCCACGGCAACCAACAGCAGCAACGCTCCAACCTGCGACAGCATCATGTATTTAAAGCTTGCCTCAATGGATTCCGGCTTATCCCTCCAGAAAGCGGCTAAACCGTAGGAAGCAATGGATGATATCTCAACGAATACGAAAAAGTTGAACAGGTCTCCGGTTGCGCACATGCCTAAAGCGCCGAGCACTAAAAGGAAGTAAAGGGAGATAAACCGTTTTAAGCCTGAAAACTTGTCCATGTAATTGACTGAAAAAAGAGCGCCGGCAAACGAAGCTATCGCAACACAAAGTACCATTAGCCCGCTGAAAGCGTCCATCTCAAGAATTATGCGGACAGGAAACGCCATGCCCGAAGGAAGGGTAAGCGCGAAATTTTCCGCTCCCATTACGTAAACTAAAATTTTGCCCGCAGAAGTTTCAAGAAAAATCATAACCGCGCATATCAAGGTAAGCAGAGAAACTGTCAAATAGAATATATTTCTGAGCTTCTTGCCGAGAGAACAGGCAAGAGGCGCCAAAAACGCTCCGCCAATGGGCAGAGCAAGCAATAATGCAGGAAGATGCTGATTCATCCGCGCAACCTCCTAATCTTATCAATCTCAATTGTCCCATAATGCTTATATATCATTACTATCAGAGAGTACATTAAAGCGGTAGTCGCAAGCGCTATTACAATTGCTGTGAGAGTAAGACACTGAGGCGTAGGCAAGACCATCACTTTATTGTCTCCGGCAAGGTAATGTATTGGAACAGCTCCTCCCGACCGATAACCCAGAGCGACAAGAAGAAAGTTTACCGATGCTCCTAAAATTGAAAGCGCAATGCAGATTTTAATAAGATTTTTCTGAGTGACCAACGCAACAAGGGAGATCAACATAAGAAGCGCTATCACTGTGAATATCATGTTACCTGTCATGTCCGCATTCACCTCCAAAATGAGCGTCATCTATATGAGTTCCCTCGTACATTTCAATGACGGCAAGAGATAGTGCTCCAACAACTTCAAAACCAACGGCAATGTTCATGAGAGATATTGTCCCGCAGCTTGGAAGCCAGCCTCCCCAAACTTCCCCCATAATCAAGCCTCCCGTTGAAGTTATAGCAGGGACGGCTAAGAAATTGTATGTAAAGGAATTGGGAAACCCTAAGCAGGCAAAGACAAAAAACGCAAGCAATCCAAATGTTTCAAGGCCGGAATAAATGGGAGTGTGAACCCATGTGAAGAATTTTTTACCGCCATATGCAACGAGCATGAAGCACACGAACGTGGCTACGACAGCTCCTCCCTGAAACCCTCCTCCTGGAGTGTTATGCCCGTTCATTATAACTAAAGAGCCGAATAGAATCATGAACCAGGCAAATACCTTATTCAGCGTCACAACAATAAGGGACATAGGCCTCATGACTTTCTCCTCCCTTCCCTGAACAAGGCGCCTATCGAGCATACTGCCGTAAAGAGGACTGCCGCTTCTCCCAATGTATCAAAACCGCGATAGTCGAAAACGAGCGACGTCACTATGTTCTGAGCAGACCTGTCCTTAAGCGCACTACTCAGAAAATAATCATCCATCACTACTTTCCCCGGATCCCCGAATTGATGCGTCATGGCAAATACGCCGCATAGCAAGCCGCCTATTATTACAGCAGAGGTTATAAAAATGCTTTTCTTCATCGCTGTTCCTCCTTATTTACAGTTTTTTTGCGGCATGCGGAGAGCGCAATCAAGGCAATCACTGTTGAAAGCCCCGCTCCAATTCCCGCTTCCGCAATTGCCACGTCGGGCGCCTGAAGCAAATAAAACTCAAACGCCAACAGCAGGCTGAACGCGGCCATCGCTATTATGCTGTAATATAAGTTGCGGAACCACAGAGCCAGGGCGGCGCATATAAATATCATAAAAAGAAGCACGGTGTGCAATAAATTCATATCAATGCCTCCTTCGCAGCAGCCTTGGATTTTAACGCAATTTCCCGCTCGTTCTCCAGAAGCGCGTCAATAGCGCATGGTTCAGGGCGCGTTCCGCTGCGCCACGCCGCGCGCGCTATCGCGTGCGAACTTGTCGCATTAGTTATGAGAAGAACTAACACCGCAATAAAACCATGAATAATGAGCACAATGAAACGCCATTCCCCAGTCACAATAAACCTGATGAACGCATATAGAAAAACCGAGCAACTCACGAAAATCGTGCCGAATGTAGTGCATTTGGTGGCTCCATGAATCCTCGTATACACATCGGGAAACCGGTATAGGGAAAAAGCGCCTAAACTGTTTGAAATAAGCCCTACACAAAGGACTATCAAGACCAATAATGCTTCTATCAAGCTATACCCCCCCCTCCATATAACGCGCCAAAAATAGTGCCCCGACAAATGAAAGCGCGCCATAAACTATTGCCACATCGACCATTATTATAGAATCTGTTATGGCGGCAATAAGTATCATAAGCCCCACCACAAACGTATTTATCGTATCCAGAGCGACTAACCTGTCAGCGGATGTGGGACCCAGAAATAATCTCCCCACGGACAAGAGCGCCAAGACCACCAGAACTATTGCTCCTCCTGTAAACACATAAAGAGACCAACTCATCCGAAAAGCCTCCTTGCCCACTTTGCAAACGGGCCGCAAACTTGCTCCTCTGTGGGAGTTAAACTCTCAACATCGATCCAATGGATGTAAAAAAATCCCTCTTCATCAATATCAACCGTTAATGTCCCGGGCGTCAAAGTTATTGAATCCGCAAGGAAAGTCTTGCCTTCATCCGTGCGGAGTTTTGGGTGGAATTTGATAATGCCGGGGTTTATGTTTCCAAATATTATTCTCTTCGCTACATCGACGTTAGCTCTGTAAAGCCCGACCGCAAACGGCCCGAACATATAGCGCACCAGTCCCGCCCACTTCACGAGCCCGGATTTTCCGAGACCCGAGTAACGCGGAGCGGGAAACTTTCGCTCTACCGTGGCAGTTATAAACGTCAGCAGGAGCGCGAAAACAAGCCCGATAACTACCGATTGGATAGTTATACCTCCATCAAAAGAAAGCAACAGAAACGTTAGAAAAGTCAGCACAAATACAGTCAATAAAATTCCTCCTCTTCTTCCATAATAACTAAATGATTGTAACACTGATGCAGCCTTTATGCGCCGCAATTTAATTTTTTTGTGATTCAGGATTTGAAGAGATATACCGGATGTTAAAATAATTATACAGGCAGCTTGTGGACGAATATCCTCTCTTTCCGTATGCTACAGCGTTCGCCTTGTTTTTTGATTCTTATTTTTCTTTTTTGTTTCATAATGTTCCTATTCTTAAGGGAGAAGATGTAAAACCGTGTTTGTCCGGTTGTCTTTGTTGATCTTCTAATCCCCCGGCTTTAGTAGTGAGAGTGTGTCATTTAACTTGTTTTAGCATAGTATGCGCCTTTGAGCCTCGAATTGCGTTGTTTCCTTCCGCGTAATCTACAGCTTTATTGCCTGTAGCGTCCTGCATCGCGGGGTTTGCTCCTCCGTTAAGCAGCGTAATAACAACTTCAGGGTTTGAATTATTCGCCGCCGCCATGATTAAGGGCGTATGTCCGCCAGTAAAGGATACATTTGGATTAGCGCCTGCTTCTATTAGAGCCTTTATAACTCCGGCGTCGGAGTTGAGCCAAGCAGCCCAGAAAATAGGCGATATGCCATATTTGTCAGTTGCATTGACATTTGATCCGTCTTTTATAGCATTCTCGACTTCGCTTGCTTTTCCGCTTCCGCACAGTTCAACAAAATACGCTTCCTTTGGGATAGTTTGATCTTTTGTCCATAATAATTTATAGGATTCGGATTTGATTTTGCTGTAGTTCAAATCCTTTTTCGCGTGGTCCAAAGCGGTGTTGCCCTCACTATCAGTTATGCTGACATCAGCGCCTGCGTCAATAATAATTTTTATAACTTCAAGATTCGGGTTCTTCAATGCAGCCCACATTAAAGCTGTCATGCCGCTGCCGTCTTTTGCGTTTATATCTGATACTGAACCAAGCACCGCTCTAACTTCACTTACGCCCATGCTCCCCGCTATTTCAAAAAATTCAACTTCTCCGAAAGCTGATGAATATGTCATCAATCCCGCAAATAAATAAAAGCACGCGGCTACACTAAAGAACTTTTTCACGTTTCCCCCCGCCCTCTTTCATTAATTAATTTGCTACTACTAAATTTCAAGATAAGTTTAACATGAAAATTGCATTTCAAGAAATATGTCATATAATTTTAATCATAAAGAGTGCGAAATCAAACTCAATACAAGTTTTCACCAGTGAAACAAATTTTTTTATATAATTTACTCAAAGGCGGGAACAAAAATGAACACAGTAATTCCTGGAAATATCTTTCGCGAGTACGATATACGAGGCGTTGCCGATACGGAACTTGCTTCCCCAATAGCGTGCGAAATAGCAAAAGGATTCGGTACCTGGTTAGCCGCGCATGAAGTCAAAAAAGCTGCCATAGGAGGAGACGTTCGTATTTCCACTCCACGGATTCGCGAGAGTTTCATAAATGGGCTGCTCGAAACGGGAATTGACGTCGTAGATATAGGAATAGTAACAACTCCAATATTATATTGGTCGCTGTATCACTTGAACCTTGAAGGCGGCGTCATGATAACCGGCAGCCATAATCCAAGAGATATGAACGGAGTCAAGCTTGTATACGGGAAAGCAACCCTGTGGGGGAAGGAAATTCAGGATGTTCAAAGCGTTGTATTGAGCGGAAACTTTGTGAAGCCCGGGAGAGCAGGCCAATTGACCCGTTTAGATATAGGAGACGCCTACATTGACATGCTGGCGTCAAAAATTGAGCTCGCCCCGACAAGTGATAAACTGGTTGTCGGGTACGATTGCGGGAATGGAACTGCGGGACTTTATTTCTCGAAGTTTTTATCAAAGATTGGCGTCAGTGGATTACCGCTTTTTGAAGAACCCGACGGATGTTTTCCCAATCATCATCCCGATCCGCAGAAGCGCGAAAACTTGCAGCATCTGATATCTTTAGTAAGAAGCAAGCGCGCCGATGTTGGAATTGCCTTCGACGGAGACGCGGACAGGATAGGGGTAGTGGACGAACGCGGGGAAGTAATTTGGGGAGACAGATTAATGGCGCTTTACTGGGGCGAAATATTAGAAAAACACCCGGGAGCTGACGTCCTTGTGGAGGTGAAGTGTAGCATGGCGCTGCCCGAAGAAGCGGAAAAACGGGGCGGAAACCCAATATTCTGCCAGGGCGGGCACTCCGTCATGAAAGCGAAAATGCGCGAAGTTGGCGCGCTTTTCGGAGGAGAATATTCGGGGCACATGTTCTTTGCCGATGAATATTACGGATTCGACGACCCGTTTTACGCCGCCGGACGGCTTTTCAGAATAATGACAAGCAACCGCCCGAAGAGTTTATCCGATATAATGCAATGCATACCAGAATACCCGACAACTCAGGAGTCCCGCATAGACTGCGCTGACGATGTAAAGTTTGCACTTATCGAAAACGTGAAAAAGAAGCTGGAGGGAAAGAACGACCTGATAACATGCGACGGCGTACGCATAGTGTATCCCGACGGCTGGGGACTCATACGCGCGTCCAATACGCAGCCCGTAATAACGACAAGATGCGAGGGACGCACAAAGGAGGCTCTGGATAGAATAAGCACTCTCGTTAAAAAACTAATACTTGACGAGGGTTTGTCGGATTTTGAGTGGGAATATTAAAGTGCAATGCACAATGCTCAATGCACAATGCTCAATGTACAATGTTCAATGAAAGACAAAAGCCTTCGAGTTGCCTAAAGTAATTATTGTAGGGGCGGCATTTTGCCGCCTGTATTACAAAACCTTGAATTGTCATGAAATAGTTTACATACAAAGACAAAGCAAAGACAAAAGACTATGAACTATAGTTCACTACGATAAATGAAATTCATGGTAAAAGATAATAACTGCGTGATTGACATGTCTACTATTTTCTTACTTATGTTACAGCCCCTTTATTGCTAATTTTCACTTTTTGCATATAAGCGCCGCTGAATTTATGGTTAAATTTTGAACCGACATCTTCTGAAAAGCTTTTACTATGCTATCGCCTTTGCTACTCCAGAAACTTCGAATCGCGTATATCAACTATTTTGTCATTCAAGTAAAATGATATTCCTTCACTGTTCAGTCGCTCTAGAAGAGTCGTAAATTTAAGACAAGTATTCGAAACTTTGGTGATTTGCTTATCGTTAATGAATAACAGTATAAATCCTTTCTTTATTTGCACTTTAGTGATTTCCTTTATTGAATATGATTCTTTTTTCCCTGAAATACTCCTGACTGTCATAGTATCTTCAATCACTATTAATTTCCATCGCAGGGTATAAACAAAAAAAAACAAAATTGCAAACCACAACACCAATCCAAAAATATGAAAACCAACACCGGTTTCATTCGGTAAAAGTACATTCCCGAACAATAATCCTACACCAAATAATAAACCCACAAATAAGATCACAACAATTATTTTAGAATGCATAACTTCAAAACAGTTGTTTTTTTGAGCTGATTCCATTTTAGATATCTCCCTCCCTGCTTTTTGATAGTTTAGGGCGCCACAGATATTATATATAAAAATTCTAATGTAGTTCGTGGTAAAATTCTCTTGTTTTTGCTTTGGATTTTATCGACATTTTTGAATAAACAGTTTATTTTGATCGGAGAAATATTAATGAGAGAAAAAATAGATGTAATGCTCATCGAAGGAAATGAGAGAATAGCAGGAGAGAAAACTGAGGCAGAGCTTCAGGACGTGAAATCATCCCTCCTCGGTAAAAAAGGTTCGCTCACGGATATATTAAAGGAAATACCAAACCTTGACGTTTTAATGCGCGCCGAAATAGGCCGCGCTACGAACAATCTCAAGGATCACTTCACCGCATTGATCGAGTCCCGCAGGGAGGAAATCCGCCTTAAGGCGTCGGAAATACCGCCGGATTTCGACTTTACAGTGCCCGGCGGGACGCCGCATCCGAACGTGCTTCGTGTAAACGTCCATCGGCGGGCAAAGTTTTTCTATGCTATCATCTTTGCCACCACTGTGATATTAAGTCGCGCATATCAATTATCCTGTCATTTTTATAAAATGGTATTCCTTCGCTGCTCAGCCGCTTTAAAAGAGTCACAATATTACTGTATATCCCAATTTCAGCGATTTTCTTATCGTTAATGAATAACAGTATTGATCCTTCTATTTGCACTTTTGTGATTTCCTTTATTGAATATGATTCTTTTTTCCATGAAATACTCCTGACTGTCATAGTATCTTCAATCACTATTAATTTCCATCGCAAGCTATAAAAAAAGTAACAAAATGACACCAAGAAAAACATAATATGAAAACCATCAACGGTTTCATTCGACATAAATATAGTCCCGTACAAGTATCCTATTGATGCTAAAAATATCACAAATAAATACACGCGAGAGCTTTTTGAAGGTCTTACTGAAAAACTTTTTTTTATTTGAGTTGATTCCAGTTTACCAGCCGCGCGAAGTTGCGTATAAAATAATTCAAAACCAGTAACTCGTTTACCCACAGCGAAAATCTTCTTATCACCAATTAATCCTTCAATACTTTCAATCCATCCAAAGATTTCATTAACTGTTGTTATATCTTCGATTCTAATTTGTATCTCACGTCTAAATAGCTTACTGATAGTCAGTAAGCCATTTTTTACAGATATTTTTCTTTTTAGAAACCAAACGGCAGAAAAGGCTGCCATCAAAGCAAATACTGGCATAATATAAAAAAGCCAACCAAATTCCATATCATCGTAACAAAAGATTGATATTGCAAAAAAGAAAGATGCAAACGCAACATATATCCAGATATCACCCATAGGTGTTCGCAATTCATAAGTCAGTCCATTCGTTCGCTTAACATATTCATCAATTTCACGACGACTAAAGCTTAATAGCATGATAACAATGCCTAATAGGCTAATTCCAATTACATTTGTAAATAGAAACACCATAGATGCAACCTCCTTCCGCCTTTGTTCGTTTTCAAGCGACACAATTATATGCCAAAAATACATTGCAAGATAGTGGGTCTTCACTAATATAGATGCAAAAATAGTTAAGCACTATCCTTTATCGTAAAACTGCATCGCTCAACTTAAGCTGTCTTTGTTTTGCTTGTGCTTGTTCGAGTAGTTCGCGGTTAAAGTTCTCTCATTATTTCTCATTATTTGTATTTGCCTTGGCTATTAACTAGGTTATACTTCTATCATATTAGAATCGACATTTTTGAATAAACAGTTTATTTTGATCGGAGAAATATTAATGAGAGAAAAAATAGATATAATGCTCATTGAAGGAAATGAGAGAATAGCAGGAGCGAAAACTGAGGCAGAGCTTCAGGACGTGAAGTCGTCCCTACTCGGTAAAAAAGGTTCGCTCACGGATATATTAAAGGAAATACCGCGCCTTGACGTTTCAATGCGCGCCGAAATAGGCCGCGCTACGAATGAGCTCAAGGATCACTTCACCGCCATGATAGAATCCCGCAGGGAGGAAATCCGCCTTAAGGCGTCGGAAATACCTCCCGATTTCGACTTTACTGTCCCCGGCGCCGAGCCGCCGGGCGGCGCTTTACACCCCATCACGCAGATGTGTTACGACCTTAACGACACCTTCCGCTCAATGGGGTTTGAGGTGTTTCAGGGGCCGGAAATAACGAGCGAGCTCTACGCTTTCGATAACTTAAATTTCCCGCCCGATCACCCTGCGCGCGAGAGTATGGACACTTATTGGCTTGCAGGGCACGACAAAGGGCGTGGCGGTGGCAGGCTCTGCCTTCGTCCGCATCTTACCGGCTCGAGCGTTCGCTACCTCAAGTCGCATAAACCGCCCTTCCGCTTCGTCTATCCCGGAAGGGTGTACCGCAACGAGACGACTGACGCGCGGCACGAACGCGCATTTTTCCAGTATGAAGCGTTAATCGTTGATAGAGAATTCACGTTTTCAGCGGGTAAAGTAATGATAAAAAGCATTCTATCTAAAGTATTCGGCCGCGACGTTCCGGTCAGGATGCGCGTTGGCTTCTTTCCGTTCGTCGAACCCGGTTTTGAGATTGACATGGGTTGCCTTGTATGCGGCGGGAGCGGGTGCAGCGTTTGTAAGCATGTTGGCTGGATAGAGATTATGCCCGGCGGGACTCCGCATCCAAACGTGCTTCGCGCAGCTGGGCTGGATCCGGCTGAATTCACAGGATTCTACGTGAATATCGGCCTTGACCGCCTTGTCATGATGCGCTACGGGGTGGATGACGTGAGGCTCTTCCACAGCGCCGATCTTAGATTTTTGAGCCAGTTCAGGTAAAGCGAGGGAAAAGACATGAAATTATCGTTAGACTGGATAAAGGATTACGTAAATATACCGCAGGATATTGAACTATCCCGCATCGCCTACGACTTGACGATGTCCACCGTTGAAGTTGAGGGCATGATTGATTTAGGCGGAAAATTCGACAAGATGGTCGTTGGCGTTGTGAACAGGATACTTCCCCATCCCAACGCGGACAAGCTGAAGATATGCGTGACAGACTTGGGCTCGGAAGAGCGCGAAATTGTTTGCGGCGGAATAAACTTGAGAGAAGGCATGAAAGTCGCTGTGGCAAAACCCGGCGCGTTGGTTCGCTGGCACGGCGCGGGCGACCTGGTCGAAATTGGAAAAGCAAAAGTGCGCGGCGTGGAAAGCTACGGAATGATTTGCGCATCGTCCGAGATTGGTTTGTTCGACCTGTTCCCGTTCACTGAGGAGGCGACAATAGTCGACCTGTCGGAATTTGACGCGCGTCCGGGCGATAATCTCGCGGAAGCGCTCTGCATGAATGACGTGATACTGGAAATAGACAATAAATCACTGACCAACCGCCCCGATCTATGGGGGCACTACGGAATAGCGCGGGAGATTTCCGCCCTGTACGATCTTCCTATCAATGGTTTCGCGCAGTTCGCGCCGCCCCTTACTCCGGACTTCGAGATAACCATAGATGATACGACGCGATGCCCAAGGTATATCGGCGTGAGAATTGAGAGGCTCTCGAACACGCCGTCGCCGTTCAAAATTCAAAGCCGCATTTGGCGGGTCGGTATGCGCCCCATCAACGCAATAGTCGATATAACCAATTATGCGATGCTGGCGACAGGCCAGCCGATGCACGCCTTCGACTCCGACAACATAAAAGGCCATATAACGGTGCGCCGCGCGCGCGACGCGGAGAAGCTTCTGCTTTTAAACGGCAGGGAACTGTCGCTTTCCACTGAGGATTTAGTAATCGCTGACGACGAAGGTTCCGTCGGACTCGCGGGAGTAATGGGCGGGGGGAAAGACTCCGTATTGCCCGAGACAAACAAGGTGATACTCGAAATCGCCAACTTTGAAGCTATCGGTGTAAGACACACTACAGTGCGCCATGATATACGCACGGATGCGGCCATCAGATACGAAAAGGGCATAGACCCGGAAAGAGGCGACATCGCCCTGTCGTTCGCGATGCAGATGTTCGCGGAATTTTTCCCCAATATGTCGGTGACGGGGTTCCGAGATGTATATCCGAGTGATCCCAACAGAAGCGAAATTGACGTTTCGCTTGACTGGTTGGAAAAGCGCCTCGGCAAGCGAATTCCAAACGGCGATATAGCTCGTATGCTGGAACGTCTCGGCTTTAGCGTTAACTTCGACGGAGACAATATGCGCGTCGTGGCGCCGACTTGGCGCTCAACCGGAGATATTTCCATCCCCGACGATATCATGGAGGAAGTATCCAGAATGCACGGGTACGAAAACTTCGAGTCAACGCTGATAACGACAACATTTGATGGCGCCATAAACCAAATAGAAGCCGACATGGACAGGAAAATCAAGGAATACTTGGCGTCGAGATGCGGGATGAACGAAATATTCACATATCCGTGGATAAGCGACCAGTACGTGAGGGCAATATTCGGAGGCGCCGACGGAATGTTGTCGCTCTCCACGCCGCCGTCTCCCGACGAACACTGTGTCCGCTCCTCGCTCCTGCCGAACCTCTGCAAGGCGGTTTCGGACAACCTGCGTTTCTTCGGCTCGTTCGCGATATTCGAATCCGCTCTGGTGTTCTTCGACAGGGATTTCGAAACCCGGTACGACGAGCGCGAGTCGCTGCCTCTCCAGCGTAGAAACGTTGCGGGAGCTTATGTTGGCGACCCGGAAGATGTGAATTTACTTTTCAGAAAGGCAAAGGGCGTTATTGAGGCTCTCCCGCGCTATGTGCACATAGAGCCGGTGATGTTTGAAAAAATCGAGAAACCGGTATGGGCTGACGATGTAGTGTGGCTCAATATCCGCCACTGCGGCGAGCGAGCGGGCAATCTGGCGCTACTGTCGAAGAAAGCCGCACTGGGCTGCGGAATCAAGAACAGCGCAGTGATGCTGTTCGAGTTGGACATAGACTTGCTGAAACCGTACCCGTCCAGAACGAATAAATACGCGCGGCTCTCTGAGTACCCGATGACGGATTACGACGTATCCATGCTGTTCGATACGCCGGTCAAGTGGAAGGAGATTCATGAAGTCATTACGGGTAAGAGCGGCCCGGACGATTTGCTGCGCGGCGTGTCTTTCGTGGACGAGTACAAGGGACATCAGGTTCCAGAAGGCAAAAAATCCGTCACCTTCAGATTAGTAATCGGCTCGCTCAAAAAGACGCTGACGTCGGAAGAGATAGAGAACTACGCCAAAGCCATTGAAAAGCGTTTAAAGAAAACGCTGGGAGCAGAGCTTCGCAGTTGAGACTCATAAGATATAATGTAAAGCTCTTGTGATATACCGTTTTTTACGTCGTTTGGCATGGCGATAAAATGTAGTATTATATTTATCAAATTGGAGTTTTCATATGCTGGAAAATAACCGTATTGAGTATAAACGTGAACTTAGCGACCGTTTTGAGCGGGCAGTGGTGTCGTTTCTGAATTATGCGGGGGGCGGTGAAGTGATTATAGGTATGGACAACGACGGCAACGCCATTGGCATCGTTGACACTGACGGGGAGCAGCTTAAAATCGTTGACCGCATCCGTAATAATATTAAGCCGCAGACGCTTGGACTTTTCGACGTTGTTCAGAGCCAAATTGACGGCAAAGATATAATTCGCGTAATAGTGTCTTGCGGTCAGCAGCGCCCATACTATATCCGCAAATTCGGAATGTCGGAAAACGGCTGTTTCATTCGTGTCGGCAGTTCATCGCAACCGATGAGCGAGCAAATGATTGAGGAATTGATAGCAAAGCGTCAGAGGATAACGCTTCAAACAATGCCGTCACCGCGACACAATCTAACATTTAAGCAGCTTTGTATTTACTATGAGGAAAAGGACCTCGAACCAACGGAGCAATTTATTGAAAGTTTGGACTTGCGGCAAAGCAGCGGAGAGTTTAACTATGCCGCGTATTTGCTTGCGGACGGCAACGGTGTTTCAATTAAGGTTGCGTCATACGCCGGAACGGACAAGGTTGATTTACTCGAAACCCGCGAATATGGGAATCGCTGCCTGATAACCGCAACGCAACGGATACTTGATCGTTTGGATTCTGAGAACCGCACATTCGCAAAGATAACCTCGAAGAACCGCATTGAAAAAGAGCGCGTAAATACAATCGCCTTGCGTGAAGCGGTGATAAACGCAATCGTCCATAACGATTACACAAAGGGGGTTCCTCTCGTTGAAATTTTTACCGACAGAATCGTCATTACGTCGTGTGGCGGTTTGGTAGAGGGATTAACCGAATCAGATTTTTTCAAATGCCGCTCTATGCCGCGAAACCGCGAACTAATGCGTGTGTTCCGTGATATGGAACTTGTTGAGCAAATCGGGTCAGGCATGAGTCGTATTCTAAAAGCCTATGACCGTTCAATATTTGAATTAACACCGAGTTTTACAGTTGTGACATTCCCATTTGAAGAAGCGTTTATTCCGCCAAATGGCAAGATGATTGGCAGAATAACCGACAGGACAAAAACAACGCTTGATGTGATAAAAGAAACTCCTACGTCGACTATTGCCCGGCTTGCGGAACTTACGGGGAAATCACAACGCGCCATTTCACGCGATTTGAAAGAATATAAAGATGGAGCGTTGATTCGTCGTGAGGGCGCAAAGCGAAACGGGAGGTGGATCGTCCTATGAAAATCAACGCCGAGGATATGATTCGTCACCAATCACTACTATCAGCATAAAGACTCTCAGTAGCGCCCTTTTGTTTTAAAATATTCAAAGGCTAGGATACTGGTTTAGAAATTAAATCGACTTGTATTTTTCGCTTTTTCTGTTATAGTCTGAATAGTGAAGGCAATTATAAAAGGAGTTGTTGCAAATGAAATTATCGCCATGCGGCGCTGATTGTGAGAGCTGTAATTATTTGAAAGACTGCGGCGGTTGTTGCGAAATGGAAGGCAAACCATTTTACATAAAAGATTTTGGGTTTGAAGTTTGCCCGATGTATGACTGCTCTGTCAATAAAAAGGGTTATAAAACATGCGCAAGCTGCCCTGAACTTCCCTGCCGAATTTTCCACGACTGGAAAGACCCGAACATAACGGACGAAGCGCATATTAACTCGATAAATGAGAGGGTAAAAGTATTAAGGGATTCTTAAAACAAACCCGTAATTTTCTGAATCAATAAGAGGCGTCATTTCTCCACGACGTTTGACATGTCGCTAAAATGTAGTAATATATACATATCAAAAGAGAGGACGCGTTAACGTCCCCTCGGTTGTAAGCCGTTCGGCGGTTAATAGCCGGACTCACAAATTAGATTTATGAGCTTAAAAAATAAGCCAATCCTTGCCAGGGCGGCTTATTTTTTAATGTTCGACATCAACGCGATAATTAATAACCCAAAAGTTAATGTAATCATCAATGATTCATATATCGACATAGGCGTCCCCCCTTCCGGGAGTCAGGCCAAATAAACACCGCCCACAGCTTACGTATCTATATATAGATAAATTGTTGTTCACTGTAAAGACAGAAATTAGGCTTATTTCTATTTGAAACAATATTTTACTTGGAATGTTGGAGAAAAAGAAATTAGTAATAATATCTCAAAATTCGTGGGTTTTTTGATATAATGTATTGTCTTTAAAACGCACATGAGGCGAATTAAATTTGGGTGTGTCCGTTATCGCTGATTCGGGTTGATGTTTTGCGCCCCTTTCGCAGGCGGATCTGAGTTTAATAATGACCCTTATGGAGGACTAACAAAATTATAGGAGGGGAAACATTTGGCAGTTGTAAGTATGAAGCAGTTGTTGGAGTGCGGTGTCCATTTCGGACATCAGACGAGGCGCTGGAACCCGAAGATGAAACCATACATCTTCACCGAACGTAACGGAGTATACATAATTGACCTTCAAAAAACCGTTCGCGGACTTGAGAAAGCCTATGAGTTTATTCGGAAAGTAGCGGAAGAAGGAGGAACCGTTCTCTTCGTGGGGACAAAGCGCCAGGCGCAGGATACGATAGCGGAGGAAGCGTTGCGTTGCGGGCAGTATTATATCAATCAGCGCTGGCTGGGCGGACTTATGACCAACTTCCCGACCATTCGCCGCCGCGTTACCCGTATGCTTGAACTTCGCAAGTATGATGAAAACAACACTTGGGAGACTTTCTCGAAAAAAGAGAAGGCCGTTCTTCGCAAGGAGCAGGCAAAACTTGAAAGGTATTTGTCCGGAATAGCGGAGATGAAAAGCGTCCCTGAAGCCCTTTTCCTCATTGACCCGCGCCGCGAGGAAAACGCGGTCGCCGAGGCAAGAAAGCTTGGCATTCCTGTCGTATCAATAGTTGACACTAACTGTGACCCCGGCATGGTCGATTTCCCGATTCCTGGAAATGACGACGCTATCCGCGCAATCAAGCTCATTACAGGGCTTATGGCAAACGCCATCATAGAAGGGCATCAGGGCGAGGATCACGTAGTTGCTCCTGCTGAGGAAGACGCTGAATCTATAGAAGAGAGAGAGCAGATGGTCGACCTGACGGACGAGGATATTATGCAGGTCAAGGAGCGGCTTACACAAGCGTATGACAATCAGGACGACGAATAATAATAATAATAAATAGTATTTACTATTAACTGGTAAATTTACGGGAGGATTTAAAATGGTTGATATTTCTGCAAGTGCTGTAAAGGAACTTAGAGAACGGACGGGCGTCGGAATGATGGACTGCAAGGCCGCCCTTGCCGAAACCGGAGGAAATGTTGAAAAAGCAATAGACTACCTTCGCGAAAAAGGAATAGCTAAAGCGGCGAAAAAAGCTTCGCGCGCAGCAAAGGACGGGCGCATTTTCAGTTACATCCACAACACCTATAAAATCGGAACGTTGGTCGAGATAAGCAGTGAAACTGATTTCGTGGCGAAGACTGACGAGTTCAACGAGCTTGGTAAAGAAATTGCCATGCATATTGCAGCGGCAAATCCGTACTATCTCAAACCGGAAGACGTGCCGGAAGAGGACATTGAACGCGAAAAAGCAATATATCGTCAGCAGCTCCTTGATGAAGGGAAACCGGAGGACAGAATCGACAAGATTATTGAAGGAAAAATCCGCAAATTCTACGAATTGACGTGCCTTGTCGAACAGGCTTATATCCGCGATACGGATAAGAAAATTAAGGACTTGGTAGTGGAAAACATAGCAAAATTAGGAGAAAACATCGTAATTCGCCGTTACGCGCGCTTCGCAATCGGCGAGTAAAAAACAATGCATAATGCACAATGTTCAATGCACAATGATCAATGAAAAGCAAAAACAAAAGTAATCAAATGAGGCTGTAATAAAAACGGGCGGGACCACCCCGCCCGCCTTTGGCGGGCGCCCCTTCACGGGAGGTGGCCGCGCTGAATCGTATATAGCGATTAACATCAGTTCATAAGAGTATTTTTTATCTTTATCTTTTGTCTTTCATTGAACATTGAACATTGTGCGTTGTACATTGTCTTTCTAAGGGAGATATCGTAAATGATAAGATTTAAGAACGTGCTTCTGAAGTTGTCCGGCGAAGTGCTTGCGGGAGATAACAAATTCGGGTTCGATTTTGAAGCCGTAAGGCGAATATGCAAAGAGATACGCGATGTATACGAAGCCGGAATTAAACTTTCTATTGTCATCGGAGGCGGAAACATCATCCGGGGCAAAGTGATTGAAAAATTAGGCATAGAACGATCACAAGCTGATAATATGGGAATGCTGGGAACTGTTATTAATGCTCTTTGCCTTCAGGATGTCCTGGAGCAAATGAATGTTCCGACGCGCGTCCAGACGGCTATTGATATGAGAGCTATGGCTGAGCCGTACATAAGAAGACGGGCGTTAAGGCATTTGGAAAAGGACAGAATAGTCATATTTGCAGCAGGGACAGGCTCGCCGTATTTTTCGACGGATACAGCCGCAGCGCTCCGGGCGTCGGAGATAAAAGTCGATTGTATGGTAAAGGCAACAAAGGTTGACGGGATATACGACAAAGACCCTAAAGTTGACAAGGACGCGATTCTTTTTCATGAGCTGACTTACCAGGAAGCGCTTGCTAAAAGGCTCGAAGTTATGGATATTGCAGCTTTCTCCCTCTGTATGGATAACAAAATACCGGTAGCTGTAATCAATATATTGAAAGAAGGAAATCTCACGGGCTTCCTTGTTCGTGGAGAAAAGACAGGATCAATTGTATCGGAGGAATCTAACCATGCCAAAAATTGAAATAAATGAAATAAAGTTAATGAACGACAAGATGGAAAAAACTATTGAATTCCTTAAAACAGAGTATGTGGCGATTCGCACGGGGAGAGCGCATCCTGGACTTGTGGCGGATATAAAAGCCGATTACTACGGAAACCTCACGCCTATAAAACAAATGGCCACTATATCCATTCCGGAAAACAGAAAAATACTGATAGCTCCATTTGATAAATCAAGCCTTAAGTTTATTGAAAAAGCGATAATAACTTCACCTCTTGGAATAACCCCGAATAATGACGGCGAAAATATACGCCTCACGATGCCGGAGCTAACGCGTGAGCGCAGAGTGGAACTGACAAAGCTTGTTGCAAAAAAAGCCGAGGAGGCGAAAATTGCAATGCGCAACTTGAGACGCGACACGGTGGAAACGCTAAAGAAAAAAGAAAAAGAATCCGAAATAACAGAAGATGACCTTAAGAAATATTCCAAAGAAATCCAAGACTCCACAGACGCATATATAAAGAAAGTCGAAGAAATTCAAAAAATAAAGGACAAAGAGATAATGGAGGAATGATAAAATGAACCCTGCCGCTTCTGGAGATGAGAGCTCGACTTACAATGATCCTGGCTACGAAACCTTCAAGCAGAAAATTAAAAAAATCACAGGACTTGATCTAAACTCATATAAGAATCAGATTCATAGGCGCGTTCATATGCTTATGCAGCGGTGGGCAATAACTGACTATAGCAAATACTTTGAAACGATAGAAAAAGACGACAAGAAACTTAGAGAATTTCTTGATTATCTTACGATAAACGTTTCGGAGTTTTTCAGAAATGACGCTCAATGGTGGAAAGTACGAGACAAGCTTTTACCGGAGCTTATAAAGCTCAGAGGGAATAAAAAGATTAAGCTATGGAGCTGCGGATGCGCTACAGGGGAAGAACCTTATTCTCTTGCAATATTGTCCATAGTCGCGGGGCTTGATCCGCAAGTTCCAGTGCTTGCCGTTGACATTGACGACGGCGCGAGAGCAATTGCGCAAAAAGGGCAATACCTCAAACGTCAGCTTATGAATGTGCCCCCGGAATACCTTTCGAAGTACTTTTCGTCGTCCAACGGCGGGGAGACATACGAGGTCTCGAAGGAAGTCAAGAGCAGGGTTACGTTCAAAAAGATGAACATGATAGAGGATAAATTCGCAGACGCGTTTGATCTAATATTATGCCGCAATGTGGTTATTTATTTCACTCAGGATACAAAAACTCATCTTTATCAGAAATTTACAAATGCCTTAGCTCCCGGAGGTTACTTTCTTGTAGGCTCTACCGAGCAAATATTTGAGTATAAAACTCTTGGGCTCGAGAACGCAGGGTCATTCCTCTACAGAAAACCTGTTCCTGGGCGCGCTTAAAACATCCTTTATCGAATGCACCGGGGGCGGAGATACGCGCTCGTGCAACCGTTTTTGATGTGGGTATGCTGAGACAAAGCTTGTTCCCTGGCGTGTGCTGACGTTTATACTTTCAAGTTTCCTTTTGCTGTTCTTAGCTTTAGCAATTGCTCTTATAAAATCCGCTTCACTTTGTATTGGCGTGGAGAATTCAGTGGCAAACCTTCCTATTCTGGTTTCGTGATGCGCGTCGCTTCCTCCGAGTACCGGAAGTCCGTTTTCAACCGCAAATTCGTAAGCAAGCAAGTTCTCTTCCGCTGTTGCCCCTCCGTTAAACGCCTCCACCCCGTCTAATTCCGGGGCGCACTTTTTTATAGCTTCTCCCATCTGCAAGGAATCCCAGCGAAATGGATGAGCCGCAATGGCAATTCCGCCTTGCGATTTAATTTTTTTCAAAGCGCTCTCGAGAGGCAACCCTGGCTTTATGTAATCAAGCGCGCCGAAAACAAGCAGATGCCCTTCCTGACATGAATACTCTTTACCAATTATCACAACTAATCCGGATTCTTTACTCAGCGCTTCTGCTTCAGAATAAAGCGCTAGTGACTCGTGATCAGTTATGCAGACGCCAGCCAATCCTATTTCTACTGCCGAAGACAGTACTCTGCGAAGCGGAAATTGAGAGTCTAATGAAAATTCCTCAGTGTGAATGTGTATGTCAATAAGCAAAACAATTCCCCTCCAGTCATTTTGTGACAAAAGAAATTCCGTTTTCTCCTAATGTGACATCAATATGGGACCCTTTTATTATTTTACCTTCCAGAACCGAGTCTGCCAGCCGATTTTCCAGTATTGACTGAATAGCTCTTCTAAGCGGGCGAGCTCCATATTTAGGCTGGAATCCGTTATCTATTATCATGGATTTTACCTCTTCTGAGATATCTATTGCAATTCCCTGATCGCTAAGCCTGCTCTCAACATCTGAAAGCATTATCTCAACTATACGCATAAGCTCATTTCTTTCAAGCGGCTTAAACACAATAGCGTCGTCTATTCTGTTCAAGAATTCAGGTTTGAATAACCGGTTTATCTCGCTGAGTATATTCTTTTTAGCACGCTCCCAGCCTTGCGCGCTATGATTTCCGCTCAACGAAAATCCAAGCGGCGAATCTTTAGCCAGTTCTTGCGCTCCAACGTTGCTTGTCATTATTACAACCGTATTTCTGAAATCCGCCCGTCTGCCCTGACCGTCTGTCAGCGTACCGTCTTCAAGTATCTGAAGGAGAATGTTAAACACATCATGATGAGCTTTTTCTATTTCATCAAAAAGAACTACTGAATATGGACGCTTCCTTATCATTCCGGTAAGCCTGCCCCCTTCGTCGTGTCCAACATACCCCGGCGGCGCTCCCATCATTTTAGATACTTCATGTTTTTCCATAAATTCGCTCATATCAATGCGAATAATGCAATCTTCGTTTCCGAATAGAAATTTTGCCAAACAGCGCGCGAGCTCGGTTTTTCCTACTCCAGTAGGGCCAAGGAACAAAAAGCTTCCTATGGGGCGTTTTGGGTCCTTCAACCCGCTCCTTGCTCTCCTTATTGCTCTTGATACAACGCTTACCGCCTCATCCTGCCCCACTAACCTTGACGAAATCTCTTCCTCCATGCGCAGCAGCCTTGAAGCTTCTCCTTCGGTTATATGCCTTACCGGAACTCCTGTCCATTCTGCGACTATCTCAGCTATGTCATTTTCAGAAATGAAAGGTTTATCCTCGCTTCCTGCTGCTTTCCATTCCTTCCTCGCTTCCTCAAGCTTATCCACAAGACGGGTTTCCTCATTTCGCAATAGAGCTGCACCCTTAAAATCCTGTTCTGTTATGGCAGATTCTTTCTTTGCGCAGATACCCGCTATTTCTTCCTCTATTTCTTTAATAACGAGGGGCGGTTCCAACATACTGAGCCTCGCCCGCGCGCTGGCCTCATCTATGAGGTCAATCCCTTTGTCCGGCAGAAAACGGTCGCGGATATAACGCGCGGAAAGGTTAGCCGCCGCGTTTACAGCATCGTCTGATATCACAGCGCTGTGATGCTCTTCATATCGTGAGCGTAATCCGTAAAGGATACGTACGGATTCTTCTATTGAAGGCTCTTCTATCTTCACCGGCTGAAATCGCCTCTCCAACGCCCCGTCACGTTCGATGTACTTACGGTATTCTTCCTGAGTCGTCGCCCCTATGACCTGAAACTCTCCCCTTGCGAGCGCAGGTTTGAGCATATTAGCGGCGTCCATTGCTCCTTCAGCGCTGCCTGCCCCTACAAGCATGTGCATTTCATCAATAAAAAGAATTACTTCTTTTGATTCTGAAACTTCCTTGATTATCCTTCGTATGCGCTCTTCAAATTCTCCTCTATATTTCGTTCCTGCAACGAGGCTGCCGACATTAAGCTGCACAATTCGGCGATTTTGAAGTATTTCCGGAGCGTTACTGGAAGCAAGTATCTGCGCAACTCCTTCTACTACAGCAGTTTTTCCTACTCCAGGGTCGCCGACTAAGACCGGATTGCACTTTGTCCTTCGGCATAAAACCTGCATAACTCTCTTGATTTCTTTGCTTCTGCCAATTACAGGGTCAAGAAGCCCTTCCTTTGCCCGAGCTGTAAGATCTGCGCCCAAAGGGTCAAGCGTAGGGGTTTTTGTTTTAGTTTTTTGTTTCATCTTGTCGCTGAGTTTTTCCACTCTCTTTCCGTCAGCAGTTAAGAGTACCGAAGAAATTTCACGCTGCACTTCATTGAGCTCTACGCCAAGGGAATTTAAAAACTGACATGCGAAAGTATCCGGCTGCGCGAGTATACCAAGTAAAAGATGCTCGGTGCCGACATGGTTAACTCCAAGGTTGCGCGCCTCTCGCATAGCGTAATCAATTGCTTTCTTAAGTTTATCGCTCAAAGGTAAATCAATAAGCTTCATAATCGGAGTAAAGTGATGCAAAGAAGCATCAAGGTTCATCAAAGCAGTCTTAAGATTGACTCCAAGCGAAATTAGCGCGCGCGCCGCCTCTCCTTCGCTTTCCTCCAACAAACCTACGAGAAGATGTTCAATTTCAATTCTTGAATGACCTAAAGACAAAGCTTTTCGGTGAGCCAACTGAATTACTCTTTTTCCTTTTTCCGTAAAAAACTGCCACATATATATCAACTCTTTCTTGTATTAAGCCAGCATTATACTTCGCAGCGTTCTCTTCAGCAACTCCGCTTGTATGGTCTCCCTTTTATGAGGAGAAAGATCAAACAACGAAACGCCGAGTTCATCACAATGACGCAACGCCACTTCAATTAAAAGCCTCTCCCGGGCAGTGATCAGTCCTCGCTTTTGTAGAGCGCTAAGGTACCTGTGCGCATCCTGCCACGATATTGTTTCTCCGACTATTTTTTCAAGGTGTTCAATCCTGTTTTCTGAAGTATCCTGTTTTATCCGCTCTATTTTAATATATCCATGCCCGCCGCGATGGCTTTCAACTATATATCCCTGTTCCTGAGTAAAACGGCTGCGCAGGACGTAATTTATCTGACTGGGAACGCAACCGAAAGTTTTTGCAAGTTCCTTTCGCCTTATTGACAACATTGATTCGGGAGCATCAGATTCATTTAGCAGCTCAGTTAAATAGATTTCAATTGCATGAGTTAAACTTGACATTAAAAAACCTCCTACAGGCTCAAGAAATTTGCTCACTAACTCATTTTACCAAAAGGTCAAAAATAGTCAATTATGAACGTATACTCTTCGTCTATAGGAATTCTATTTATAGTATTATCCTATTTCTAAATCATTGAAATTATTCGAAAGCCAACACATTTCTTGATTAGTCCATATATCATTATCATCGTCAATTGGGTTTTAATCTTTACGACATATTTCCCCTTATCTAAAACTTGCTGCATTTGTGAACAATGTATATTCGCGGTCAAAATAGAGAGTTATCTCATTAGTGGGGCCATTTCTGTTCTTGGCTATGTTAAGGAAAGCTTCGCTGTTCATATTCGGGTTTTGTTCCCCTCCATAATAGTCGGGGCGGTATAGCATCATCACGACATCCGCGTCCTGCTCTATCGCTCCCGAATCACGGAGGTCTGATAACAACGGTTTCTTTTCCTGGCGCGACTCAACGCTTCTTGATAACTGAGAGAGGGCAAGAATAGGACATTCGGTCTCCCTCGCTACGGCCTTAAGGGTTCTCGATATTTCAGCAACTTCCTGTTGCTTGTTTTCATAGTTTCTAGCGCTGTAATGATTCATCAATTGCAGATAATCCACTATTATGAGGCCAAGGTCATTGTGCTTCGACTTAAACCTTCGGCAGCGGGCTCTTAAATCCATCGTCGTGAGAGTTGAGCTGTCATCTATATAAATTGGCAGCGAACCCAGTTCTCCCGCAGCTTTTACAAGTTGGTTCCATTCGTTTGAGCTCAATACTCCGGTATGCATTTTATGCGAGTTCACTCTGCCGCCGCTGCTCAACATGCGCAACGCCAGCTGGTCGGCGGACATTTCAAGGCTGAATATCAGCACGGGCGCCTTCGCTTTCTGAGATTTTTGCGTTTTTACTCCGCCGAATTGCGCAATATTCAAAGCAAGAGCCGTTTTTCCCATTGACGGCCGAGCGGCTATAATGTTCAAGCTGCCTTTCTGAAATCCTCTTGTTATATGGTCGAGGTCGGCGAAGCCCGAGTTGAAACCTTCAAAATCCGCCCCTTTGCTCTTATATTGTAATTCCACGCGGTCGAACGTCCCGCCGCTTCCCATTAAAACCTCGGAAATGGAACGTATGTTCGAGATATTCCTTTTCTGCGCCACCTCGAAAATTGTCTTTTCGGCTTCGTCCAATGCTTCGTACGGGTCCATCGCGGCGTATCCCAACCTTACAATGTGGTTGCCTGCTTCGATGAGCCTGCGTTGAATTGAATGCCCCTTTATTATGTTCGCGTGATACGCGGCGTTTGCGGTTGTGGGGACCTCATCAATCAATCCGGCTATGAACGGTTGCCCCCCGAGTTTTTCGAAAATACCGCGCCTTGTAAGCTCCTCGCTTACAGAAATCATATCAACGGGTTTACGATCCCGGTTGAGTTCGTGAATAACCTGAAACATCTCGATATGATTCACATCATAAAAATCTTCCGATATTAGAATTTCAAAAATATCGGCAAGAGCTTCTGAGTCAATTAGGCAAGAGCCGATAACTGAGCGTTCTGCAGCTAAATTAGCAGGCGGTATGCGGTCATAGACCGGCACTATTTATTCACCTCAACGAGCAGAGTCATTTTTGCGTCAACTTCGCGATAAAGATGAATCGTTACAGGAAATTCTCCCGCCTGTTTTATTGCTTCAGGGAGTTTTATATCATGTTTATCTATAGTGAGTTTATAAGAAGCATTTAAGGCTTCAGCTACCTGAGCGTTTGTGACGCTGCCGAACAGTTTGCCCTTTTCGCCTGCATTTACACGAACGTTTATTACCTTGTCCTGAATTTGTTTTTTTATCTCCTCGGCTTCTTTTTTCAGTTTTGTTTCCTTAGCCTTTTCGCTTGCCTTGCGCGAGTCAACCTCGGCAATTATGCCGGAAGTTGCTTCAAGGGCTAATCCTCGCGCAATCAGGAAATTGCGCGCGTATCCATCCGCAACCTCTATTTTGTCTCCTGTTTTTCCAAGTTTACTGACATCCTTTGTAAGTACTACTTTCATTTATTCTTCCTCCGCATTCTTTGCTTCAGATTAAACGCAATGTCCAATAGCCCCATTACGATAAGCCCCAAAAAGAAAACTGATATGAACAACAATATAACGATAATGATTGAAAAACGTACTCCGAAATTTAGATTTTTATATATCATAAACCACCAGATGAAACTTAGTCCCTGAATAGAAAACAATATAAAAGTCAGGATCATTAAGTTAAGTTCAGTGCTTATAAGCATTACTGATGTTCTATGTGAGTCAAACAGCGTAATTATAAAAGCTAAAACAAACGCTGACAGCAAACTGCGAGGGAATGACCATTGCTCAAATGGCGGCAAAGGGAAGATTTCCAACTCATTTGTTCCTGTATTTGAATCGCTGATCGTTCTCTTTCTTCTTTGCTCTATTTTTGATACAAATAAATAATTCATAAATGCGCTAAACCCTGATATTATAACAAGTACAGAAGGGATTATCAGATTTAAATAATGCTTCATAAATATTAAAATATCCTCGCTTACGCCTGAATCTTCAAGTGATTCTATAATCTCATTCAAATGATTTTCATTAAACGAAAAACTGTATCCTCTCGTATAAAACATTAATCCTTCGAAAATAAGCGTTGATGCTATGATGGCTATTGTAAGCCCCAAAATTGACTCTCCCGCTGAGTTCGTTTTTCTTGCTAATATGCCGAAAGCAATGCCTGAAATGCCGGCGATAAAAACATATGACATTAAACCCTCATACCCGAATGGCAAAGACATTAATATCGCTATTGAAATAACAGAAAGATAAGCTTTACGCGGTCCCTGTCTTATTCCGATTAACGATATGGGAATAGTGGATAAGAGCGATATTGATATGCCGATAATATATCTCTCCAAAACGAACATAATGGCTGAGCAACAGCTTAGCTGCATCCACTCATTATATTGAACAAAAGGGGGGAGAAGCCTTTTGTTCGGCCCCTCCCCCTTGTTTTCATTCATAAGCATTCGCTAATCAAGCGAGAAGGGAAGCAATGCCATAAAACGCGCGCGTTTAATAGCTTCAGTTAATTGGCGTTGATGTTTTGCACAACTGCCTGAAATACGCCTTGGGACAATTTTTCCTCGCTCGCTGATATATTTTCGAAGTTTTTCTACATCTTTGTAGTCAACTTTCTCAGTTTTTTCCACGCAATAATAACAGAACTTCGGGCGTCTTTTCCCTCCAAGCCCGCCGCGGCGCATTCCGCGCCCACGGTCATCTCTGTCTTTATCTTTGTCTTTATCCGGGCCGCGTCCGCCGAAGCGGTCGCCAAAATTTTTTTCTCCGTTCACTTTTCTTTATCCTCCTTCGGGTGTAAATAAATCAAAATGGAATCTCAGCGTCAAGTCCGCCTTCATCCAAATCTAGTTCCGAAAAATCAGTAGGAAATTCGTCGTCGCTGAATCCGTTATCCCTCACGCTTTGTCCAGTAGCTTTAGTTTGGGTATCCCGAGTTCCATTACCGTAATTTCTTCCTGAGCTATCCTCTTTTTTAGCTCCGACAAATTGCACTGTAGATGCCAGAATATCCGTAGTATAACGCTTTCCAGACCCGTCTTTGGCCTCGTAGCTTCCCGTTTGTATACGTCCTTCAACTAATACTCCCGTCCCCTTTTTAAGGTATTTGCCGCAAAATTCTGCGAGAGGCCCCCAAGCAACGACGGAGATAAAATCGGTGTTTTCTTTTAATTCTCCATTCTGGTCTTTCCAACTGTAACCGACAGCGACTGTAAATCGGACATACGCGCGCTTATTCAGCGTGTAACGCAGATCAGGGTCGCGCGAGACATTTCCTATGAGTATAGCTTTATTGAAACCTCTCATCGTTTGCTCCTCACTCGTCAAGTAAAATTATCATCTGACGCCAAACATTTGGACGCAAACCAAGCACTCGCTTCAGCTCAAAAGTCTGCTGAGGTTCAAGTTTGAAGTTGAAAAGAGCATAATTACCTTCATTCTTTTTTTGAATCTCATAAGCAAGACGTTTCTTGCCAAGCACATCAGTCTTGACTATCTCTCCGCCAAGACTACGCACGACCTCTTCAATTTTCGAAACTTCATCTTTAGGTTCTTCAATATCCGGGCTCATCAATACCATCATCTCGTATGGCCGCACGTTACTCACCTCCTCCCTTTGGACTATGCGGACTTTTCATCGAAGCGAAAAGTCAGGGCACGTGACTAATAATTATATGACAATTTTTGATTTTGGACAATAGCTTAATTCCGTATTATTTCGACCTACGCTTTTAAAAGCCGGACTAGCTCGGATATGGCTCGTAACAGTGCTGATAACGCTGTTACGAGTTTTATTATAGCCATCGCAAGTTCAATCTTTTCCACGCTTTCTCACCCCCTTTCCGGGGGCGTCCCCTGCTGTAGCCTCTCCGGACGAAAATCCGGAGCCCTCTTTAGAAATTTCTTTTATCATGCATTTTAATAAGCTTGGGGCGTAAATCCTCAAATTGTTAAAACAACTCTGAAAATGAGATTCTTATTCTTGCCCGCAACGTGCTAAAATAAAGGAGACTTCTCCTGGAGGAAATAGAATATGGCGCTGGTATTGGCAGTTCTTGTGTTGATTGTTGCGGTCAACTGCTGTTTCATGATTTATTTGATTGCCGATATAACGACTCATTCCGCGCGTACCGAACGTGAGCCGGGAAATGTATTATTGCTTGGCGTTATTTCTTTTTTCCAGTTCCTGCTGTCAACTTTCGGAATTTCCGATTACGCCATCGGCGCTGCCGTATACTCCAAACTGAAATGGGTATCCGCAAAGAAACTGCCTGGAACTGTGAACACTGCGGCTGTCATTCCAGTGACCGTAATGGCGCTTATTTACATCACTTCCATCAAAGTAGACCTTGCCACTCTGGTTGTTCCCATCGTCGCCCAAGTGATAGGAGCATATGTATCGCCCCGTTTCGTCGTGAAAATGCCGGTACGTCCCATAAGAATTTTTCTGGCCATTGGAATGTTAGTCACGGTGTTGCGAGTTGCCGCCGAAGGCTTCGGCTTTTTCCCCACTGAAGGAACCATGACGGCGCTGAGCGTGGGAAAGCTTACCCTTCTGGGGTTTCTCTGCCTGATATACGGAGCGCTCAATAACCTTGGACTCGGTTCCTTTGCCCCTACCATGGCTACAGTTTACGCCCTTGGCCTGAACCCCGAAGCCGCTTTTCCCATAATGACCGGAACCACGACTTTTTCGCTCCCCGTAGCAAGTATACAGTTCATCAGGCATGACAGCTATTCGCGCAAGATAACAATAATCAGCGCGATTTGCGGAACCATGGGCGTTCTCGCCGCTGCTTTCGTTATAAATGAAATAGATATTTCCCCGCTAAAATGGCTTGTTGCGGTATTTTTATTTTACAGCGCCTGCTCCATGCTCATGGCTGCTATAAAAGACAAGCCTGACGTAGTTGCCGCGCCAAGAGCTGGAAAAGGAGAAAATAAACAGTCCGTCGTAGGTTGGCTGACAAGCGTTTGCCTCGCCATGATACTTATTGGCGCCGTGTCCCTTGTTTCCATTTTTGTTGGGAATTTTCGCATTCTTTCAGCCGACTATCTCAAAGTAAGCCTGAGCGAACACAATACTCAGCTGCGCGACAACGTACACGCGTATCTGCGCGAGCATGAGAACCTGCTTTTAAGCGCCAGGGTCGGGGTCGCCGATTATATGTCCGAACAACCTGCCGATTTAGAGCAACTCCGAACGTACCTTGAGAAAAGCTCCCGCGTTTTGGATGACGTTTCCACCCTGTACTGCACCACAAACGAGGTGTGGAACAAACCTGGCGGCTACGCTGTGTTCAGCCAGCCCTGGGACGTCCCGCAGGATTGGAACAACACGGAAAGGCTATGGTTCATCGCCGCAAAAAGAGCGCGAGGGGCCGTGGCTTATTCCAAACCGTATGTTGACGCTCTAACGGGCGACGTTATTCTGGACATATCCATCAACGTATACGACGCGCATGAAAACGACATTGGAGTCGTTTCGCAATCAATCACCATCGAATCTCTTAACGCCATGCTCCGCAAGTTTACCTCATTGGAAGGGCAGCAGGTATTTCTCATAGGCGCCGACGGGATTTTTATCGTCCATCCGGACAATATGATGGCGGCGCAAGGGGATTTTTTCCGGGAATCCGAGCTTGAAGCTTATCGGGACGATATTCTGGCCGGAGGATATTTTTCCGCCGCGGACAAGGGCATGACGATATATTCCTCGTCCATACCCAACGCGGGATGGCTTGTGGTGTCCATGATCCCCGCTGAGAATATTTCATCATCCATTAACGATCACATACTCAGTATGTTTTTGAAACCCATGTCTATAATCCTTTTCATGCTTCTGGTGGTACCCATAAGCCTATTGGTTATAATACGCCGGGAGAGCATGGGCAAGCTTACGGCGGAACGGGTCACGAGGGCAAAGGACTACTTCATCGCGCGCATAAGCCACGAGATACGCACTCCGATGAACGCCGTCATCGGAATGAGCGAGCTGGCGCAGCAGGATTACGGCACGCCCAGGGGGCTGGAATATATTTCCGGCATCAAAAACGCGGGGATGTCTTTATTGTCCATTATCAACGATGTCCTCGACTTTTCCAAAATTGAAACCGGCAGACTGGAATTCACTTCGGAATACTATGAAACGGCTTCCATGCTCAACGACGTGTTGACCATTATCCGTGTCCAGATGACAGAAAAGCCTATAGAATTTGTGGTGGACACAGGCCCCGCTATTCCCAGCGGCCTGATCGGCGACGCCGGTCGTGTAAAGCAAGTGCTGCTCAACCTTTTGAGCAACGCCGTGAAATATACTAACGAAGGATCTATAAGTATGCGTTTCTTTACTACCAAAGAGGAGGCGGAAAACACGGCGCTCCTGACTTTCGTTATCGAGGACAGCGGCATTGGAATAAAGCCGGAGGATATGCCGAAACTGTTCGGCGACTTCACGCGCATCGACGAAAAGCGCAACAGCGCCATCGAGGGCGCGGGGCTGGGGCTGTCCATAGCGCGCAGCTTATGCCGCGCAATGGGAGGCGGGATTACAGTATCCAGCGAATACGGCAAGGGCTCCATTTTCACCGCGACAATGGTGCAGACCGTGTCCGACTGGGAACCGATGGGAGAAGTAGTTGTCGCATCCGCGCAGCAGTTCAAGGCGCAGTGCGCCACTTTCACCGCGCCGGACGCGGAGGTGCTGGTGGTGGACGATATCCCCAACAACCTTATGGTGGCCGAAGGGCTGCTCCGACCTTACAAAATGCGTGTTTTCGTCTGCCAGAACGGCCGGAAGGCCGTGGAGCTTGTGAAATCACGTCCATTCGACCTTGTGTTCATGGATCACATGATGCCGGAAATGGATGGCATGGAAGCCGCCAAAATAATACGCGCTCTCGGCGGGCGCTTTACGGGACTGACTATAGTGGCGCTCACTGCCCACGCGGTTTCCGGAATGAAGGAGATGTTTTTGGCGGGCGGCTTTGACGATTTCCTTTCCAAGCCCATAGAAGCGGACAAACTTGACTCCTTGCTGCAACGATGGATTCCCGCCGCGAAACGGCAAAATATTCCGCCGGTTCTGGAGGAAACCCCCGCTACGGATGAACCCGCAGCGCAGCCCGATAAAGTCGGTATGGCGGGAGCAACTCAAGCTGAATTGGCAGCGCAACGGCTCGATATGCTCAACCATTACCGCTGGCATTTTGCGAGCGGTATCCCCGCAGATGGGGAGTACTGCGAAAAATTCGGCGCCCTGGTGAAAGCCATGATGGAGGATTCAATGGTGAACGCCATGGTTACGGCGCATACGCGCCGGATGATGGCAGGTCTTGCGAAAGCAGGACGCAGAGGTGACGCGGAGACTATCCGGCGGCTTTTACCGGACGTGTATGACGCTCTCTGCGCTGCCATGAAAGATGAACGCGCCGAAGCGGAAGCCGTGCTTTTGCGGCTCAAAGCGGCTATAGACGAGGGCGACGCTGAAAGCGCGTCCGCGATTATGGATGAATTGCGGGAAATGGAAAATATGAGCACACCCATACGTGAACTATATTTCTTTCTTTATGACGCGCTGTTTATGGACAAAATGGAGAAGGCGGCCGAAGGGTTGGCCGTGTGGTTGGAAATATACGGAAGTACTGGTTAATAATACGGGAGGCAGGTGTTTTCCATGAAAAAAATCCTAATTGTAGAAGATATGACCCTGTTGAAGGACGCGTTGACGAATGTCATCAACGGGCAGGATGATATGCGGGTTATCGGCGTCACATCAAACGCGGACAACGCTCTCGAATTGTGCCGGAAAACAGCTCCCGATCTGGCGCTAATAGACGTGGTGACGGAGAACAAGGCCAACGGCATAGCGGCGGCGGCGGAAATACGCTCTGAATTGCCGGACATCAAAATAGTGATAATGACAGCCTTGCCGGAGATAACTTTTATTGACGCGGCCCGCAAGGCGGGAGCGCATAGTTTTATCTACAAGAATTCGGACAGTCGGCATCTGCTGTCCGTTATACGCGGCACCCTGAACGGCAACGGCACTTACCCGGGCCCCGGCGATGAAGTTATTACCCGCGCAAGTTTTTCCGATACGGAAATAGCAATAATCCGCCTTGTCTGCCAGGGCAAAAACCGGAACGAAGTAGCCAAATCCCTGTTCTTAACTGAATCCAATGTCAAGGCGCTCGTCACCGGCATTCTGAACAAAACCGGATTTGACAACATCAGAAAATTCTCGGTGTATGCCGTGACCCACGGTTTCATCGTGGCTGACCAAAGCGATAATTAGTGTGGAGTGTGGAATGTGAAGTTAAAAGACAAAAGCAAAGGCAAAAGACTGGATGTTTGGTCAACGTTGAAGGTTTTACGTGTAGGGGCGACATTCTGCCGCCCGTGCCGATATCCACGAATCGCGCATTATTCAGGTTGTAGGGGCGTCATTTTACCGCCAGTGCTAGAAACCATGAACTGCCAAACTCGGCGGCTCTCTGCTTACCTGCCGCCCCCTCGGCTTTGGCTATTTAGAGGCATAACAAATGGCTATATTAGCCGGATCAACATAATAAAAGCGGCTTCGCATCTCAGATGAATTTGATGCGAAGTCGCTTTTGAAAATCTGTATTTAACCT
>WRHH01000023.1 GCA_009783355.1 Synergistaceae bacterium
GACGTCCAGTCGCCCGCACAAGCTCTTCCCAGAAGCAGCCCACCCGCGAGCCAATAAAAGCACATCCGTATGCCGCACGCGAAGTCCCGTTCGACGGTGATTCGTTCAAACACGTCCGTAAACAAATTGACAAGCTTACTAAAGCTAATCCACGCCGCGACTCCAAGCCCGCTCGCGTAGACGACGCACCACCAGCCCGGCCCGCTCCCGATGTTTGCCCCCGCATATATCATGGTCAGCGCAATAAATCCGCCCGCGACCGCGATCATAGCCGCGCTGTTATTGAGGTTTATGGCGTCGTCGCGCCATGACAGGTCAAAGAAAAAGAACATCAGCATTAAACCAATATAGATCCACGCAAAACCCAGAACTGTGTAGAAAGCAATATAAAAAGGGCTGTCCATAACGTCGAAAGACGCCCAATTATTGAGGGTGTGAAAAATTATAATAAATGAAGCCATTGGCAATAAACCCAACACGGGCTTGCCCAAATGATTGCTTCCCGGCTGCCGGGTTACGAACAAAAGTACATACCAACTAACAAGAAATTTAATCAAAAGAATATCGATAACTATGAGCGTAAAAAACTCACAAAGAAAATCCAAATCGCCAATTCCACTTTCTCTAATGGAAAGAGTAAATAGCAGTAAAAATAGAAAAATTAGTAGAATAGGTTCCTTTCCAATAGAAGCCCTTTTATAAGAATCATAGGCTGACAGAATAATTGCTAACATAAAAACAAAAACAAAAACCCCCGCAGCCATCTCAGCCCCTGTCTCAGATTCTACTATGTGCAAAGCCATATTCTCAACAAATTTACCCGAACCCATAGCCATATCTTCCCTCAGAATCTTCGCCGCTGCTTTGCGCGGGTATTTTCCCGCCGAATCCGCCGACCGCGTTCCTTGTCAGCCCAAAAATCACTTTGAAACGGTAAAGCATGCTCTTGAATCGCGAAGGTTTCTCCACAATCAAATCCACAATGTCCTCTCCAGCGCAACGCATGATTTTCATTTTCTGCTTCTGATAGCGGTACAAAATATGAAGCAAATCGTCCTGCACTTTATTAGTTCTTACAATAACTTTACTGATCCTTCGCCCTGACAAAAATGAAGCGGATGGCATATCCTGCGGAAAAATGCACCAGCGGTTATCGTACCAGCCGGGTATTTTCTCGTCTGAAATCATCCTGTTTGAGTCCAGCATGAACACGGGCGGCGAGTCGTTGAGTATTCTCAATTTTTCCAGAACGTAGACGCCTTTATACAATGCGTCGGCGACATCTCCCACGTTAACAAGCATCGAAGACTTTTCATTGTTCACTCCGTTATAGAGCGGGACGGGCCGGAGGCCAAATCTTGCCAGTGCAAGGCTTTCCTCGACGCCGGTTTTGCCCGGTAAATCAATTATGATAATTGTATCGCGTTGCGCCCTAGTGAGCCAGTTTATTTCCGGTAAAACTAAAGGAGAGTTATCCTTCCATGATGTAAAATTCGCAAATAGCACCGGCTTTGCCCATTCCGTCCATAAGGAGTCATCAGGCGCCCAAATCTTGTAGGTGGTCAAACTGTCCTTTGGCGTTTGATTGTTGTTGACGGTAACGCTGTCTCGAGGCGTGAATTGAGCGTTATTGAGAGAGGATAGCGCTTCAGCGCTATGGACAATTTTCCTCAAGTAATCCGCAGCGCCGCACTTTGGACAAACTGTCAGGTTATCCGGCATAATTTCTCTGCAATTTAGGCATTTCAACTTATCGGATCCAGTACTATCTTGTGTCATTCTCGCGAAATACCTCCTGTTAATTTTACGATTATTATTCAACGAATAAGTCTATATATTGCGAGAAGGCAAAAATCCGTTTCCGCGTTCGTTTGGTCATTTCTTTCAGTATATCCGCTTCGCAAAATGCTTTTATCAACGCATTCGCGCTTGGAGCGCTCATCGAAAGCAACTCTTCTGCGTCGGATACCCTGATTATCGGATGTCTGAAAAGCTCGTCAAGAAGATTTTTTGCAACGCCGGAGCGTTTTCCCATCATGTAAATTCTTTTTTCCGCTTGGGCTCGAAGTTCTAATATTTTATTGAAAACACGACAGCCCTTAATTGCCGTTTCCTCTATCCCCGAAAGGAAAAACTTGACCCAATGCAATAGATCATTTGATTCGCGGACTCTCGTTAGCGCGTCATAATAGCTTCCGCGGTTACGTTCAAAGTAATCGGACAGGTAGAGCGACGGTCTCGTTAAAATCCCGTTATCAATCAAATATAGAGGAATAAGCAAACGTCCTATTCGCCCGTTGCCATCCAAGAACGGATGTATGGTTTCAAACTGATAATGGCTTATCGCCGCCCGAATCAGGTGCGGAGTGGATATATTGCCGTTATGCCAGAAACTCTCCAAATCCCCCATTAATTCCGGGACATTGTCCGGATGAGGAGGAATAAAAGCGGCATCAGTTAAATTCGACCCCCCAATCCAATTTTGGCTTATCCTGAACTCGCCCGGCGCCTTTCTTTCTCCTCTTACCCCCTGCATTAACAATGAGTGAGTTTCCTTGATCAAACGGTTCGAAAGCGGTAATTTGTCCAATGTAACAATTGCCTTGTTTATCGCGCTTATATAATTGCGCACTTCTCTCCAGTCGTTCCTTTTTTCCGGCTGGATTTGCTCAAGAGGCAATAACACTTCATCCATCCCGGTTTGGGTTCCTTCGATACGGCTTGAGGTTTGCGCCTCCTTCGCGACGTGCATTTCTATAAACAAGTCAACATCCGGTACAATCAACGAAAAGGCATTCAGCTCTCCAAGCCTTCTCGAAGCTCTTTCCAAGAGAGCGGACACGCCCGGGTCGTCCCAGCTCCATTCTTCGTTAATAGCAACCGGCTCAAAGCTCTTATATTGATATCTCTGTATCCGATGCCCTGCTTTAAACAACTCTATTTTCATATGAGTACCCTTATTATTATCATCAACTTTAACTTAATATGTGATTAAGTTAAGGAAAATGCATTTAGTTTAACTTAGCTTTTTATTAAGTTAAGGATAACGCATTTAATTTAATTAAGCAATAGTTTCACAGAAACATAAACTTTAACTTAATATGCAGCTAAGTTAGAGAAAATGCATTTAATTTAACTTAACTTAACTTAACTTTTGATTAAGTTAAGGATAACGCATTTAATTTAATTTAATTTAATTAAGCAATTGTTTCACAAAAACATAGCCATGTAGACGGGGATATGAGTAATGTTGTCTTTTAGCATGACGTCTTTTGTGTATACGATATAAGATTCCCCGATGTTTTTTGAAAACTTCGCATTGAACTTGTCAAGCGAAGAATGGTATCTGTATGACGCGGATTTGACTTCGACCGGAGAAACCTTATTCTTTCTGATGATCAGAAAGTCTATTTCAATATTATTCTGTCGATTTCCGGCATCGACACGCGAATAGAAGTACAGCCGATGCCCCGAAGTTCGCAACGCTTGCGCAACGGCATTTTCCAAGATCATCCCTTCATTTATATGAAGCTTGTCAAACAAAATCGCGCGGTACAATTCGTTGTCAAGATGCTCGTTGTCGCAAAACGTATGAGTAACCAAAAGACCGGTATCCGCCATGTATAGTTTCTGCGTAGCGCGATCACTGCTTAGCGCCAGCCCGACATTGGGATCGGTGGAATTGAAACAATGGTTGATGATCATTGCATCAACGAGCCACAAAAACGCATCGCCATATTCGCGTTGTCGCGCGGTTTTATCTATGGACGAGAGTTTGAACTTTTTTTCAGCTTTGGTCAATTGTCCGGGAATAGCGTCAAAGATATCCACAACTCTTTTTTCGTACCCTGTTGCATACTTTGCGGAATCGCTTCTATATAACGCTAAAATGCGTTTTTTCTCCTTGTCCGCTGCCTCAAAATCCCGAGTTTCAATATACGCCAGCACAGCTTGCGGCATGCCGCCGATGAGCAGATATTGGCGGTATGCATCCATCGCTCTGCGATGCACGGCAGCTCCCACAGGCGCTTTTTTATTAAAACATTCTAGAAGGAAAGCAGCCATAGCTTCATCACTCATTGCCCAGAGAAACTCTTCAAAATCCAACGGATGCATCTCAAGGCGATCTTCCTCGGAGGGAATAAGTATATCCTTGATATTCTGTTTGATTGACAGAAGCGACCCCGTCTCAATGTAGTCGTATCTGCCATCCGCGACAAGGGATTTCAAGCGTTGCCGCGCCAATGGAAACAACTGAACTTCGTCAAAGACTATAAGACTATCGCGCACATAAAGCGGCTTACTGTAGTAAACTGAAAGCCGTGAGAAAAAAAGATCCAAGTCTTCACCTTGGTTTTCAATCAGATCTTTTATCTCTTTTGCAACAACGGAAAAGTCAATAAGAATAACGCTTTTGTATTCGTTATTCCCAAACTGTCCGCATATATGTGTTTTGCCGACGCGGTGCGCGCCTTCAATGAGCAGCGCGGTCTTTCCGCAACTCTCGTTTTTCCATTTAAGCAGTTTTTGATAGGTTTTTCTTTTCAGCTCCATGCCGCGCCTCCATGCTTCAATAATAGCAGTCTATGCACGAAACTGCAACCTGAATATCGTATTATATACACGATACTGCAAGCTGCAATACTGAAAACATACACGAAACTGCAAGCTGAGTAAAAGACAATGTTCAATGTTCAATGCACAATGCACAATGCACAATGAAAGACAAAAGCTCATGAACTAAAGTTCACCACGACAAATGAAATTTTGATATTTCATGGTAAAACTCGCAACACTGTTGCGAGAATTGACCTTTAGCAATCGCATGGCTTTTGGTAGTTGCCTTTGCTTTGTATTTCATTGTACATTGAACATCGAACATTGTGCGTTGTCTTTCTAAATTCTTTCCTCAATCCATTTTTTTATGTCTTCCGCTATCTCGCGCACCTCAAGCGGAGCGCGAAACTCAATTCCGAGATAATTTTTTATACCTGCTACGAGCGGCGAAAGCACGTCGCGCGACGGTGAGTTTTCTATCAGTTCAACTAATTCCTGAGCTCTATCACGCGAGCTGGCTGCTATATCCATGCAAAGACTGCTTATTCTATCAAAATGTCTTAAGACATAAGAAGAATATTTAATCCCTCTATTTATAAATTCGATGGCTTTATCGTAAATCTTCATGCTTTTATAACAAAAAGCATTATTATATATGGATATAAAAGTATCCGGGTGTTCTTCTCCAAGAATATTTTCCCTAATCTTCAAAGCCTTACCATAATATTCAAGCGCTTTTGTGTAGTTTTCCTCAGTTAAATAGACCCCTGCAATGTTATTGTATATTGCCGCATTATTTGGATGTTCTTCTCCAAAGGTTTTTTCATTTATATTCAAAGCTTTATCAAAATATTCAAGCGCTTTTGCGTAGTCTCCCTTTCTTAAGTAGACTCCTGCAATGTTATTGTACTCAATCGCATTATCTGGATGTCCTTCTCCAAGAACTTTTTCTCTTATCATTAAAGCCTTACCGTGATATTCTATCGCTTTTTCGTACTCTCCTTGTTTCCTGAAAACAATAGCAAGATTGTCATATATCGACGCAATATTAGGGTTTTCATCTCCAAGAGTTTTTTCATAAATTCCTAAAGCTTTGCTGTATAGTTCAAGCGCTTTCTCGTACTTTCCTTGATCAAAATAAACAAGTGCAATGTTATTGTACGCCTCTGCAGTATTAGGATGTTCTTCGCCAAGAATTCTTTCTTTTATTATTAAAGCCTTGTTATTATACTCAATCGCTTTTTCGTACTTTCCTAGATCAGCATAAACTATTGCAATGTTGTTGTATATCATCGCAGTATCAAGATGTACTACTCCAGAAGTCCTTTCAGCGATTTCCAAAGCTTTGCTGTTATATTCAAGCGCTTTTGCGTAATCTCTTTGAATAGTATAAGCATTTGCAAGACCAGAATATGTAGCTGCAATATTGGGGTGTTCTTCTCCAATAAGTTTTTCACAAATATGCAAAGCTTTATCGTAATGTTCATGCGCTTTTTCATAGTTACTGATCTTATTGTACAAAACGCCGATGTTGAAATACGAGCGAGCGGTCTCCATATGTTCCTCTCCTAGGACTGCAATACTTCTATCGAGAGTTGCAAGAGCTTTTTCCAAGGACTCTTGTGTTATTGTCCTATTTTCAAAAAGCTCAGAGACTTCTTCGTTCATTTTTCGGATATCAGCGGAATTTTCGCCTATGTCACGAATATCCAAAGCATCGAAAGGTCGAAAGATGCTTATTAACATCTGATGATTTTTAATATCAATTGCATCGGATTTTTCTGAATCAAAATTCTTCAGTTCTTCTTCCAAAATCTCTTTCCCGAAAACCTGCGCGAGAAATTCCACAATGGGTTTAACCCAAATAGAATATTTTCCGCCGACGCGCATCAGGTAGTATATATTGTAGAGCCTTTCGGTGAGCTGATACTGCTTGGCGCGTTTCGTTTTTTTGTCCGGGAGAAATTCCTCGACCGCTCCGCGATTTACCAGCCTGTTGATGAGCGAGCTCGTCTCGGTCTGTTCCATCCGTGCCTCTCTTGCGACTTCGGAGGACGATGAAGCCGTCCATAAACGCGCAAGCGTGGCAAATACTTTGCGCTCCTTTGGCGGCAGGGTTTCCATATGTCCCTTGAAATACTCGGTGTGATCGTCTATCAGCGCTTCAAGGTTGCGCATGAGCTGCATGAAAGAAAGCTCCTTGCCGAACCACGCAATTACGCTTAATAACCTTGGCTGTCCGCCGGTCAGGATTTGCAGCGCGCGCGCCTGAACGTCGCTGATATTGTTTCCCGTGACTTTTTCCCATAATATTTTGCAGTCGCTTTGAGGCATACGGTCAAGCGTCACGATTTTGAAAAACTCATAAAACGGCTGTTTATAATTTTCAATCTGATCAAATCGCGCGGTGGCGCTCCCGAGCAGCATTATCCGGCGTTCCGTCTGGAGAACTCCTCTGAGTTTCCACGCGTCTTTTTCCGGCACTACCGAAAGCATGTCCTGCATATTCTCGCACAACAGAAGAATTCTTTTATTCTGAACGTCCGCAAAATCCAATAGGCGGGATAGTCCGATATCTTCGCTGTATGGGTCGCGGCTGCCTCTGGACTTTAGCTCGTCATATCCCGGCGCCTCCGGTTCAAGGTAATACAAGGACTGCATCCAGAGGTCATCAAGGTTCAGTATCTCGTAGTTTTCTTCCGAGAACAATAAGGGATGCCATTTGGACGAAAGCTCACCGTCCCTTTTAATCTCAGCGGCAACTCGCCGCAGAAGCGTTGTCTTGCCGCTGCCGCGAATTCCAATCAATAAAAGATGCTGGTTTATATCTCCGGTATTTCCCCTTATACAACTCATCAGAATTTCTAATTCGCTCTCGCGTACGCAAAAACTATCCAATAGATCTTCTTCGCTTAGAAATGAGGGGTTGTACTTGAAAGGGCGTTTAATTTCCATATCTCTTCGCCCACCAGTCGCGAAGTAGTTTTGAGAGAAAACGACAACCTGCGTCAGTTTCTTCAATGTAACCATCATGTTCAAGAACGTCAATGACATTCCTGAAGGATTCTTCGTTTATCTTATTTCCAAATTCCTTCTCATCTTTTATTTTCCTTAACTCCGCTTTTACAGTATCTCCGTCGTTTTGAGCAATCATATTTAAAACTTTACGCGCTAATTTGTATTCCAGTTTGGATAAGCTTTTTTCAAGCCTTTCTTCCATGTGGCTCAGCGTTGGTCCTATGCTACGAATCAGGTACTTGGAATAAATTTCCGGCAGATCGTCAATGCTGCATGAAAAACTCTTATTAATAGTCAAGAAGTCATGTACGGAACTAAAGAACACTTGAACATAATATGGGGAGCACCAGCCTATCATTTCAGTCATTCGCTCCGCTGTTTCAGGTGAAATTTCAATTGCATTTTCAGTCCCGCGCGCCAGAGCTAAAATGCATTCTTTGGCTGTTTCAGGTCGCCATGCATCCAGTTGAAAGTTTTCAAGATAATTTACATGAGTACTAAGTTTTAGTCGTTTCAGCAAAGGGTGAAGCCCTATTGAGCTTGCTATAACGAAAGAGATTTTTTTGTGGTATTCTTGATGAATGGAGCGAAGCCACTCCAAGAAATGTTCATTTTCAGGCTGGTTATCCTGCATGTTTTGAATCATAATGGCTAATTCGTCCAAGAATATTACAATTCTTTTCCCATCGGGGCATGAATCGTACAGCGCTTTGAAAAAGTTTTTTCCTTGTCTGTCCCATTGTTCCGAATTTATTATGCTCTTTAACGCTTCCTGCCAAGACAGTTTTTCTGAACTAATAATGTTCTTAATTAGTGCTACTACAGAATCTTTTACATTTGCACGTTCATACATGTCCATAGCTAATTTATATATCCAATCCGCAGGAAAAGAACCTTCAAGGGTATAGAAAAAACATATATGCCCGCTACCTTCCAAAACTTTTTCTGCCCGTTGCATAAGTGATGTTTTACCGATGCGCCTTGGGGCGGAAATGTAAACGCTATTTCCCCGAGTCACTTTTTCTATTAATAATCTTAATTCTGCTTTACGCCCAAAAAATTCATCATCTCCAACCGCAGGAGTTCCGGGTTTGCTTTTAAGCTTGATATTCATATCTGTCATTTCTTGGCCTCATTTCTAATTTGTATTTAACATATCTGTATAAAACAATATTGTTTTATACAGATATGTTTTAAACAATATTGTTTAATGTTACTCAATATTAGAAAAAAGTCAAGGGTTTGAATTATGGATGTTTGGAAAACGTAAAAGGTTTAGCGCGTAGGGGCGTTGCGTGCAACGCCCGCGCTGATAAATCATTACAAAAGTTGGATAAAACACATACAAATCTTATGGCAATATCGCGAAGACTCGCGCGGGGAAGCCTGAGCCGAAAGCTGGTTTTGGGAAAGTCGCTATCACAAGGGCGCCGCTTTCCGGGACTTTGTCCAGATTCGTTAGAAGCTCTATCTGGTATTTATCCTGCGCTAGGATATAGGTTTCGGCTGAATAGTCGCCTTTGCTGGTCAAGATTCCCGGATCGGTGTCCGTCGGTTCATGACCCGAGGCTGTAATTTTGCGCTCCTCATAAAGGTACTTTAGCGCTTCCATTCCCCATCCCGGGTAATGCGCCGTTCCGTTCGCATCGGCATTTCGCATGGCGGCAGGGTCGGGCCAGCGTTTTGACCAATCGGTGCGCATTGCTACAAATGATCCTTCCGGGATAGCTCCATGTTTGCTCTCCCACGCTTTTACATCCTCAAGGGTCAAAGCATAATCGGGATTTGAAGCGACTTTTACGCTGACATCAATGACAACGAGAGGAAGAAACATTTCCTTTACGTCTATTTGATCAATTGTGCGCAGTCCCTTTATGAAATGCGCGGGAGGGTCGCAGTGAGTCCCCCATTGCCCGACATGCGAGTAAATCTGAGCAAAGAACCCGCCGCCGAGGCTTCCGACTCCGCTATCATACCAGTATACGGTCTCGCGTTTTTCCTTTGGAAATCCGGGCCAATGCGGAATTTCCGTGTCAAACGTATGTGTCAGGTCGACAAATTCCTTTGTTTTGATAATGTCATATATTTCCATTAGAGACGGCGCTGCTAAAGCGGCTGAACATGCAAAAAATAAAGAACAAACAAATGCAAACGAAATAATTTTTAAAAGCCATACCTTACTTTTCTTTCCGTGCAGCATGTTTTTCATCCTTTCTTTGTTTCATGTGTAAATATATACGCTACAAAACCATATACATCTTTTTATTCAAGATTACTGAAGTTTATGTGACAATAACCATTCGGGTTTTTTACAAGATAATCCTGATGATACTCTTCCGCCTGATAAAAATTCTGCAGCGGCGCCAGCTCGGTCACTATCGGGGCGTCGTATTTCTTCTGTTCTTCTGCTATAACTTCCCTTATTTCCCCGAAATCTCCTTCATTTACGCAGTAAATACCCGTCCTGTACTGAGTTCCGGCGTCCCCTCCCTGCCTGTTCAGACTGGTTGGGTCTATTATCTTGAAAAAACGTTCTGTTAGCTCCTTGAGGCTTATTAGATCGGGAGAATATTTGACATGGACGGTTTCCGCGTGTCCTGTGTCATGATGGCAAACTTCCTCATACGTGGGATTTTCAGTGTTTCCGTTGGCGTAACCAACGGTGGTGTCATGCACCCCTGAAATGAGCGAGAAATACTTTTCCACTCCCCAAAAACATCCGCCCGCGAAGTATATATCCTTTAAATTTGACGACATGCCGATCCCTCGCTCTTCTTTCAATTTGCAGCAAAAGCTCAAAGAAAACTGGATTACTAGAAAAGATAAAAAGACACTGGATTGCTTCGCTGCGCTCGCAAAGACACTGAATTACTTCGCTGCGCTCGCAAAGACGTATCATGTAGTCTTGTCTTTGCGAGGAGCGAAGCGACGAAGCAATCCAGAAAAGTCATCAAAAGAGAAAAGACACTGGATTGCTTCGCTGCGTTCGCAAAGACACTGGATTGCTTCGCTACGCTCGCAAAGACACTGGATTGCTTCGCTGCGCTCGCAAAGACACTGGATTGCTTCTTGATCCCTATTCCCTTGTCTTTACTCCGTAAAAACAGTCTGCTCGTGAATCTCCGTCTGTAAAGCCTTTAGGGCCTTTTTTACTAAATGTCGGCGAATCTCCTTTTGCTCCTCGGGGCTCTTTGTCGGGTCTCCGAGCGGGTGAGGAATAGCTACCGCCGGTACTATCCTGTTAGCTCCGACCGTCAGCGATATGGGAACTATAGTGCAGACATGAACTACCGGGAGTTTACGCTCAATTTCCTTGACCATCGTTGCGCCGCAACGGGTGCAGGTTCCTCAGGTCGAGGTCAAAATGACCGCCGTCACTCCATCATTAACGAGTTTTTCAATTATCTCGGAAGCAAAACGCTTCGCGCTCGCAACGGCAGTTCCGTTCCCGACCGTGGCGTAATACTTGTTATGAAGCTTCTTGAACACGCCTTCCTTCTCCATTTCGCGAAGGACGTCAACCGGAAGGACGCAGTCAGCGTCGTTGTCCGCGTATGTGGCGTCGTATCCGCCGTGAGCGGTGCAGAATTTGCCCTTCACAAGGTCGTCAATGCCGGTGATGTCATATTCGCCATATTTGCTTGCGCTTGAGGCCTCGATGTGATCAGGGTTGCCCTGCGGACAAATCCCGCCCGACGTGACGAGCGCTATTACGGCGTTCTTCATGTCCTTTACGGGCGGCTGGGGAGGCACGCGGTCGAATACCGGCATTACGTACTCGGTCTCGAATGGCGCGCCGTTCATCTTCTTGACGAACATATCGACGCAACGCTCAGAAGCGAGTTTATCGTAGAACATATTTTTACGGATGCCTCGTTCTATGTAACCCTCACACTCGGGGCAACGGATTTCCTCTCCCTTAAGCAGCTTAAGAAGTAGCTTTACCATTGCCGGAACAGCTGTCTTCATTCCTGCCGCGCTGTCTGACGTCTCAATTATGAACGCATGTTTTTTGTACATATCGACGCCGGGGTTTTCAGGATACATGCCGCTTATAACAGGGATTCCAAGTTTTTTCGATACGGCCTCGCATACGGCGCCGCAAGCCGTGCCATAACGCCCGGCATTGAAAGCGGGGCCTGCCACTACCGCATCAGGGTTAAATTTCTTTATGAGCTCAAGCACCTCAGCCTGCGTACTCTCAAGGTTGGATGCAAAACAAGAATCTCCGCATATAACTGTGCCGACAATTTCAGCCTCCCCGCCAAAAGCAGCCTTAAAAGCAGTCCCCGGACCGACGATTCCTTCACGAGATTCGGGTTTGTGGTCGGCTTTTTCCTCTCCGCCGATACCGGCGTAGAACTGATTAATATAGTGAACTATACGATATGCCAAGCCCAATTCCCTCCTTAAATAGCGAATTTGCTGAACTGGTCACGGATTCCCTTGACTGCTGAAGCAAGTTTGTCAGTGTCAAGCACCATTTCCATCATGTTAATCTGATCGTCCCAAGCTACAGGATCGCATTCCTTTCGAATTACATCATCAAAAATGTGATAAACGGGGAGTCCCAACTGGACTCCGGCAAGAGGACCTGCATATGTGGGGTCGCCGTTGCTTACAGTCTCGGCATAAATCTCTGCGCCCTCGGCGTCAGAGGAGCCAAGAATTACAACAACATTTTCACCGCCAAATTTTTCAGCTGCATCCTTGATGCGTTGCTGATTCTGCAGATCCATTGCTCCCGCAGCAGTTCAGACGAAGCATTCGGTAACGGAAAACACCGTTTCCGCGCCGCTGTTCTTCAAGCAAGCTTCCATAGCCGGTCCCGGTACGCCGTCGCGCTCTCCTAAGAGAAGAAGTTTTTTTCCGGCTAATTTCTTGTCGCTCATCTTGAGTACACCTTCCTTTCTTGTTATATCGTATATGCTCCCAACTTGGTATACCCAAGCTCGCTCGTTGATCCTGTAATAGCCTGAAGTTCGACCGTAATGCCGCCATCGGCCGCAAGTGAACCGTTCCAGCCTCCCGCTATTACGTTCGCTTCTTCCACTACTCCTATAACTTTATTCATCGGAGGAAGGACTATTACTTCGTTCGCGTTGCCGGCTGTCACGCAAGCATCGCCCTCAGGGCATGAATCTGCAAGGGACTGGCTTGCGCCGTCCTGCCCTGCGTACTCGTCTGTGAGAAGGGCGGTCTTAATTCCAAGCTGCTCGGCCTTCCAGCAATTCATGATAAGGTCTGCGTCCGGATTACCGAATCCTTCCTCTGTTATTATCACGCCGTCAAGCCCCAGCATGTGCGCAAGGTTCACTGCATAACTCGAACTGCGTTTCTTGTCTGCAAGTGTGACGTTCTCATTTGTCGCGATTATTCCAACGAAGTTGAAATCGCGTCCATGGCGCTTGAACATCTCTTCTATGACAGGATTGTTCTGGTGAGAATAAGTGCTGTTCTTATCGCAAGCCGACACGCAGTTACCGGACACTATGGCGCCATCCATAACTTCAAGCGGCGAAATAAGCGTCGGGAGAATCTTCTTTACATCGACGCCGTAAAGGTATGTGTCATGAAGAAGCCCTTGCGTCTGAAGCATATAGATGTATCCGACTTTTGGAAGCCCCGGATGTCCCCACATGGCGTTCTTAATATCAGCATGATTGTATGCTACGATTTTGTCGGCTTTGACCGATTTGCAGCATCTCGCTAAATACGCTGCAGCCTTTAGGCCGGCTGTGCGGCAGGCTGTTTCATAATCGTGCTTATCCATTCCGTCCTTTGCCGGTTCGAGAAGCAACACGACGTTACAGGTCTCGGAAAACGGAGTATACGCCGCTCCGGGGCCGCTCATGTCTATGATGCCTTCCTGGAAGCGCACAATCTTTCCCGCTGTTACGACAGCAGCCCCTGAAAGTACAAGAGTTCTTCCGCTGCCGACCGTCTCAACATCGCTTACCAAGCCCGGGAAAACCTGACCTTTTCCGTGAATTTTCCAACGCGGCTCAACCACGTCTTTCACCGGAATGATGCGCACGCTCTCCCCTGGCATAGCTAAGTCGACATCAACCTTACCCAACAACTCATCCTCGGAAATAAGAGAAATGAGTTCCTGCTTGTTGACGTAAAGAACGCCGTCACGAACGGTAGTAGCTTCACCCCAAACAAGCCTTTTCACCATAATTTTATGGAGCTCAAGTTTCAAACCTTTCCCCCCTCTACTATTTTAGAAGCTCGTCTGTCTTTAACTTAATATTCTCAATCGTTGCATCCGGCCCGCTTAAGCGCGCTACCTCCGTCCCGCCCTTCCAGAACAGGAAAGTTGGAAGCCCCATTACCTTAAACGAAATAGCCACGCGCTTATTCTGCGAGGTATCGACCTTACAGAATTTAACCACGCCTTCATACTCAGGTTTTGAAGCCAATTCCATGAAACTTGGCATCAACGCCATACACGGCCCGCACGCAGGCCCCCAAAAATCAACCACCACCGGTATATCGCTTTCCCTCACTTCAACATCGCAATTCTCTTTCGTTAGTTCAATCATTTTGTACCTCCTTTCATGCACAAATATTTGATTACAATTACTACCTGGTTTAAATCAATCTATAACGGGAAAAACTCTCCCTCATAAGCTCGAAATCGACGAAAGCATAATCGCGGCGCAGAAGCTCCGGCAAATCTTCGGGTAAAATAAGCCTGTCGCAGCATGATTCGTAAACTTCAATAGCCTTTTCCATAAACGACAGAGACTCAAAGTCACATTTCTGCGCCTCGTTTTCCTTGGCAGCAAGTATTGTCCTGTAAGGCTGCTGATGCGGGCGCAAATTCCCGTAAAGAGGATGCGTTAAAAGCTTTGCTCCAAGATGCACGGAATCGCGGGCGCTTTTTAGAACATCAAGAGGTGTACCTCCAATAAACACAATTTTTAAACTATCGTTAATAACTTCATTTTGTATGACTGGATTATTTGTAAATAAAACATATGAACAAGACATCTTCAGCAAATCCCTCCGCATACGGGACGTTTTTGCTCTGTCGTGCCCCTGCTCGTAAAAAACGCGGAAAAGACGGGGTATTTCAGAGTTCTGTCAAACCACAATCCTTGGCGCCTGAGAGTTTCGGAATTTTTAAATATTCTTTGCCCCTTCGGCGGCGCTCTGCTGCATGCGCTCTCTCTTGCGGTCGTCAACCAGATTAAATATTATTCAATTGATTTCCATTACTGTATTAATTATCATGCACCTTTGAACATTAGTCAAGATTGCAATAAAATTATTCCGCACACGCGATTTTTACAGCTTCGATTATTTTCTGGTATCCTGTGCAGCGGCATAAATTCCCCGAAATAGCGTCGCGTATCTCGTCCTCATTTGGCTTTGGATTTTGAGACAGCAGGGCAAAAGCGCTCATCACCATGCCCGGAGTGCAATATCCGCACTGAACGGCGCCCGTGTCGACAAACGCCTGCTGAATTTTGTGCAGCCTTTTGCCGTCGGAAAGCCCTTCTATTGTCTTGACAACTCTGCCTTCGAGCTGAAACGCGGGAACGAGACACGCATTGACAGCCTTGCCATCCAACAGAACCGTGCAAGCCCCGCACTCGCCTTCCTCGCAACCCTCTTTTGTCCCCATTAGCCTTATATCGTCCCTTAAGATTCGAAGAAGGGTTTTATCCTCCGACACCAATATTTCGACAGGTTCCCCGTTGAGGGTAAATTTTAATTTCGTAAGTTGAACCAATCAATTCACCTCCTGTTATAGATTACAGATGTTGTGCAGATCTTTACGCATATTTGCGCGAGTCATTTCATCAGTAACTCTACGGCGCGTTTCAGTTCTTCAAGCGTCTCAATATCGCCGGTCTTTACCGCGTCCACGATGCAATGTTCAAGATGATCCTTTAAAATAACCTCGCATATTCCGTTTATCGCCGAGCGCACCGCTGCAAGTTGTATAAGCACCTCTGAACAGTCGCGCCCCTGTTCCACCATTCTGCGAACTGCGGTCAAATGTCCACTAACACGCGAGATACGGTTTAAAACGGATTTTGTATGCTTGTGCTTATGCGCGCGGTCATGCGTATGCAGCGTTTCGCCGTTGCCATGCGAATGAGGATGTTCGCAGTCGTTTTTAATCACTCTGAGATTTCTCCTTTGTAATTATTTCTTCCAACAATTTATAAAACATTTTTCCTGTAGTTTTCCTTCTGTATTCAGCCTCGGCGTGTAAATCCGAAATGGGGTCAATTGCATTCCGTATCAATTGTATAGCCTCTTCGCGCGATATTTCCAGAAATGTCTTTCCCGCAACAAAGGATTCCAGTTCATGTAATCTCAAAGGTATTGGGGCAACGGCGCCCGCGCACACGCAGCACGTTTCAAACACTCCATCTTTTGTTGCGGCAGCAATGGCCATATTCACCAAAGAGAGCGAGCTTCCAGCCCTCCTGCCAACTTTCATAAAACGCGACCTGACATTTGACGGAGGAGATTTTATGTAGACCGAAGTTATGAGTTCATCGCTCTTGACGCATGAAACGCGGGGAGAAATATAGAAATCGGTCACGCATACTTCACGCTCGCCAAGAGCGCTCTTGAGCCTTACCGCGGCGTCGAAAACACAAAGCGACACAGACAAATCCGCCGCGGGCGAGGCCGTCGCAAGGTTTCCTCCAATGGTCCCTCTATTGCGTACTTGCGGCGTACCCGTGGCAACGGAAGCCTGAACTAAGGCATCAAACTGCGGCGGAAAAATCGTTTTTGCTTTAACGATATCCGAGTAAGTAACTAATGCCCCAATTTCGACGCTGTCTTCTTTAATATCGATATTTTTTAATTCTGCAAGCAGTGACAGGTCAATTCCAACTGTCGCATTTATAATTCTGCTGTCTTTTTTATTATGCAACGCAGGCGCTATATCTGTGAATCCCGCTATTGGAAGCGCCCCTTCGTTGCATTTCAAAAATTCAAGCGCTTGAGTCAAAGTTTCAGGTCTAAGTATTTTCATTTTCATCTTTCCTCTCTTGAGAATGGAATTGTGTAAGCGCTTGGGAATGATGCCCTGCGTGAGACACTCAGCAGAACAACAATAGTCATTATATACGGAAGAGCCTGCAAAGCTTGAGGAGGGAAAGGGACTCCCATAGCCTGAAGCCTTACCTGAAGCGCGTTCGCCACTCCAAAAAGAAGCGCGGCGGCAAGCGCCCTGAAGGGTTCCCAACGTGAGAAAACAACGACTGCAATGGCAATAAACCCTCTGCCGCCCACCATTTGAGCCAAAAATGTGTTCATGAAGCCAATAGAAAGAAAAGCTCCGCCAAGCCCTGCGTAAGCTCCCCCAATAAGGACGCACAAATAACGGGTGAGGGAGACGTTTATTCCTTTCGCATCGGCGGCATGTGGATGTTCCCCGACTGCGCGCGCGTTAAGCCCGAAAGTTGTCCTTTCAAGTATCAGCCAAGTTAAGGGAACCAGAATATACGCCAAGTAAACGAACAAATTATGCTCAAAAAATATCGTCCCAATATATGGTATATCGCTCAGCACGGGAATCTTGCAAACCGGAAATTCTCTCACTAAGGGCGGCAGCTTTTGAACGCCAAAAATCGCCCTGAACAGAAAAGAGGACAGTCCGGCGCCAAGTATCGTTATGGCAGTTCCGGCTATTACCTGATTTGCTTTCACGGTCACGCTGAGAAAAGCCATTACTCCCGCTGAAATCATCCCTATGAACGCCGAAAACACCATGCCAATAAATAAATTATCGGTAAACGCAACGCCCAAAAAACCCGCAAGCGCCCCCATCAGCATGACGCCTTCCACTCCGAGGTTCAGGATCCCGGAACGCTGCGTGTATATATCGCCAAGAGCCGGTAGAAGAATGGGAACACTCATTCTGATAGTTCCCGCAAACATTGAAACGATAAATCCCGAGCTGAATATTTCTGACATGGCTTTTTGTTTACAATTCCTCGCTTTGCTGATGAATATTTTTTATACAATGTACATTGTATATTATACATTGTAACTGTTTCACCGGCTCGCGCCTTCCAGTTTCTTAAGCGCTTCGGTATTTTGTAGTTTTACATTTTCCCTCAAGTAGTCCATTGCCATGTAACAATTATTTTGATTTTAGCGTCAAAGCCGCGCGGCTTATTACGAAAATTATTACCGTCCCTTGAATTATGTCCACGAGCGAGAGCGGTATCCCCGACATTCTCTGCATTGTTCCCCCGCCGACAAGAAGCGCTGAGAAGAGTAAGCCGGAAACAAATATCCCTAAAGGGTGAAGCCCTCCGAGCAACGCTATCACTATTGCCATACTTCCGTAATTTCCGGCTACATCGTCCAGAAGTCTGTGATGAAGCCCGAAAACCTCGTTCCAGCCTGCAAGCCCCGCAAGTCCGCCTGAAATAAGCATTGTCATCAAAGTAGTTTTTTTCACATTTATTCCGCTATAGGCTGCGACTTCATGGCTTTCGCCTATAAGCTCCATTCTGAACCCAAAAATGGAGCGCGATAATATCCAGCACAATATAACAATTATCACGGCGATAATAAAGCCTGAATGTAAACGCGTTCCGGCAAGCAGGCTGCTAAGCTGAAGCGATTTGTCGATCAGAGGGGTCTGAGGAAACCCGAACCCTGCGGGGTCCATCATTGGCCCGCGAACAAGCCACGCGAGCAGGAAAGAAGCTATATAGTTCAACATGAGCGTTGTAATAACCTCATTCGCGTTGTATTTTGCCTTGAGGTATCCTGCTAAGCCTCCCCATAAAGCTCCTCCCGCGAATGCCATGAATATCGACAGAGGAAACATTATTAACGCCGGAAGCTTAAAATTTAAGGCGACATAAAGAGAGAGCGCCCCGCCAACTATGAACTGCCCGTTTCCGCCTATATTCCATATTTTACTTTTAAACGCTATTGCAGTTCCAAGTGCCATTACAGTAAGGGGAATTGTTTTTACGATAGTTTCCGCGAAACGGTTCGCTGAGCCAAACGCTCCGTTAAACATGGTCGTATAAGCTTTCACGGCGTCATACCCGCACACCCAAAGAAGTACAAATCCAAAAATGAGAGCTGTAAATACAGCTGTAACCGCTGAAATAACTGAGTTGAAGGCTGATTTAGCTGTGGCTTCGGTCATGCGTTGCACGCCTCCGGTTTTGTATTATCGTACCCCGCCATCATCAAGCCTATTTCCTCCATAGTTGACGCGCCCGGGACAATACCGGTCATCCGCCCCCTATACATGACGGCTATGCGGTCCGAAAGCTGCATTATTTCTTCAAGGTCTGCCGAAACCAATAAAATTGCCGCCCCGTTATCCCTTGCTTCCAATAGTTTTTGCCTGACGTATTCCGTTGCTCCTATATCAAGTCCGCGCGTGGGCTGGTTTGCGATTATCACTTTTGGATTCTTCCCGAGCTCCCGCGCCAGTATTATTTTCTGCTGATTGCCGCCGGAAAGCTCGCGAACACGAGCCTCTGCGCCGCTTGTTTTAATTTCATATTCCGCAATAGCGCGGTCGGCATTTCTCTCAATAGCTCCGCTTTTTAGAATTCCCAAAAACGAGTATTCTTTTCTGTCAAAGTCCTTTATTATAAGGTTCCTGCTTACGTCCATATTCATCGCCATACCTGTCATATGCCTGTCTTCAGGTATATGGGCCACGCCTAAATCAATAAATGCTTTAGGCTCGCGACCCGTACAGGATGTTCCATTAACGGAAATATCGCCCGATTCAATCCTGCGAAGCCCTGTAAGAACTTCGCAAAGCTCGCTTTGCCCATTCCCGTCAACGCCCGCCACGCCAAGAATCTCTCCCGCTTCAATCGAAAAATTGAGGTTATCCAACGCGCTTAGCCCTTTGTTATTCAACGCGGACAAATTCTTTACTTTCAATCTCTCATTTGAGTCAAGCGCGTTTTTCTCATAAGAGCTCTTCTTCAAGTTAAACAACACGTCTTTTCCGACCATCATGCGTGTGAGTTCCTGTTTTGAAGTATTTGAAACCTCTGTTGAGCACGCGAGCTTTCCGTTTCTTAATACCGTCGCCTCGTCTGCGATATCGAATATTTCCTCCAATTTATGCGTGATGAGAACGACAGATTTCCCCTCTGCCTTCATTTTTCCGAGCATCTTAAAAAAATCTCTTGTCTCGGCGGGAGTGAGCACTGCCGTGGGCTCGTCGAGAATTAAAATATCCACGCCTCTATAGAGTACGGATACTATTTCCGCTCTCTGCTGCTCTCCCACGGACAATTGCCAAACTTTGGCGCCCGGGTCAATTTTCAATCCAAACACATTCGAGAGTTCCAGCAATTTTGACGTTGCGCTTTTAATGTCCAAAAACGGAGCTTTGCTTGAAGGAAGTCCAAGAACGACATTTTCAGCGACGGTCATCGTCCGGACGAGCATAAAATGTTGGTGCACCATTCCTATTCCGAGCGCGCGAGCGTCCTTTGGCCTGTGAATTTCGACCGGCTTGCCGTTCACGCATATAGTCCCGCTGTCCGCCCTGTATAGGCCGAACAAAACGTTCATCAAGGTAGTTTTACCGGCGCCGTTCTCGCCGAGGATACCGTGGATTTTCGCCCTCCCAAGTGTAAAATTAACTCCGTCAAGAGCTTGAACTTTTCCTTTATTAAAAGACTTGCAGATATTACTCATTTCCACGGCGTAAGCCAAAATGCGCACCTCGTTTTGCAGTATGTGAAACGATTAATAAATTTTAGCACAAAAATGCCGTTGACTTTTTGAGAGTCGAACGGCATTTGATAACAATTATCCCAAACGTGTTGAGTTGCGTTTATTATCTCTTAATAACTCACGTCGCTTAATTTCCTGAAAGCGTCGGTATTCCTTAGTTTCTCATTTCCCCAAATAAAATCCATAGCTGTTCTGTTATGGTTATTTTTCACTTTCGGGTCAGCTCCAAGGTCTAAAAGGGTAATTATCACTTCGGGGTTGGAGTTCTTCCATGCAGCCAGCATTAGCGGCGTCCATTCTTCCGCATTCTTCGCATTGACATCGGCGCCCGCATTGATTAAGCGCTTTATCACTTCGTGGTTGGGGTTACGAGCAGCTGCAAACATAAGCGGCGTAAGTCCATCCGTATTTCGCGCGTGAACTTCGGCGCCAGCTTCGATAAGGGCTGTTGTCACTTGAGGGGAGGCATTGTATTCCGCTGCGCACATGAGCGGCGTTATTCCGTCCGCGTTTCGCGCGTTTACGTCGGCGCCCGCCTTTATGAAGGCTTCTACAATCTCCGAATTAGAGTCGCTTGCCGCCCACATAATGGGCGTGCTTCTGTCCTCAGTTCGATAATTCACTTGGGCGCCAGCCTCAATAAGAACAGTTACTATCCCGGAATCGGGGGCGTCTCTTGCCGCTGCTGATATCAGCGGCGTTACTCCTTTGTCGTTGCTGGCGTTCACGCTTGCCCCATCCTTTACAGCGTCCACGATTTGCTGTAGTGAACCCGTTTGACAAAGTTCAACAAAATCGGAATCGTTAATCGCAGCAAACGCCGAACCAGTACATAACAAACATATAAGAAAACCAAAAATCACCTTATGAAAAATAGATTCTCTTTGCATAATAAAAACCTCTTTTTTTTATCTGACGTTTCTTTTTTTCCAAAAGTTAAAAAGCTGTAACAAAAGTCATAAAAGACTAAATAAACCACAATATATAGTGGTCATGTCACATCTCTTGCACAATATATTGTATGGGCGGGCTAGCGAACCGCCCATTTTTGACGCTTTAGTTACAACCCCCTACAAAGCTACATTTGACAACTCGAAGTCTTTTGTCTTTGCTCGACACTCGCCGCTATTTATCATTTTTCAAAATGCGGTATTTTGAGCGTTCCGTCATGCAACGCCTTTATCGTTTTCTCTACTTCCGCCTTTATTTCCGGCGTTACAATTTCTTCAAAATCATGATATGGAGCAAGCTTAATTCCTTCATTGGGGACGGTAAGCCAATATGACTTATTTTCTCTGTTCGTGAAATTATCGTTCAATATATCGTTTAGAATTTGCCTTATGACCGAAGTCCAGTTGTAAAGTGTTCCTGAAACTAAGCTCGCCGGGGCAAGCACATACTGGTCCGAAATATTGCCAAGTATGTATTTATTTTTTTCCTTCGCGGCGTTCACAGCGCCGACGCCTATTCCGTCTCCGCTGTGCCACATGATGTCGACGCCGCTGTCATACATGGACAGTGCTCCCTCTTTTGCTTTCGCTGCGTCGCGCCAGTCTCCGGTATAATATTCCTGAATCTCAATATCGGGCTTCACAGTCTTCGCAGCAAGCTTAAAAGCTTCATGCCCGCGATAGATCTCTGACACGTCCACCCCGCCGAGCACGCCTATTTTGTTTGTCTTTGTCATATGAGCGGCAAGCACTCCCATAAGATATCCGCCTTCATCCAGCTTAACGTCGTATATGCACGTGTTCTGCGCGGATTTAAACCCTGTGCCGAGAGCGAACATAGCGTTTGGAAACTCCGCTGCCACTTTCAATATTGGCTCCATAAACTGAAATCCGTGCCCGAATATGACGTCATACCCTTCTGACGCGAAATCGCGAAGCGCCGGTTCGATAGCGGCAACATCGTAAACTTCCTCCACATAAGCAAAATCCGCTTTGTCGGCAAATTCGGCCTCAAGATTCTTCATTCCCTCATACATCGACTGATTCCAGGAAAGGTCATCCATTTTCCCCGGAAGCACAAGCACAACTTTGAGCTTTTCAGCAGCGAAAGCTGTACCACTCAGCGCCAAAACTAAAACTAATACTAATACTAATACCATACAAGAAATCTTACGCAAATCACAACGACCTCCTAAAAATATTATCTTTGTCTTTTAATTTTCCATTTTTCATTATTTCTTCTTCAGAGAGACCGGTTACTTCCTGAATGAACTCGACAGGTGTGTTTTTCTGCAACATCAACAGCGCCACCTCTTGTTTTCCTTCTTGTTTGCCTTTTTGCAACCCCCGTTTTTCGTAGGTCGATATCGCATTATAATAGTCGCGGCGGTTTTTTTCCCTTATTTCGTAAAAATGTCGTTCTTCTTCATTTTTCATGAATATATCTTCTATCGTTATTGCTCGACGTACCATTGGCTCCTGTTCAGCTATCCTTTCCATTACTTCCCCCTCCATGTTGCTCAAATAAAGTCCCCAACACTCTAATGGGCTCCATTCCGCTTTCGGCGGCTGGCGCTTCAGCTTTGGAAGCTCCAGTGTGTGAATCTCCAAAGCGTCAGAGAATAATACCGCCTCTTCATGTTCCAACACTCGAAAAACGCCGTGAAATTTCGAATTGTCGTTCCATTTAAAAACATCGAAGTCCAGTATCACAATGTTTATCATCCTAGGTAGGGTCGCGTAGTCTTGCTTCTCCTTGAGTTCCTCAGCATAGCCCTTACTCCAGTAATAAAGGGTTCTGCGCTCTATATTTCCCTCGTCGCCCACCTGCATTTCAATTACCATTTTTTCGTGCGATGCGCTTCGCCGTACATGAATATCTAATCTGGACGCCTTATCAGCTATGTACTCAGGGCTGAATTCGGTATGAACGAGAGTTAATTCTTCGGGCTCAATGGGAATTTCAAGCACAACGGTTAAAAAACGTGCGAGAACATCCTTCGTATCTTCATGTCCGAAAATACGTTTAAAAGCATAATCGTTTTTACGGTTAATCGCCACGCATACCACCTTCTTATCTTGTAATTATAACGCTTTATGTGAACCCCAATCCTTAAGCGGAAAATTGAAATGACGAGTTTTTGTTTTTGTCTTGTATTTAATACATTGTAATTTGTAACTGTCTCTTATCTTTGTCATTTCTCGCCCCTCGCCCCTGTTTTCTATGGTAACTTAATCGGAAGGGAATTCAATTGAGCCCCCGCGATGTTCTCAACCGCGCTCAAAATTGCGGGCGCAACGGCGTTCACCGCAATTTCGGCAACTCCCTTGACCCCAAGGAAAGAGGAATCTTCATAAGAATCAACGGAATCCTCCTTCATTATTGGCGCATCAAGCGCAGACGGGATAACATACGAAAAGAGACTGTCCTCCAGCGGCGCGCCTTTGCTATATCTCACCTGTTCCATCAAAGCGTAACCAATGCCCATTGCCACCCCGCCCTCAATTTGACCTTCGAGCAAAACCGGGTTTACAACTCTTCCGGTATCCGAGGCTGTATAGACCTCAAGCACTTTTATCATATCGGTAGTTCTGTCTATCTTTATTTTGACCACATGCCCGATAAATGAGTAAATGGCGTGAGGCATTCCTAACGCAAATGAAGGATGAAGCTCTTCAGGCATTATTGATTTACCTACGCCGCGAACCACTCCGTTTTCCTTGTTTCGCTTGTAATCTCTTATCGCTTTGAAAAGGGCGTTTCCGCATATATAGCTCGTTCTGGAGGCGGCAGTAGACCCGCAGTAACGCGTCCTTGCAGTGTCCCCCATTATAATATCTATCAGGTCAAGGGGTACTCCAAGCTCTTCAGCGGCAAGCTGAGCGAAGAGCGTCATTGTCCCCTGTCCTATGTCGACAGTGCCAATTCTTATGAGATAACGGTTTCCGTTCTCTTCGACCGTCACTTCAGCCTCATCCGGTATTCCACGGCCCATGCCGATGCTCTGATATCCAGCGGCCATAGCGTAGCCTATATCGGAATTCTCGTTGACAAGGCGCTCCGCCCATAAAGGAGACTTTTCCAGAAGGGTCAGCACTTCCTTAAATGCAACTGAATACCTCATTTTCTGCCCCAGAGTCCCGAAGGCTTCTTTCGTCAGCGCGTTGCGGCGTCTTAACTCAATCGGGTCAATGCCAAGCTGTTTTGACGCGCGATTTAACAATGTCTCTATTGCTATCAACGTCTGAGGAATTCCAAAGCCGCGCATGGCGCTTGCAGGAGGCTTATTTGTGTACCAAAGCCGCGCGCGCAGTTTTACGTTTTTAATTGAATAAGGCCCCGCAAAATGCTCAAATCCGGAACTGGCAACCGCCGGCCCCAGCGCTGCATACGCCCCCGTGTCATAATCGACTGCGCCGGAAAAAGCCGTAATTTCTCCTTCAGCTGAAAAACCAACCGTTACTTTCGTTCTGGCGGAATGTCTTTTATATCCTGCAATCATTGATTCTTCCCTGCTGAAAACGAGCCTCGACGGACGCCCTGTTTTGTACGTCACCAGCGCAAGAAATACCTGAACCGTATTGCCGTCCTTGCCTCCGAATCCACCGCCCACAACTCCCGCCTCAACATGTATCTTGTCTTCGGGAATGTTCAGCGCGTGCGATATCTCCGCGCGGTCGGCGTAAGGATTTTGAGTGGACACCCTGAGGCAAAGATTGCCGTTTTTATCCATCCAGCAAATTCCACCCTCAGTTTCCATATAAGCGTGTTCAATGAACGGCATAGTAAACGTATCGCTTAGAACTAAATCACTTTTGGACAAAGCCTCTTCGACGTCTCCGTTTGAAAAATCAAGGTCGGATAAAAGGTTTCCCGGTTCATGAAGTTTTACGGCAGTCCCCGCAATGGCGTCATCAAGATCGACTACCGGCAGGGGCTCATATTCAATTCTCACGAGCGAGGCTGCGTGTCGCGCAAGCTCCAAAGAAGGAGCGGCAACCACAGCAACGGGCTCGCCAAAAAATCTGACCTTTTCGGTCGCTAGAGCCGGTTGATCTTTCATGATATTTCCGATGCTATTCTCCGCAAAATCATTCCCTGTGAAATAAAACACGCCTCCCATAGCGTGAAGCGGTGAGGCGTCAATATTTACTATGCGCGCGTTTGGCAGGGACGAGCGAACTAGACAAATATGCAGACCTCCTTCGCTGACAAGGTCGCCCGCGTACTTTGCCCTTCCCGACGCCTTGGCGGCGGCATCCACCTTCGGTATAGAATTGCCTATGTATTTTTTAACCTGTTTTTCATTCATATTTTTCATCAATTTGCGCGCATGGGGCTGTAACTCAACCAGCCCGCCCGCCGAAGCGGGGATGCGCTTCTCCTTTTCCATTAATGAATATTATTCTTCAACTTTAATAACGAGCGGAACCAAACTATGGGATGCGACGTCGATAAGCCCGAAGTCCGTTAGTCCAAGTTCCGGAACGGTCGGTAACGAAATGAAAGACAACGCCATAAACGGAGCTTTCATTGTACATCCCATGCTTTCAACTATCCTGTTAAGCTTATTCATCGCAGACATGACTTCATCCGCGCAAAGCGGGCTCATGAGCCCCGCTATCGGTAACGGAAGAATTCCAAGCACGGAGCCGTTTACTACCGCGACAAAAGCGCCCTGATGTTCTTCAATCACCTTAACCGCTTTGTACATATCATCGTCACGAGTTCCCGCAACCACTATATTATGATGGTCATGAGACACGGAGGAAGCTATCGCGCCGTTTTTAATATTAAAGCCTCTAACAAATCCGGCGCCGACGCGTCCGTTTTTGCCATATCTTTCAACCACCGAGAGCTTTATTATATCCTGTTTAATATCAGATACAATCTTCCCGTCCTCTATATCGAGCCATTCCTCTGACTCTGCGTTTATTATCTGGTCTTCAATCAGGTTTATTACGCGTACACACGCGCGCTTTCCGGCGGAGCAAACTTCAAATGAAGACGGCGCCAAGTTTTCAGGAAGCTTCACCGTATTATATAAAAACTCAGGATATTTTTTCACGCCGCCGCTGTCCTTTTCCGAAGGAACAAGCGCGCCGTCGCGGGCGACCAATCGCCCGGCTGAGAAAACGTGAGTCGGGTTGAAATTCTTCAGGTCGTCCAATAGCATGAAATCGGCGTATTTACCCGGCGTTATTGACCCTGTGAGGTCGTCTATCCTGAAATGCCGAGCCGCGTTAAGCGACGCTATCTTGATTGCTTTAATGGGAGAGAGGCCTATCTCAACGGAACGCTTTACGTTATAGTTGATGTGCCCCTCGCTGAAAATATCGTTGACATGCTTGTCATCAGTGCAGAACAGTACCCCGTCTATATTAAGCCCATTTTGAACTATTCCGCCAACGAGAGCGTCAAGATTCCTCTCGCAGCTTCCTTCGCGCACTAACGGTTTTATCCCGAGCCTGAGCCGGTCGAACATCATATTATAATCAACGGACTCGTGGTCATCCATGAGCCCAGCCGCTGCATAAGTGTTGAGATTATCCCAGTTGAGGCCGATAGCGTGTCCGTTACAAATTTTACGATATTTTTTCGCTGAAGCTATTTTCTCAAGATATTCTTCTTTTATGGTGAGCACCTTTGACGGGTCAAGCTCTCCAAGGCTTACTGAAAAATCGTGCTTGAGCAGTTCGTCGACTTCCATCGCCCCAAGCGCTCCACCCGTTGTTTCAAGCCCGGGAGCGGTTGGAACTCTTGAAGGAACTTCGAGCCATACTCGTAAAGGAATTCCAGCGCTGCTGTCTACGAGCGCTTTCAGCCCTTCCGCTCCGCAGACGTTGGCAATTTCCATGGCGTCGACAAAAAGTGCGGAAGTTCCTCTCGGTACAATAGCTTCGGCAAGCGCCCGGGGCATAAGCAAAGTCGCTTCTATGTGCATATGCGCGTCCATAAAGCCGGGTACGGCGTACTTGCCGCGTCCGTCAATCACCTCTTCGGCGAGGGGCGTCCAGGAAGGGGATATCGCGACGAACTTTCCGCCGGATACGACTATCGACCCCTGATAAAAGCTCTCGGTATAAACATCTGCTATCTGAACGTCGTTTATAAGCAAATCTGCTTTCTTTTTCCCTGAAGACGCGTGGATATTATCAATCAGAGGGTTTATATCGTTATTCAATAAAAGCTCTCCTTAAATTAAATTTAACTTGTCAATATAATACACTAATTTTGAAAAATTTATTGTCTTATCCAACAGCGCGCGGGTTCCGCGCCGGAATGCGGAACCCAATCAGGAAAAATTTTTTGAATTTGAAATTTCTTCAGCTGATGCGTTATAATTTGGAATGACACTTTGAATGACACTTTATCCGAAAAGATGATAAGCTATAATTACCTGAGCAACGTTGGCGCTTTAGATAATAAAAAAACTACAAAAAGGAAATGAAGAAAATGGATGACTCCGAATACGTAACAAGCGCCGAAGCGGCGATATTGATCAATAAGTCTCAGTCGCAAATGCAGTTTCTGTGCCGCACAGGAAGAATTGATGCTGTTAAAGTAGGGAATACGTGGTTAATAAAAAGGGATTCAATTCTGAACTATTCGCCCGGACACAAAAAGTTCACAATCCATCCTAAGAATAAAAAATAGGAAGTATCAAAAATCATGCCTCTGGTATTTGGATTTATTTACGTTATAGACTTGCATAAATATTAAATCAAAGCTATAATTCATTTCTGCATAAAAATGATCGGGCGATTAGCTCAGCGGAAGCAGCGCTTCCTTCACACGGAAGAGGTCACTGGTTCGAACCCAGTATCGCCCACCAACTGATAACAAGGACTTAGAGAAATTCTCTGAGTCCATTTTTATTTCCGTTACACCGTACTTACACCAGCCACGAAGAATCATTTCCATGATAAACCTATTGTAATGCTATATCTTACGTGTTATAATTCTTATGATTTTGAATATAAGTGAAAGAGCATGTCAGCATCAGGAACGAAAGAGAATCCGGGGAAAAATGTGAGAGCAAATCCGAGTTGAACAAATCAATTCTGGATCAGGGATGGAGTGAATTTCGAAGGTCAGGACGACCAAGTGCCGCAGAGGTCAGGAAGACCGGGAGCGGCCGGAGACAGATAGAGTATAAGCAGATGTGGAGAGGCGGTAAGGTAATAGCGATCGAGCCGCAATACACGAGCCAAAAGTGCTCAAGGTGCGGGAACAAACACGCTGATAACCGAAAGACGCAGTCAGAATTCGTATGTGTGATGTGTGGGCATGAAGAAAACGCCGATATGAATGCGGCAAAGAATATATTAGCGGCTGGGCGAGCTGTGCTGGTCTGATGAAGATAATAGCGTTTCACGCAGGAATCGGTGGTCATTTAGGCAACAGTTATTCAGTAGAATATATAGGAGAAAATCGGCTACTTTACAAGGTTTATGGAAAAGACTCAAAAAGTAGCGAGCAAACTATTGAATTCACAGATAAGCAAGAACAAGCATTTATTGAAGTGCTTGCAAGTGTTGGCGTAAATAATTGGGAGCGCAGATATAATGATCCTTTTGTCCTCGACGGAACGAGCTGGTCTTTCGGTATTATTTCCGGTGAAGTAATTTACGATGGCAGAGGCAGCAATGCCTATCCACCTCGCTTCGAAGAGTTCATAACCTCAGTACGTACACTCTTGGGCGTTTGTCATTTGAATAGACAGTATAAGTCCACAAGGAGCTATTACAAGTTGATGACGCACCAATCTTTTAGTCTTCAGAACCTGAGAGCACTTTAGCAAAGCCCGAGATTTCCCCCACGATAGATTTAGTTGAACAGTAAAGCCAATAATACGCACTTTCATGAGAGTAAAACACTTCAATACATTGGCTTAACTGGATTTAATGGTAAAACATAGTAATTTCCAGTTTTATAGGTATTTTTACAGAAGTAAGAGGAACCTCTTGTGTCTATTTCAATTGTCTTCGCTAATCTCTTTGGGAATATAGGCTATAATAACCTGATGGCGTAACTTTTTTGATAGCTTGGAGGACTGGATATGAACATAAACTGGATTACGGCGGAAGATATTAATGCGTGGGCGGCAAAAGAGCCGCGTCGCGCGCAGGAAAAACTTCCAGAACTTATTGCGAAACTGATTCATACAAGCTCAGATAAAATCGAAAGCATAAATTTTCCGAATATCCAATCCTCTGGTTATGACGGCACTCTTGTTGCAGAAGAAAAAACAAACTATTTTCCAGCGAACAAGTCTGTTTGGGAACTTGGAACAAATGAAGACGCATTAGGAAAGTTCAAATTGGATATTGCTAAGAGGTCTAATGACCCATTGGGCGTTGATATAAAGCACACCGTATTTATTTTTGCGACGCTTAAGATATGGAAACACAGAGACAATCCTATTGAAAAAGTAGTCAATGAAGCAAAGCAAGAATACAATTGGAAAGATATCCGTATCCTCGACGCGCACGAATTGTCAAGGTGGATAGAAGTTTGCCCTTCAGTCGCGGTTTGGTTTTCAAAAGTTATTGGAAATCATATCGACGGCGTTATTTCAGCAGATTATTATTGGGATGATCGTGGTGGCAACACCGATCCTAAATTAACACCCGATTGTCTTATGATTGGTCGAGAGCATCAAATCGAAAGATTATCAAAGTGGCTTCATTCACCCGCCGGATATATGATTATCAAAGCGGAATCATCATTAGAATCAGCGTTGTTCGCCGTTGCGACAATCCTGATTATGGAAGAAAAACAAAAGGAAAAGCTACTAAGCAGGATAATTATTATTGAAAATAGCACAGCTTGGTCGGAAATTCTTGAAAGAGCAAACACATCTTCAATATTAATTCCAATGTTTCCGATTGGTGACATGAAATGCCCAAGTGATATATGTGTGCTTTTTCCTGTCAGTAAATATGATTCCATTGGGAAATTGGACGAGCGTAATAACAGTGTTGATTTGAAAAAGTATAATAAATTACAGTTTGACGAACTGCTTAAGCTGTTAAGATGTGATTCAACCAATCACGCAAATCTAGTATTTGATACAAAACGGAGTTTTCTACCTCTTTATCGAAAGATAACTAAGAACCCAACGAGAAGAGAACCTAGATGGATTGGACGAGAAAACACCAGGAAATTGCTTCCAGCAATGTTCGCGAGTGGATGGAACGATAATTACACTGGAGATAGGAAAATTCTCGAAATATTGAGTGGTATGGGCTATGACGAATACATGAGGACTCTAAATGAATGGGCAGTTATTGAAGATGCCCCGATTCTCGTTGTACAACATAACAATTATGTCGTTTCCGTACATGATACATGGAAATACTTATATTCGAGTATTCTCGACGATGATTTGGAGAGAATAAAAAATTGCTTGTTTGACGTTTTTAGTAATGTTGACCCAACATTTGAATTGCCAGAAGAACAATGGCACTTAGCTGATTTATATGGCAAAAAATATGAATATTCGCAAAGCCTTATACACGGATTAATAATAACTTTGATTATGCTTTCCGAACGTGACGGGCAGGACAATTATTTTGACGTTGTATCAACAAAGAAATGGGTTGATTCAGTCGTTGAACAGATATTGAAACCGATAAGTACATGGCAACACTGGAATACGATTGCTCCCGTATTTCATTTGCTGGCTGAAGCTTCTCCAACTGCGGTAATAGAAAGACTTGAAAAGGCTGTTAATGAAAACGACGCTGAATTCTGGAAGATGTTCAATCCCTCCAAAGATGTACTTTGGGGCAGGAATTATTATACCCACATACTTTGGGCTATGGAAAAATTGGTATGGATTGACGAAAACGCAGTTCAAGCTATTAGGCTTTTGGCAATGATTGGAGAAAGGGATATTGAGTATAAAACTGGCAATACTCCGCTTTGCTCGTTGTACGAGATATTCTGTCTATGGAATCCGCAGAATTGTCTGAATATGCGTGAAAGAATAGAGTTGTTGGAAGTGATTGTATTGACTTATCCAAAAGTTGGTTGGAAACTTCTTAATCGTTTGAAACCTGAGATTCACTCTTCTTGTGGTCATATTCAAAAACCACGTTGGAGGGAATTTAACGACCGTTATTCTGATGGTATCCCCGACAATGAACACTCTTCTTGCGTCGAAAGAGTACTTGATATGTGTCTTCAATATGTTGGCTCTGACAAGGAACGGTGGATAGACATAATCGGTTCATTACATGTATTTGGGAACAGATTTGACGTATTATCAAAAAGGTTACATGAAGCATGTAAACATTTAAACGAAAACGATATCTCCGAACTGTGTAATAAGCTAAGGGAAAAAATATACATGCATCGAAAATTTAATAATGCGAAATGGAGCGCCTCGGTATGCCATGTCGCTAAATGGGAACTCCTTTTTCACGCTATTATGCCGGACACAATTGTAGTATATAGGTATTTACTAAAATACAATCCGTATACATTGACTCCAGTCCCCTATGACAGAGAAAAAGCTACAGATTATGAACAGCGGCAATTGGAAATATTCAACTTACGGAAAACCGCTTTTGAAAAAATCGTTGAGAAATCCGGCGAAGAAGCGTTTCTGAAATTCTGTGCCGACGCGGAAGATACAATGGATTGGGTAAAAATCATTGCCGAATACATACTAAAACACCAATACGATTTTAATAAACTCAGTAATATTCGTGGATTAAGTCAAAGGCTTTATTATGGTGTATTGTGGGCTATGTACTCACAAAACGGTTTAGATATTCTTTTAAATGCGATTAAGGATGAGCAGTCATTAAAGGCTGATGAAATTGGAGAAATAATGTGCAGCACTCCGTTAAGTATGGAAGTATGGACAAAACTCGAAATAATGGATAGCCAGATTGCAGATTATTATTGGGAAAATGTCAACGCTCTTAGATTCCAAGATGCTGATGATCAGACAATGGAGTATTACATTGAAAAACTGCTGTGTCATAAGCGTCCGTTTTCAGCGATAATTGCTATAACTTATACCAATTACGACAATTCGCAGTCAATAATAAAAATTCTAAGGAGGTTCTTAGAGCTTCAGGAGCATACCGAAAAGAACGGATTGTCTATTAGATCAATACAACCCGACGAAATATTGGAACTCTTTGAGAAACTGTATAATGATTTTAATATTGACGACATGGATGTAGCAAGATTGGAAATGGCTTATATGCAATATTTTTATTTTAATGATAAGCCAAAATGTTTGATACGCTGTATCACAAAAATGCCCGAACTTTTTATTGAATTCATCTCAATAGTATGCAAACATGATAATAATGAAGAAGAAACTATCCCTCCAGAGTCTGAAAACGTTTTTCGTAATGCTCGTTATGTATTAGATGAATTCAATGAGATTCCAGGTTGCAGTGCCAATTTAATTAACGAGGACGTTTTTATTAACTGGATGCAGCGTGCCAATCAGATAGCATCCGAATCAGGGTATACGAAAGCATTTGAGTGTTATGCAGGCAAGCTATTGAGTTATTCTCCTGTCGGAAACGACGGTGTTTTTCCACATGAGATTATTAGAAGCTACTTAGAAAGCAACTCATCGGAACCATTATTCAATAATTTTATTACTGAAAAAAGGAATCAGCGAGGAGTGCACTATGCTACATGGGGAGCGGAGGAAAAGTTAATTGCACAAAAATATAAAGATGCCGCTTCCTCAATCAGGATAAAATATCCAAAAACAGCCTCTGTACTAAACAAGCTAAGTGAATGCTATTCAGATGAATCAAGACGAGGAGAAATGATGGAGTATGGAGATTTCAGTCATGGGTATTAAAAATGTTCCAATATAACCAATTATATAAACTGTTTCTTGTCTTGCTTTAAAAAACTGTAACGTTGTTATCGAAGCATTTGGTTCGCAAAAATGTTACAATCTTTTTGTCAGAAAATTAAGTGATGTGCTAAAAAAATTAAAGATACGTTGTCGTTTTAGAATGAGTTGAAATGATAAATCGCGCAGAAAAATGGAGGATACATCATGCAGAATACCGCTTATGGGACATATAGAGACGGGCAAATCTTTCTTGACGACGCTCCAAGCCCGGTTATTCATGAATCAAGAGTGCAGGTTATTTTTCTAAATAAAAAACCTAATGGAAATAGCCTAATGGATATTTTCAGTGTATTAGGTCCGTGGGAAGACAACCGCGACGCCGATGCCATAATTGCGGAGATACGCAATGCAAGAGTTCCCAGTCCAGATATTTGCTTATGAGCACTTTATAATAGAGCGATTCATGTTGAAGTTATAAAATACTGTATTAATGATTACCTTCGTAAAGATTACTATGATGCTGTATGAGACTATGGTGTGTAATTATTCCGAAGATGAATTTCGTAGGGCTTAATGCCAAAATTTCCTCATATGATGCAAGATTTGTTTTCGCTATAGCTTTAGCTGGAGAACGTGATTATTCATACCTAACCGGAGACTTTTAGAAAGCATAACCCTATATAATTAACCTAAAGGAAGACGTATAAATGCGCAAATTGAAAATATACATAGAAACATCGGTAATAAGTTATCTTGATCAGCCGGAAAGAGGGGATAAGGCTGTTGACTCCCATCGGCTTTGGGACAAAATCAAGAATGGGGAATTTAAAGCATTCATCTCACCTGTTGTCGCAGAAGAATTAGATCGTTGTTCCGAACCGAAGCGTTCCATTCTGCAAAAGTATCTGCGTTTAATTCCTCTTGGTGTACTACAAGGGAATACAGAAGTGGCAGAACTCACCGCAGCATATATCAAGGCTGAAATACTGAATCAAAATTGTTTTGATGATTGCCAGCATATCGCTTACGCTTGTGTCCATGGTTGTGACATAATCGTTTCGTGGAACTTTAAACACATAGTGAACCATCAAACTATATCTGGCGTAAAAAGCGTAAACGCGCTGGCGGGATATAAAGAAATGCTGATCTACTCGCCGACAATGCTTATCGAAGGAGGTGCAGAAAATGAGATATAATATTCCGGAGCCTACAATCAGCCCAAACTTCACCATTGAGGACATTCATAAGATACGGGAATGGAATTTCAAGTGTCAGCGGGATATGACACCTGAGGAGCGCGTTTCCGATACCGCCCGCCGTGGAGAAGAGGCTTTAATACGCCTTGGAATAACAAAATATGACAAAGAATTTTGTAGGTAATTTTGCAACATAAATTGCTCTTTTATACACTTAGGACCTTTCGCAGAAAGGCGGCAGTTATATGTTTTATCATGTTAATTAGGTTTTGCATGAATAAGATTACTAAGGCTAAAAAAGGAGAAAATTAAATAAGAAAGCTAAAAATGACTGCGCTTGTCAATTTGCGTGAGGGCTATAAGAGTATAATAATTTGTACGCCGATGGAGGTGTTGGACAATGATGAACAATAATCCGGTGGAAAAAGAGCTTAACGTTATCCGCGCCGACTTTTATGAGAAAACAAAAGATATGTCGCCCAATGAAAGGATTGCGTATATCAAAGAACAAACAGAGCTTGTTCATGAGAAGTTTGGTATAAACACCATAGAAAAAGCCTACAATGACGCGCCAATTAAAAAAGAAGCTGTACTATCTTAAGCAGAAATGAGCCATGCAAGGCTTTTGATGGCATTGACGGGTTTATACCAAAATATTGAAGGGGATTTTCACCGATAAGATTTTGACTGGTTATCTTAGCCTATTTCCCAGCGTCGAGAAGTTCGACGGCTCTCAATTTGTTTCCGGCGCTAAGTGAGCATACCGGAGCGTCATTTTCATGTCAGCATGACCAAGAAGCTCTCGAACGGTATTCAAGTCAGCGCCTTGCATAACGAGCTGTGAGGCAAAATCATGACGAAGATCGTGAAAACGGAGATTTTCAATTTGAGCAGCCTTCAATACTGTTTCCCATGAGCGTTTGATATCAACCATAAGCGTTCCTTTTTTCTTGGGCGACGGAAAAATCAAAGCTTCTGGAGTAATATCAGTAGATTGTTTACGCCATGTAGCGAGAGTGTTGATAAATGTTTTATTCATAGGAAGGCGCAGAGGTTTACCTGCTTTTGTTGTGGAGGCGCGGAGGGTGACAGTTTTTGCGACAAAGTCCGCATCTCCCCATTTAAGAGAAAATAGGCTTCCTCTCCGTATGCCGCTGTTCATGGCCAAGGGTACAAGCGGTTTTAAGTAATCTACAAAACCACTGCCATAAGTTGGAAACGTTTCTTTCCCTCGTTCAGACAGCCATTTATTATGGTTCCGTTCCTTTTTCATCCGGGCTTCTCGTTTGTCTAAGGCGTCAAGGAGGCGCGATTTTTCGTCAGGGGTAAGATATCGAACCTTTTCTTCGGAATCGTGCTCTTGTAGAGGCTTTAAACGGCTTAATGGATTTGACTTTATGATATCTTGATTAACGCCCCAATTAAGAGCTGTTATCTGTATTCCACCTTTAATCACAAATATAATATAAAATAAGGAGGTTTTAAGAAATAGGAGAAGTGTTATGATGAAAATTGCGAAATGTATAAGGAAAAGCTTTACGCTTGTTGAAATTATAGTTGTGATAATGATACTTGCTCTTTTGATGGAGCTTGAAGTTCCTAATGCTGCCAGCGAGCCCGGCGAGGACAATAAACGCGACAAAGCAGTTTTGTTGATTATGGATATAGAAACCGCGCTTCATCTTTACTGGCTGTATAACGGATTTTGCCCAACAACGGAACAGGGGCTTGAAGCCCTTGTAACAATGCCAACGACGGAACCACAGCCAAAGAGATACCTTGTGGGAGGATATATAAAAAAAGTTCCGGTAGACCCGTGGGGGAATCCTTTTATTTATCGCAACATTGGCGAAAAAAGCTTGATTGGTATGTGGAATATGAGTAATACGAGGAATATGAAGAATCCTTTCATTAATCGCAGCCCCGAAGATAAAGGTTTGGTTGAAATAATAAGCTGTGGTCCTGATGGAGAAGAGGGCACTGAGGACGATATTACAAATCACGATGAACCATGATTATATTGAAAATAAATTCTGACCAAGACCATGTGGAATTGACAAACTAAAGGAGTGATTGAGATGAACGTAAAACAGTATGATTCAAAATCTCGTATTAATAAAGAATTAGCGATGTCTGTATTGTTTCTTTTTGCGCTGATGTTATTGTTGCCTCTATCACTGCAAGTGTCAGCTGGGCAGGTTCCTAAAGAGTACAATAAAGAAGCTACGGAAAAACTGCAATCAGTGTTTCACGCGTCAAGCAAAGCAAGAATCGATGAAGTAACCCGTCTTATACAAGAAAGCGCAGATGTCAATGTCGCGGACAGTTCTGGTTGGACTCCCTTGATGTACGCTTCTAATCATATTTCTAATCCAGATATTCTGCGGGTCTTGATTGAACATGGCGCGGATGTCAATATCTCTTATAATGGATGGACACCATTAATAATTGCTACTTCTTGTTACTATCCAAACTCAGCCGTTATTCGAATCCTGCTTGAAAATAGCGCAGATATCAACATTAAAAGAGTAGGCAAAACAGCGCTGGATTACCTTGAAGGAAATCCGTGGTTGCCTTTTCATCGCGAAAGAAGGGTTGCCGATGACGTCAATTTAGATATATACCATCCTTGGAACAAGCCAGAACAGTTTACTCATTTAGATTTTCCAGCATCGCTACGAATAAGCAGTGACTATCCGAAACTCGACGGGGCAACGTCGGCATATCCGATTTACACTGCAACTGCCAACGAGACCTACGAAATAAGTGACAAAGAAGAATTAAAGCAATACATAGCTTGCTCGAGGACTGAGGAAGC
>WRHH01000024.1 GCA_009783355.1 Synergistaceae bacterium
GCAGCATTGGCCAACTCCACTGTAGCGTCCAAACAAGGATATGGCAAAGGTTCGCATTGTACAATTATTGGCAGCTCCGTACAAGCCAGCACGAAATAATCCGCTCCCCTACTCTTCATCTCTTCAGCCACGGGACGTAATCTGGCCGATAAAACATGCAAATCCGCCTTGGCCTTAACTTCAAGTATCAATCGGCCCAGCAGCTGCTGGTCTTCTTCCTGTGCGTAAATATGCGGAATGGAAAAACTATCCAAATATGGCGTCAATATCCCGCTTTTAGCTGTAGCTTCGCTGCATAATACTCCTGCTTTCAGCCCGGGAAAACAATTGGCGCATTCTTGTGCTGTAATCTGCAGCATGTTCAGAAAAATCACATTCGGCGGAATATTGAGCTGCTGCAGAAAATAATGAGCGCTTATGCACGGCATAACGACACAATCGGCGCCCATCGCGGCCAGCTTATCCAGTGATTCCTGCATAGCCGGCGCGGGGGATTGAGTATTTCTCAATACCGCGCCTATACGATCCGGGATTTGCGGGTTATTATCCACAAAGACGCGCATATGCTCAGAGTCTCGCTGAGCTTTCGTCATGTCGAGGATCTTCTGCTGCAAATCCAAGGTAGCTTGCGGGCCCATCCCCCCCAGTATTCCCAATTTCAATTTCATGTTATTGCTGTCCAAAGAACGGTTCCAAATAAGCGTACAATGCGGGAGCGCCGCCTGTGTGAAGGAAAAGAAGGTTCTTTTTTCCTTCGAAATATCCCTTATTTATTAAGTCAAGCATTCCGGCCATTGTTTTGCCCGTATAAACAGGGTCGAGCAGGATGGCTTCCGTACGCGCCAACAATTTGACGGATTCGAGCATACCTTCTGTTACGCGGGAATATCCTTCGCCGATATAATCGTCAAAGACAATCACGTCATCCATTGTCGGCGCTTCCTTGAGATTCAGTTTTTCTGAAAGCTTCACGCAAAGGTCGTATACAGCCTGACGCTGCGGCTCCTTTTTGCGGTTGATTCCTATTCCTACAACCGGTATTTGTGCGTTGTTGCCCACTATTCCGGTAAGTATGCCTGCATGGGTACCGGTGCTGCCGCTTGTTGTTACAATGGCGTCTATATTGACTCCCATTTTGAACGTCTGCTGCAGTATTTCCTGCGCGCACGCCACATATCCCAATCCTCCTATAGCGTTGGAGCCGCCTCCGGGGATTACATACGGCTTACGGCCTTTTGCGCGCAAGTCTTCCGCCACGGCAGCCATTTTACCGGCAACATCGCTGCCGCCTTCCACTACATGAACATCCTCCACGCCAAGCAGATCAAAGAGAAAATTATTGCCGCTTGCATAACGCTTGTAACTGTTTGGAACGCGCTGTTCCAGCACCAATTGACATTCTAAGCCTTCTTTTTTAGCTGCCGCAAGGGTCAAACGGCAATGATTTGATTGCACTGCGCCGCAAGTGATAATCGTATCCGCTCCCTGAAGGAGCGCATCAGCCATCAAAAACTCAAGCTTACGCGTCTTATTGCCGCCTCCGGCCAAACCAAGCAAGTCGTCACGCTTGCAATAAATCGCGTACCCGTTGTAAAGCGCGCTTAATCGTTCAAGCTTTTCGATAGGAGTGCTGCCCACAGTGTAGCGGCGGCGTGGAAATTGACTAAGATTCATAATTTATCCCTCTTTCCAAATTGATATCAACTATTTACTATATTATATAGTATAAGATTCTTTTATGCTTCAATTCAAAAATACTTTTGTTATAAGCGGCTATTAAAAAATTAAAGCTTTATTTTATTGCTATGAGTTAAGAGGTTAAGAGTTAAGAGGTAAATCCTTCTTTTGCTCCTAACTCCTAACTCCTAACTATTTGTGATGTGATATAATCAAACTAAGAAGACCCTTTCATTGGAAGCTCAGCCCTGTGCGGCAAAAACCTGTGAACCCTGTCAGGCCCGGAAGGGAGCAGCAGTAAACGGTGCTTTTTGGGCGCCACAGGTAAGCTGAACTTCCAATGAAAGGGTTTTATTTAAAAAAAATCTCCCTGATGATTTTTCATTAGGGAGATTTTATAAATTTTAATAGTATTACCGAACTTGGCTAAATAAACAGGTTTGCCAAATCAATTTAGTACTATTATATTTGTTCATGGACTTCCGAATCCAGTATACCCTCCGATTTAGCAACAACAACTGCAACGCACTGGTCTCCAACAACATTGATAGTTGTTCTCGCCATATCGAGAACGACGTCTATACCGGCAACAAGTCCAATACCTTCAAGAGGCAATCCAACACTTGTCAACACCATCGTCAACATGATAAGACCGGCGCCGGGGACTCCGGCAGCGCCAACTGCGCCAAGCGAAGCAGTAGTTACAACCATAATCTGTTGCTGAAGAGTGAGATCCATTCCATAAACCTCTGCTACAAACAGCGCGGCAACTCCCTGATAGAGAGATGTTCCATTCATGTTCACCGTCGCTCCAAGAGGGAGAACGAATGAAGCTATGCTGTTCGGTACTCCGAGATTTGTTCGGGCATTCTCTATGGTGACAGGCAGTGTTCCGGAACTTGATCTGGAAACAAATGCTGTAATAGCGGTTTCAGTAACACCGCGGAAGAACCAAATAGGCGATTTGTGGACCATAAGAGCGATCATTGCAGAATATACAACTGCTGCATGAATGAAAACTCCTGCATACATACATCCAATAACCTTCGCGAATGGCATAAGAATATCCATTCCATACCTCGCGGCCGTTTGGGCAATTAAGGCGAAGACTCCATAAGGAGCAAATTTGAGGACAATATCCGTCACTCCGTACATCGTTTCAGCAAGACCTTCTGAAAAATCAACAAAAGGTTTTGCTTTCTTGCCCACCAAGGCAGCAGCAATTCCAAGTAATATAGCTAATACAATAATTTGGAGCATAACTCCTTCGCCGATAGCGGTCATCGGAGTAAACGGTATTCCGGCGCTTGTCGTAACTAATTTTCCTTCATCATTCAATGTGGCGCTGGTCAAGAAGTTTGTCGGCCTCGTCGGCTGACCGGGTACCATATCGAAGAAAACTTCAAGCATTGGTTTGGATGTTCTTGCCTGAAATGTTGCTTTTTCATCCATTTGCATACCCGCCCCTGGATGCACGATGTTTGACAAGCTAATGCCTATAACAACAGCAATAACAGTAGTAGCTGCAAACCAAAACAGTGTTTTCAATCCAACTCTTCCAAGCGTCCTTACGTCTCCAAGCGACGCTGTACCCGCCATCAAACTTGAAAATACTAGCGGTATTATCAACATCTGCAAGAGCCTGATGAAAAGTCTTCCAACGACGTCAATAAGCGGATACACATACTCTCCCATTGGATTTGCTTTGTCCAAAAGCTGCGGACCAAACATAAATCCAAAAACAAGACCTAACACGAAACCTAATGTGATTTTAATTAGTAATCCTTTCTTTGAAGCCATGCAATTACACCTCCTCATAATTTAAAACGACGTTAATTATATCACAGAATATTATATGCAAATAATAAACAAAATATTTTTTTGAAAATCTTCTTAAGTAACGACAATGATATAATTAAATTCAAGATTACTAAAACGAAAAGAGGTAATCTATGACTATTCCTACACAAAAAAAAGCAGTTATTGATATTGGAACAAATTCTATAAAATTATGTATAGCCGAGGGAGTAAATTCTTCCGATGATTATTCGGTTGTATATGATGAAAATAAAACAACGCGCCTTGGAGAAGGGCTTGGCGTAAACAGCGAGCTTGGCGCGGCGCCAAGAGAACGCAGCATAGAATTAATTCAACGCTTCGTTATAAAGGCGCATGAACTTGGTGCAGCAGAAATTCGGGCAATAGGAACGGCAGCCCTGAGAAAAGCCGCGAATGCGGGCGATTTTTGTTCCAAAGTCAAGGATTCCTGCGGAATTGACGTTGAGATAATTTCAGGTGAGCGCGAAGCGGAGCTTACGTATAACGCGGCTATATCCGCAGCGCGTGGACAAGATTGTATTATATTTGACATTGGCGGCGGCAGCGTAGAGTTCATATACTCCCGAAATAACAAGGTATATAATAGATTTAGCATAGATTTTGGAGTGCTAAATATCAAAGATAAATATTTTTCTAAAGAACCTATGGAAGACGAATCACTCAGAAAAACCTGCCATGAAATATCGAATGACCTATACAATGGTGGTCTGGTAATTCCGAGTTATAAATTTACGCTCATTGGAATTGGAGGTACGGTTGTGACCATGGCTTCAGTAAAATTAGCGCTGACAGAATTCCATGCAAATATGGCAAACGGAACCGTATTGAATATAAGTGATATTGAATCGCAAATTCGTCAATACCAAAACTCTACCCTCGAAGAACGAATTAAAATACAGGGATTATTCACAGGCAGAGAGGACATAATCCTTGCCGGCGCATGTTTTGTAAAAACTATAATGGAGTCGCTTTTTGCGAGTAGTATTATTGTAAGTACAAACGGCCTTCGCCATGCCATACTCGCTCTTATGTTCCGAAAATGAACAGCTTATTTTACGCCGTTAATATTTTAGGCGGACTTGCTCTTTTCCTCTATGGGATTGAGGAGAGCACCAGGATATTCAGACATAATCTCGGTAACGCTACTCGTGACCTTATGTCCCGCTATACAAAGAAAAGATGGCAGGCGTTTACTTTTGGAGTTATGCTGTCGGCTGTCACTCAAAGCAGTACGATTGCCACATCATTTGCCGTCGGATTTGTGGATGTCGGAATGCTATCATTCGGCGGGTCAGTGGTGGTAATGATGGGCGCCAGCCTTGGAGGAACATTTGTTTCGTTCCTGCTCAGCCTTGATATTGTCAAATACGCTCCTGTTATGTTTGCTTTAGCTTTCTTTCTATCAAAAATAAAGAGCAGAGGAATCAACAAGATAGGAGGAGTGCTGCAAGGTCTTTCAATCATATTTCTCGGAATGCTGCTTATTAAGCTTGGGACAACTCCGCTGCTTCAGGAAAAATGGTTCAGCGAGATTATAATAAAGTGTTCTTCATCGCTAATTATTATGCCTTTAGCGGCATGTATATTGACTAGCGTGTTGCAAAGCAGCTCGGCTGTTGTGGCGCTCGGAATTTCATTGGCCGCCTCAGGCGCTATACCGTCTTCTTCAATGCTTCCAATAGCAATAGGAGTACATATAGGCTCTACCACCATGGTTTTAATGGCGGGATTTTTCAGCAGCGGAAGACAAAGTACAAAACAGCTTGGATGGGCAACTTTTATTTATAAATTGGCAGGCGGGATTATATTTATCCCGTTTATCCCATATGTTCATAAACTAATGGAGCTTTATGAAATCAGCGCCTCAAACCAGCTTGTATACGGGCAAATTCTACTGGTTTTGGCAAATATATTGTTTCTATATCCGTTTTCATATGAATTCTCGGTTTTTATAGCTAAATTCATAGGCAATCGCAGAGGAGAGGATTTAACTCAACCAAGGTACCTTGACGAAGACTTGCTAAGCGTCCCCGCAATATCTGTATTATTGCTTTCAAAGGAAATGATAAGGCTCGCGGATTATCTGGAAGCTTATCTTCAAATGCTTCTCTTTCCGAATCGCAGGCAAAATTATCTTTATTCAGAGCTTCCGGCAGGAATCACGGAACTTTCAAAGTGTTGCACAGAATACATGTATAAAATAAATATATCAGGTGAGCGCGAACCTCTTCAGAAACGATATACAACATTAACTTATACCATGACTGTGTTTAACGGCATGAGCAAACTTATGACCGGCGGGCTCGGCAGGTGTTTGGACGACAGTGCAATAAGCGACATGTTTATTGAACATCTTGGAGGTAAAATGTGGGAAGAATTCTCTCAGCTTTGTTTAAAAATGCTGAGGACTTCAATGCGGGCTTTTGTAATAAAAGGGAGCGGCTTAATAGACGAGACCAACAAATATGAAAACAGGATTGCAAAAATGAGCCGCGACGCGCGTAGAATTCTGGGGAAAAAGTCGTACTATGGACCCGACGCCTCGCAGATAATTCGCCTGATATCCATTTTGCAGGGTTTAGCCGGAATGTGTAAAGAAGTAGCGCAAGGAGAGGAATTTTAAAATGAAAAACAGCATGAACGACGTTGCAGTTACTGGTGAAAAAACATTTATAACGGAGAAATATCTTTACGCTTCGGATAAAGAACGTTTGGTCGACCTTGTAGTCAAAATGGCCGAGGAGGCTCTTAAGTCAATCGTGACCTCAATTGAATCGCTTATCGAAGCTGACGACACAAAGGCCAGAAGCGTTATTGAAAGAGACGATGTGATTGACGCTATGGAGGAAAAAATTGATCAGGAGTGCCTTTACACAATAGCAATGCGGCAACCGATGCGGGAGGACTTGAGGTTCGTTTACGCCGTAACTAAAATAATAACCGATATAGAAAGGATAGGAGACCTAAGCGAGTCCATAGCAGAATGCTCGCTGAAGCTTTCATTAAAGACCGAAGAAATCAAAGAATCTTTGTACTTCAGCGAAAGTAAACCCTTTTCAGAGGAGATACTTTCAATGTGCTCCCAAATAGAGACTATGTTCAGTAAATTAATAGCAGCCTTTGTAAACGAGGACGAGGTAATCGCGCATGAAGTCATGGGAATGTGCGCGCTATTTAACGAAACAGGAAAAAAGACAGTAAACGCCATATTAACTTCGAGAGAAAATTTATCCAGAAACTTGGAAGTATTTACAAACGTGATATGGATATTGAGGTATCTCGACCGCGTGGGCGGTCATCTAATGAACATAGCTGAAAGGGTCTGTTTTATTGTAACCGGAGTCACTTCCGAGTTCCTAAAGAAAAAACAAAAAGCAGTAAAAACCAACAATGCCTAACTTGAAATCATCTATTGCAAAAATACGACTATTTCAGTATAATTCCCTCGTTGAATTGCGGATGTAGCTCAGCTGGTAGAGCATTAGCTTCCCAAGCTAAGGGTCGCGGGTCCGAATCCCGTCGTCCGCTCCAGAGAATACAAGGGTTTATGAGAATATCGTAAACCCTTTTTGTTTTTCCTTACAGCGTATTTACAGCACCGAAAGAAAATCTGTAGTTCAGTATTTATACAAACAGTTTTCAGATCATATTCAAGAATATACATCCTGATTCCATAACGTAAAATCATGTTAGTAGTATTTTTACAATTATTTCTTCTTGTTTGTTCCATATTGTTCCACAATGTTCCGCATTGCCTATGATAAACTGTTGATATGACTAATATATGCCTATTGACAACGATGATATAACGGGTAAAATCAAGAAAATATCAATTAACAAAAGAAAGGAAGAGAACATCGCAGCTATAAAAAGAATGATAATAAGCTGGTTTAACTGTTGTGTATATCGAGTGTTTTAATAAATTCATTGGAATGTTGCTCATTTAAGGCGGTAGCAAAAGAAAGGATTGATTTTTTGAATTTAAGAGTTTCAAATTTTGATACAAAGCAGGATAAATATAAACCTGCGATTAAATGAGCTGAAAGTGCGAGCAAAGGAACTATTGACGAGCGAAATAGGATTAGAAATGCGATCGAAGCGCCCGATAGAAGTGGAAAGTGTCTTTGGTAATATTAAAGGTAATTATGGAGTGCGAAGATTTTTATTAAGAGGGCTGGAAAAAGTAGCGATAGAGTGGGGATTATACTCAGTAGCGCACAATATGAGAAAAATGGCCGCAGTGATAGGTTAGAAAAAGCCCATATTCTATTGAATTCCCTTATGTAAAGAAAATCTCATTTCCAATGTAGAGGAAATGAGATTTTTGATCGCTTATTAGGGGATTTTTAGGGGCTGTCCAATTTTGTACTGTTACAGCCCCGTAGGAAAATAGAACGAACCAAGCAAAGTCGGGTTAACGTGCGGCGTCCCCGTGCCTTTTGTATTGGTGTTTAACTCTAAATAATGGCTTTGAATGAAGTAGAAAAGAAATCTGTTATCAACGAGCGATGGCGCAGTTATCTTCGCAAGTGTAGAGCCGATTGCTCCTTTATGCGCTCTGCCAACCAAACCCGAACGTGAGCCATCACAAACTATAAGCAAGTCGCCTTCTTCACAAAAAACACATCCCACACCGTCGGTATACGAGTCGATGATGTGTCGTTCAAAAGCCTTAATATCGACGTATGGCATAAAGCCCGCATGTTGTTCTGTGGACTGCGTATTAGGCTTTTTCCCTTTTTGCATAGTTATTATTTCAGAAAGCGGTAACTCCATCCATACACTCCCTATTCGTTTTATTAAAATCAAAACGGAATTTCATCGTCGTCATAATCAACAATCTCCGAAATTAACGGCTCATCACTCGAATTGAATAACTGTAAAAGATAGCTTACCCTCATTTTCAATTCATCAAATGTGATGACAGTTACATTCGATATGTTGTTGCGGTAGTTTTCAAAGGTTTTTATCTGGTCTGTCGATAAGTCGTTCAACTTACCTATAATCACAAAGCATTTCGGACTAAGTACCTCAAACTCTTTATTAGTATTTTGGCAAACGGTATAGTATACTTTTGTTAGCTTCTCCTTGTAATTTAAGATTTGATTTACCGCTCCACTCATATCTGGGCTTAAACTGTAAGTCCCGCGATACTTTGCGCCAAGCAATTTGGTGCAAGGTGTTTTTATTTCTATCAGCGCGATATTCTGTGTGAGTTTGTTTTGATATATGAAATCGCATATGTTAGCATTCCTGTTATCAAGCCCTTTCCCACCAACATATGCCTTGTCCTCAAATATCGTGTAAGGGCAGGAAAATACTTGCGATAAAATCCACTGATTACCTTTGAATATATTTTGCCAGTCTTCCTCTTTTTCATTATCCATATTCTCATCAAAAACAATAAGCGCACGTTCAAGTTTCGTGATATTTGCAGCTTCAGATAGCGAAGATATGTTCGCTTCGTTTAATTCTTTCAGTCCGTTTTTTAGCGATTCTAAAAAGTCTGTTTGCGTAATTCTTTGAAGCAACTTCTTGAATAACTCTAAATTTTCGCTCTGCCCAAGCATACTTGCAGCAGATGAGTCATTCGATATGAATGCCAGCAATTGTTGAAAGCTATTGTCCACTCTCGCAAATGTGCTACTGCCAAGAGGCGTTGTGCCGATTTCTTTGTGTAAATCAAAAAGATCTTTCAAACCCTCGAACAACTTGTATGTTTCACTGGTATTCAATGATATTTCAATAACTTCGCCGTCCTTGACAGATCTACGTGAGATTTTTTCAGTCGGGAATTCTGTATCTTTCTTCCTTTTCTTTTCATGTACTAACTTGCCCTTAACACATTTTTGTTGGTCGATATTATTATCAATAATCATAGGCACAAATGTAGTCCGTATTCTTTCAGTTGAATTGAGAATGATTGGTGAAGCATCAGCTGTACGCAATGACGTGGACACTAAATCAATCGAGCCGTCAGTCGTCTCGCGTAGTTCAGAGCTAGAGTCGTCAAATGATACTATCAACGTCACACCTCCTTACGCCGCCAATGCGATATTCATCTCATCCAACAACGCCTCATACCCATCGCCAAACAGGCTGTAAAACTTGCCCAAGCCGCCATGACGGTTGAACGGGGCGAGGTCTAAATCATCGGGAGTAATCGCCATTGAATTGGCAATAAAATCCTTTACCATGCGGAGCCAGTTCATCTGCTCGTCGGTAAAATGGACGTGTCCGGCATTCTTCGCCATCGTCCACCTCATGAAGTTATAATTTACCGTGTCGCTGTACGGCGCAAGCTCGGTGGTGATACCAAGCTCAAATCGCAGCAGCGAAACGATGTCTATTAGTTTGGAAACTGGCGATTTTGTTTTGACTATATCCTTTTGCGTGTAGCTGTATGCGTTCCAAAGCCGTTCGGTGGAAAGGTTTTGTTTTTGCATAGCGTCGTAGACTTCCTGAATCATCTGCAATGTGAGCGGGCGAGTCTTCCATGTGCCGTTATATAGAATGGTCATCGCGGTGATTTCGTCTTTGTTATCCTCTATAAACTGCCGAAACGTGGCTATCTCGGTTTCAGATTTCTTTTCATAGTCGCCATCCCAAGCGGCGACATTTACCGTGTCGAGATTGATGTTGTCGATTATCTGGTCGTGCGCTTTTCGCGCGTCAAGCACAAAGTCGCGCAGCTTTGGCTCATAGAACGGTAAAGCGGCGGCTTCCGCAAGTTCTTCCTGCGTCTTTCCGCTTTGTGCGATATAATCCTCGTCAAAAGCGTTGAGCAGCGCTTTTGCGGCATCAGATATGGTTAGCCCGTTTGAAATCTCTGTAAATTTTTTCTGCTCTGTCGGCGTTAATTCCTTATCAAGTTTTGTCAGCCGCCCTGCAAGGGTGGTTAGAGTATCTTCGTCCCTTGCGCCCATCACAACGCCCATCATCAAATCTTTGAGCGAAACGCCGGGTTTACGTTCAAGCGGGCGTGATTCTGTTTTAAGCGACTTGGTTACGCCCACTGCATCTACAATAACAAATCGTGCTTTATTGCCTGTCGCCATTTGGATAAGAGCGCGGGGGCGATTTTCGGCAAATGACCGCTCAAGTCCGCAAATCGCCTTAATCTGACAGTCACGGAATCTTTTTTGAGCATCTTCAAATGTTGGAACTACTTTCATTCGGTTACGAATAGTGGAATCATCCACCATCCACTCATGCATTGTCTCAGGGCGATGAAACGAAAATAATTCACGAGAACGCGCTTTTTCATCGGCATAATCGGTGAAACGGGTGATTCTATCTGTGGCTTCATAAGCAAAACGGATCGCCTGACCGCTCACCGTCCACTTGATTCCACTTGCGCCATATCGCTTAGATTGGGCTTCGTGAACGGTCATATTCTGACCTTCCTCCGCTTTTTTCGCTTCGACAACACAGACAGGCTTTCTGCCTACGAACAAAAGATAGTCAACCGGCCCCGAATCGGTATTGAATTCACGCACAGCAACACCCAGTGCGGCAGCAGGATTAAATTCTTTTTTATCCTGTAACAGCCACCCGGAAGCAGTCAATTTTCTATCAATTTCTATTCGCGCTTTTTGTTCTGGGGTCATTGTCACTTGCCTCTTTGCTGTTAATTATTACCGTTTCACAATCCAACGTCCGTTTTTCTTTGCACCCTCACGTTCAAGCAACCCTTTTTCTTTAAGTTCGGCAATCGTTTCCTGTACAGCGCGGCGCGATTTGCTGATGGCTTTGGCTGCATCCACTTGCGTAGCGTTTGGATTTTCGCGTAAATAATTCAAAATTGCTATTTCCGATAAAGCGCAGTCGCCATCATTTTTGCTGCGCTTTATTTGCGCTTTATTCTGCGCTTTATCTGTTTCGGCATCAAAGGAAAAGCTGTCGTTAAGCGGTACGACTATTGTAAAAATATCACCGTCAGTCAGTTTCGGATCTGACCCTGAATATCGTTTACTGTATTTATATAGATTTCTAACGCCAGAACCAAGTTCATCTGCCATTCCTATATTACGAAAAAATGCTGCGATAATCGGATTTTTGGGGTTAGGTTCAAAATCATCAGGCGTTATCAAACTGTTCCGCTCAGCGCGGTTTGCGTTAGATACTGTCATTTGCTCTTTTTCAATCACAAATTTTGCGATATAAGAACTTGTAAACTCTCGATGCATTAGAGTGTTCACAAGTATTTCTCGAGCTATTGCGTTACGTAAGCTAATTCGTGCATCACCCTCAAGATAGAACTTATCCCATAAGTGTTTTTCTGAGAACAGCATCAGCTGTTCGTAACTATCAATTAAGTTTGTTTCCACTATCAAGCGATCATCATAGCGGTCAGTATTGATTTTTCGGAGCAGTGCATCAGTGCGGTATGTGGGACATACATTCTTAATAACATCATTACGTCCCAATAGCATGACCGCCGCAAGATTATAACCTCTTTGCCCGGTTTCAAAATCCTCACCAATTAAGCCCGCGCTCTGCAGTAGTTCAGAATCAGATAGATTCTTCCATGGATGTGCTTGAAAACGGTTTATCGCCATCTGGCGCAGGAGCGGGAGCATATCAAGCCTTAAATGCTCATCGGTAACATATGGATAGATTTTCTTTTCAGTATATATCTTTTGTTTGCGGATATACATCTGAGCAATTTGTCCGGTAGCTGATATTTTTACATCCGCGTCGCCCATGCGGTCATAGATAACCTTTTTGCAACTATGGACTTCAGACGATGGTGGGATGTGAATATAAATAATATGCTTTCCATCATATTCCACAATCTCCGGTGTAAGATACACCGTTGGATTGATTATTTCAGAGTTGCTAACTATATTTATGAAATTCTTTACCATATCCGGCGCAGCGTATTTTGGAACGCCGCAAACTGTACCATTGTCTTCAATTCCGAGATATATGTCTCCACCGAAGCGATTGAGAAATGAGCATACCGTTTCATAGGTATCAATGCCTATGCCATTGCCACATCGCTTAAATTCAACCGCAACGTTTTCTCCGACGGCAAGAACAGTTCTTAGCTTTTCAATTATCACAGATCTGCGCCCTCCTTCGTTTTATATGAAATAGTCGTCCACATTCTGCAAAAATCCTTCAACCATCCTTTTCTCCAGTATAGCCATCATCTCCGCTCAATAAACACACACAATATTGTATTATACTCCTCTAAATCATGAATTTGCATTTTTCAAAATATTATTATCGTGAGAGATCTTCGCAAGCAGTTCTACCGCCGCCTGTTTGACCTGCGGCGCAAGATGCGCGTATCGCAGGGTCATCTCCATATCAGCATGTCCCATAAGTTCCCGCACCGTGTTTAGGTCAACGCCGCGCATCACCAGTTGCGAAGCGAAGTCGTGTCTCATGTCGTGCCATCGGAAATTTTCTATTTGAGCAGCATTCAATATTCCGAACCATGCTTTTTTTACGTTGTTAAGCATTCCGCCTGACACCGGAGAGGGAAAAACAAGTGCCTCGCTAACTGTATTTGTTGACTGAGTTTTCCATGAAAGAAGCAATTCAACAGCGACGCTGTTCAGTGGAATTCGAAGCGTCTTACCGGACTTCGATACAGCAGCTCTCATTATTATGGTATTGCTCTTGAAATCTACGTCGCCCCAAAGAAGAGCGAACAAGCTACCCTGTCTTATGCCGGTATGAAGCGACAATAAAACCATAGGTTTAATATGATCCGCAAATTTTCCGTTTAAAGTCGGCATAAGAGCACGGGCACGCTCGGCAAGATATTCATTGTGGTTCTTTCTCGCCTCTCGAATCCTTTTCTCTCGGGCGTCCAAAGCTGACATAAGGCGTTCCCGCTCGTCGTCAGAGAGGTACCTAACCTTCACTTCTGAATCATATTCTTTGAGCAGTTCGAGTTTTTCCAACGGATTCAATTCAATATAACCGTGTTTTACACCCCAATTGAGAGCAGCTCTCAGCGCGACAATGTTTTTATTAATTGTGGCCGCTTTCCTGCCTTGTTCAAGTCGGCTGTTTCGCCATGAATAAAACTCGGATATTTTTAGTTCATCAATTGAGCGGGAATAAAATGCTTCTTCAAACTGGGATTTCATCATGTTCAAAGTTGCTTGAGCCGCTTTATGGGTGTTTAAGCGCCACTCTGCGTAAGTATTGTTTATAAAATCGCCTAATAACAATTTATGCTTTGATTTTACTTTTGTTAATATTTCTCCACGTTTGTGGCGGGCTGTAATATCTTTCGCTTCGTCACGGGCTTGAGTTACTGTATATTCATCGACAGTTCCAATTTTATGATTAACGTAATTCTCGTTCTCTTTACGATAACCAACATACCATACTTTACTTGATGTGCCAACATAAAGGCGCAATTTTTGACAACCGGCGTCAGTAATCCAGTATGCTTTGTCAGGAGATTTTATTGAACTGACATATGATTGAGTGAGACGAATTTTCATAATAAGCCTCCATTTCTTTACAGCATATTTACAGCAAATAAATTATATATTATAGAAAAATAAAGAACAAGCATGAAAAGGTATATATAGATAATATGTTGTGTTTCAACGCGTTATAAATATGTTTTAAGGAATGGTAAATGATTAACACTTTGTTAGCATTAGCTTCCCAAGCTAAGGGTCGCGGGTCCGAATCCCGTCGTCCGCTCCAGAGATATCAAGGGTTTATGAGAATATCGTAAACCCTTTTTGTTTTTCCTTTAAATAAGCATTCTCGAAAATAAAATTAACATCACGCTTGAAAAATCAATTGAGAATATGCTCAATCGGCGCTAGCAGAAGAATACCAGCAATTATTGAACATACCCGATAAATCAAAGATTGATTGTTTTCATTTGGCTGTTTGTGTAATTGCTGAGATGGATTACTTATTGAGTTGGAATTGTACGCACTTGGGAATACACACATTCGCATTTGTGAAGATCAAGGAATATAATGAAAATCTAGGACTATTTACACCTCTTTTGCTAACGCCAGAGGCATTGATGGAAATTTACGAAATGGAGGAACAATCATGATTTATATTGATGTTAACCCCGTCACGGAAGTTCGCCGCAATCGCGAATTGCTGCTTGAAAAGCACGGTGGGATAGATGGCTTACACAAACACATGGACGAAGAGCGCCCTAAGCTTGAAAAGCAAGGATGGAGATTTGTTACTCTTGAAGAAGTGTTGGCAAAAAAACATGCAAAGGATATGGCAGTAAGCTAAGCATTTGAAGCGTTGATGATAGAAAACGGAAAAAAATGAACCGCTACTCCACACGCAAAAATAAACTAGACGAACAGTTTTTGAACGCAAAATTGAAAAGCGCAGTCAGTTACGACCGCATTGCGGGATATTTCTGCTCGTCAATTTTGGAAGTTGCGGGCGAAGCTATAGAGGCAATTCAAGGCAAGGCCAGGGTGGTTTGCAACTCGGGACTTGCCCCGTCTGATGTCGCCGTTGCCAGACTTGCTATGCGCCAAGAATGGAACGAATTTAAACCGGAGGAAGTATACGCGACGCCGGGCGCGATGGCGCGGTTGAAAAAACTTTGCGAGCTTTAAAATCCGGGAAGATGGAAGTCAGGGTGCTGCCCGACAAGATATATGGGCTAATGCACGGCAAGGCTGGCGTTATCACTTATGCCGACGGCGGCAAGACATCTTTTCTCGGCAGCATAAACGAAACGAAAAGCGCGTTCACAACCAACTATGAAAGGAGAAGAGCCATATCCGACTGCTGAAAACGAGATGTGGAGAATTGTCCGTAATCCGTTCCCCTCAAAAAATGAGGATAATAAAAGCTTTGAAATTTTACGCGGCCAACTTGAGATTCCCGATGACGTGTATGTCATTTCGCAAAATCGCTATGACGGAATGACTCATCCACAAAAGGAAAGAATCAAGACACTTTATAAAGACGACGATTTCATAAAAAACCATAATCCGTATATCCGCGCAATAGTCCGGCGAACCCGCGATTTTTTGAAGAACACCATCAACTCCGATACGGGAGAACCGTACATTAGAAAAATACCGGCAATCCTGAGAGTTGAAAGAGACGAAGAGGCGCTTGAACTTAAAGGATACATGAGTCAAGCCGTTTACAAGAGATATACAGTTTATTCGGACAAATTCCCGACATTCTGGAAGACGTGTGGGTAGCCATCGCGCAAAAGGATGACGCCCGCGCGGAACTTGCAATCAATAAACTGCCACGGAGCAACCCGTTCCAATTGAAATACGAAGAAAAAATACCCGATTGCGGCGATTGGGAGAAATGCGCCGTAGTGCTCAATAAAAATGACAAACTTATAGAACTCTTAAAAGGATGGTAAATACACGTTCAAGATGGGCTTCTTGCGAAACTCGTTAAAAAATGAGATACTCAAATATAAGAGAGGAAAATATGAAATACGCAAAATAAACAGCTAAACGGCGAAGAAGTCATCTTGTAGCGAGGTGAGAAGTTATGAATTTATTTCTAAATGGAGCTACTTGGCTCAGAGCGGATTTTCATCTGCATACAAAGGCTGATAGAGAATTTATATATTCTGAAGATGAAGATTATTATTGCTCTAATTATGTCAATGCATTAGCCAACGCCAATGTTCGAGTCGGCATAATAACGAATCATAATAAATTTAATTTTGAAGAATTTAAGGCATTGCGAAAGACCGCTAAAAGTCAGGATATCTTCCTGCTGCCTGGAGTGGAGCTATCGGTAAATGAAGGTAGAAACGGCGTTCACGCGCTTGTTGTGTTTTCAGACGAATGGCTGGAGAATGGAAACGACAGAATATCTACATTTATTACATCTATGTTTCCGGAAAAAGCCGCAACGGAATATCAAAACGAAAACGGGCTAAGCGACAAAAACATCCTGCAAACAGTGGAAGAACTTGATAAAACTGGACGCGATTATTTCCTGATTTTTGCGCATGTTGAGGATGCAAAGGGACTATGGAAAGAAAGTAAACTTCATAATTGGGGAGAACCCCGCTATCATGCTGTCACGAAGCGGACTTTAGGCTTTCAACAAGTAAGGACGCGAGACGAGCAAGATAAAGTCAAACAATGGCTTGGCGCCCTCTACCCTGCCGAAGTAGAAGGTAGCAACCCGAAAAGCATTGACCAAATTGGGCAGAAAAGCCCATGCTATATCAAGCTTGGCGCGTACACCTTTGAAGCCGTTAAATTTGCATTGCTTGACCATGAAAACCGTTTACGTTTAGATGGCGCCCAAAATTACACGCATTCTCATATCAAGCAAATCAGTTTTGAAGGAGGGGCGCTCGCCGGACATACAATTCGTTTTTCACCGGAACTAAACGCGCTCATCGGTATTCGAGGCAGCGGCAAATCCTCTGTTCTTGAAGCTCTGCGATATGTTTTAGAAATTCCGATTGATGAAAAGGATAGCGAGCGTGAATATAAACAAAAATTAGTAGAGCGCGCGCTCGGTAGCGGAGGAAAAATCGTTCTTGATGTAATAAACAGTCATGGTCAGCAATATCAAATTCGGCGTATATGGAAAGAAAACGCCAATGTATTTATTGATGGAAAATTGCAACCCGGTGTTTCTATTCGTGAAACTGTATTAACTAAGCCTTTGTTCTTTGGACAAAAAGAGCTTGCCGCCGCCGGTAAAGGCTCGGAGAAGGATTTGATTGAAAAGTTGCTATACAGTAAGTGCGATGAAATCCGTCGTCAAATTGCTGAACAAAAAAGCAAGGTCACGGACGCGATTGACAGAATGTCCAAAGTAAACTATACCAGCGAACTCATTGAAGAACAAGCAAGAATTAAGCTGGATGCTGAACATCGCTTGGATTTTTATAAAAAACACAACTTGGAAGAGAAACTGCAAAAGCGTCTCGGCTTTGAAACAGATATTCGTAAAGCAGAAGAAGGTATTGCTTTAATTGAGGAATTCATTGCTGATGTCAGAGATTTATTGGCAAAACATGAAGATGAATTACGCAACTTTCCCGGATATTCTTCAACCGAAAACGCTGATTTTTTCAAGAAGTTTGATGACTGTTTTTCAAAAGCAGTTCAGAGTATCGACTCCATTAAAGCAGAATTGTTAAAAAGTGAAGTTATTCTGAGTTCACTGAAAAAAGAACAAGAAATACTTGTTTCCGCAAGAAATAGCTTGTCGGATGAATTTGCCGCTATCGAACGGTCACTGGCAGAAGTATTGAAAACTCAAGACGGACAGAATATCAGCACGGATGAATTCATAGCATCAAAAAAGAAGTTGGCGGCTGCGGAAACCGCTTTGGCAGCGCTGACAAGAATCAGTAATCAAAAAGCAGCGTTTCAAAACGAACTGAACGAGGAATTGCAAAAATTGAATGACCTTTGGCATAATGAATTTCAAATAGTTAATGCTGAACTGGAAGAAGTCACCAATAGAAATGCCGCGTTGCAGTTTTCTGTTGAATTCAAAGAGGACAAAAGCTCTTTCCTTGATTTTTTCCAAAATATTTTCAGAGGCAGCGGCGCGCGCGAAGCAACTTACAGGGACGTTGTAGAAAAATACCGCGACTTTATAGGAATTTACAGGGATTTTGAAAATGCTAAAAAAATATTTGGCAGTAACTCTGAAAAATTCGCCGATATGTTTAAACATAATCTTAAAACCTTGCTTACATATCAAACGCCAAACAAATTTACAATAGCGTACCGCGGAAAAGAACTCGCACATCATTCATTGGGACAGCGGGCATCGGCGTTAATTCTGTTTGTACTGGGTCAGGAGGAAAATGATGTCGTTATTATCGATCAGCCGGAAGACGACCTCGATAATCAGACAATTTACGATGAGATTATAAAATTGATTCGACTACGTAAACCCTCAGTCCAATTCATTTTCGCCACGCACAATCCGAATATTCCAGTGCTCGGAGATGCTGAACAGATACATGGCTGTTCTTTCGCAGACGGAAGAATTGACATAGAAAGCGGTGGGCTTGATGAGCCCATGCAACAAAAAAAGATTATTGACATAATGGAAGGCGGAAAAGAAGCGTTTGAGCGCCGGAAGGGGATTTATCAAGCATGGAAATCGTAGAGCTTTTAGATATTCTAAGTCGCGGAGAAGACAGTCGGCATCAATTTAAAAAGGATGTGACTAACTCCGACTCGTTGGCTTCAGACATGGTAGCTTTCAGTAACGGAGAAGGCGGAAAGATATTTATAGGAGTAATTGATGTTGGTTCAATTACCGGATTGACAAACGATGATATTCACCGTTTAAACCAACTCATCTCAAATGCTGCAAGCCAAGGCGTTAAGCCCGCTATCAATCCCGAGACGGAAAACGTGTTGACAGACAGAGGTCTCGTAATGATTGTAAGCATTCCTGAGGGAATCAACAAACCATATCAGGACAAAAATGGAGTATTCTGGGTAAAAAGCGGGGCAGACAAACGCCGTGCAACTTCACGGGAAGAAATCCAGCGAATGTTTCAAAGATCCAACCTGATTCATGCGGACGAGATTCCGATACAAGGGGTTACTGTCGCTGATTTGGATTTGGATTATTTCAGGGATTTCTTTCAAAGACGATTCGGTGAATCTTTGGATAATCAAAACCTGCCACTGCCAAAAATTCTGGAGAACATGAACCTGTTGAAAAATGGCTTATTAACTGTAAGCGGAACTCTGCTTTTTGCAAAAACGCCGCAATTCAAACTTCCTGCATTCATTGTTAAAGCAGGAGCGTTTGATTCCAACGAACTCAGCACATCCAGATACAATGACAGCCGCGATATAACAGGAAAAATGGCGGATGTTTTCCATCAAACTGTTGGCTTTATTGTTTCCAATCTCCATCATGTTCAAGGAGAGCAAGGTATAAACAGCGTGGGAATACCTGAGATCCCCTCAGAATCAATTGAAGAAATTGTTTCCAACGCTCTTATTCATCGCGACTATTTTATATCGGCGCCTGTGCGCGTGTTTGTTTTTTTGGACAGAGTGGAAATCATCAGCCCAGGACACCTGCCCAACAATTTAACCGTTGAAAACATAAAAAGCGGAAACTCCAACACAAGAAACCCAGTATTAGCGTCATTTGCAAACCATATACTTCCATATCGGGGTTTCGGTTCCGGCATCATCAGGGCTTTGGCAAAATACCCGCATATCGATTTTCGTGATGACAGGGAAGGGAATCTTTTTAAAGTGACGTTTAAAAGAAGTGTGAACACTGGAAAATAGAAGAATGACCTCTTTCATTAGCAATAATGAGCTGTGGACGCTGCCAAGATCGTTATTGCGTAAGTATCAATATTTAAATAAACAAGCCTCTTTCTCTATGTGAAGGTTGGTTCTCATCTCTCGTAAGCTGTTATCATTTCATCCGCGATGGCCTTTCGCCTGCACTCTTCGCATAGGGTCGTTTGCGCTACTCCTGTCTTTCTTGCTGCAAACGCCAACTCATCCAGCGTTCCAACCGGCTTTCCGCAATGTCGGCAGAGTTGCAAAGTAAATTTCCTGTTCCAAATCGCGCGGGAAGAATTATTTTCTTCTACTGATATAGCTCCCGTTGGACAAACGGCGGCGCAGGAGGCGCAACCTATACAATCAGCTGCGGGCTCGTCGTATGGAGTGGAAACTGTCTTTTCCACACCGCGGTTTACACTTGAAATTGCGCTTGCTCCAAGCGTTTCACAAGCGCTTACGCACAATCCGCAGAGGATACATTTTTCGTTCGCCTTCTGCGTTAAACGTTCGTAGAGCGGCGCGTCGTACATTTTGCACAACCGCGATATCTCTTCGCTTTCCGGCGCACTAGCGCGCAATAAAGCCAATATCATGCCTCTTTGACGTTTCACCCTGTCGCTGTCCGTGAAAACGCTGCATTCTTGTTCTACGGGATAAATACAGGCAGTGACAATATCTTTGCGATCACGCAAAGATACCTCCACGATGCAAACACGGCAACATCCCTGACCGGGCAGGCCGTCGTGATGGCAAAGCGTTGGGATAGAAAACCCGTTGCGGGAAGCTATATTTAAAAGATACTCTCCCGGAGAGCAGGTACATGCTTTTCCGTCTATCTCAATAATCATACGGCGAACCTCCTTTTTATCGCCCGCACCGCGCCGAAACGGCAAACTTCGCGGCAGGCGCCGCAGGCGACACAGGCGGCTTGATTTATGTTATGGGCTGATTTTACTTCACCGGTAACCGCGCCTGTCGGGCAAGCCCGTTTGCAGTTCGTGCAGCCGACGCAAACTGAAGCGTCTATTTCAAAAGCCGTCAACGCCGCACAAACACCGGCTGGACAATGCTTTTCCATAATATGCGCAATATATTCATCCCGGAAGTATCGAATGCCGGTCATCACAGGATTTGGCGCGCTTTTCCCCAGAGCGCAGAGAGACGCGCCAATCAGCGCTCGGCTTATCTCCTCCAGCAGTTCCAAGTCTCCCTCTTTTCCCCTACCCTCGCAAATATCCGTCAGTATCGCTAACATCTGCCGCAGTCCTTCCCGACACGGCGTACATTTTCCGCAGCTCTCCTCCGCCAGGAAATTGACGTAATACCGCGCGACTTCGACCATGCAGCTCCGGTCGTCCATGACTATCATGCCGCCTGACCCCATCATGGCGCCGTAATTAGTTAAAGAATCGAAATCAACAGGCAAGTCAAGCATCGCTTCAGGGATGCACCCGCCGGACGGGCCGCCGATTTGCACCGCTTTGAGCGGCCGCCCGTCGATAACGCCGCCGCCTATATTATTAACGAGATACCGCAAAGATACGCCCATTGGCACTTCGACGAGCCCGGAGCGCCTGACTTTTCCAACCAGCGCGAATACTTTTGTGCCTTTGCTGTTTTCAGCGCCTATCTTTGTAAAATTTTCGCCGCTGTTATTGATGATAATCGGTATATTGGCAAATGTCTCGACATTATTCAGCACGGTAGGTTGATTCCACAAGCCGCGCTGCGCCGAGCGGGCGTACTTGGCGCGAGGTTCGCCGACACGCCCCTCAATGGAGGCCATTAACGCGGTGCTTTCTCCGCAGATGAAAGCGCCGCCGCCCCGCACCACGCTGAGATTGAGCCTTTTTCCGCTGCCCATAATCGAACCGCCTAGAATCCCCGCTGACTCCGCGTCATGGATGGCCTTCTGCACATATTTCCGAGCAAGCACATATTCGTCGCGGATATACAAAAAGCCCTCCAGAGCGCCAATTGAGAGAGCGCAGATTATTATGCCTTCAAGCACGGAATGAGGGTCGCCTTCAAGGATTGAACGGTCCATAAACGCGCCGGGATCGCCCTCGTCGCCGTTGCAGATTACATACTTGGGCAAAGCTTCAAATCCCGCCGCCGTCCTCCATTTGCGCCCGGTTGGAAATCCGGCGCCGCCGCGCCCGCGTAAGCCGGAAGACTCAACTTCCCGGATGATGGCGTCCGGTGTCATGAAGAGAGCTTTCTTGAGCGCAGAGTAGCCTCCGCGCGCCAGATAATCGGACAGGTTCCCCGGGTCTATTTCGCCTATATTTCGCAGAACGGTTTTATGTTGAGACATGTAGAACGGGTTTTCCATTTGGCTCAGTACAGGCGTACCCTCGTCGTTCTTATAAAGCAGTTGTTCGACAGGTTTTTCGCCGATGCTGTTCACAATATCGCGGGCATTTTTCGGCTTTACTTTGTAGTACGAGATATCATCGGGCATTATTCTCACAATTGGCCCATTCTCACAAAAGCCATTACAGCCGGTCTGTTTAATAACAGTTTCCACAATGGCATGCGTTTTAGTTTCCGAAATAGCGCGGCGCAAGGCTTCGGCCACTTCCAAGCTGCCGTTGGCTATGCAACCCGTCCCGCAACATACCAAAACGGTACGATTCATGGTTTGGCCTCATTTCGCAACGCCTCGAATATTGCGGATAGTGATTCTATCTTTACTTGTCCGTAATATTTTCCATCCACTGTCATCACAGGCGCCAAGGCGCAAGAACCCATGCAATTTACCAACTCCATTGAAAACATCCCATCTTCGGTCGTTTCACCCGGCGCTATGCCAAAGATGCGTTTAATGCCGCCGACAAGGTTCACGGCGCCCCGTATATGGCAGGCGGCGCCGTTACAAACTTTTATTATGTGAACACCTTTAGGTTTCAGGCTTAGCGATTTATAGAAGGTAGCCATGGAGAATAATTCCGCCACCGGGCGGCTTATATACTCCGCCAGCGCTTCCAGCCCTTCACGGGGAACATAATTATATTGCCGCTGCATATCCTGCATCACGGCAAGAGCGTACCTTCGATCTTTCGGGTATGCTTCCAGCAAAGAACTGAATTCCTGTGGCATTATTTCCATGAGCATTCTTCCTTCAAAATAAATTTCCGCCGACGCAAATTTGTTATTATCCGCCGGCGACCATCGGGAAAATGGATACGGCGTCGGCCTCATCCAATGGCGTATCCTTTCCTTTGAGGTGCAAGATGTTCCGACCGTTCACCAAGATAATAGCGTCGTCGCTAATTTTGCCGCCATCGGGCGTGAATAACTTAACACGTATGGCGGCGCCATAACGTTCTCCAAGGCTCGTCAGCAACTCCCACACATCGTGCGGAACAGGAATATCCTCTTCATTGCAGCGGGTTATCTCCCTGTACGTTGCGAAGAACTTCAACTTCATGCATCAATGCCGAGTTCTACGTTCTTTTCCGGCGTGGGGACGCCGTCCGAGTCCCAACCGCGTACTTTATAGTATTCATCCAGCATGACATAAAGTTCGGCGACCTTACCGGCAGCAGGGCCGCCGGGCAGTTTTTCACGCAAAAGCCGCGGCGGAAGCGTGTCTTTTTCAACTCCAGCGGCAATATTGAAATGCTTCTCAAGGTTCCATACGCGCTCGCCTTTAAGCAATATCTCGTCGTCCGTTTCGTCCGTGCCTACCGCTTCGCGGTACTGAGCGGCTATTTCCTGAAGCCCGAGGCCGAAAGTTGTGAACAGGCAAATCCCTGTTGAATCTATAAGCGCAGTGAGATCTTGGAACAGTTTCAGCAAACCTGCCTTGCCTTCAGTCACGAATGGATCGACTTTTATTGGCACGCCAAGAATCTCAGGCGACGTCAAATAGCCGCGCACATGACAAGCGCCGCGGTTTGACGTCGCGTACTCAAGAGCCATGCCTTGAATGGCGCGTCCGTCATAAGCGGGCATTTCCTGCTTCTTTACGCTCATTGAGAGTTCGGGATGTCCGTATTTTTCAGCTAAACGATACGAGCCCAGCGCAAGTATTTTTCCGAAGCCCTCAAACCTGCCTACTGCTTCGGTAAGCTTTACTATAGCGTGAGGGTCACCGAAGCGCAGTGGAAATCCTATATCCGACTCGGGTATGGCGCCCATTTCGTACAGTTCCATTGCGCAAGCTATAGTTGCCCCCATGGTTATGGGGTCGATACCGTGTTCGTTGCACAAGAAATTAGCCTTGCATATAGCCGCAAGATCGGACACGCCGCAGTCCGCGCCGTATGCCCATCCAGCTTCGTACTCGGGACCTTCGCCGGAACTCTTAAAAGGGCCGTCAGGCACGCGGGTAACGCGCGCGCAGTCGATGGAACAAGCGAAACAACCTTTATTTTTCACAAGATATTTTTCCGCTAATGACTCTCCTCCGGTTTCGTTTGCTTCGGGGAAATATGCGCCGTCGCGCCAGTTACGGGTGGGAAGAGCTCCGCTTTCGTTGATAATGTTGACTAAAACTTGGGTGCCAAGCGCAGCAAGCCCAGAGCCTCCGACAGGATGGGCTTTGAGCGTTTTACGAGCGTTCGTGAGGGCGTCAAGGAATTTTTCAGGCCGCGCTACGGTAACCGCTCCTGTTCCGCGAACTGCCACAGCCTTAAGCTTTTTAGAGCCCATGACGGCGCCAAGCCCTCCGCGGCCAGCTGCGCGGTGCTTATCGTTTAGCACTCCGCTGAACAGGCATCCATTCTCAGCGGGAACCCCAATGCAGGAGATTTTGAAAGACGAGCCGCATTCTTCCTTCAGAAGATCGGTAGTCTCAAAGACACTTTTTCCCCAAAGCGCTGACGCGTCCCGAAGTTCTACCACGTCGTCCTTTATGTACAAATAGACAGGCGATTCACTGGCGTTCTCGAAGATTATTCCGTCGTATCCGGCGTATTTAAGCTCCGGGCCGAAATAGCCGCCCGAGTTGGCTGCGCCTATTGTTCCTGTCAGCGGAGATTTTGCCACGACCTCGAACCTTCCTCCTGACGTAGCCGCCGTACCCGTAAGGGGACCGGTCATATATATAAGCTTGTTACCGGCTGACAGCGGTTCGACTTTCGGATCCACTTCATCGCAGAAATATTTTGTACCAAGTCCCCGCGCGCCGACATAATCGTGGGCATCCTTAATGTTGAGAGGCTCTTTTACTACTGTTTTTGCCGCGAGATCAACCCTTAATATTGTTCCTACCCAGGCATTCATGATAACTCCTCCTGTCCAAATACATCTTTAAAGTGCTCTGCCACTGCTTTTTTACGGTCTGGGCTCTCAGTGGGGTCAACGAACTGAATGGCGCCGGATGGGCAAAACTCCGCACACTTCGGGGAACCTCCGCAAAGGTCGCACTTGAAGACCTTTTTTGTGGCAGGCGAAAAACTTATGTTACCTAACGGACAAGCGCTTACGCACATTTTGCAGACGATGCACTTATCCTTATTTATAACGACAGCTCCCTGTCCGTCGCGGGAGATTGCCTCCACAGGACAGACTTTGAGGCAACAGGCTTCTTCGCACTGCATACACATTATTGGCGCCGAAGTCATGGCTGCTTCGTAATCAAAGACAGTCACCGAAGAAAGACTAGGGATGAACTTTTTTGTGTGCTCAAAGGAGCACATAAGTTCACAGGTTCGGCACGATACGCATTTTTCAGGCTTAATGATGAATTGCTTACTCATAATTTATCCCCGCATAAGAATTCACGTGGGAATACACCACCTTTCAATATTTTGAATCGGCAAATATGAAAACACAACAGCTTTAATTCCAACACTGCTCTGATAATATTATAACTTAAGCCTCTGGGAAATTACAGCAAGTTAATTGTCGTAAATTCTGAGTGATTACATCCGATAATAATGAAGAAACAAAATGATGACTTAGGTGCGATGTTATATTTTACGAAATAAGTATTCTATTCATTTTGTTTTATTAGTGAAAAATATTGACAAAATCAGTCCATTATGTGATAGAATTGTGCCATGAAAGGAGATACAAAATGTTTTTAACCAGAGAGTGCGATTATGCGATTCGAGTGGTACGGGACCTTGCGAATCAAGAAATGAAACCCGTAAAAACTATTTGCGAACGTGAGCAAATTCCACATCCATTTGCTTATAAAATTTTAAAAAAACTTGAGCACGCTGGTATTGTCAATTCTTTTCGCGGTGCAGTTGGAGGTTATCAGCTTGCGAAGGAACCGAAAAATATAACTCTATTCGATATTGTCAGCGCCGTAGACGATAAATTATTATTAAATGAATGTTTACAGGATGGGTATGTGTGCGCGCGTTATGTAAACGGGAAATTCTGCAGCGTTCACCGGGAACTTACGCGTATTCAGAAAGTTCTTGAAAAATCTCTCTCTGAAAAGACTTTGGAAGACATTATGTAAGAATTAATAATAAATCACAGCGACTGCCACAACGCTGATATGGGTACGGCGTAAGCGCTGTCGCTAAATGGCGAAACGGCGCCGCCCGTGTAGAGCACTACCCTAATGAAAGGCTTGTCAAGTTCCATGTTGTTTTTGAACCACTTTAGATGTTTAAAATCTTCGCTTTTAACGGTACGACCTGTTTTTACCTCAATTCCAAAGACACATTCCAGGGTTTTCACAATCAAATCTATTTTCCTTTGCTTGGCGTCCCGATAGTGAAATATTTCCCATTGCCGATGGAGATCGGTAATAGCGGCAATCTGGTTATAAACGAAAGTTTCGATAAGCTTACCGGATTTGTCATTGTCGTCCATGATTTTATCACGTTCATAATTTAATAATATTTGTGGGTTTTTTCTTTCGTTCAATCTCACTCTGCTTCGTGTAGGAAATGTTGGATATCTCCGCCTCTGGGAATAGGAAATCCAGACGATCACTGGTGATTGAAAGAATCACGGTTCCAGATTGTATAAATTTTTTCATAATATATTCAAAGCAAATCGCAGGATGTGATAAAATAAAATTGTATAAGCGTTTTCAAACACGAGCCTCAGCAACTGCGGTAAACATTATTATCAGAATTATCAAACGTAGATAGGCAAGTGCTAGTAAATGGCATTTGAGGCGCAGTTTAATGACGATAGGAAGTGTACTGTGATGGAAAAAACGAGAGAGAATGCCCGGTTGGAAGCGCAAGGAATGGATGTGGACGAACTGAACTTTGCGGTTTTTTGCGTCGAAAATATTGCAGAACACCTGAATCTGAACGGTAGCGAAGTATATAGGCTGCTCTCCGAAGATAGCGATATTCTTGATGGTTATGTCATACCAAATTATGATGCACTTCATACTCAAGATAAGGAATATATCGTGAATGACATAATTGAGTATATGTGCGAAAAAGGACTTATAAAGTGATTTTATATCACGGCTCCTACGTATCCATAGAAAAACCTGATATTTCTTATTCCCGCAACAATGTTGACTTCGGCAGAGGATTCTACACTACGCCACTTCGGGAACAGGCAATCAGCTGGGCTGCTAGATTCAAACACAGGAAAAAACAAAGCGTCGTTTCGACCTACGAGCTTAATGACGTAGCAATGAGAAAGAACGCATCCATTATTGAATTTGACGTATATTCTGAAGAATGGCTTGAATTTATAATTTCATGCAGACGCAGTAAAAACATTGGTACGTTTGATGTAGTAATAGGCGGCGTTGCAAACGACAAAGTATTCGATACAATTGAAGCGTTTATTAATGGATTTTATGATAAAACACAGGCTATTCAACGCTTAAAATACGAAAAGCCCAACTTGCAGTATTGTTTCAGAAGTCAATCTGTGATAGATGCTTATTTGAAATATATCGCAAACGAGGTGTTAAAGTGATTGCCAATAAATATCTTTTGCAACATAAATATATAAGGGTGATTGAAAACTTTACCGGGCGAACCGGGCTTTCGCTGAGAGAATCAATGGATTTGTTCTATAAATCCTTTACTTATACAGAAATGAGCAAAGGAATTTCCGATATGCATTGTCGCAGCGACGAATATCTGGCAGAGGAACTGTGTCATGAAATGAACGGCGAATGAAGCTACGGGGATCTGGGAAAAACAGCATTAAATCCAAATTGCTATGGCGACTCAACCGGGAGTTCTCCTCCGGGAGAGTCGCTCCAGTATTCAATTAGGTCAGTTTCAATATCAAATCTAATTCTACTTCCTGTCTTTTATCAAAGCTTCATAACTCCTATCATACTTAGCTTCAGCAGACGCGGAAAAGAAGCAGGCCGGGAATTCTCCGCTCCTGCGGTGCATCGACACGCACTCACAACATTTTCCATGCTTGGAACAATTATATGTACATGGGCAAGTATCTTTTTTCATATTTTCACACTGCAATTTGAATACTCCTCCTGAAAGAACATCTTCGTTTTAGTATGTGCTTTTGATTTTGTTTTTAGCTCCACACTCCTAACTCCTAACTTCACACTGCTTTTTGAACTTCACACTTCCAACAGTTTATCTCTAGCCGCCCTTGCCGCTTCAATTATTTTCGCTTTGTCGCACGCCGGGTAATTGCCATTTTTATAGATCCATTTGCCCGCAACCATCGTACCTTCGACGTCCTCCGAGCACCCCGCGTATACTATAAAACACGCCAGATTGCCCTCGTTTACTCCCACATAATGCGGCGCGTCCAGGTCAACAAGCACGAGGTCGGCCACCCAGCCTTCGCGCAGCATCCCCTTATTTGTGAAGCCAAGGGAAAGAGCTCCTTCATAAGTCGCCATTCTAAGTACATCGGAAGCTTTCCCCAAAAGCGGGTCACGGAAAACTCCCTTCTGCGTCAATGCAGCGCTGCGCATCTCCTGCCACATATCGAGGCGGTTGTTGCTGGAAGCCCCGTCAGTGCCGAGAGAGACGGCAACTCCTGCGTCAAGCCATTTATCCAATGGGAAAATACCGCTGCCAAGCTTAAGATTACTGCCCGGGCAATGCGCAATAGTCACATTTGAAAAATCAAGCCTATTATCATTTGCTGGAAGCGCCCATTCGGGATTCATCCAGACTCCATGCGCAAACAGAACATGAGTTAATTCAAGCATTCCGGAATCCTTGAGCCAATCCTCCGTGGACATTTTAAGCTCATCTTTGAAGTAGCCAACTTCCCACTCAGTTTCAAGGAGATGGATGTGAAGCCCCATATTCCTTTCTTTCGCTATTGAGACTATTTTCTTAAGGTAATCAAGAGGAACGGTGTATGGAGCGTGAGGGCCAAGCTGAACGGTTATCAGCCCTTCCCGACCGTGCCATTTTTCGGCAAGCGCAAGCCCCTCCTCAAGCCGCTTGTCATCGTTCATCATAAGCCCGCGGCACAAGCCCGCCCGTATTCCCATTGAAACAGCCGCTTCAGCTACCTGCTCCATCTCAAAATACATATCGGCAAAACAAGTAGTACCCGTCCGCGCCATTTCAAGAAGGGCAAGTTCCGTTCCCGCATGGATAATTTGCGGCGTAAGCTTTGCTTCGACAGGCCATATTCTCTCCTTGAGCCACTCCATGAGCGGTAGCTCCTCACCTAACCCGCGAAGCAACGACATAGCCGCGTGAGTATGTCCGTTCACAAACCCCGGAAGAATGGCTTTCCTGCCGTTCCCCTCAACTACTTTGTCCGCCTGCGGACAAGGCGCGTCACTTTTCAAAATCGATTCTATCCGCCCTTTTGAGACAAGAACATGCCCCGAAAGCGCGCACTCCATTCCTCCGTCTAAAATCATTACATCCTTAAATAGAGTTGACATGTTTATTACCCTCTTCTATGTTATTTTTGGAGTTCAATTATTACACTTTCTTAAGTATTATAATTCAAAATGGTGTGAAGTTTGTTAGGAGTTAGAAGTTAGAAGTTAGAAGTTAGGATTTACCACTGTTCACTGTTCACTGTTTACTATTCACTATTCACTATTCACTACTAACTTCTTACTCCTCAGAGATAGAAGTGATTAGTTGAGAGTTGGGGGGGTTGACTGAAGTATTCTGCTTTTGTCTTTTAACTCCTCACTACTAACTCCTAACTCCTAACTATTTTCTCCTACTTACCTTTTCAGTGAACCGTTCAACATCAACTATCACACGTGTATGCTCACCGCTTCCGATTTCTCCGGCGTTATCGCTTGCTGTCACGGTAAACTCAATCTTGCGCCCTGAAATTTGCTTAATAGTTGCACTCGCCTCAATTTCTGCGCCAAGTGGGCTCGCAGCTTTATGCGATACATTGATTTCTGTCCCGACTGACGTTTCTCCAGGCTCCAGACAATCCTCAAGGCAAAGGCAAGCGGCGCACTCCATAAGCGCAATCATCATCGGAGTTGCGTACACTTTAAGGCTTCCGCTGCCAACCGCTTTTGCGGTATTGCTGTCGCTCACCGAGTCTCTTGCAGTTACGTTTTTACCGAGAGTCAGTTTTGATTCAATCATTATGTTCATTCCTTTCAACTGTTCTAACCCAATGTTCCAGTTAAATATGCTTTACAAAAGTCTCAATGAATTATTAACTATATGCTCCTGCGCGTTACGCCCATAAAGATTAATTTCTACTTGTTCACCGCGAATAAACCGCTCTTCACTGTTTATGCCAAGTTCTCTTCCCTTCTCTGTGGGAATTTTGACGCTTTTATCATTTCGGGCAACAGTCGTTATATACCCTTCGGCAATAAGCCAACTGTTTACTCGTTGTCCGCTTATTTTTTTATAACCGTTCTCAATTAAAACACAATTTATCCTATCGGCAACCATATTTACCGTTACAGGTTCGTCCGTGATTTCAACCGTTGCGGGGTCAAATCCCTTGGACGGCCCTGACGGCATTTCTTCTAAGTTGTTATCGCGCAAAAAATTCACAATCGCATCCATAAACTGCTTGCCGTACCGTTCCGCCTTTGCCTGACCGACGCCCGATACGGACAAAAGAGACTCCGGCGTCGTCGGGGTCTTAATACACATATCGGTCAGCGTGCTGTCATGAAAAATAACGTAAGCAGGCAGGTTTTGCTCGTTTGCGATTCTGCGCCTCAGGTCGCGCAACACGTCAAATAAACGCCTATCAACTTTTACAGCTTTACGTTCTTCGTGCTTGGCGACAGAAATCTCCTTTTCTTTGGGCAGCTTCATATGCACCGCGCCGCTACCGCGTAAAACCTCGTTCGCGCGTTCCCCAAGCCTTATTACGGGATACTCGTCATCGGTTTTGACGAGATAGCCGGAGAGAATCAGATGATTTGTAATAGCTCGCAGCTGCTGTTCTGATTGTTCGCAAATGCCGTAAGTGGACAGCTTATCAAACCCCAAACGAAGCACTCTCTCATTTTTACTTCCGCGAAGCGTATCAATAACCATACTCACCCCATACCGCTCTTTCATACGATAAACGCAGGACAGAGTTTTTTGCGCGCTGACGGTTACATCGACTGTCTCGAAATTTGTTTTGCAGCTGCCGCAATTGTTGCAATTCGGCGGCGGGACTTCACCGAAATATTTCAAAATGTATCCGCGCAGGCAATCGTTTGTCGAGCAATAAAACGTCATCTCGCGCAACCGCCTGCGGTCGCGCTCCAGAATCTGTTCTCTCGTGGATTCATCACCGGGCTCTTCATTATTATTAGAGTTCTCAATCAGCCATAAATTCGTCCTCACATCCTGTCCGCTGTACAGTAAAACACAGTCAGCGGGTTCGCCGTCGCGGCCGGCGCGGCCGGCTTCCTGATAATAACTCTCAACGTCCTTTGGCATATTGTAGTGTACTACAAAAGCAACATTCGATTTATCAATTCCCATTCCGAAAGCGTTTGTAGCCACCATGATTTGAATGCGGTCATAAAGAAAATCGTCCTGACTGCTGCGGCGTTCGTCGTCGGGAAGACCTGCATGATAGCGTGATGCCTTATACCTATTTTGTATTAACCTCTCGCAAACTTCCTCCACCGTCGCGCGGGTTGAGCAATAGACTATACCGCTTTTCTCTTTTTTGCTTTTTAAAAATTCGGAGAGCGCTCCAAATTTATCTTTTGGCTTCTGAACTTCAAGATACAAATTTGGACGATCAAAGCCTGTTACCATAACAGTAGGTTTTTCAAGCAACAATAAACTCACGATATCCTCGCGCACTTTTGGCGTCGCCGTAGCAGTAAACGCCGAGATTACGGGGCGGCTACTCAGTGCTGCAATAAACTCCGGTATTCTTGAGTAGCTTGGACGAAAATCATGCCCCCATTGGGATATACAGTGAGCCTCGTCAACCGTCAGCATTGAAATATCGGCTCCTTGCGCGAAAGAAAGAAAGTCGCTTGTCAAAAGCCTTTCCGGCGCTATGTAAATCAATTTATAAGCGCCCGCGCGTGCTCTTTGCAATACCAGATGAATTTGTTTTTCCGTAAGGGAAGAATTGATATACGCCGCCGCCACGCCTGCCTGAATAAGCGCGTTTACCTGATCCTTCATAAGTGAAATGAGCGGCGAAACTATAAGAGTCACGCCGCCCATCATTAACGCCGGAATCTGAAAGCATATTGACTTCCCCGCTCCGGTCGGCATTATACCGAGCACATCTTTACTTTGCAGTAAGTCATTTATCAATTGTTCCTGCCCGCTGCGAAAAGCGTCGTAACCGTAATACTGCCTGAGAATTGCCAAAGCGTCCATATAATACTCTCCCTATATAATGTTATTTCTCATTATATATCCATTAAAACAACTTATTAGAATTAGTCCCTTTCCTCCCTATAAAACGGTACTCCCAGGGACGCGGGGGCGCCGGCCTTGATGCCGTTACCCTTGCGGATTGATATGACAACAAGAACAAAGAGTGTAATAACATATGGCATAGCCAGAAGTATAGCCATTGGAACAGACGTCCCAGTCGCCTGAAGTCTTAGCTGAAGCGCTTCTATTCCTCCGAAGAGATACGCTCCAAGCGCCGCCTGTATGGGATTCCAAATTGCGAATATCACCATTGCCACAGCTATCCATCCTCGTCCAGCAGTCATAGTTTCCGCCCAAAACTTGTTGTATACAATTGACATGTACGCGCCGCCGACAGCAACTATCCCTGCGCCAACAACCGTATATAAATACTTTATTCTCACAACTGGTAATCCCATAGCGTCGGCGGCGTGAGGGTTATCTCCGACCGCCCTAAGATTTAACCCGGGCCGCGTTGAGTTCAGGAAAAAGAACATAACGGCTACTAGAATATATGATAAATAAACTAGTGCGTCCTGCGAGAAAATTACCTGGCCTATTATCGGGATATCGGAAAGTATCGGAATGTTCCAGTTTTGTAATCCTTGAATCGCGACTCCAAAATAATTTCTTCCGAGCAAAGAGCTCAACCCCGTACCGAACATTGTCAGCGCAAGCCCGCACACCACCTGATTTCCATTTAGGGAAATGCAAAGAAAGGCGTGTATGAGCCCCATTAAGCAACCAACGATGAAAGCAGCCGCAAAGCCAATCCATGGATTGCCGGAAGTCAAGGAAACGACAAACCCGCTGAACGCTCCCATAAGCATAATGCCCTCAAGGCCAAGGTTAAGTATGCCAACCTTTTCAGTCAATATTTCGCCAAGCGTAGCGTAGAGAATCGGAGTTCCGCTCCTTACTGCAGCGGCAAGTATCATGCTGACCGTGTCCATTATTTATCTGTCCTCCAAGTGAACTTCAAACGGTAATTTCTGAAAAAATCTCCTCCAAGAACAAAGAACAACACAAGCCCCTGCAAGATCTCCACAGTGGAGAGAGTTAACCCCAATTCGATTTGAAGAGCTTCTCCGCCAACAAGCAGAGCTCCGAAAAGCACCGACGCAAGAAGTATCACGAAAGGTTGAAGGTGAGAAAGCCATGCGACAATTATCGCGGTATAACCATATTTTGCGGCAAAGCTCGCTTGAAGCCTCCCATGCAAGCCTGTAACTTCTGTCATGCCCGTAAGCCCTCCGATGGCACCCGAAATGAACATGACGACGAGCACGTTTTTCATATAGCTCATCCCGGAATAACGAGCAGCCTTGGGATTTTCTCCTATTACCCTTATCTCATATCCAAGCCGCGTTTTACTCAAAATGTACCACGCGGCAAACGCCAAAAATACAGCAAGGATAATTCCCACATGGACACGGGAGCCGAAAAGCTGAGGCAAACGCGCGGAAGGAGGAAAGCGCGTCGTTATAGGAAAACCAAGCGAGCTCGGGTCTCGCCACGGGCCATAAACAAAATACTCCAAAATCCTTATGGCAATATAATTTAGCATGAGGGTAGAAATAATCTCATTGACATTCCATTTTGACCTCAAAAATCCGGCTATCATTGCCCACAGGCCGCCCGCCATAATTGCGAAAGCAGCCGCCGTACACAACATGTAAAATTGATTATCAGAATGACAGTACCTTACCGCCGCTACAGCCGCAAGCGCACCCATAAACGCCTGGCCTTCCACCCCGATATTCCATATGAGCATGGAAAAACATAACATTACGGCAAAAGACGATATCGCTATCGGAGTGGCTTTCACTATGGTCTCGCTAAATTCGTAGCTCCCGCCAAAAGCCGCTTTGATAATCCTGCAGTAAGCGTCCAAAGGAGAAATTCCCTGCGTCCCCAACAGCGCTGCGCCTCCGATAAGAGCCATAAAGAGCGAGGCTATCGGGATAACGTAATTCATCCATTTAGAAGCGTCAATTCTTTTTTCTACCCTTAACATCATAATACCTCAGAAATATGAGTTCCCGCCATCATGAGCCCAATCTTTTCAATAGGCATGGATTTTGGGTCTGCTATTATTCCCATAAATTCCCCTTTGAAAATTATAGCCAGCCTGTCGCTTAACGCTAAAAGTTCCTCAATATCTTCAGATATTAAAAGCACTGCCGTACCTGTTTCCGATGCGGAAATTATTCTTTCCCTTATGTAGCGCGTAGCCGAAACGTCAAGCCCCCATGTCGGATGCATGACTATCAATACTTCCGGACTGTTTGAAAGCTCTCTTCCCAGCATAAGCTTTTGAAGATTACCTCCAGACAGATTTTTAACCGCAGTATTAACCGAAGGGGTACTGACATTAAACTGTTCTATTATGGATTTTGCTTGATTCCCAGCTTCTTTCCAATTGATTGAATTTCCGCTTGAAATTGGAGGTATCCAATAATCAGTTAATATCGAATTACTTTTCACGTCAAGCGCAGTGACCATCCCTGTGCTTCTTCTATCCGCAGGTATATAGTGAACTCCGCAATCCATAAGCGCTCGCGCAGAAGCATTTGTTAAATCCTTTTCGTTGATTTTTACGTAACCGGAAACAGCGACACGCAGCCCATATATCGCTTCGCATAATTCCAGCTGTCCGTTGCCCGCCACTCCTGCAACCCCAAATATCTCGCTTTTTCTTATACGGAACGAGATATTCTTGAGCGCCGCGCCGCCTCTGTCGTTGGAGGCGCAAATGCTGTTCACGTCAAACACAACTTTCCCCAAATCCCTCTTTGGCTTATTAATATCAAATGAGACTTTGCGCCCCATCATCATCTCCGATAAAAGCTCCTGAGAGGTATCCGGAGATTTAGTGTTTACCGTCCCCGCCGTCTCCCCTTTTCTAAGCACTGTGACCCGGTCCGTTTCGTTCATGACTTCGTTCATTTTATGAGATATGAAGATTACACTATGCCCAAGCGCGGTCATATTTCGTATCGTTACGAATAATTCTTTTGATTCTTGCGGGGTGAGAACTGCCGTGGGCTCGTCGAGTATTAGCACCTTAGCATTTCGGTAAAGCATCTGGAGAACGGCGGCTCTCTGCTGTTCCCCTATCGAAAGCTGCCAAACATTCGATAATGGATTCACTTTTAGATTATATTTTTCACTTAACTCCGCTATTTTTTTTATTATTTGCTTTTTAGGAAGGACAAACGGCATTTTCATGCCAAGGATCATATTCTCCCAAACAGTTTGCGTCTCGACCAGCATGAAGTGCTGATGCACCATTCCAACTCCGGATAATATGGCGTCGCTTGGCGACCTGAAAACACGCTTTACGCCATCAATGTAAATTTCACCGCTGTCTGGGTGATAAAGCCCATAAAGTATATTCATCAAAGTAGACTTCCCCGCCCCGTTCTCGCCAAGCAACGCATGAACTTCACCGTATTCCACGCTGAAGTCAACGTTGCTGTTCGCAACAACGCCGGAAAACCTTTTTGTGATGCGTTTCATCTCAACAAGCGGCAAAGATACTCCTCCAATCAAAACAAAAACTAAAGGTATATATTTACGTATTTATATAACAAACTCACATTGTAAGCAACCATTCCTCAGCAATCCTGTCAAGCTGTTCTCTGATTCTTGCAAAATCTTTATCTAGGTCAAGCGTCTTAACGCTTATTCTATTTCCGTCCATAAGGTAGCTGTTGTCCGGCGTAATCTCTTCGTCTGTTTTTGCATAAAGTAAAACACCGCTTACATCTCCAGAATGACGAATGTCTTTGTTCTTTACATAAGTAAATATCTGATATAGATTACTTGAATGGATGGAGTGACTGTTATACAAACTGTTAGTTTGCATTGTGCTATTATAGTATTTTGTATCAATAATCAGAAATTTTCCTTCACATTCAAGCGTAATGTCCGATTTCATTTTTGGGAGCAAATTAACCATACCATCATCAGTATTCCAGTTAATGCAAGACGCTGATGCTTTATAGCTCGGGTAGTTTTTTCGATAATATTCAAGTACAAATCTTTCAAAAAGCCTGTGCAAATGGTCGTCTTTAAACTGTGAAAGTTTTCTTGCTCCTTCCTGAGTCGTTGGCAATAGTGCTTTAACCACAAGATAACAAATATTTATCAGCATTCTATAAGTCGAGTTGTTGCTATTATACTTAATTCCCGACCACTGGATATTATACGGATTTAAAGTGCCAACGTCATGAAAATAAAGCATAATCTTCTTTAATGCTTTCTTTTGTTCTTGTCCTACTTTATCTGAATGGATAAGTATCAACGCAATCGTTTTCAAGATTTGATTTACATATGCGTTTTCTGAAAACTCATCAAATTCGCAAATAGGCCTCCTCTTATGGATAGTTTGTTCATT
>WRHH01000025.1 GCA_009783355.1 Synergistaceae bacterium
GAGCTTGAGGATCCGCAATCGGGGCAGCCGCTTATGAAGCGTACAGTCCTTATTGCAAATACTTCAAATATGCCTGTGGCAGCGCGCGAGGCGAGCATTTACACTGGGATAACCATAGCCGAGTACTATAGAGACATGGGGTATTCCGTCGCGCTCATGGCGGACTCGACGAGCCGCTGGGCGGAAGCTCTTCGCGAGATGTCAGGAAGGCTTGAAGAGATGCCGGGAGAGGAAGGGTATCCCGCGTATTTAGGGACGCGCGTCGCCTCATTCTACGAGCGCGCGGGCAGATGCGTGGTTCTCGGCAAAGATGGACGCGAAGGTTCCGTCAGCGCCATAGGCGCCGTCTCGCCTCCGGGCGGAGACTTGTCGGAGCCGGTGAGCCAAAACACTTTGCGCGTCGTGAAAGTGTTCTGGGGGTTAGATGCAAATCTGGCGTATCAGAGACACTTCCCCGCCGTGAACTGGCTTTTAAGCTATTCCCTCTACACTGAAAAGATGGATGAATTCTGGAACGCGAAATTTGATGACGAGTGGAGCGGCCTTCGCATAGAGGCAATGACGCTTCTTGAAGAGGAGGATAAGCTGAAGGAAGTTGTACGCCTTGTGGGTATAGACTCTCTTTCGCGCGAAGAACGCATGGTTCTTGAAACCACTAAATCTATTCGTGAAGATTATCTGCATCAGAACGCTTTCCATGAAATAGACACTTACGCCTCAATGGATAAACAGTTCAAAATGCTCAGCACGATAATAAAGTTCCATCATTTGGGCATGGAAGCATTGAAGAAGGGCGCTCCGATGAACAAGCTGTTTAACCTCCCCGTGCGCGAGGTAATCGCCCGTATGCGTTACCTTGAGGAAAAGAACATCTCCGAAATTGACAAAATAGAGGAGAGAATCAAAAAAGAGTTAAATGAGCTGTTCAATGTTGGAGGTGAGAGTTATGCCGCTTAAAAATACGCTGCCTAAAGAGTATCAGACGCTTTCGGAGCTGGCAGGGCCGCTTATAATGGTGGAAAAAACCACTTCCGTAATGTACGACGAGCTTGTTGAGATAGAGCTTGGAAACGGCGACACGCGCAGGGGACGCGTGCTGGAAATAGAATCCGACCGCGCTCTTGTGCAGGTTTTTGAGGGAACTTCCGGAATTGATATCGATTCAACTAAGGTTTGTTTTCTCGGGAAAGTATTAACGCTGCCGGTAGCGCGCGACATGCTCGGACGGGTCTTCAACGGGCGAGGCATACCGATAGACGGCGGCGCTCCTATTATTCCGGAGACGCGGCTTGACATAAACGGCGTTCCCATGAACCCGTACTCGCGCGATTTCCCGTCTGAGTTTATCCAGACAGGTATATCAACGATAGACGGGATGAACCCGATGGTACGCGGTCAGAAGCTGCCGATATTTTCAGGAAGCGGACTGCCGCATAACCGAATGGCGGCGCAGATAGCCCGTCAGGCTACGGTCATCAGCGGACACGCCGACTTCGCGGTCGTTTTCGCTGCCATGGGAATAACTTTTGAGGAAGCCTCGTTCTTCATGGAGGACTTCCGCAAAACGGGTGCTCTTGAGCGTACTGTAATGTTTGTGAACCTTGCGGACGACCCCGCCATTGAGCGTATAACCACCCCGCGCCTTGCGCTTACGTGCGCCGAATACCTTGCGTTCGAGCACGGCATTCATGTCGTCGTAATTTTGACCGACCTTACCAACTATTGCGAAGCGCTCCGCGAAATTTCAGCGGCGCGTAAGGAGGTTCCGGGACGCAGAGGTTATCCGGGATATCTTTACACCGACCTCGCGACCATGTACGAGCGCGCAGGGCGTCTTAAGGGGCGCATGGGTTCGATAACCCAGATTCCGATTCTCACGATGCCTGAAGATGACAAGACTCACCCTATCCCCGACCTTACGGGATACATAACAGAAGGGCAGATAATATTGAGCAGGGGGTTGCACCGCAAGGGAATATATCCGCCGGTCGACGTCATGCCTTCGCTTTCGCGCCTTAAGGATAAGGGAATAGGGAAAAACAAGACGAGAGAGGATCACGCCGATCTAATGAACCAGCTTTTCGCGGCTTACGCGCGCGGAATAGACGCGAAGGAGCTTGCTATAATCCTTGGCGAGGGCGCGCTTACCGAAGAGGATAAAGCTTTCGCAAAATTTGCGTCGGAGTTTGAGGACCGTTACGTCAGGCAGGGAGAATATGAAAACCGTACAGTAGCGGATACTCTGGAGCTTGGATGGAATTTGCTTACGATGATACCGGTGAAGGAACTTAAGCGTATACGCGACGAGTACATAGAAAAATATCTTAAGCCGCGCTTAAAAAAAGCTGATTGAGGGAGCGAGTGTAAATGGCCCGTCTAAACATAAATCCGAACCGGATGGAGATGTCGCGCCTTAAAAAGAGGCTTGTGGCGGCGGTGCGTGGGCATAAATTGCTGAAGGACAAACAGGATGCTCTCATAAAAGCGTTCCTTGAACGCGCGCGTGAGGGGAAACGGCTTCGGGAAGAGGTGGAAAAGGAACTCGCGGAGTGTAACGCAAGTTTCCTTCTTTCGCGTGCTCAAACGCTTCCTGCAATGCTTGAGCAGGCTCTCATGATACCGGGATCGAAGAGCTCGCTTTCAGTGTCGTGGCGCAACGTTATGAGCGTATCCGTTCCGGAATATGATGTGGTTCAGGAAGGCAATGCTGTGAATTACGGATTCGCGCTGACGCCTGGAAGCCTTGACGTCGCTCTTGAGCGTTTTTCCAAGCTTATTCCGCGCTTGCTGCTTCTTGCCGCGAAGGAAAAGGCGATACGCCTTATGGCAGTGGAGATAGAACGAACGCGCAGGCGCGTTAATGCTCTCGAATATGTGATGATTCCAAACTTCACAGAGACCATAAGGTACATTTCGATGAAACTGGATGAACAGGAGCGAAGCACCCTCAGCCGACTGATGAAAATTAAGGAAATTGTAAGGGGAGAGTAAAATAATCTGTGAGATGTTATATAGCGGCTCTTGACAACATAAACTGAACAGAGCCGCTTTTGATTATTATGTACATAATGTTTTATAAGTAAAGGAAAATAACATGCAAAATCAGGAGCGGAATAAAATGGAGAAAATTCTGATAATCGATGATAATATGCTTTACCTTAGTACTCTGGAAATGACGCTAAATAGCGAGTATGAAGTAATAACTTCCAGAGACGGGCGTAATGCTCTGAAGTTGGCTAAGGAAAACTCACCGACTATTATATTGCTTGATGTAGTAATGCCGGTTATGGATGGATTTGAAGTATTGGAAGCTCTTAAAAGAACGCCTGAAACTAAATATATCCCTGTTATATTAATCACTTCGCTTAGTGATCCTGATAATGAGGAGGTAGGGCTGAAGCTTGGAGCGTCCGACTATATATATAAGCCGTTTTCGCCTGGAGTAATAAGAGCAAGAGTTAAGAATCAAGTCGACCTGTTTTTGATGAGAAAAACAATTGAAAGCATTGCTATTACAGATGCTCTTACAAATATCAATAACAGGCGAAGCCTGGACATACGTTCAGAGGTTGAATTTACCAGAGCAAAAAGAGAGGAAACTTTATTATCTGCTGCTTTTGTTGATATAGATGATTTCAAAAATTATAATGATTATTACGGGCACCTTGAAGGGGATGAGGTTCTAAAAACCATTGCAAATACGATAATTGAATCCTTAAGCCGTAAGACGGACTTCGCCGCGCGTTTCGGGGGAGAGGAGTTCGTCGTTTTACTGCCGAATACCCCTATTGAAGGCGGAGAGAAGATATTGCAAAAGGTGTGTTCATCTATTGAGGAGCTTGCTATTCCTCATAATCGCTCTACAGTTTCATCGGTCGTTACCGTTAGTGCAGGCGGGGCTACGTTAATTCCAAAAAGAGGCGATGAGTCAAAAAAATTAATTGGCATGGCGGATAAAATGCTTTATGTAGCAAAAAGAGCAGGCAAGAATAAAGTTGTTTGGAATCATGAACCTTTCTAAAGACGTTTAGTAATAACTCAGCCTTTTGTAAGGCTATATATTCTGATAATATATAACAATACATGAGTAGTTATTATTGGACTGTTAAGAGCCCCCGCCCCATGACATTTTGTTAGGTACTTTGTAACTTTGCATTTAAATCTTCGTTATAAAACGCGACAAGTTTTTCCAACGTCTTATTTGGGCTTGTTACAAGTTGTTGGGGTTGATCTAACTGAATTGAAAATTTCAATTCCGTGTCAAATTGAATGCCGCAAAAGATATATTGGCGCCCGTCTTCCGGGTTTATAACTATTTCTGACGTCCAAACAATCCTCCCTTCTAAGTCATATTCTTCCATAATTGGCTTTTCCCGAGTCATATGTACTTTTACAGATATTGGATTTTGAAGAGTTAAATCGTCTTTCACGGGTAGATAGTCCAAAGGAGGCAGTTCTTCTCGGGGGGGTATAATTTTCAGATATAACCCTGACGCGCTGATGTCTTTTGCTTCTCCCTCCAAAAAATATGACTGCCGGTTTTCCGTACAAAGAGTCAGTTCTATTGGCAAAGTCAATATGACCCTTGGATGTTTGCGTAATCCATATCCTTTGTTATAAAATTCATAGTTTCTTACTTTTTGTTTGTCAAATAGATCGTTAAAAAACACTGTTCTCACATCCTATGTTATTAATGTGTATGTCGGAAACCAAACGGAGGCAAAGCTGGATAAAGAGCGAAGATGTTCGCGACACTTCATTTATTCGGCGCAGAAGTCTTTGTGTTGGTAAAAAATCTTCCGGTACAGCAAAACACGCGACCGCAATCAGTTCATCTTTTGCATTATTTGTGACGCCGCCTGCGCTCTTTGATAGAGGAACGCGGTACATGCGCGCGCATTTCACAGGAGAACAATTGACTTCGCAAAAATGCGGATAATGTTTCTCCAGTAAAGACAATGGGCAGCAATTTATCCCGTCATTCTTTATTATGCGATTGTTTGTAATATATTTTCCGCGGCCTTCGCTTAAATAATTAACCGCGCATATAGAAAGCGCTGGGAAATGTTCACCATGTTCTTCCATGAAAAGCTTTTCTGTGTAAAGATTCAAGAAAGACGGCGCTTTTCCAATTATTTCTGTGAATTTTGATAAGATATTTTTATAGAATTCATACAGCTCCCTTTTTTCGCATTTACGTTCGCTTAGTTTTATTAATTGAGGCAATATCCCGGTATAATCATTGTCGCGTTTTAGTTCTTCTGATTTAATAACGCCCGACGCATAATTACCTATTTGAATGCATAACCAAAACAGCTTGTCAATTCCAAGTATGGGGTTTATCTCTCTTTGGAATTTGAACTGAGTTAATCCAAGAAATTCATCATCGTCAAACAAAGGGAAAAGCCATTCAGATATAGGTTTCCCTTCATCAGAAAATCTCTTTTCGTTGGATACGGAATAAAATACCCGTTGAGTTAATTCTGTATCTGAAATTGGAATACGATACTCCATCAGGTGTTCGCGGATTTTATCATCATCGTCGAGCTTGTATAAAACGGAATCCTCTTGGTTAATATACATGGAATTTTTGATGAATACGTCTTGAGGAGCATAGTAATACCAATATACAAATTCAATGGGAGCAAATTCAGGTATATTACTTTTTATATTGAGCAGTATATCTGATAAATGTATTAGCGGATCATACGGCTCCCTGTCCAAATTCTTTTTATAAAACACCACAAGTTTTTCTAAAGTCCTGTGAGCGCTTATTGCTAATTGTTCCAACTGGAGCGACAGCGGTAACTCCTTTTCAAATTGGATTCCGCAAAAAATATAGTAAACGCCGTCAGCCGGATTTATAACAGGTCTTGACGCCCACGCAAATTTTGCTTTCAAATTGCATTTTTCCGATATTGGCTTTTGGCGCAGCAATCCCACTTCCACAGGTTTTCCTACTAAAGAATGTAATCCTTCCTTTGGCATGACAAATTTTAAAAACATCCCCTCGGCGCTTATGTCTCTGGACTCGCACTCCAGCAACAACGGTTGCTGATTTTCTCTGTATGTTAACTCAACCGGCAGCGTCAACAGAACTCTGGGATGTTTCCGTAATCCATATCCTTTGTCATAATGTTCATAACTCTTTTCTTCTGACTCGGCGAATTGATTAATCATAACTCTCCCCACCCAAGATGTAAGATAAAGGTATAAAATATTATGTGTTGAGTTGTTGTCCGTGGTAAATACACAAGTATAATTTATTAACTTACCGCCTGAATTTCTTCACAAGTTACTGCTGATATCCCGCTTTTATTTATGCAATGAGTTTTTTTTGTTCGCGGAATATTCGTTCATAGTGTTCAATTTATTTTGAAGATTACCTGAAGCCATTCTAACATTACCTTTTTTTTAAAGCAAATATTTTATGCAATCTTTGTATAAATTGTTTGTAAAAATTCGAAGTATGTCATTCCTGTTCAAAATTTTGGTATAATCATTAGTTGAATTTATGTTGGAAAATTATGTAAAGTAAAAGGAGAGGATTTTTTTATGCTGAAAGCAGCAAGGATAATGGCTGCCGTAGTGTCAGCGTGGGCAGTAACCATAATATTGGAAATTGCTGCCATGGCAGCTGATGCTGAAGCTCCGTCTTGCGGAGGCTTTGGAGGAGGAGGAGGAGGTTCTTCCGCCGGTGCGGAAGGAGGCGGCGGAATGACAGGATTACTGTTTCCGCTTGCGATATTTGTTGTTATTTTCTACTTTTTTATCATAAGGCCCCAGAAAAAACGCCAGAAGCAGCAGGACAATCTTATAAGTAGCGTCTCAAAAGGCGATCAGGTTGTTACCATCGGCGGATTTTTTGGAACAGTCCATGAAGTGAAAGAGGACGGCTTTGTCATAGAACTTGCAAAAGATGTCCGCGTTAAAATATTGAAATCAGCTGTTTCAACGAAGTTTCAAAAGCCTGCTCAGGCAGAAGATAAATAGTATTAAAGGAGTATTAGTGAAATGGTGAAAAGAGATAGTATGCGCCTTTGGAGCGTTTTGGTTGTAGTAATTGTAGCAATTGTATTGGCTTGGCCATTTACAGGAGTGCTTAATCTTGGGCTTGACCTCAGAGGCGGCGCCCATATAGTGCTTCAGGCTGTCGGAACGCCTGATAATCCTGTAACAGAAGACAGCATTGACAGGCTTTTGGCTGTCATTCGCAATCGTGTAGACCAGTACGGAGTTGCGGAGCCGCTTATCCAGAAAAGCGGGCAAAACAGAGTAATAGTTGACCTTCCGGGAATACAGGACCCGCAGGCGGCGCTTGAGCTTATAGGTAAGACTGCGAACCTTGAGTTCCGTGAAGTGGTTTCAGCAAGCGAGTCAACTCCGCCTGCCCCGCGGCGCGAGAATTACAGAGATCTCGACGATGAACAGTTTGCCGTGTACCAGAAGCGTTGGGAAGATGCCGCCGCGTTCGCGGAAAATGCCAAGGAAGAGTTTGAAAAACGACTTGACAGCGTCCCCGGAGGTATTGTTTCAATGGCGGACGTTGAGAGTTCAAGAGATGGAACGAGAAGGTACTACCTGCTTGGGCCTTCGCTTGTCGGCGGAAAAGACCTTGTTGATGCCAAACCCCATTATGACAATATTGGTAGGATGGGGGTATCTCTTAAGTTTAATTCGGATGGCGCAAAACTTTTTGAGACAGCGACTATGAATAACGTTGGGAAACAAATTGCCATAGTACTTGACGGAGTCACGGTTTCCGCTCCTGTCGTACAGGAGCGTATAGCCGGCGGAGAAGCCCAGATAACGGGTAGCTTCTCGTCAGACGAGGCTTCAAGGCTTTCAATTATGCTTAGAGCAGGCGCGTTGCCGGTTGCGGTTGAATTTGCTGAAAACCGTTCGGTTGGGCCGTCCCTTGGCGCTGACTCAATAAAATCGGGAATTGAAGCCGGTTTAATAGGCGCGGTGATGGTTTTAATTTTCATGATGCTGTTCTATATGCTGCGCGGACTTGCGGCAAATGTCGCGCTGTCTGTGACAATGTTGCTTGTGTTTGCGGGCATGGTCGCGCTAAAAGCAACGCTTACGCTTCCAGGAATTGCGGGCATAGTGCTTACGCTTGGCATGGCAGTTGACGGCAACGTCCTTATATATGAGCGAATAAAAGAAGAGTTAAGAGCGGGAAAAACGCCGGTAGCTGCACTTGACGCCGGATTCCGAAAAGCTTTTGTAACTATATTTGATTCGAACTTCACCACGCTTATAGCCGCAGTTGTACTTTTCTACTTCGGCTCAGGCCCGGTAAGAGGTTTTGGGGTTACTCTTTCTATTGGTATTGTGGCAAGCGTCTTTAGCAATATAGTAGTGACGCGCGTTATTTTGCTGATGTTCATGAGAAAATCAGGGGCGAAACCCGCCGCTGTAAAACATTAAGGAAGGGAGTGAGCGTACATGAAATTTTCAATCAACTTCATGAAGTATCGAAAGATATTTCTTACTATAAGTGCAGTATTAATGGCTGGAAGCTTGCTCTTTCTTCTGATAAGAGGGCTTAACCTGAGTATCGACTTCACTGGGGGCAATGTCATTCAGGTGGAGTTAAGCAAAAACGAAAAAATATCTGTCGGAGATGTGCGCGAAGTTGTCGACACGGTATTTCAGGGAAATTCCATGATACAGGAATTTGGAGATACGGCGTTTATAATCCGAACGCAGGATGACGGAGACGACGCTAGAATTAAAATGCTTAACGCGTTAAAAATGAAATATCCCGAGATGGAAATACTCGGCCTTGAAAAAGTCGGCCCTGTTGTCGGGGCGGAACTGCGGCACGAGGCGTATGTCGGTATGGTAATTGCCTTGGTTGCAATTTTGCTTTACATAACATTCCGTTTCCAGTTCCGTTTTGCGGTAGTCAGCGTAATGGCGCTTGTTCATGACACCGTGTTGGTGCTTGGGGCGTTCAGCTTAGCCGGGATGGAAGTTAATACCTCTTTCATCGCGGCAATATTGACGGTAGTTGGTTATTCTATTAATGCCACGATTATAATACTTGACCGTATCCGCGAAAACTGGAAGGATCTTCCGACCAAAAGGATTGTGCAACTTGTTAATGACTCGACCAATCAGACATTGTCGCGAACGATAAACACAACGCTTACGACAATTTGCCCTGTAATAGCGCTTTTCGTATGGGGAGGACCTGTTCTATCAAGTTTCAGCTTCGCTCTTTTGATAGGATTGATAGTCGGCACATACAGCTCAATCTGCATTTCAACGAGCCTGTTGTGTGAATGGTGGCTTAAGAGACCGATATCGGGGAAGTAGAAATACAGGGATTAGGGATTAGAAAAGATAAAAGACAAAAGCAAGGGACTTTGGACTGTCAAATGTAGCTTTGTGGGGGCTGTAACAGTACAAAATGTGAAAGCCCCAAAAAACCCCAAATAAGCGATCAAAAATCTCATTTCCGCTACATTGGAAATGAGATTTTCCTTACATAAGGGAATTAGGTGAACTCCGTGGTGTATATGCGGCGGTTACAAATAAATTATTTAAAAACAAAACACGACAAAATGCAGGTACTGTAACGAAAATAAAAATGGGTTTAGAAAATATCTCTAAACCCTTGCTGTTATCGGTTGCGGGGACGAGGATATGAACCTGAAACCTTCGGGTTATAATACAACGTGCTAAAATAAATATAGTCAAATGTAGGAGCACGAAAAAAGCAATGGGGGAGAATATGCGACGCTGGAAGGATAAAAAACTGCTTTCGCAAGGCGAAGGTATTGCGATTGAATTCAGAGAGAGCAAGAATAAAATCAACCCCTCTCTATATGTAGCTGTCTGCTCATTTGCAAACAGATATGGCGGTCATATAATCCCAGGCGTGAGCAATAAATGAAAAAAACAGAACTTGATTGGGAAGTTGTAGACCCGATGTTGGGCGTGATTCATGACAAGCAGATAGCTGCTATGTACAATGTCAGTTGTAGTCATATCCGCAGGCGCCGCGTTGCATTAGGCATACCCGCTATTCAAAAGAAAATAGAATTGGATTGGAAGACAATAGACCCGCTGTTGGGCGTGATGTTTGACCCGGAGATAGCCGCTATGTACAAAGTCGATAGTGGTATTATCCGGAGGCGCCGTATTGCTTTAGGCATACCTCCTCTCCTTCAAAAAAAGGATTTGGATTGGAAGGAAATAGACCCGTTGTTGAATGAAATGTCCAACCGAAAAATAGCCGCAATGTACAACGTTGGTTATAACATTATCCGTAAACGCCGCATTGAATTGGGCATCAAAGCGTATGCCAAAGGGCAGGAGCAGGATTGGACTTTAGTTGACCAGATGCTTAAAGATGGCATTTCTTCAAGAAACGATATCTCTTTCAAATTCAATATACATGGAAGCCATCTCTCTAAGCGCCTTTACGAAAAGCTAGGCAAGACTCGTTCGAAGCCTGTTCTGCCGTGGGCAGAAATCGATCCATTGCTCGGAACAGAGCCAGACGGCAAACTGGCACAGAAATTTGACATTTTGATTAACAATATAAGGCGTCGTCGTCGAGTTTTGGGAGTACCGGCATACAGGAAAATGGACAGAATTGACTGGAAATTGATAGATCCTTATCTTGGTAGCATGACAGACAGAGAACTTGCTGAAAAAACAGGCATATCAACATCATCTGTTTCATTGCGACGTACAAGATTAGGAATACCGCCTTTCGCCGGGGTTTACAATAAAGTAATAAGCAAAATCGACTGGGAAATAATAGATCCATATCTGGGGACAATGACTGATAAAGAATTAGCTGATAAATTTAGTATAAGCCGGACACCCATATGGAAAAGAAGGCATAAATTGGGAATCAAGGCTTATAAGCTGCCTATTGACTGGAAGAAATCCGCGCACCTCTTCAATAATCTGTCAATTATAGAAATAGCGAAGAAATTTAACATATCTACAGAATCAACATATGCGGCTCGGAGAAAACTCGGTTTGTTTACGCCGAGAAAAGACTATTCCTTTATCGATCAATATCTTGACACTCTAAGTGATGCCGAAATTGCCAAGAAATTTGATATAAAGAAAAGTTCTGTTTACCGCCGTCGTCATTATTTACTCAAGCGGAGAAAGAATGGATAGCTTTGCTTTTTCATTGATCCCGTATCAAAAATAAAAATGGGTTTAGAAAATATCTCTAAACCCTTGCTGTTATTGGTTGCGGGGATAGGATTTGAACCTATGACCTTCGGGTTATGAGCCCGACGAGCTTCCAAACTGCTCCACCCCGCGAAGTAAACTACGCTCCCAAAAAAATCATTTGGAGAAGCTAAACATGGTGCCGGGCGCGGGACTCGAACCCGCACGGACTTGCATCCTCGGGATTTTAAGTCCCGTGCGTCTACCAATTCCACCAGCCCGGCCAGACAAAGATAAAGTATAACATTAAACTTCCTCTAGTCAAGTACCAATTGGGGGGCAAAATGCGCCATAAAAAATCAATACTATTGTCAAATTAGATTACAACAGCATTTATCCTTATATTGAATAACTAATTCTGGAGGCTTTTCTTTTTTCAAATGAAAAAAATCGTATAATGAGCGGGATTATGTATTTCAATTTGACTCTACAATATAAAATGGCGCGCCGGACAGGATTCGAACCCACGACCTAAGGCTCCGTAGGCCTTCGCTCTATCCAGCTGAGCTACCGGCGCGCAAAAAACGGAATTGGCAACACGGCTATAACAGAACATAATTTATATTCAATTCTGTATCAAACATGTGTGCAGCTAAAAAACTTACCACACATTTAATGTCCGCTCTCCTAATTTCGGAGGATTCCGGCGGACATCGCCTCCAATTGCCAAAAACATAGTATAGAGTATTTGCTACAGAAAAGCAAGAATCGCCAATGAAAATAATCTGGAATGTTGCTATAATAAAACTTGACAACTAAAATAAGGAGGAATATTTTATGAAAAAGAATATTTTGAGATTGACGGCGGTATTTGCGTTTATTCTGCTTTTATCCGCGTCCTGCGCGCAAGTAGCCGCGCCCGGCTCAGGAAAGCTTAGTATTGATGAAGCACGGACGACCATTCCCGCTTATGCCGGGATATAAATAAATAAGGGGTGAAATTTAAATTGGTAAAAGCGTTCAGAAAATGTGTAATGTGTTTGTTGTTCTTGTTTCTGTTTTCTTCGCTCGCGGAAGCTCAGGACATTAATAGGGCCGTGGTGACGGGTGATAACGTCAACATTCGTTCCGGGCCAAGCGCTAAAAGCAAGGTGTTCCATCAGTCCAGCAGCGGCACGGTGTTCCTTGTCGACAGCGTCGCTATTCGGGACGAGAGCGACAATTCGGAATGGTACAAAATCCTGTTTTCCATCAATATGATGGATGGGAATATTTTTGGTTTTTATCAAGCCCACAGAGAATCCATCTATGAGTTTTCCCACCCGTACATCAGCGCAAGGTTTGTCAAAAAAGAAGCTATAACGGAAGACGAGCGATGGGAACTGGACGCATTAGCGCGGGGAAGACCGGTAGAAGTACATGTTGGCGACGATTTTTCCGGATGGGAGACGGAGTCCCGTGTTTTAAAAGCGCCTGTCGTTTTGTATAAAGAGCCTGGCGGCGCTGACACATTTACGCTGCCCGCCGGGACGACCGTTCTTTTTGGCGTCGATTCTGAGGGCCGACTCGGTTATCATTTCGACAAGGACGATAAGTATTGGTATTACGTAATTGATGAAAACAAAAAACTTATCGGCTGGGCCACAAACGAGGTAATTCAGAACATATTTTCCTCTACACCGTAACAGACGACTGGAGTGAAGATTCACCCGGCGACTTTCGAGATAGGACTCGAATACGGCAGTATGGTCGGTTTTCACCTTAAGGAAGATGGCGTGATCGAAATAAAAGCCGCATTGGGGGCCAATGTGGCACATGCGAATATTACTTCGTACTACGCCGATTTTGCGGCAAACGTCGCATTTGCCAAAGGTGATTTCAGGCTTTCAGATATTAAAATCGCCGCAATCAAGTAGGAAAATACAAAGCTCGCGCTTGACTTGGCTGTCTTATCTTTGTATTAATAAAGGTTTAAATGTTTTTTATGAGAACAAATGGAATAATTCCGAGAAAAGCTGCGAATGCTGTGTATCCAAAATTTCCAATATCGCAGCCGATTCCTGCTGGCTCTTCTTCAGTAACATTCCCTTCAGTCGCTTTTGTATAGAAATAGTTTGTTACATCGGTGGGTAAGTACCCGGATTTTTCCGCCCACGTCGTAATGGTGGCCATCGCCGGGTCACCGATGAATAACCCTTCATCCAGCTTCAGCGCCCCGATATACGTTTGCGTTTCGCCGCCATTTATTTTGAATTTTATAGTCGCGTTGTTCTCTGAACATTCCAGCTCAATTGTCGTACCGGGGATTACTGCTCCTGAGTTTTTGCTCGCATCAACCATCGGCAGCTTGGCTTGAGTATAGTTATATGTTGTTACGCTGCTGTCGTTCCTTCCAGGCGCTGTGGCCTTGACCTGAAGTTCCAAAGGCAAAGAGGATACGATGTATTGATTGTCGAGTACCGCATTCCAAGTTATGCCACCATTAGTGGAAATCATAACGAGATAACCGTGTATATCGCTGTTTTGCGGATTGGGGGTAAAGGTTATCGCATACCCGAATGGAACCGCGCCAGAAGGCGTACTCGTTGTTGGGACAAAAAGCTGGTCCCCACTCATAACATATACGTAACTGCCTGACGATATATTAAGTATTGTTCTGTTATTTACGTACCCGACCCATCCGCTTGTTGCCGGAAAGGAAGTGGCCGCTCCGGCGCCTGCTGCTGTGAAATCCCACGCCGCTATTGTCACCGTTTCCGCTGCATTTGACGCCTGAGTTGTAAATACGGCCATACTTAGCGCCATGATAAGCACAAGCAACAGAGACATGTTTTTTTGCTGTTTACATTTCATTGTTTTCCTCCAGATTTAAGATGGTTAAGTTTTCTTCGTTAATTGCTATAGTTACCTGCCTACGCTGTATGAGGGATTGTAGAGCGAATAAACAAACATAGCATATTTACATTAATTCCTTAATGTAGTATAAAGCGCTTACAGTAAAATGCAAGGGAAAATGTCTTATATCAACATTATTCAACTTTTCAGAGATAACCTAATATAGATAAAATTATATATACACAAAAACAAATATAAAACCAGTCAATCGAAAACGTATACTAGAAAAGCGAGAATTACTATATTTATACATCTAAACGAGTTATATATTCAATTGTTGTGCAATATTACGCATTATTATAAAATAATAGAAGCTTCAGAAAATACACTTTGAGATTATTAATAACTGTTGGTGACCCGATGAATGCATTTACCTTAAAAGCGAGGAGAAATAGTGTATGGACAGCCAGACGCACAACACCATCGTTAGTTTTATATGGGGCATCGCCGATGACTGCTTGCGTGACGTTTATGTGCGGGGCAAATATCGTGATGTTATCCTGCCAATGACCGTAATCCGGCGTTTGGACGCGGTGCTTGAAGATACCAAAGACGATGTCTTGAAGATGAAAGAAAAGCTCGACAAAGCGGGTATCGTCAACCAAAACGAAGCGTTATGCAGCGTGGCGAAACAAACTTTCTGCAACTGGTCGAGATTTCGTTTGAAGGACCTGACGAGCCGCGCAAGTCAGCAGAAACTCAAAACAGACTTCCTTGATTATTTGGGCGGATTCTCCCCGAATGTGCAGGAGATTCTCAAAAAATTCAAGTTCCACGTTCAGGTTGATACTATGGTTGACGCGGATATACTCGGCGCGGTCATTGAAAAATTTGTGTCGCCCTCCGTGAATCTCAGCCCGTATCCTGTACTTGACGATATGGGCGGCGTTCGGCTGCCCGCACTCGATAACCATACGATGGGCGTCATCTTCGAGGAACTCATCAGGCGCTTCAACGAGGAAAACAACGAAGAAGCAGGTGAACATTTCACGCCCCGAGATGTTGTTGAACTTATGGCAAATCAACAGGGATTAATTGAATCCTGTCTTTGCATAATTGATGACAGAGCCGAAAAAGTCGTCAAAAATATTACTAACGGCATAATCGAGTATAGGAGCGACAGTAACTTAACCGATACGGAACAAATCCCGCTTGATTACGAGGGCGGCATTGACGCTTTCATAAAATCCGAAGTGCTGCCATACGCGCCCGACGCATGGGTTGACGAAACCAAGACTCAAATTGGCTACGAAATAAGCTTTACGAAACATTTCTATAAGCCGGTGCAGCTCCGCGAGCTTTCAGAAATTATAGCGGACATCCGGGCGCTGGAAAAGGAAACAGAGGGGTTTCTGGACGAGGTGCTGGGCGTATGAAAAAACTGTTGCAAGAAACGTTTGTTTGTTCAAGCTTGTGCTGTTCTATAAAATTTCAGGAGGCGCTTTATGAGCGATTCAAAGGATAAAATCGTACTTTTTGAAGGTGTAAAGGTTCGGCATATTTGGGACGAAGAAGCGGAAAAATGGTGGTTTTCGGTAGTTGATATTTGCGCGGCGCTAACCGACAGCGATTATCAGAAATCCCGTAATTATTGGAAATGGCTTAAAAACAAGTTGAACACAGAGGGGAGCGAGTTGGTTAGTAATACTAACCAACTGAAAATGCAAGCTTCTGATGGTAAATTATATAATACAGACGTAATGGATACCGAACAGGTTTTACGTCTGATACAGTCCATTCCAAGCAAGAAAGCTGAACCCTTCAAGTTATGGCTTGCTAAAGTCGGCAATGAACGTATTGATGAAATGATTGACCCGGAGCAGTCAATCAATCGCGCGATACAGAATTACCGCTGCTTGGGATATAGCGAAAACTGGATAAACCAGCGCATAAAATCCATTGAAGTACGTAAAGCGCTGACGGACGAATGGGATAAAAGCGGCGTTAAGGTTGGCAGGGAATACGCTGCGCTCACTGATTTGATGAGCCGTACGTGGAGCGGAATGTCGACCCGCGAATATAAGCAGTTCAAGGGTTTGAAAAAGGAAAACCTGCGCGACAACATGACAAACATGGAATTGATTCTAAATATGTTAGCCGAAGCAGCCGCAACAGAGATCTCAACGGTTGAGCAACCTGAAGGATTTAACGAAAGCGCGCGCGTGGCAAAGCGCGGCGCGAATACCGCAAAAGTCGCCCGCAAGCAACTTGAAAAAGAAACCGGCAAACCCGCCGTCAGCCGCCTGAACGCAAAAGAGTCAGGCCAAAGGCGTTTGCCGGATGGCAGCGAGGGCGGCGGGGAATGAATTGGCAGACTGTACCACTACGGCAGCTAATAACACCGAACAACAAGCGTAATCGCCCGGATTTGCCGCTTTTGTCGGTTGTTCGCGATAAAGGCATAATCAAGCGCAAACTCGATAAAAGTGATAACCACAACATAATCCCCGAAGACTTGAGCAATTATAAAGTTGTTTCCGAAGGACAGTTCGTAATTAACAAGATGAAAGCGTGGCAAGGTTCATGTGGAGTATCGCAATATGAAGGTATTGTCAGCCCTGCGTATTATGTGTTTGATTTGAATATTGGGAATCCGCGCTTTTTTAACTATGCAATCCGCAGCAGAATTTTTGTTGATGAATTTGGACGCATTTCAAGCGGCATTCGAGTTGACCAATGGGATTTATCTCTTCAAAAATTAAAGTATGTTCTGTTCCTCCTCCCGCCCCGCGAGGAACAAGACCAAATAGTGCGCTACCTCGACTGGAAGGTGTCGCAGATAAATAAGCTCATCAACGCCAAGCGGCGTCAGATTGAGCTGTTGGTAGAGCAGAAACGGGTTTTAATCAGTACGACAGTTAATAAAAACCTTAATAATTGGGAAACAAAAAGAATCAAATATTTATTTTCCCTGCGTGACGAGAGAAACTATTTGCCCGCAAGCGACGTTCGCCTTTTATCGTTGTATGCAGCATTAGGTGTTTTTCCAACAGATGAAATTGAAAAGACGACAGGTAATAAATCAACAACCGTTGAAAACTATAAAAAAGTATATACTGGTGATATTGTAGTGAATATCATTCTTTGTTGGCAGGGAGCCATTGGATTGTCTATTTATGACGGTGTAACGAGTCCTGCATATGATGTTTATACTCCATTAACAAGTGAAATATGTGTTAATTTCTATCATTATCTATTTAGAACAAAATGGTTTGGCGACGAGTGTTATAAGGTCGGGCGCGGAATAATGTCTATGCGGTGGCGAGTATATTCTGATAAATTTACTTCTATTCGCGTTCCTGTGCCGCTTATTACAGAACAACGCTCAATCGTAGTATATCTTGATGAACAATGCGGGCACATAGATAAGGTAATTAGCAAACTCAACGACGAAATTGCCTTAACAACTGAATACCGCGCGCGCCTTATCTCCGATGTCGTTACAGGCAAGCTCGACGTGCGCGGCGTGTCCGTGCCGGAGTATGATGTGGTAGAGCAAGTTATGGCTGATTTAGATGGTGAGATTGATTTCATGGAAAACGAGGGATAAAATATGGCGGTAAAGCTTACACAAAAAGAAGCGGACATGTTAATTAATATGCTCAAGAAGACCGTCAAGAAAGCGATCAATTTCCCGCAGAGAAAAGGCAGAATCGAATTTGATGTTCTGGGAGATAAAAAAAAGGATATATTTGTTGTAAACATTTCCAGAAAAGGAATTGACGAGAATAAAGCAACATATCAAGGCAGAGTCCGCACAAGCGGGGTATTACTTATGAGATTGGACGTGAACCCAACATCCATACATATAAATCCAGATGGGCAAAGAATCACAGGAACACATTTGCACATTTACAGGGAAGAATATGATATGGCTATGGCAGTTCCATTCGATATTGAAAATAAGGAACTTTATCAATTGTGTTTTGCATTTTTCGAGCGGTTTAATATTATCGAGCCGCCGAAAGTATTGCAGCAGCTTGTATTGGAAGGAATGTAATTGTATGGATATTCAAAAAATGATTGCCGAATACTCTGAATGGCTCAGAAAGGAAATAACAATTAACACTTTTGGCGAATATGTTGAAATAACTACTCCATATTTGGATCGTTTTAATGATTATTTGCAAATATATGTCAGGCAGAATACTGATGGAACAATAACTCTGACAGATGATGGCTATATTATTGAAAGCCTTATTTCATCCGGCATGACATTCAAGAAAGGCTCAAATAGAAAAAAAATGCTTGACAGAATAGCAACAAATTTTAGTGTTACCATTGATGGCGAAGAAATAATTACAAATGCGACCCCTCATAGTTTTCCTCAAAAAAAGCATATGATGGTTCAAGCTATGCTTGCTATTGACGACTTATTTGTTGTCTCTCCAGAGAACGTCAAAGATTTATTTTTGGAAGATATTGAAACCTATTTTAATGCGAATAATGTATATTTTTCGAGGGATTTTTCATTGCTTGGGAAAACCGGAAATTTTTACACTTACGATTTCCATTTACAACGCACGAAAGAAAAACCCGAGAGATTTTGCAGAGGCATCAACAAATTAAACCAATCAAAGCGTGATTTAGCTTTGTTTAATTGGATAGATACACAGGAAAAAAGAGGAAATTCAGGAGAATTGATTGTTATATACAATGATGATAATTTAGTTTCTGATGATGTTTTAAATGGATTTTATAATTACGGAATAAAAGCTGTTCCTTTCAATAAACGAGAAGACCCAAGCTTTTTGCAATTGTTCGCGGCATAGGGGAACAATACAATGTCTACCAACACAAAGGAATCCGGACTCGAATCCACAATCGTCAACTGGCTCGTCGCTCAAAACGGCTTCGAGCAAGGCGCAAACGTGGACTATAACCGTGAATACGCTGTTGATGAAGTTTGCTTGTTTCGGTTCTTGGAGTCCACTCAGCCGGAGCAGATGGCAAAGCTCGGCATACGCGACAGCGACTTGAAGCGCGCAGCAGAACCAAAACAAAGTCAGATGATTGAGCTTGTGGACCAATATGGAGTTGCTTTTTTTAGAGCAAAGTGATGAAGCGGAGCGACTGGCAAATCTATATGTCACTGAGGGTATTTTCCCTGAGAAGTATTTTACTGACGCGATTCACATCGCTGTGGCAACGGTGAATGATTTGGATTTTGTCGTCAGCTTCAATTTTAAGCATATCGTGAAACGTAAGACCATGACCATGACGGAGGGAATCAACATCAGAGAAGGTTACAAACGGATTGGGATCCATTCGCCGACGGAGGTGATTGATAATGACTAATGAGCCAAGAGCTATGCAGGAAATTCATAAAATACGCGAAGTGATTTATGAGGAAACAAGATACATGTCGCAGGAGGAACGTTCCGCCCTCACTCGAAGAGAAGCGCAGGAAGTAATAGAAAAGTACGGACTAAAAGTGAAGCGGTTAGAACGGTCATAAGTCAAAACAATGGTATAACGAATACTCAACTTAATAATTCGAGATTGGAAGCTATAAAAAATGCTGACCGACACGATGGAAACAACGGTTGAAGCCTTCATCGTCAAAGTGAAAATAGAGCACAATGGTATAGAATATTATTGAATGATTACGAACGTGAAAGGAATTGTTGACTGTGAATGACATAGAAAAGTATGAATATTGGCTTGCGCACGCGCAGGATGATTTACAAACCGCAAAAGCTATGTTTCATGCAAAACGGTGGATGTATGTTATGTTTTGTTGCCAACAGGCAGTTGAAAAATTAATTAAAGGATTATATGGTTTGCACCTTGGTTTTGATAATATACCGCGTATCCATAATATTTCACGCTTGATAAGCTATTTTACAGAAAAATTATCCCAGCCTGTAACGCAGGAGAAATTTGACTTTTTCGACATTTTAACACAATACTATCTCAATAACAGATACCCCGATTATATAGAAGATTTATTAACACAAACAAAAGAGGACAGCGCAAAGGATATCCTCACAAAGACAGCGGAGGTCTTCGCATGGCTACAAACTTTGAAACCGTAAGAGAAGAAAGCAGACGTTATGCCGCAGAAGTCAGCCGACATCTGCCAGTTGATAAAGCGTACTTATTTGGTTCTTATGCCAAAGGGACTGCGGATGAACTCAGTGATGTGGACGTTGCTTTCTTTTTACGCGACTATAGCGGAAAAACACGCTTTGATGTTGGTTTACAGCTTTTGAAAATTAGCCGTTCATTTAACGCTAATTTCGAACCTCTTGTATTTGAATCAGCTGAAATAGAGCGGAATAATCCTTTTGTCAATGAAATTATTAATACCGGCTTTGAATTATAGGCATATACTATGAGAAATGAAACCATGTCAATGCCTACCAACACAAAGGAATCCGGACTCGAATCCTTAATCGTCAACTGGCTCGTCGCTCAAAACGGCTTCGAGCAAGGCGCAAACGTGGACTATAACCGTGAATACGCTGTTGATGAAGTTCGCTTGTTTCGGTTCTTGGAGTCCACTCAGCCGGAGCAGATGACAAAACTCGGCATACGCGACAGCGACTTGAAGCGCGCACAGTTCCTTGACCGCCTGCGCGGCGAAATAGCCAAGCGCGGCGTTATCGACGCGCTGCGAAACGGCGTCTGTACCCCGCAAGTCTTACAATGTTCTACATGACCCCGTCGGAGAAAAATCCGAAAGCAAAAGAACAATTCGCAAAAAATATATTCAGCGTGACGCAGCAGTTGCAGTATTCAAACGATAACACGAAACTTGCGCTTGACTTGGCTGTTTTTATAAACGGTTTGCCCGTGATTACCTACGAATTGAAGAACCAGCTTACCAAACAGGACGTGGAGGACGCTGTATACCAGTACCAAAACGACCGCGACCCTAAAGAGCTTTTATTCCAGTTCAAGCGTTGCATGGTGCATTTCGCTCTTGACGACGCGCGGATTAAGTTCTGCACGAAGCTCGACGGCAAAAAATCATGGTTCCTGCCCTTTGACAAGGGCTATAACGACGGAGCGGGCAACCCGCCCAACCCTGACGGGATTATGACAGATTACCTCTGGAAAGAGATTCTAACCAAGACCGAACTTGCTAACATCATTGAGAACTATGCGCAGGTAATTGAAGAAAAGGACAACGATACGGGCAAGGTAAAGCATAAGCAAATATTTCCGCGCTATCATCAGCTTTCGGTTGTCAAAGAGCTGCTTGCCGATATTCAGAAAAACGGAGTCGGGCGGAAATATCTCATACAGCACAGCGCAGGCAGCGGCAAATCAAATTCAATAGCGTGGCTTGCCCATCAACTTGTCGGGCTTGAAGTAAAGGGCGTCAACGTGGCGGATTCAGTCGTTGTTGTTACTGACCGCGTGAACCTCGACCAGCAGATTAAAAATACCATCAAACAATTCATGCAGGTCGGCAACACCGTAGCGTGGGCAGAGCATTCAGACGACCTTCGAAAAGCTATCAAGGACGGGAAGAAAATTATCATAACGACGGTACACAAGTTCCCGATAATTCTCAACGGCATAGGAACGGCGCACAAGAACCGCAAGTTTGCCATTATCATAGACGAAGCGCACAGTAGCCAGAGCGGCAGCATGTCGGCTCAGATGAATATTGCCCTCGGCGACGACTATGATCCCGACTCCGACATTGAGGACAAAATCAATATGCTCGTCGAGGGGCGAAAAATGCTGACCAACGCAAGCTACTTTGCGTTCACCGCCACGCCGAAGAATAAGACCCTTGAAATGTTCGGCGTCGCCGCTCCGCAATCAGACGGAGTTGTAAAACACTTCCCTTTCCATATCTATTCAATGAAGCAGGCTATTCAGGAGGGGTTTATCAGCTATATCTCGGCGGAGCGGAGCGGGAAAAGCTTGACCCGATACTCGACGCTTGCGCTGCGCTGTATAAACAGCTTGATGAGAAAGCTCAAGTAGAATTTAAAGCGTCTGCTAAAGATTTTGTCCGCACCTATGGTTTCTTAGGCGCTATCCTGCCATATGGCAACCCTGAATGGGAAAAACTGTCAATCTTTATGAGTTTGTTCTTGCCGAAACTGCCTTCTCCGGTTGAAGAAGATTTGTCGCAGGGCATATTGGAGGCAATTGACCTCGAAAGTTATCGCGCCGAAGCCAAGGCTCAAATGGCGATTCAACTTGAAGATTCAGACGCGGAAATTGAGCCTGTTCCGACAAGCGGACAAGGCGGAAAAAGTGAGCCTGAACTTGATTTGCTTTCTGCCATCGTCAACACATTCAACGATATGTTTGGAAATATAGACTGGAAAGATGCAGACAACGTAAGAAGGCAGATAGCGCGTATTCCCGCGATGGTGTCAAAAGACCAAACATATCAGAACGCTATGCGGAACGCGGATAAGCAGGAAGCCCGCACGGAGAGCGACCGTGTTTTGAAGGCGGTTATTTTAAGTATAATGTCGGACAACATGGAGCTTTTTAAACAATTCAACGACAACCCCGCGTTCAAGAAATGGCTGTCCGAGATGGTGTTCAACGCCACTTATAACAAAGACGGTAAACCTCTTGAATAAAAAGGAGCTGTAACAAAAGTAGTATATTGGCTAGCCAAACCACAATATATAGTGGTTGTTTGGTATTGTGTGCACAATATGTTGTAGGGGCGGCATTCTGCCGCCAGCTTTTGTTACAGCCCCAATAACTCTTTTTTATTTCGTTGTTTTTTAGAATTGGTGGCGGCGACTGGATTCGAACCGGTGGCCTAGCGGGTATGAACCGCTTGCTCTAACCAACTGAGCTACGCCGCCACATAAGTCGGATTTGTGGATAAAACTTTGTTGCTGAAACCGCATTATTGCTTATGCTAAACAATACAAAAACACGCTTTTTTCGTTCAGTTTTAACATCATAAAACGCTGCGATTTTATAGTTTTTATACCCAAGCTCCGAGTTACGCGTGACATTATAGCAAATTATTCATGTTTGTAAAGCTTTCGACTTTCACGTTGCCTCATTAAAAATGACCTAAAAATGATCCGGTTTTTTGATTTTACCATGAAATACCAGTGCCAAAAACCACTGGATTACCACGTAGCAAAATACCTATCGCTTCGCTGGCACTTCCGTCGCTGCGCTCCTCCTGAGACGCGGGCGTAAAGAGCGGCTTCGCCGAGGCGCAAAGACGTGAAATAGACAAATTTCATTCATCGTGGTGAACTGCAAGTTCATGGGCATTTATCTTTAACTTCACACTCCGCGTTTTACAGCAGAACCAACTCCACGTTATCGCCCGGGTTAAGGCCAGGGCTACCTCCCTCTATATCTATGAGCGCGTTGCAGCCTAAGAGAGATAAGAGCGCCCCCGACGAATGGCTATGCGGGGCAATTTTGACGCGCCCGTTTTCGTATACTGCCCGCACAAATCGCCGCTCCGGGCTACGCTTCGAAAACGCATCATCCATTATGCCTTTTACCCTTACCAGCTTCAGTCTCAGGTCGCCCGAAAGCTTGTGCAGCGACGGCCTGCCTAGCAATTCAAAGTTCGTCATTGCGGCAAACGGGTTGCCCGAAAGGCAGAGCAAAAGCTTTTCGCGGTAAATTGCCGCGAGCACGGGCGTGCCGGGCTTCAGCGAGATTTTCCAAAAAAGGATAGTAGCGCCAAGCCGCGAAAGAACCGCGTGCATTATGTCCCTGCGACCGACGGAGACTCCGCCCGTGGTGAAAAAAATGTCCACGCCGTCTATTTCCCGTTCTATTATCCGGCATACCTCCAGCACGTCGTCTTTCGCGTTGTAAAGGCTTATAACGTCCGCGCCGAGATTTTCCATACGCCCCGCAAGCATAAACAGGTTCGAATTGTATATTTTGCCTTGCTCCAACGGCTCTCCCAGCAGCGTCAGTTCGTCTCCTGTGGACAGGAGTCCCGCCTTTACCCTGTCTCTCACTAAAACGCGGCTGTGCCCGACGCTTGCCAGAACAGCCAAATGGGCGTAACTGACGACACTGCCGCAACTCAGTATCCTCGTCCCCTTTTTTATGTCCTCGCCCTTGAAGCATATGTTTTCCTGCGACTTTACAGAAACGTAAAAGCACACTTCCTGCTCGCCGTCGTCGGTATCCTCCTGCTTCACAACGCAGTCGGCCCCCTTGGGAATCATGCTTCCCGTCATAATCCTTGCCGTAGAGCCGGGGGAGATCGTTCCATCCCAAAATACTCCGGCGGGTATTTCTGCCGCCGCCTTGAGTTTTACAGGTTTGTCGCGCGAAGCTTGGGCAATATCGGCGGCGCGTTGTGCGTAACCGTCCAAAGGCGAGCGGTCAAAAGGCGGCATATCGATTGGCGCGTGTACGTCCTCTACTGATATGCGCCCTATGGCTTTCTCCAATGAAATGAGCCGCGTGCGCGTTATGGGGCGTATTTCGTTAAGAAGCGTTTCTGTTGCCTGCTCAAGCGTTATCATTTAAACCCCTTCTCTTTCAAAAAGCTCATTATTAAATCCGCCATCGGCGCCGCGTCGTCAAGCGGGAGCAGTGGAACGGAAGTCTTTGCTTCGGTTTCCAAATCGTAATCTCCCGCGACGGCAAAAAGCTCCTCGTCCTTGCAAAAGGGATCTAGGGCTTTATTTGCCGCCCTGCGGATTTCTATTTTAAGGGCGCTATCGCGCTTGTAGCCTTCTGTGAGAATCAAATCGGCCTTTCCTCTAAACCGAAGTGCAAGCGCGCTTAAATTTTCCTCGTGCTCCCATTTTTCGATTACCGCGATTTTTGCGGGAGAGGAGACGACGGTTATGTCGGCGCCTGCCTGAGTTAATCTCCAGCTATCCTTACCCGGCATGTCCATATCGAACGAATGGGCGTCGTGCTTTATAACGCAGAGTTTAATACCGCGTTTTTTTAAAGCGGGAATCAGCTTCTCAAGGTAAGTAGTCTTCCCGGAATCGGAATAACCGACAACGGACAACACCGGCGGCACAGAATCATTGAACATTTCAAAATCCCCCCGAAATTTGTACTAAAAATTTAATAACATTATATAATATAACGACATTTGACTATAAATATACCGAGGAGGAGAAAACATGCAGGACGTAAGGAAAATTTTGAAAGATTTTACAGACGGTGTAGGCGGTTTATCAAATAGTAACGGACAAGTTATTAAAGCGTTCATGGATTTACAGGGCGCCACATATGGCGATTCCGCGATCTCCAACAAGTGCAAGGAACTCATCAGCGTCGCTATTGGCGTGTATAATCGTTGTCAATACTGTATTGTATTTCATGTGTTCAAAGCATACGAAGCTGGCGCAACAAGGGAAGAAATTCTGGATGCGGCAATGGTCGCAGCGGGCGGTTTCGGAGCGGGCCCAAGCATTGCGTATTCCGCAACAACACTGTTAGATGCAGTGAACGAATTCGAAAACGATTTTAAATAAACCGTAGCTCAGGGAGAAAGGCTCTATGGCGAACCTCATTCTTATGCCGGAACTCAGCCCGGATGCGAAAAAATATACGATAGTTGAATGGCATAAGCAGGAAAACTCTCCGGTTCACGCGGGAGACGTTATTTTTACTGCGGTCGTGGGCAAGGCAAATGTCGAGGTTGAGTGCGAGCATGACGGAACGCTGCTGAAGATAATTGTAACGGGCGGCAAGAAGGCCAAAGCTGGTCAGCCCATAGCAGTTGTCGGGGAAGCAGGCGAAGAGCTGCCCGATTTATCCGCATATGAACAGAGTGACTTAAAGGATGAGGACGCTATTTCCGTAGCGATTATTGGCGGCGGGCCCGGTGGCTACGTCGCCGCAATCGCTGCGGCGCAAAGGGGCGCGCGCGTGACGTTGATAGAAAAGGACAAACTGGGCGGTACATGCCTGAACGCGGGTTGTATCCCCACGAAATCGCTGCTCCATAGCGCCGAAATATTAGCACAGTTAAAAACGGCAGGCATATACGGCGTCATATCGGGCGAGCCGGCGTTCGACTGGAATGCTGTGCTGGCCCGTAAAGACGCCGTTACTAAACAACTGCGCGACGGAATAACCGGCCTTATGTTACAGAACGACATTGAAGTTCTGCACGGGGAAGCGTCGTTCAGCGCTCAGAAAGAGTTGACGGTGCTTCAGGGCGACGGTCAGCGGCTCACCCTCGCGCCCGACCGGATAATTATCGCGTCAGGAGGAGCGCCTGTTATGCCGCCGATTCCGGGCCTGCGGGACAATCCGCATTGTATCGATTCAACCGCCGCGCTCTCCTTGCCGGAGTTTCCAAAGCGCATGGCCGTCATCGGAGGCGGCGTTATAGGCATTGAGCTGGCGTTCGCATACGCCGGGTTCGGCGCGGAGGTCACAGTGTTGGAACTACTGCCGAAGCTGCTGCCGATGATGGATGAGGAACTGACCGCGCACGTTAGGCAAAATATGGAAAAAGCGGGGATTCGTTTTCATCTTGAGACAAAAGTCGCCGCAGTTCATCCGCAGGAAAACGGCGTGCAGGTGGAGGCCGTTTTGCCGGACGGGAGCACGGTTATGATAGAGGCGGATAAAGCGCTCTTTGCTGTCGGCAGGTGCCCCATGACCGAAGGGCTTAATCTCGCGGCCGCCGGTATCGAAACGGAGCATGGCAGGATACTTGTCAACAAACGGATGTGTACAAATGTCCCGGACGTCTATGCCATAGGCGACTGCGCGGGGCGGATAACGCTCGCGCATACCGCTTCAGCGATGGGAGAGACAGCGGCGATAAACGCTACGGGCGGCCGCTCGATATACCGGGACGACGTCTGCCCGGCGTGCGTGTACGTGCAGCCGGAATTCGCGGGCGTCGGCCTGACCGAACAGCAGGCCATAGAAAAAGGAATTTCATATAAAGTAGGCCGGTTCCCGATGGCGGCGAATGGAAAAGCGCTGATATCGGGCGATGCGGACGGGCTTGTGAAAGTAATAGCCGAAAAATCGTCGGACGAGATTTTAGGCGTGCATATCCTTGGGCCAAGAGCGACGGACATTATTGCGGAAGCGGCGCTCGCTATCAGGATGGGCGCGACTACGGGGCAGTTCGCCGATACGATTCACGCGCACCCGACCGTGTCTGAGTGCTTGAGGGAAGCGGCGCTTGCTGTCGACGGACGCGCTATACATTTTAAGTAGTTTTTAATAAGGAGGCTTGTCAGCATGTCTCAAAACCCGCCTTTCAGAAAACGGGAAGATCTGGACAAATATGCTGTCGCAAAGAACGCGCCAGTTTGGCTCGGCGGCAAAAAGGTAATAGCCGACCGGGTGGTCAAAACCGCCTGCCCGCACAACTGCTACGATACTTGCGGGCAATTGGTCTATGTGAAGGACGAGCGCGTTATCAAAATCGAAGGCGACCCCGAACACCCGATAACGCGGGGCCATCTTTGCCTGAAAGGCTTTGCCAACGTTGAAAAAATCAACAGCCCCGACCGGATAAAATACCCGATGCTGAGAATCGGCGAACGGGGCGAAGGGAAATTTAAACGCATCTCATGGGACGAGGCGTTTGACTACATGGTCGGGAATATGAACCGAATCCGCAATAAATACGGCGGAGAGGCGCTGATGGAATACGGCTATTCCGGCAACCGCGAACACATGGCGAAAGCCGTTGCGGGAAGGCTGCTAAATTTAATCGGCGCGACTAAGCTGACAGGATCTTTCTGTCTGCTCTCCGGCGCGTCCGGTTCCTATCACAGCGTCGGATCCCAGCACACGACGCCGCCTGAAATCTGGTCGGAACATTGCGAGCTTGTGCTGCTGGTGGGGCGCAACCCGTCCGCCACAAACCCGCATATCTATCCGTTCCTCTACCGCGCCAAAGAGCGGGGCGCGAAACTTATAGTAGTAGACCCCTATGTCACGGGCGTAGCGTCCAAAGCCGATCTGCATCTAAGGCCGCGCCCGGGTACGGACGGCGCGCTGGCGCTCGGCATGATAAGCTGGATTATCGCAAACGATTTACATGACAAGGAATATATCGCGAGGCATACAACAGGGTTCGAAGAGCTGAAAGAACTCGCGCGGCAGTGGACGCCGGATTATACGGAGCAAATAACGACAGTCCCAGGTGAACAGATAATAGAAGCCGCGGAACTGTACGCGACGCATGTCTCCCATATGGAATGCGGCTACGGCCATCAGCGCTATTCCAACGGGCACCAGGCGCAGCGCGCGCTGGCGTGTCTCGCGGCGGTGTGCGGCCATATCGGTAAAAGGGGCGCAAGCTACAATTGCGTTGACTCGATGTGCTTCCCCGCTATAGACGGGTTCATGAAAACTGCAAAAGTTGCCGTGCCGGAGGGCGCTGTTATAAAGCCTACCCGCATGGTGAACATCGCGGCGTTCGCCACGGCGGTACACAAGGCGAAGAAACCGCCGATAAAAGGCGTCATCTCGTATCGCGGCGGCTTGATTTCCCAGCAGCCGTGGGTGGATTACACAATTGAGGCGGTGAAGAAGCTGGAAATGTTCGCCGTTATCGAGCAGTTCATGACGGACGACACGGATTGGGCGGACTTGGTGCTGCCCGCCTGTCATTACCTCGAACAATACGGATTTCATCCGTCATATTGGCATCACTATTTCCAGACGACCGTCCCCGTTTGTCAGCCGTACTACGAAGCGGTTCCCGATCTGGAGATTTTCGAGGAGCTGGGGCGCAGGATGGGATATGAGGAATATTTTCCGCGCGACCGTACCGGCCTCGACTATATCAAGATGCTGGTCGGGGAGGATGCGGACGTGGATATGGCGACGTCGCCCAACGGCCCGATTCGCTTCAGCGAGGATTGGTGCCCGAAAGTACCGAATGAAAACGGAAAATTCGACACCCCGTCCGGAAAATTCGAGTTTTATTCCTCCACGATGGCGGAGCGGGGCAAAAAATTCAAAGGAGATTTCAATCCCCTGCCCAATTTTGTGGAACCGGATGAAAGCGTATTCGGTACGCCAAAGCTTGCGAAGAAATATCCGCTCAGCGTGATTTCCCAGCATCCGGCGTTCCGTACGCATTCGCAGTACTGCAATTTGCCGTGGATAAAAGAGATTGAGGGGCCTACGCATATCTTCATGAATAGAGAGGACGCGGAGTCCCGGAATATACTGGACGGGGATAAAGTCAGGATATATAACGACCGCGGCGAGCTCAATGATATCGTCGTCAAGGTCAGCATACGCGTGAAAAGGGGCGTCATTGAATTTAGCAGCGGAATGTGGGTCAAATACGGCGGCAGCGTAAACAAGCTGACGGGGCTGAGCTTGGGCGGCCCGAGAGACGTGCTGGCCGAGGACGGCATAATGTACGAATACCATCCGCTTTTGGACGGCAATACGACCGCTTACTTCAATACGTTGGTACAAGTTGAGAAAATGTGAAAGGAACAGTATGAAAAAGCAGCTTACTCTATACGTCGATACGAACCGCTGCATGAACTGCCGCGCGTGTGAGACCGCCTGCAAATTGGAGAACAGTTTACCGGCAGGCCCGCGTTACACGATGGTCACCGAGACCGAGATGATGGACGGCGAAATTCCGAAGTGCATGTTTCTGCCGATGCCGTGCCTGCATTGCGGAGACGCGTTCTGCGTGAAGGCCTGCCCGACCGGCGCAGTGCGAAAGCGCGCGGACGGCGTGGTGCTGGTTACGAAAAGCAGGTGCATCGGCTGTCACGAATGCCTGTGGGCGTGTCCGTTCGGCGTTCCGCAGTTTGGAGAGGACGGCAAAATGAGCAAGTGTACGCTCTGCGCCAACGCGATAGACGAAGGCGGCAAACCGGCTTGCGTAAAAGCTTGTCCCGCGGAGGCAATTATGTTCGGCTCAACGGAAGAAATTTCGGAAATAATGCGCAAGCGCTATGCCGCAGCGTCTTTCCACAAACGGGAAACCGTGGCGGCACGATAGTAAATAACGCTCGTCGTATGTTAGAATCGGGCTCTGAATTTACGCAAAATTGCGAAGTTATTATTTCGAAACGAAGTACAGTGGGTGTTACTTTTGAAAATTCTGTCCATTGATCGCGCGCTGTGCAACGCCTGCGGCGCTTGCGAAATATGTTGTTCAATTCGCAAAACAAAGTCCGCCGGGACTGACGGCGCGCGAATCCGTCTTATGCGGCCCGGCGGCGCTGAAGCTGCTTACGTAACGTTTTGCCAGCATTGCGCGGAAAGCGCTTGCGTGACCGCGTGCCTGAAGAATATAATCGAAAAAAACGCGGATACAGGCACCGTGACACGCCGTACTGAAGGCTGTTTCGCCTGCGCCGCATGTTACGTGCAATGCCCCGTAGGCGCGGTCACGTACGACAGCGCACAAAACGTTTATACCACCTGCGACTTCTGCGACGGAGACCCGCTCTGCGTCAAAATCTGTCCGACAGGCGCGCTCAGCTACGCCGAACCGTCGAACACGAGCCGTGATTTCAGGGAAGCATACAGCTATGACCATTTCCATAAGCTGATTGGAGAGAGTGAGCTATGAACGCGCGATGCGCGATTATCGACTTATCCGCCCTTTCCGTGGAAATGCGGACGCTAAGCGGTATCGGCTGGGAAATTCATTTAAAATGGCTGAAAGATTTATGGCGCCAAAACCACGGCATGGTTGCGCTGTCCACGGGGGCGCTCTCCGGAACCGGCGCGCCGGGTTCCGGCGGTTTCTGCTGGTGTTGTTGGAGCAGGAACAGGTTTCACGTTGTCCCGGCGGAAGGACGGTTTGGCGCCGCCTGCCGTTACGGAGGGATTGACCATCTGCTTTTGAAAGGCGCAGCCGAACACCCGAGCGAACTAATTATCCGAAATGGTGAATTCACTTTTTCCGCAGCGTCGGCAAAACAATACGGCGCGGCGCAACAGTATCGGGGAATCTGGCGGCGGATTGACGGAGACGCTTGCGTAATGACCGTCGGCGCACGCGAAATCTTGGAGGACGGTGTTTTCCGGGTAGGCGATTCGTCGCTTGCGCGTAAGCTCAAGAAAGTTAATCTGCGCTCAATTTCCGTCATGGCGGCTGGCGGCATCCCGATTCATTCGCCGGAATTATTTTTGGCGGTTTGTCAGGAGATATATCGAGCGCGGAGGGGTATGCGAAGGGACGGGGCGCAAAATACTTTTTCGCGGTATCTTTCTCTCCGCAATGCGACCGATGACGGCAGGGCTTTTCCGCCTCTTGCAATGGACGGCGCCGGGGTTCGTCCTGCGCTCGAATCCATGCTGGGTCTTTGCTGGGGAAATGATTTTCCGCTTGATAACCCGCTTTCATACGCCGCCCGCCTTATGAACGCCTATACCGGCAAACCGTTTTCGGCCCGTTCCCTCGAAAAAAGCGCCATCGAAGCCGTTGACGCCGCCCGGAGCGCGCGTTGCGGGAAAGAGGAAGGCGGCGCATATGGCCAATAAACGATTCGACATAATAATAATCGGCAATGGCGTCGCGGGGAACGCTGCGGCGCTTGCTGCGCGGAAGGCCGACCCGAACATCAGCATCGCGGTCGTTGAGGAGCTTCCTCATCCGATATACGCCGCGGGCGCGCTGCCGGATTACCTTGCGGGCGATTTGAAAAAGGAGGACGTTTTCATGGCGGAAGACCCTCTCGCGCGTACAATAGACTTCTACCTCGGCGCGCGCGTCGAATCTGTCGATCCAAAGCGGAAACGCGTCACGACAAACAGCGGGCAGATAATGCGTTACGGTAAACTAATTCTGGCCTCGGGCTCCGTGCCGGTTCAGCTTCGCAAAATGCAGGGGACGGCCTTGAGCGGCAATTTCGTGTTGAAAACCGTTGCGGACGCAGAACGCATCGCGGCATATCCGGCAAAACGCGCCGTAGTCGTCGGTTCTGGCGCTATAGGGACGGAGAGCGCGCTGGCTCTCGCCGGACGCGGAATTGCGGTTACAATTGTGGAACTGCTCGAATGGGTCAACAAAAAAGCGCTGGATTACGCAACTGCGAGCAGGGTAGTAAAAGAGCTGGAAGCGAGAAAAATAAGAGTACACACGAGCGAAAATGTAGTCGCAGTGGAGGGTGAAACCCGCGTGGAAGCAGCCGTCACGAGCAAACGGGTTATTCCCTGCGATTTGATAATATGGGCGGTAGGCGTGCGGCCGGTTGTCGATTTGGCCGCGCGGACGGGCATTACGCTGGGGGAAACTGGCGGCGTTAAGACTGACGAGTACATGCAAACCAATTACCCGGATATTTACGCTTGCGGGGATTGCACCGAGTCCGTAGACCAGTTCCGCTGTAAGCCGGTTCTCAATATGCTTTGGGAATCGGCGGCGCGTCAGGGCAAAGTTGCGGGCAGTTGCGCCGCAGGAATTGACGCAACGTTTGACACGTCGTCCGCCGTACTTATAACCTATATCGGAGACAAGCCCGTGGTCGCATTCGGCGCGACTGAAGCGGATTTGGCGGGATCCGGCGCTCCGTATGAGATATTGGAAAGGGAAACCATGGATTCATACAGCAGGGTTTTGCTTCAGGGCGACCGCGTTGTCGGCGCGCAAATGCTCTTCACGATGGAAGGCGCGGCTCTGCTGCTGGCGCAGCATAAAAAAGGCGAGCCGGTTGAACGGCGCCCGGGTAAAATAGAGGAACATATGCGGTACCCCGCCCAACAGGCGGCGCTCGCTGCTTTTTTAGAGAGGTTTAAATCGCGGCGGGTAAAACGATGATCCGTTACCTTCAAAGCCCAAGCGCCGATCCATACTGGAATCTGGCGCTGGAACAGGTTCTGTTTGATACGCTTCGCGAAAACGACAGCTGTTTCATGTTCTGGCAAAACGACAACGCCGTTATTATCGGAAAATACCAGAATACGCTTGCTGAGATAAACGCGGCTTTCGTCAAAGAACAAGGGATTAAAGTTGCGCGGAGGTTATCCGGCGGCGGCGCGGTCTACCACGATATGGGGAACCTCAATTTCACGTTTATCGTCAACTGCGGCGAACCAAATTTCGATTTTTCCATTTACTGCGGGCCGATTATCCGCGCTCTGCGATCACTTGGTGTTGCGGCGGAGCTTTCGGGCCGGAACGACATCACTATAGACGGCGTAAAATGCTCAGGAAACGCTCAGTATTATCGCAAAGGCCGCCTAATGCACCATGGCGCGATTTTATTCGACTCAAACCTCGACATGCTGGCGGGCGCGCTCAACGTGCCGGCGGACAAAATAAAGTCAAAAGGTATCCCGTCGACGCCGAGCCGGGTTACTAATATCAAACCCCACTTGCGGGAAAGCGCGACCATCGAAAAGTTCCGGGATTGTTTAAAAGAGTTCCTGTTTCAAGATAACGAAGGCCGCATGACGGAAAGTGAGCTCCAAAGTACGGAACTGGAAGCGGCGAAAACGTTACGTGACACGAAATACGCGCTATGGGACTGGAATTACGGGAGTTCGCCAGCTGGCAGCATCCGCAAAAAACGGCGGATAGAAGGCTGCGGAACAATAGAAGCGTATATGGATGTGGAAAAATACACGATAAGCAGGCTTGCTTTTCACGGCGACTATTTCAGCCATGAGGACTCAAATTTACTGGCGGAACAATTAGTCGGACGCCCGCTGGAGGAGGAGGCGCTACGTCAGCGGCTAGCGGGGCTTTGCATCAGCAACTATTTTCACAACCTGTCGGAAGAACAATTGATTTCGCTGCTTCTGTGTTAAGATATATCAAGAATTCTGGAATAGTTTGAAAGTAATCAGACGAAAAGTTGTAAATAATATTAAATAATAAATATTTACGATAAATTTGAGAGCTTGATATAGGGGGTTAGCAACAATGAAAAGTAATGTATGGAAACTGGCGGTACTATCAGCCTCAGTGTTAATGCTATTACTAGCGCTTGCATTGACGCTGTTTTTAAATTTTGACTCTTCGGACTTAGTGTCAGTGACGGACGAAATCGACGCTCTAACGACGGACATGACCAACGTGCCAGTAACGGACATTATCTACGTACCGGAGGAGGCTACGGTAAATATGCCCTTGCCCCTTACAGGTACGGTGCTTCCGGCTAGCGCGACCAATAAGGACATAGTCAGCAGCCTCTTCTCTCGCCCGCTCCTACACGCTAAATCTTTTACGTAATACAACGGAAAGACGTCAGTTTACCAGGCTTTGTATCTGTTCTATGGGCAAACCGGCGCTTTGGGCGATAATGTCAGGAGGTATGCCGTTTGCCAAAAGTTTTTTTGCCATTTCTTCTTTGCCTTCTTGTCTGCCTTCTTGCCTTCCTTCTTGTCTGCCTTCTTGCCTTCCTTCTTGCCTTCCTTCTTGCCTTCCTTCTTGCCTTCCTTCTTGCCTTCCTTCTTGCCTTCCTTCTTGCCTTCCTTCTTGCCTTCCTTCTTGCCTTCCTTCTTGCCTGCCTTTTTCCATGCCTTTTTCCATGCCTTCTTCTCTGGCTTCTTCTCTGGCGTAATGGATTGCTTTTTCTTCATCGTAAATCAATGAAAACATTACTTCCACCTCGTTTCTATTCGTTTCCAAAAATTCGGTTAGTATTCCTTCCTTCAGGCATCCTTCCACTGCTATTCGAATTGCATCCGCCAAGGGCTTTCCTTCATTTCGCCCTTCATGGACTTTCGCTACAAATATGGAATAGCCTCTGAGAAGCGCGTTCTTTTCCAACACTTCCACATTCTTCTCGTAATTAATATTGATTACGTTCACTATCAACTCTAATCCAGGCGCCTCATCCGCTTCCATGCCTATGAATGCATCGGATAAACGCATTACTCCACGATGGGAGTATTGTTGCCGACCGTTATACAATACATAAAATTCTGGCTTCAGTAGTTTTATCTGCTTTTCTTTATACAATGCTTCTCCAAGCTTACTATTCATCTCGTAAAACATCAGGATGTATTGTAAAGAACGTAGCGGCATGTTCTTATTCAGCGTTGACTGGTGCTCAATAATCACTACAAGTTTCCCGTCGATAGTGAACGCCAAATCGTTACGCAATTTTGACAGTAATACATTTTCCAGCGTCGTTACTTCAATGGCTGTATTTTTATCATATTTTTTACCGGTGATATCGCAGTATAACTGCAGAGCTTTCTCCGGCGCTTTAAAAAGAAACCGGAAAATGCTGTCCTTATACTCCCTGTTTACGCCCAAACATTCCACCTCATTCTCTTTATGACAAGCTTCCCGGGTAGCGGAAAGACATTAGTTTGTCAGGCTTTGTATCTGTTCTACGGGCAAACCGGCGCTTTGGGCAATAATGTCAGGAGGTATGCCGTTTGCCAAAAGTTTTTTTGCCATTTCTTCTTTGCCTTTTTCTATGCCTTTTTCCATGCCTTTTTCCATACCTTTTTCCATACCTTTTTCCATGCCTTTTTCCATGCCTTTTTCCATGCCTTTTTCCATGCCTTTTTCCATGCCTTCTTCTCTGGCATAATGGATTGCTTTTTCTTCGTCGTAAATCAATGAGAACATTACTTCCACCTCATTCCTATTCGTTTCCAAAAATTCGGTTAATATTCCTTCCTTCAGGCATCCTTCCACTGCTATTCGAATTGCGTCCGTCAAGGGCTTTCCTTCATTTCGCCCCTCATTGACTTTCGCTACAAATATGGAATAGCCTCTGAGAAGAGCGTTCTTTTCCAGTACTTCAACATTCTTGTCGTAATTAATATTGATAACGTTTACTATCAACTCTAATCCAGGCTCTTCATCCGCTTCCATGCCTATGAATGCATCGGATAAACGCATTACTCCGCGATGGGGATATTGTTGTTGGCCGTTATACAATACATAAAATTCTGGCTTCGGCAGTTTTAACTGCTTTTCTCTATACAATGCTTCTCCAAGCTTGCTATTTATCTCGTAAAACATCAGACAGTATTGTAAAGAACGTAGCGGCATGTTCTTATTCAGCGTTGACTGGTGCTCAATAATCACTACAAGTTTCCCGTCGATAGTGA
>WRHH01000026.1 GCA_009783355.1 Synergistaceae bacterium
AAAAGGTTTCATCTATATCAGCTGACGAAGTACGCAAGATTGCTGAAATGAAGATGCCGGATTTAAACGCCGGAAGCATTGAAGCGGCGATGAAAATGGTTGCCGGCACAGCGCGCAGCATGGGCATCACGGTTGCGGAGGGTTAAGATATGTTTAGAGGAAAAAATCATCAGGAGAGTTCAAAACTCATCGACAAAACCGTTTTATATGACCCGGCGGACGCTTTTGACCTTGTAGTAAAGGCGGCAAAGGCAAAGTTTGATGAAACAGTTGAGTTAGTTTTAAGACTTAATCTTGATACTAAGAAAGCAGATCAACAATTAAGAGGAGCAATATCTTTACCAAAAGGAACAGGTAAAACAAATAGAGTTTTAGTTGTGGCAAAGGGAGAAAAGGCAGAAGAAGCAAAATCTGCTGGTGCTGATTATGTTGGAGATACTGATATGGTTGAAAAAATCGAAAAAGAAAACTGGTTTGATTTTGATGTCATCGTCGCTACTCCTGATATGATGCCGGCTCTTGGTAAAATTGGTAAAGTTTTAGGGCCAAGAGGATTAATGCCTAATCCTAAAACCGGAACTGTAACGACTAATGTTGTAGGTACCATTAATGATATTAAAAAAGGTATGATTGAATATAAGAATGATACTTTTGGAAATATTCATAGTGTGATTGGTAAGGTATCATTTGATTATAAAAAAATAATCGAAAATGTTATTTATTTTGTTAATACAATTGCCAAGATGAAACCTAATTCTCTAAAAGGTAATCTTATCGATAAGATAAGTTTGTCTAGTACTATGGGTCCCGGGATAAAATTAGATATAAATTCTTTTGACATTTAGTATTTAATATAATATAATACAAAAGAAATTAAAAAAAAGCATTCCATAGACAGCAGGGACGTGAGTAGTTTAATAATCCTGCCGAGGAAAAGACTTAAAAAACTTTTAAGCTTTTCTTCGTTACTAAGAAAAGCTTTTTATATGATAAGGAGGAAAAAAATGGCCAATAAAGAAATCATAGAATCTAAAAATTCATTGGTAGAAGAAATTAAAGATAAGCTAAACAATTCTCAGGTCTTGGTAATTGTCAAATTCCAAGGCATTAGTGTTGAAGAAGTAAGCAAGTTAAGAAGAAATTTAAGAAGTTCAGCTAGTGATATTAAAATTTATAAAAACACTTTAGTAAAAAGAGCACTTGATGAACTGGGATATCAAATGGATGAATTTTTAGAAGGTCCTAATGCATTTGTCTTTGGTCGTGATACCATTGAACCGATAAAATGTGTAGCCGAGTTTGCTAAAGTCAATAAGAATCTCGAAATTAGAACGGGTATTGTTGATAAAAAAATCGTTACCGTGGATATCATTAATGAATACGCCACTATTCCATCATATGAAGGATTATTATCCATGTTTGCTGGTGGACTTATGGAACATGTTCGTAATTTAGCTATAGGTTTCGACTTATATGCGAAAAAATTAGAAGAAAAATAAGAAAGGAAAGATAAAAATGGCAAAATTAAGTGCAAAAGAAATCATTGACGCGATCAAGGAAATGACTGTTTTGGAAGTTAAAGAAGTAGTCGATTTAATGAAAGAAGAATTAGGAGTTGATCCTAGTGCCGTTGCCGTGGCTGCTCCTGTAGCCGGTGCTACAATTGATGAGGGTCCAACAACCAAAACTGTTGTCATTAAAAATGCTGGTGCTGCTAAAATCCAAGTTATTAAAGTAATTCGTGAAATTACAGGTCTTGGATTAGTAGAAGCTAAAGGTGTAGCTGATAATGGTGGTAATGTTAAAGAAAACATTAGTGCTGAAGAAGCGGCCGATATCAAAGCTAAACTTGAAGAAGCTGGCGCCACTGTTGAATTAGTATAGGCTAAATTAAGCTCTCAACTCTGAGAGTTTTTTTGTTTTATACCAAATTTAATAAACTACATAATTTAGTTAAATAAATTATGTAGTTTTACTTAGTAATAATTTTAATATTGCGCATTATTTATTCCAAAAAAATCAATTGTTGTCATTTGATATTAGTAGTAAAAATTGTTATAGTGCTTCTAAAGGAGGTCAATGGATAAATATTATAAAAATATTCAACAATTAATTACTGATAATTTAGTTTATATCAAGAAGCAGGAAATCAGTGTTAATCACCATACATTATTAACTTATCATGAAATAGGTCGACAGTTAATTGAAGCTCAAGGCGGAAAAGAAAAGGCTAAATACGGCAATCAGTTAATTAAGGAATATTCAATCAAATTAACTAATGAATATGGAAAGAGTTATGACTATAGGAGTTTATTTAGAATGCGCCAATTATATTTAAGTTTTCCAAAAGTCGCCACACTGTGGCGACAATTGAGCTGGTCAATTTTCAGAGAGCTTTTACCCATTAAAAATGAAAGCAAAAGAAACTATTATCTTAATTCTGTTATTGAACATAATTTTAGTGTCAGGCAGTTAAAAGAATATATTAAATCAAATGCCTTTGAACGATTAATAAAAAAAGATAATATCAAATTGAAACATATTGATAATACTAATGAAGATGAATCTGATATACTAGATATGATTAAAAATCCGATTTTAATAGCAATTGATAAATCAGTTGATAAAATAACCGAAAAGGCTTTAAAACAATTTATCTTAGATCAGATTGAAAAAACGATGAGGGAATTAGGAATAGGTTTTGCCTATGTTGGATCAGAAATTCCTATTAAAATAGGTGACAAAATATTAAAACCAGATTTGGTGTTTTTCAATATCGAACTTAATTGTTATGTTATTTTGGAGTTGAAAATAAAAGAATTAACGATTAAAGATATTGGTCAGATTGAGTTTTATGTTAAGGTATATGATAGGGATATTAAAAAGCCTCATCATAATTCAACGATAGGCATAACGATATCTCAAAGAATAGATAAAGATATTATTAATTATAATGATAAAAATAATATCAAACATACGACATATAAGATTATTGATAAATAGTATTGTTTGGTCAATAAAGTTATCTCTATGGAAAACTGTGAAAAAAGAACAAAAAGGTGATAAACTAGTAATTAAGGTGAGGTGCAACTATGAAGGATAAAATTATAAAAATATTAACTGATTCTCCTAAGAAATTGACAGCTTATGAAATTCAAAGTGTTTTAGGAAGTTTTGATATAGAGCAAGTTAATGAAGCTTTAGGTGAATTAGAGAGTGATTATAAAGTCTATAAAACTAATAATGAAAAATATATGCTGTTTTCTAAAAATGCTTATGTTCGAGTTGGTAATATTGAAATGAATAAAAGGGGATTTGGCTTTTTAATTAGTGAAATCCCCGGCCAAGAAGATTTATATATTAATGCTGCTAATTTAAAAGGAGCAACGGATGGGGACTTTGTTTTAGTGTCGGTGGACCCTACCGATAACAGTGGTATAGTTACCAAAATTATCAAAAGAGATTTTGATGGTTTAATTGGCGAGGTGTATTTTAAAGGTAAAAAAGTTTTTGTTATTGTTCCATTTAGGGTTATAAAACTCACCGATGACGGGGCCGCCGCTTTCAGGCTTCACTACCGTCACCGTACAAGTATCCTTGAATCCCCGGTCGACTGTTGTCGCCGTTATCGTGGCCGTTCCTGCGGAAACGCCATTCACGGCTCCTGAAGCGTTAACACTTGCTATTGCGGTATTGCTGCTGCTCCATGTCACGTTCTTATTCGTTGCGTTTGCTGGCGCCACTGTAGCCGTGAGAGTCTGAGTCCCTCCGGTTAATATTGACGCCGTCTTTGGCGCAACCGTCACGCCGGTTACGGGCGTCTCGAACGCAGCCCAAACGTCAAGAATTCCATGTTTCCAATACTTAGGGACGTCGATTTTTCTTGCATTGTTCAATATGCGCGCTTTTATCTGGGTAGCGGTTTCATTGGGATATGCCGCGCTTAGGAGAGCTGCCGCCCCGGCGACATGAGGCGCCGCCATTGAAGTTCCACTATCGTAATCATATCCGTTTCTCGGAATCGTGCTAAAAATGTCGCCTCCCGGAGCAGCGATGTCAACCCATATGTCGCCATAATTGGAAGACTCTCTTTTTGTATTCCCATAATTGATTGCCCCCACTGATATTGTGTTGTCAAATCTGAAGCATGCGGGGTATTTCCTCATTCCAAAGTATGTTTCCAGATCGCTTATATCCCAACCTTCGTTTCCTGCTGACATTGCGCATATTATACCGGCGTCGCTCAGCGATTTTACGGCAGTTCCAAGAGGTGAGTCATCCGTATCAATTTCAGGATAGCCACCTCTCCCAAACGACATATTCACGGCGCGGATATTAAGCCCTTTTCCTTTTTCCTCCAGTACATATTCCATTCCAGCTATAATGTCGTCATCCTCGCTGCCTCCGTATGGAAAAACGTTTACTGCTAGCAGCTTAACGTTCCAATTAACTCCGGTCACACCTAATCCGTTGTTCCCCACCGCTCCTATCGTCCCCGCAACGTGGGTGCCATGCCCATAGTTATCCATTGGGTTACCGTGCTGTACTCCATTATAGATATAAACTCCGTAATTTCCTTTGGAATCCCTTGCCATATTGGCGTTAAGGTCGGGATGGTTATAGTCTATGCCTGAATCTATTACCGCGACGCATACTTCGCTGCTGCCGGTGAAATAATCCCAGACCTTCGGCATTCCTATGTTCTCCATGCCCCAAAGATTCTTGTAAGCAGGATCGTTTGGAGTTAAGTGCAATCTATTGATGTAGTTTGGAGAAACACTTTTCACGCCGGGAGCGGACGAAAGCTCCTGTATCAATTCTTTGGTGCTTTTGTTTTTAGAGCGGAAGTGCGCTATGCTTCTTTTTGAAGAACGCGCTATTTTAGGAAAGGTCCTGCGAGATTCAAGCGAACGGCCTCTTGCAAAGCTATCTGCCTGGTTGGAAACCGACCAGGAATAGAGATTTGCGTTGAAAGAACCCATCACCATATGATCGGATTCCGCCGGAGCTTCAAGTACTACAAGAACTTCCCCTTCGACATATTCCGGATACTCCGGAGCGCCCGCAATTGCCGGACACGAGAACAATAAAAGCAACAACACATAATATAATATTTTTTTCATAGCTTACCACACCCCCATTAAAATTATTTTTGGTTCTGCCTTGAAACAGTTTTTGCCATAGACAGCCGTATAACAGCGGGATCACCTCCTTGTCATTCATATATACCGGCTGAGATATGTCTATATATAAGAATCGCGTATCGCTGCATCAAGCAGCGGCGGAAACCATAATTTGTAATTTAGAAATGTGTATTTTGGGTCTCTATAATTTTACCACATAATAAAGAAAATAACTAAACGTTTAGTATAATTAGGAAAATGAATATAAATACAATATTAATGTATATTGTGAACTTGCGTAAAGTAATTGCAAATCTGTCGCTGCAGGAGGTCTCACCGAAACCGCCGAAAGTATAATTAACGGGGTGCCGACAGGTAATACGCCCCGTTTTTCTTAGCAATATGTTATTTTTATCCGGCTCGAATTATTTATTTTTCGAAAACCATCCTCCGTAGGCCACGCGTACATCCGACAGCGTTACAAATCCGCTGTCTCCTACCAAATCCTTAATCAGCGCCAAATCGTTTCTGCGGCAAAAAACCTCGACTAAAAGCTTGTCTCCGGATCTTCCTTCTCCTCGCAGGACTGTTGCTCCGAGTCCTTTTTCCCTAAGCTTCTTAACAATTTCTTCCCCTTCAGGAGAATCGTCAAGAATAACTTCCGCTAATGCATGAGTGTTCATGAATTTCGACTCCAAAAATGAGCCTACATAATTGCCCGACGCAAATCCTGCGCAGTAGAAAATAAGCTCCGTAGTAGTAAGAACTTTCCCTCCGCCAAGAATTTTGCCAAGGACAAGCATGTATATCATTACTTCAAAAAATCCAATACATGCGGCTACGGCGCGTTTTCCCCTAACCAAAAACAAAATGCGCATCGTCCCGCAACTTACATCCAGCACTCGCGCGCAAAAGATAAGTAGAAGTCCAATTAAGTCCGGCATTTTTATCAGTATAATACGGGCGATGCAGGAGCAATATGTTCTTCTTTAGCTAAACTCTCCTGCATGAAATTAAAAAACGAGTCGCTAAGCGCCATCTCTTCTCCCGTAGTGAAACTGCTAAGCTTCGTCTTCCAGATTATTTCACCGTTTACCATCTTTAGTGTAGCAATATTGTGTATAAAGGATATTTTCACGTCCGTGTCAAGCAATGACCCAAAATGAATTCTTCCCGGTGTAAATGTAGTTTTCATCATTGGTTTATCATTTTGAGGATATAGGTATTCAAAATTTAGTTTTAAATCGTTGCTTATTTCAGGGAAAAAGTGAAATATATCGCTCTTTGGAACTCTTCTGTTGTCGATATCGCCGATGAATTCAGGTTCTATCGAACGCTTGAAGCTCTCTGTTTTGAGCTGATCGGAAGCGCTTAATTTCCCCGGAATTATGCTTTTCTGTGAAACCCAGTATGTAATTTTTTCACCCAGTTTGCCGTCTTTATATCCAAACTGCTGTTCCATTGTGGCCTCCGGGAATTGTTTATCGGACAATTTAATCAGCGCTATTTCAGCAATATGGGAATCTTTGCCGTCTATAACTTCTGTTTCAATGCGAAGATAATAACTGCGATACGCAAGTTCGCCGGCGGGGGTATCCAAAATGATAATTCTATTAACTACAGGAACGAAAGGACGATAATTATGTTTAACAACCAAGCCCCTCTGTATTGAACTATTTTCGAATTTTTCCCATATATCTTTTGCTTTTGAATTTACTGAGCTATATTCGGTATAATTTAGTGAAATGTGATTCCAAATTGCCTTTATTTCATTCGCATTAACTGCCGAACAAATAAATGTAAAAACCAACGATAGCATGACCAAAAAAAGCGTCTTTTTTATGATTTTTTTTATTGACATATTGATCCCCCTTTATTTTTTATAATTGTATCAGAAATATTTAACTCGTATATATTTATGCTGTAACTTTTAAAACTTCTTTTGCTATGATAGAGTATATAATTAATATTCAATAAAGAGGGAAAAACTTATGCCTTTAAGAAATATCCAAGCATTATTAGCGTTAGGATCACTAATAGGAGCTTTTTTTGTTTCACATATTGTTGTGAAAATACAAAACGGAGAGTTGCCTGGAGGAGAGATTTGGGTACTATATCTTAGGATCCTTCTGGGCTTTTTATTTGCTGCGGCAATAACTTTTGGGTACTATTCATTTCTTCCGTAAAGAAACTATCCTAAAGAATGAGATGATAAATATGAAACATTTTTTCGTTGCTCGCTGTTTGGTTATAATTCTTACTTTGCTTGTAGGATTTGTGCAAGTTTCTGATGCGGCAACCGCAAAAAAACAACAAACAAAACAATCGCCGTCTAAAGCCGCCCCGGCTGAAGCAAAGCTTTCACCTAGTGTCGCTTCAGCGGATAAAAAATCTCAAGAGACAGCAACTGTTGAATCTCAACCGCATGACGTGAGAATGCTGGAAGACTTAACCGCAAGGTTTGCTAAGAGCGCAGATTTGTCTCCTGCTTCGGCCCCTGTAGGAACTTCAATTCCTCCGGCTCGTATTGAGGAGGCGGAAATCGCTTTTATGCGCGCCTGGAAGCATTTCATAATGCGTAATTACTGGCAGGCGCTTAGTTTTCTTGATCAAGCACAGAAAGCCAATATTTTTCTGGTGGATGTGTATTACTTGAGAGGACTCATTTTGCGAAAGATAGGTGAATTCAGCTTAGCAAGTAAATCCATTTCTAATTTTCTTGAAGTGCGCACACGCGATTTAATAGCTCCAAACGTTCTTAAGGGAATATCGGAGAATAAGTCGGAGCTTGAATTAATAATTTCTGAGTCTTCATATCCGGTAAGATGTAACGTTTCACAATCTAACATTTATGACTCTTTAAACACCGGATACTTTAGACCTTACTCGTCAAAGGGGCTGGGAAAACTGAGCGGCTTTAATTCTGATTTATGCTTCCCGGACACAATAGGCAACCAAGTGTTTTTCAGGACAAACGGCGACGCCGGTCAATTCAACATAGTTAAAGGAATAAATTCCCCGGTAAAAGCTTTATTGCCGGGAGACGGATCAATTTACGTGATAAATATTGACGGCGAGATATGCCAAATTATGAATGACTCTTCATTTGACCGAAAAGGCGGAGTTGATTGTGATTCTGTATCGGACGCGTGTTATATCTCTGCAGCTGAAATTGCTGTAGCAGACCCGGTGAGTAGAAAAATTAAGTTTTATTCATGGCCTGAAATGAAGTACGAAGATGAATGGCAACCTGACAAATATAACAGCGGAGATTATCTTTTTGAACCTGTTGCGGTAAAAGCTTACGCTTATTGGCTTGCAACAGCGGATAGGGCAAATGGCAGAATTTATTTTATAGACTTGCGCAATAAAAGATCATTTTTCGTTGAAAATATAAACGTTAGAGATATAATATGGAGTAGTCTAGGATTATTACTTTCTGTAAATGAAGACTCAGAAATTAGTGCACATTTTGTTGATTTTACGAATAAATCAGCTGATAAGGAGGTTTTAAGGTCTGAGCTGAATGACGCATGGGCATTTTTTGAATATAAAGGGGAGATATTTTGCTCGGACATTTCAGGGAACAAAATTTGGAAGATAACTTTAACTCCTAACCTTGATTTATCTCCGGCTTTTCTTTCTCTTTATGACCCGGAATTTAAGATAGATGAAAATGGTAATGCTGTTCTATCTGTTTGCACGACGTTTTCTTCCCCGTTTCCCGAATGGGTGAAGGAAATAATGCCTACTGCAATGTCTGTTTGGAATGAACGTATAATAACGACGTCAGTAACCAGTATGAAAGCTCCTTCTGTAATGGGGCTATGCTTTTCGAGAGGAAACGCCGACGGGATGATCACGCCTAAAATGCGGGTGATTCCCGTAGAGTCGTGCGCTGAGCTTTATGGCAGATTGCCTTTGATATGGAGCAATCAACGGGATTTAATTACTAATTTTATTCTTGACTCATTGATAATCTATAACCATGAAGAGTTATTGAAATTAACGGCATTTTGTTTGTTTAACGGTGTGAAGATTGATATTTGGGCAAGGGGCATGCCATCGGTTGAACTAATGCGAGCTTCTGCTGCAACAGGAGGCGAAGTTTATTATTCTATTTTTAATGAACCAATGCTAATATCGCAGCGAAGAGATTTAAAATTGCAATTGTTGTTGGCTGATAAGACTGAAGCTTCCGGTTATCCGGATAGATCGACGTTATCTTCTTACTTAAGCATTAGACAGTTATCGGGAAGAGACTGGATTCCGATATGGATTGATGCGGTCGGCAAGTGATTTATGGAAAATTAATTTAGGATATAATAAATTCTATATCATAATCAAAGGGGTGGTTACTTTGGCGGATAATTATCAGGAAGCTAAAGCGGCATACAAAAAGGCGTTAGAAAAGGTGGTACAGAAAAATCCCGAGCGTTTCGAGCAGTTTACAACTGTGGGAGGGCTCCCTCTTAATGTGCTTTACAGCCAGGATGATATTGAGGTGATAAATTACCTTAATGATATTAATTTCCCCGGATCTTACCCGTTCACGCGAGGAGTCCAAGCGAACATGTACAGAGGAAGATTTTGGACAATGCGCCAATACGCGGGTTTTGCCACAGCTGAAGAATCCAACGCGCGTTATCGATACCTTTTGGAAAGGGGCACAACAGGACTTTCCGTTGCCTTCGACCTGCCAACCCAAATAGGCTATGACACAGATCACCCTATGGCGCAGGGAGAGTGCGGCAAGGTTGGAGTGGCAATAGACAGCCTTGCTGATATGGAAATTTTATTTGATAAAATACCGCTTGATAAAGTATCCACTTCAATGACAATAAATGCCCCCGCCGGCGTATTGCTTGCTATGTACGTATGCGTGGGCGAAAAGCAGGGCGTAAAACCTGAGCAGCTTTCAGGCACCATACAAAATGATATCCTAAAAGAGTACATAGCCCGCGGTACTTACATATTCCCCCCAAAAGCGTCCATGAGACTTGTCACCGATATATTCGACTTCTGCGGTAAAAACGTTCCCAAGTGGAATACCATTTCCATTTCAGGATATCATATACGCGAAGCAGGAAGCACTGCAGTTCAGGAAGTTGCATTTACTTTAGCGGACGGAATTGCATATGTGGAAGCGGCAAAGATAACCGGACAGGACCCTAATGTGTTCGGTGAAAGATTGTCCTTCTTTTTCAACGCGCACAATGATCTTCTTGAGGAAGTCGCCAAATATCGCGCGGCGCGCCGACTTTGGGCGAAGATAATGAAGGAGCGCTTCGGCGTCACAAACCCGAAAGCTCAGATGCTCCGGTTCCATACTCAAACAGCGGGTTGTACCCTTACAGCCCAGCAACCGGAGAATAACGTCATACGCGTAACGCTTCAAGCCTTGGCTTCTGTCCTCGGAGGGACGCAATCGCTTCATACTAACAGCATGGACGAAGCCCTTGCCCTGCCGACCGAAAAGAGCGTTGAAATAGCTCTCAGAACTCAGCAGGTTATCGCTTATGAATCTGGAGTTACAAATACGGTTGATCCTTTTGCGGGCAGTTACGTTGTGGAATCCCTGACCAATGAAATAGAGCAGGGCGCCGCGGACTATATTAATAAGATTGATGATATGGGCGGTATGCTGAAAGCAATAGACGCGGGATATCCGCAAAAGGAAATTCAGGATTCAGCGTACAACTATCAAAGAGCAATAGAGACAGATCAAGCTATTGTCGTTGGAGTCAATAAATTCCAGACGAAGGAAAGCTCTGCCGGAAGAAAGTTGCTTAGGGTGGACTCAAGCGTGGGAGAGCGCCAGATTAAGAAACTTCATGAAATGAAATCAAGCAGGGACAATGTTGCAGTTAAGGAGTATCTTGAGGATATCAGAAAAGCGGCTCGGAATGAATCGGAAAACCTTATGCCGATGATACTGAACGCAGTTCGCGTTTACGCGACCGAAGGGGAAATATGCGGGGTTCTCAGGGAAGAATTCGGCGAATACGTCGAAAATATCGTGCTCTAAATACAAGCCCAAGGGAGGAAAAAAAATGCCGGATAAAATAAGAGTAGTCATTGCGAAGCCAGGCCTTGACGGGCATGATAGGGGAGCAAAAGTCATTGCGCGCGCGTTGCGCGACGCGGGCATGGAAGTTATTTATACGGGGCTCAGGCAGACTCCTGAACAGATAGTTGCCACAGCTATACAGGAAGATGCTGATGCTGTCGGAATAAGCATACTTTCCGGCGCGCATCATTTCTATTTTGAAAAAGTAATCGGCCTTCTGAAAGAAAAGGGAGCGGAGGATATTATAGTATTTGGCGGCGGGGTCATTCCCGAGGAGGATGTCCCGGATTTGATTAATATGGGGGCAGGCGCTGTTTTTGGGCCGGGAACGCCGACCGGTACGACGATAGAATGGCTTAAAGAAGCCGTAGAGACAAATAAATAAAGTGCCGGAGCTTCTAAAAAAGGTTCTGAATGGAGATGTGCGCGGCATAGCCCGCGCTATTTCCATGATAGAGGACCAAATAATTAAGACCGGAACTTCCGAAGCTGAAACGCTCATGCAGGATATTTATCCTCATACGGGAAAAGCTTGGGTTATTGGGGTAACCGGGAGTCCGGGCGCCGGGAAAAGCACGCTTACCGATAAGCTTATTGAACAATACCGAGCGGAGGGCAAGAAGGTTGGAGTTATTGCCATTGATCCTTCAAGCCCTTTCAGCGGCGGAGCTATTCTGGCTGATCGCATCAGAATGCAGAGGCATACTGATGATCCTCATGTTTATATAAGAAGCATGGGGACGAGAGGGTCGCTGGGAGGGGTCAGCAACGGAACGCGCGAGGCGGCGCTTATACTTGACGCTTCGGGTAAGGATGTTGTTATAATTGAAACGGTGGGCGTTGGACAGTCGGAAGTTGAAATAATGAAAATAGCGGACACTGTTTGTGTTATCCTTGTCCCCGGGCTTGGAGACGATATTCAAATAATGAAGGCGGGGATAATGGAAATAGCCGACGTGTTCGTTGTTAATAAAGCGGATAAAGAAGGGGCGGACAAAGTTGCGCGTGAAACGCGAGCAATGCTTGACTTATTGAAAGATAAAAGTTGGATCCCCCCTGTGGTGCTTACGATAGCGGAAGATGGGAGCGGGTTGCCCGAACTCGTATCAAAAATTGAATTACACAAAAAATTCATGAATGATACCAAAGCCGGACTTCTACGCATTGAGAAACGAACCAACACTGAAGTTGAAACTTTACTTTTATCAAGGCTTTCAGGACGCGTCGAGCAGCTATGGGGGACATATAAAAGCGATAAAATTAAAGATTTGCTTCTGCGTAAAACTAATCCGTATGCTGTTGTTGAGGAGATAATTACAAATTTATAGAGGAGGTTATTGTATTCATGGCGATTCGAAGTATCGGAGAACTATGCGAGGAACTGCAAGGCAAGCATGGCGCCGCGGCTAAAAGCGGGGGAGATAATGCCATAGCCAAGCAGAAGGAAAAGGGGAAAGGAACTGCGCGCGAGAGAATTGCCCAGTTGCTTGACGCAGGCTCATTTGTTGAGATGGACGAATTTGTAACACATCGCTGTACAAATTTTGGGCTTGAAAAAACAAAGCCGCTTGGCGATGGAGTAGTTACAGGGTGGGGAACAATTAACGGGCGAAAAGTTTTCATCTATAGCCAGGATTTTACAGTGCTTGGCGGTTCTCTTGGAGAGATGCACGCCAATAAGATATGCAAGATGCAGGATATGGCAATGAAAATGGGCTGCCCGATTATTGGCGTTAACGATAGCGGCGGGGCGCGTATTCAAGAAGCTGTGGATTCTCTCAACGGATACGGAAAAATATTTTATCGTAATACGATTTCGAGCGGCGTCATCCCGCAGATTTCAGTTATAGTTGGCCCTACTGCAGGCGGAGCGGTTTACAGCCCTGCTCTTACGGACTTCGTGTTTATGGTCGATAAAATAGGCGTCATGCACATTACGGGTCCGGCGGTAATAAAAGCCGTTACCGGTGAAGATGTTACAAGCGAGGAACTAGGCGGCGCCGCAACTCATAATATGAAAAGCGGCAACGCTCATTTCATGGCAAAAGATGAAGCCGAGTGCTTCGATCAGGTCAGAAAATTACTGTCATACCTTCCTCAGAATAACCTGGATGAAACTCCTTTCGCAAATACCTCCGATGATATTAATCGCGCCGATATAAATCTGCGTGATATCGTGCCGACAAATCCAAACAAAGGATATGATGTTCGCAGAGTTCTTGAATCCGTACTTGATGACGGAGTTTTCTTTGAAGTTCAAAAGGACTGGGCAAAGAACATCGTAACCGGTTATGGGCGCGTGGGTGGAAAATCAATAGGAATAATAGCCAATCAAGCGGCGGTCATGGCCGGTTGCCTTGATGTCAATGCTTCTGATAAAGCAAGCCGTTTTATACGTCATTGTGATGCTTTTAACCTGCCAATAGTAACTTTTGTCGATGTGCCAGGCTATTTGCCCGGAGTCGATCAGGAATATGCGGGAATAATCCGTCATGGAGCGAAAATGCTCTATGCGTACAGCGAAGCAACTGTACCTTTAATTACAATAGTGCTCAGAAAAGCTTATGGAGGAGCATACCTTGGCATGTGCAGCAAAGCGCTTGGCGCGGACATAGTCCTTGCGTGGCCGCAGGCTGAAATAGCGGTTATGGGCGCCGAGGGCGCCGCTAACATAATTTTCAAAAAGGAAATTGACGCGGCGAAAAACCCTGAGGAGCTCAGGGCTCAAAAGATTGAGGAGTACAGAGCGGCTTTCGCAACTCCATTTGCAGCTGCGGAACGCGGGCTTGTCGATAGGATAATCCTTCCGGAGGAAACTCGTAAAGAGTTGTTTACAGCCCTTAATGGAATGGAAAGCAAACGCGAGTCATTGCCGCGCAAAAAACACGGCGTGATTCCTCACTAACGGGGGGAGGAATTATTATGTTTACAGAAGCTATAACGATAACTTCTGAGAGCGTGGCTTCAGTTCCGTTTTCACAAGAGGTAAATTCACTTTCGCAAATTATTGATGCAATTTTAGCTTCGTTAGATGTTGTTACGGCTTCAATAGATGTGCCGCAAACAGTTGAGACTACGATAGATACAGTTTCCCGGTTTCATGGCACAGGTGGCGCGTTAATAGTAAGCCTTATAGCTTTCACAATAGTTTTTTCTGTGCTTGCCGCTCTGTCCGCAACGATTTTCGTTAATCGCTATATTGCTATGATTGTGGGAAAGAAAGATAAACCGGCTACTCCTTCGGCGCCTGCGCCTCAGGCTGTATCCGCGCCTGTCAGTCAAGCGGCTTCAGATGATTTAGATATGAAAAAGGTAGTAGCGGCTATCTCTGCGGCAATTTGCGCTTCCACAGGCAGAAGAATGAATGTTATTAGCGTGGCGCGCGTGCCGTTGGCTCATGGAAATTGTCCAAGTTTGACTCCAATATGGCGCGCTACAGGAATTGCCGAGTGCATGGAAAGCAGACTTGGTTCACGTTCGTGGTAGCTACGAATGAAATGTGTCCAACCCACGTATTTGCGAGGAGCGAAGCGACGAAGCAATAGAGAGGCTTTTGTCTTAGCGAGGAGCGTCTTTTTGCGACGAAGCAATAGAGAGGCTTTTGCTTTTATCTTTCACGTTCGTGGTAATTTAAAAAATACTATATTAAGAGGAGACTATAATAATGAAATATAGAGTTACTGTTGATGGAACTGCTTTTGAAGTTGAAGTTGAAGATTTGGGCGCCCCCGCTGCACCCGTTGCCAGTATACCTGTAAGCGCCCCGACGCCTGTTGCGGCGCCGACGCCTGCTCCTGCTCCCGCGCCGGTAGCGGCTGCTCCAGCTCCAAAGCCGGTTTCTTCGGGCGGCGTTACGATAACTTCCCCGATGCCAGGGAAAATCCTTAAGGTCTCGGTTTCCGTGGGACAGGCGGTGAAAAATGGCGAAGTTGTCGTTTTGCTCGAGGCAATGAAAATGGAGAACGAAATTTTTGCGACGGCGGACGGTAAAGTCACCGATGTTCGTGTGAGGAACGGGGACGCTGTCAACGCGGGAGATGTCCTCGTGGTTATCGGATAAGGGGGAGAGTGAGTTTTTATGGGAATTTACGCGGAAGCTATATCAGATCTTGTAAGAGAATCTGGATTTGGAGGGATGACGGGAGGAAATTTCATTATGCTCATCGTTGCCCTTATATTGCTGTACCTCGCGTTAGGCAAGGGATTTGAACCCTTATTGCTTACGCCTATTGCTTTCGGATGTCTTTTAGTGAATTTGCCGCTGTCCGGCATTATGGACGATGGGGGATTTTTGCGTTATGTATTCTACGGAACGGAACACGAAATATATCCGATTATAATATTCATGGGCATTGGCGCCTTAACGGACTTTTCACCGTTATTGGCCAATCCCGTAACGTTTTTGCTTGGCGCGGCGGCTCAGTTTGGAGTTTTCGTAGCGTTTTGCGGAGCGGTCATTATGGGTTTGTTCTCCATTCGTGAAGCTGCATGCATTGGAATTATAGGAGGCGCCGACGGGCCGACGAGCATTTACCTTACTATGAAGCTTGGGCAATCGCAAATCCTCGGCGCCATCGCGGTGGCGGCCTACAGCTATATGTCATTGGTTCCGCTTATCCAGCCTCCGATAATAAAACTGTTCACCACAAAAGCCGACCGCGCCATTCGCATGGACGCTCTGCGCCCGGTTGCCAAAATCGAAACAATACTGTTCCCAATAGTTTGCACCATAGCGGCGGGGCTAATACTGCCTGCTTGCGTACCGCTAATTGGAGTATTGATGTTTGGAAACCTTCTGCGCGTATGCGGAGTCACCGAACGCCTTTCCGGCGCAGCCCAAAACGAGATCTTGAATATCACGACGATATTCTTGGGGCTTACGGTCGGAGCTACAATGAGCGCGCATGATTTCCTTGAGTACAAAACTCTGATGATAATATTGCTTGGGCTTGTGGCGTTTATTTTCAGCACAGCGGGCGGGGTTATGTTCGGGCAGCTTATGAAGGTTTTGAGCAAAGGTAAAATAAATCCGATGATAGGCTCTGCGGGAGTGTCCGCTGTTCCAATGGCCGCGCGTGTCGTTCAGAGGGTCAGCCAGCAGGAAAATCCGGGCAATTATCTCTTAATGCACGCAATGGGGCCGAACGTCGCGGGAGTAATTGGCACCGCTGTTGCGGCAGGAGTAATGCTTACGCTTCTGAAATGACGGATGAAATTGGGAATTTTATAAAAAGGGGCTGTAACAAAAGCTGGCGGCTGCATGCCGCCCCTACAACATATTGTGCAAATGCCGAACAACCACTATATATTATGGTTTGGTCAGCCAATATATTACTTTTGTTACAGCCGCCAGGGCGGGCGCCCCTCCACGTGAGGGGAATGCCGCCCCTGCAATATATTTGATTTTGTTGCATTTATTTCAGCCCCATAAAAAGGTTTATTGTGATGAAAAAGCTTTACATTTACGGAGTCGGGGGTCTTGGCAGAGAAATTCACGAATTATTGAAAACTATAAACGTAATTCATCCAAAATGGAGTATTACGGGGTTTATAGATGATGATAAAATTGGATATGCAGGCGAGGGGATTCCGGTTCTTAGCGGGGCAGACTTTTTGGGCGAACTGAAAGAACCAGTGGACGTGGTTTTAGGTATTGCCAACACCAGAATAAAAGAAAAACTCTATAAAGAATTAAAAAATAATGAACTGATATCGTTTCCAGCAGTTGTGCACCCTTCGGTTATCATATCAGGAAGTTCAATAATTTCTGAGGGAGCGGTTATTTTTTATTCTTGCTTTATAAGCGTTAATACATATGTTGGAACTACGTCTTTAATGAGCGCGGGGTCGCAGCTTGCGCACGACAGCAAATTGGGTGATTTTTGCTCCGTTATGCCAAGCGTCAATATTTCCGGGAATGTAAAAATAGGCGAAAGAGTTTTCATTGGAGTTCAATCATCAATAAGGCAGGGAATATGTATTGGGAAAGACAGCGTAATTGGAATGGGCAGCGTTGTGGTAAAGGATGTTCCTGAAAATTGCACAGTTGTTGGAAACCCCGCTAAAGAGATACGCATAAAAATATTAATTACTAGGAGGGAAATCGTGATGGGAAAGTTTCGTTGTCTTGAATGCGGGCTTGAATTTGAGTTGGATACAAACGAAAAGACAAAAAATTGTCCCGAGTGCCGTAGCCGATATCTTGAATATCTGGTAGGCGAGCCGCTTAAAAGAGGAAAATCATGGAGTGCGAAAACATTCAGCGTTAAATAATTCACTGTATTCTGCTCCTAATATAGAAAGTGAAGTGTTTGAATTGAAACTATCTAAAAAATTTGGGGAGCTGCAGCCTTCAGGTATGTCAAAAATATTTCAAGCCGTTGCAGCCGTGGACGGCGTATGCAATCTCGGTATCGGGGAGCCTGACTTCGTCACGGAGAGTGATATCATTGAAGCTGCAATGAACGACGCTAAAAATGGTTACACTCACTACCCGCCTCTTTCCGGTTATTTAGATGTAAAGGATGCTGTATGCAATTACTGGGAACGTCATCATGGGATGAAATATAACCCGGATGAAGTTTTTATGGCCGTTGGCGGGGTTCAATCCTTATGGCTTGGGCTTCAGGCGCTGTTGGACCCGGGTGACGAAGTTATATGCGTTGAACCGTGTTTTGGCGCGTATTTCCCTCAAGTTGAATGGACAGGCGGTAAGGTAGTTCATTTGTCAACTCATGAGAAAAATGGCTTTGCAGCCACGCCGGAAGAGATAGAGAGCGTCATCACTCCAAAAACAAAAGCAATAATATTATGCTCTCCAAATAATCCTACGGGAATGGTAATGAAGAAAGAACAAATGGAAAAAATAGCTGAAGTTATAGAAAAGCACGACCTGTTTGTTTTCTCGGATGAAATCTATGAATCTCTCGTATTTGACGGGAAATTCATATCCTTTGCGTCCATTCATGGAATGCGCGAACGTACTTTAGTTATGGGAGGGCTTTCTAAGAGCCACTGCATGACGGGCTGGCGCATAGGCTACTCAATGGGGCACAAGGATTTCATACGCTTGATTTCGCTCCTGTCGGCAAATCAGACTTATTGCCTTAGCAGTGTAGGACAAAGGGCATCATTATACGCCCTAAACTTTCATGATGAAAAACTGGCGGGAAGGCGCGAAATATTCAGGGAACGTTTGGAATATGTCGCCGGACGGCTTAACAATATAAAAGGAATAACCTGTGCCAAACCGGAAGGGGCGATGTATTTATTTCCAAACATCACAGGCACTGGCAAAACAAGCGAGGAATTTTTTAAGACTTTGCTCTACGACTGGAAAGTAGCAATAGTGCCGGGCAATACTTTCGGCTCGTGCGGCGAAGGCTATATAAGGATAGCGTGTACCCAATCCATGGATGTTTTGGCTGAGGGGATGGATAGGATTGAAAAGGCGGTAAAGACAGGGATTAGGGAATAGGGATTAGGGATTAGGAAAGACAAAGACTCTGGATTGCTTCGCGATGAAACCGCTCGCAAAGACGTGTGATGAGGAGCGTCATATTGCGATGAAGCAATCCAGAGTCTTTTTGTTAATTACCCTCACAACAATCAAGTGATACTTAGTACGTAGTTTAAAACTAAAGACACTTTATAAAATTTAAATATCTTTCCGTCAGAATGACCAAAACCAAATAATTGTTATGGATTATAGTTTTCCGTTTATCTGGTGTTCCGTGTAACACACTTCACTCTATTTATTGGGGAAATAAAATTCAAAATCGAAGCTATTATCACTTTCAATAGTCTTTTATCACTATTATGTAATTAATATATAGATAAAACTATGATAAAATTCTATTGCTGTGCTAAACAAAATTTTTAATTGGAGGTTATGTTAATGAATGTACGTAATGGGTTAAAGTGCTTAGCGTTAGTATTGTGTCTCATGGTTTTTTGCGTAACGATGGCGGGAGCGGCGGAGCCTGCGAAGTACCACATCGGTATTATAACCGGTACGGTCGCGCAGGGAGAGGATGAAGTGCGCGGCGCAGAGGCGATGATCGCCGAATACGGCGATGTTAAGGACGGCGGGATGATCCAGCACCTGACGTATCCCAACAACTTTGCAGCCGAGCAGGAAACCACCATTTCCCAGATAGTTTCCTTAGCTACAGACCCGATGATGAAAGCCATTGTCATGAACCAGGCTGTTCCCGGAGCAACCGAGGGGTTCCGCAGGGTTCGCGAGATGCGCCCCGACATCCTTCTGCTTGCGGGCGTGGCGCATGAGGATCCTTTAGTCATCGGCAAAGTTGCGGACTTTGTCATGCGCAATGACTTTGTATCCGCAGGATACCGCGTCATCTGGGCGGCGAAGCAGCTGGGAGCGGACACGTTTGTGCATGTCTCCTTCCCGCGTCACATGAGCGTCGAGACCTTGACCCGCCGCCGCATGATATTCGAGCAGGCGTGCGAGGACTTAGGAGTGAAGTGGGTGTTTGAGACGGCGCCCGACCCGTTGAGCGACGTGGGAATCGTGGGCGCGCAGCAGTTTTTGCTTGAGAACGTGCCGAAGTGGGTAGATAAGTACGGAAAGAACGCGTCATTCTACTGCACGAACGACGCGCATACCGAGCCGTTAATTCGCCAGGTAGTTGAGTACGGCGGAACATTTGTTGAAGCGAGCCTACCGTCGCCGCTGCTTGGATTCCCCGGAGCGCTCGGGTTAGATTTATCAAATGAAAAAGGGAACTTCCCCGCGATAATGAAAAAGATAGAGGAAGTGTTGGAGAGCAAGAATGCGAGCGGACGCCTGGGCACATGGTCATTCTCATTCCCGTTCTGCGCGACGACCGGTCTTATACAGCACGCGATAAACGTGATAGAGGGCGAGTCGAAGATGACGGACATGCAGGACGCGCTGAAGGCGTTCGGGAAATATACGCCCGGAGCGAAGTGGGCGGGCTCGTATTATGTGGACGGCACGACCGGAGTGAAGCTTGACAACTACATGTTGCTGCTTCAGGATACATATGTTTTCGGCAAGGGCTATATCGGCTCTGCGTTATTGGACGTACCGGAGAAATACCTTAAAATTTCCTCCGGCTTACAGAAATAATGAATTGAATTGAATTAATACAGGAGGAAAGTTTGAAATGAAAATAACAAAGAGGTTGTTATTTGTTTTTGTGTTAGCGCTGTTTATGGCGTCTTCCGCGTTTGCCGGTCCGCTGGATAACCTGAAGACAACTTGGGAGCGGGCTATTGAGAATATGACGGATGCAGACCGTAACAATCCGTCATTTGGCGGGGGCGATATGCTTCAAATTACTACCAGAATGCAAAGAGCGGAAGGTAACGCAACCTCGAATGCGCAGCTGCAGACGACTCTGCCTGCAGGCTTCCCTGCGGAAGGCGAGATACTGCCATTTGTTAAGATAGTAGCAAACAACAGCGGCGGGCGTGTGCGTTACGAAACTATGGGCTACAGCGTTCGCGGCGTGCCGATCCCGCTTCTGGTAGTGGGCGTTCCGAAAGCGCCTAAAGGTCCCGAAGAGGTTGGCGAACGCTTTGTGCTTCGTTGGCAGTGCAGTATTCATGGCAACGAGAACGAAGGCACGGAAGGTTCGCTTATTTTCCTGCGCGAAGTGGCACAGGGAAAATGGGATGAACTCCTTAAGGATATTGTCGTTCTTGTCACCCCCGCAGTAAACCCGGACGGCAAGAATTTGCAGCAGCGCGCAAACGCGCAGGGCTATGATCTCAACCGGGTCTGGAGCGCTGTGAATGCTCCTGAAGTTCAGGCGGCTCTAAGGCTTTATCGGAAGTGGGATCCATTCGTTGTGCTTGATCACCATCGCGCGGGATTAAACCATCGTCATGTAGTTACTTACGCCAACGGAAAATGGGGCAACAACGATCCGGATATCGACTTTGGGAACGCGCGCTACGCTGAGAGCGTTTTCGGAGACGGGCCCGGTAAATTCGTGGATCCGGTTACGAATTTCTACAAGATACATGTGAAAAAGACCATTGACGATTACTCGCCAGGCAACGCTGCGGGAAATAAGCCAATCGCTCTCTCCACAGCTTTTCTTCCAGGAACTAATACTCCAAGCCCGGAGATGAATTCAGTAATATCCCTTGTAGCGATGCCGTATATGGAAGAACAGCCCACTGCCCTTGTATCGCGCGATGTTGGCGGCGTCGAGACTCTCGTCCGGGAAATCGTCACCATGCCAAATGCCATCAGCGATTCAACGCGCTCCAGCTCAACTCTGCCAGTATCGAAGAACAGATATGCTATTCTTATGGAAATATATGGCTCACCGCACACCTTCCTTAAGGTTAACGCCATGTACGCTGCGGGCATCAGCGCGATAGAGCAGGCTGTGAAACAGAAGGACGAGATAAACGCGCTTATCAAAGGGAAAGACGCGGCGTATAGCGGTCTTAATAACAGCAGCCCCAGCAGCTTAACTACGGTATTCCAAGGCGCCATTGACTACAGGCCGAACGGCGCAAACGGCGGAAACGCTTCGGCGCCCTTTAGAAAGATATTGAATACCGGACATGATATTGGATGGGGTCCCGGAATATTTAAGCTGGAGGGCTATGGTTACAATCCTGGTACCAGCACCATGAACAGGAGCATTATCTATACGCACTATCCGGAACTTCTGCTTAACAACGTTCCCCAGTATCCCATAAAGATGGGCGCGTTCTATGTCATGGACCCAAGGGCTACGACAGCAGTCCATGTGCTTCAGATGCAGGGAGTTGAGGTTTATAAGCTGAAACAGGACGTGCCGCTTCCCGATAGCACTACCTACAAATTCTACGGTCCGGGAGGAAATGAAAAGTGGGGCGTAACTAAGAATACATCCGTCTACGAGGGCATCTATACAACGAAAGTTCCCAGAAAGAGAGCGGAGATAATAGCCAATGACCCGGGCGGCGATTATTCTGCACACGCTGTAACGCTCACAGGCACACAGATCCCAGCCGAAGCATATGCGCCCACAGATGGCGGCGGCGACTGGCTTCCTGCTCCTACCGGTCATGTCGCAAAGGCTGGATACTTTGTCATTCCGACAGCACAGCGGTTTGCAAGATACGCGGCTTTCCAGCTTGAACCAAGATCTAACTGCGGTCTCCTTTTCTGGGCTCACTGGGATGACGCAGTCGGCGGCGATGGCAGAAACGTCCCGGATAACTTCAACTTAGACCTTGTCAAGACGTTCGACTATACGGCAATTCCTGCTTCCGCCCTTGAGCTTTTGACTTTCGCGGAAGACGCAAACGACAAACCGGATGATACTTTTGCCGCTCCCAAAATCGACTTCCCGGCTACCGGTCTAGTCAACGAAGGCGCCAGTGTTCAGGACGCCTACCAGTGTCCGGTTTCCGGAGCTCTCAAAGTCACCATCAAGGACGCGTGTCTGCACGATGGAATGTGGCTGACGTTCTTCTTCTTCGATGATTTCAATAAGGATCCTATCGCTGTCCTTATGCAGGTTTTCGAAGGAGACGCGCCTGGCGAGTACAAAGCAGAGTTCCCGCTTGATGAACTGTTGGCGGAAGGTCTTAAGTATGGAGTTAAGTACGCAATTCAATACAGCAATGAGGCTGGAGACATCTACGGGTACGGGACGTTCACCAAAGGCGAGTTCTCACTTGCAGAGCTTAAAGGCGGCGGCAGCGGCGGCAGCTGCCCAATTTGGGGCGACGACGACGAGTGCAAAGGATGCAACGCGGGCTTCGCAATTCTTGCTTTCCTGACGCTTGTTCCTTTCTTTGCCATGAAAAAAAGATAAGAAAAGTAGTGTGAAGTGTGAAGTGTGGAGTTAAAATAGCTTTCACCTCCGCTTCACACTTTTTTAAAAGCAGTGTGAAGTGTGAAGTGTGAAGTGTGGAGTGTGGAGTTAAACAGCTTTCGCCTCCGCTTCACACTTTTTTAAAAGCAGTGTGAAGTGCAATGTTATAAAGCTATGTTAGTTGTTACCGAATTTATTAATATCGAAGTTAGAATTCCAGGACATTCTGCAGCCCGCTTTTGTCAAAACCCTTGATATTAGAGATGTTTTCACAGTAAGTGATTGTTATCATCGCAAATCACCATGATAAGCATACAAATATTTATAATTTAATAACGAATTGAGCTATTTTATAAAAACTTATTGCCACTCTCCCAGACGTATTGTAAAATACGTATAATATTTGTATTCCAAATATTAGGTAGTGTAAATTGATTTAAATCTGAATAGGAGGAAAGAATAATGAAAGTAACAAAGATGTTGTTATTTGTGTTTGCGTTGCTGCTTTTAGTTGCGTCTTTCGCATACGCGGGACCACTGGATAACCTGAAGACAACCTGGGAGCAGTCGATGGAGAGGGCGACGCAGGCTAACCGCGAAAATGCGGGATGGAGCCCTGTGTGGTCCAGAATGGAGAGGAAACTGTTCGCAGCTTCAGCATCAGCGACTGCTCTGCCAAATGGATACGACCCAAGGGGCGATATACTGCCATTCGTGAAAATAGTAGCCAATAACAGCGGCGGACGTATTCGTTACGAGACAATGGGCTATAGCCTTCGCGGCGTACCAATTCCCCTTTTGATAGTGGGCTTTCCAAAAGCGCCCAAAAATCCTGAGGAAGTTGGAGAGCGCATCAAAATTCGCTGGCAGTGCAGTATTCACGGAGGCGAGAACGATGGAGCGGAAGCTTCGCTTTTGTTCATGCGCGAGGTGGCTCAAGGAAAATGGGATGATCTTCTGAAAGATGTAGTGTTGTTTATCACTCCCGCAGCAAACCCTGACGGCAAGAACGCCCAAACGCGTACATTCGCTAATGACTCCGATCCCAACAGGAACTGGGGGCACGCAGTTCAACCGGAAATTAGAGCCGCCCTTAAGCTCTACCGCAAGTGGGATCCACATGTTGTTATCGACCATCACAATATCGGCGCCGGAAATCTTTTGAGGCATCACCACATAGTTACATATACCAACGGTAAATGGGGAAACAACGACCCGGAAAACGATAGAGAGAATACATCCTTTGCTGAAGGACTTTTCGGGGACGGAGTGGGGAAGTACAAAAACGATGATTCTCACTACAAAAAGTTCCTCAGAAAGTTCATTGATGATTATTCGCCGGGCACTGCGCCCGCCGGAAATAATCTTTACTCCCTCAGCGACAGCCTTACGACAACCTCCACCTCTTCCTATAGCCCGACCAGAAACCAGGCGCTGTCGCTTGTATCGATGCCATATATGGAAGGCGCCAATACGCAGTTAGTATCACGCGATAGCGAGTCGGTATGGGAAATAATCGCTTTCCCCAACCCGGGAAGCGACTCCGTGCGCTCGACTGCTACGTATCCTTCAGCCAAGAACAGATTTTCAATTCTTATGGAAATCGTCACTTACCACCATACCTGGCTAAAGGTCAACGCCATGCATGCATCAATAATCAGCACTATTGACCTTGCTTCTAAACGCAAGGAAGATGTTTTTGCGTTCTTCAAGAACAAGGACGCCGAGTATATCAATCTCAATAACGCCAGTTACAGCAACCCGAACGACCCGTATGGCCACCCGCGGCTCGTGACGGTATATCAGGGAGCGATTGACTACAGAAACAACACCGGCAGCAACACGGGAGACGGTGGTAACGCGGCCGCGCCTTACAGAAAAATAATGCCGCTCACCGGTTATGATCATGGATGGGGTCCCGAAATATTCAAGCTGGACGGACACGTTTTAACAAACGGTTCCACGCCTGACAGAACCAGGGATTATACGCACTACCCGAGATCCATATTGAATAATATACCTCAGTGGCCTATTAAAATGGGCGCGTTCTACGTTCTTGATCCGAGAGCCAAGACGGCCGTCGAAGTGCTTATGAGGGATGGAATTCCTATCTACAAACTGAAGGAAGATGTAACGCTTCCCGCTGGGCAGACCTACAAAGTCTACGGTATAGACGCCGGCGGTAATAAGGTCGATAATTGGGGAGTCCGGAGAAACAATTTCTTTGCGTACAATCTCGTCCGCACAATAAAGCTTCCGCGACCGAGAGTTGATGTCATTGACAATTATTCGACTGAGGCAAATAAAATATCTCCGAATTTCGCAAATACCCTTGCGGGGCAGGCATGGGTGCCGCTAACAGCCGCGCAGACGCCTTCTGAAGCCGATGCGCCTACGCATGGCGGCGGCGACTGGTTTGAGGCGCCCGCTGGCTATGTTGCCAAAGCGGGGCATTATGTAATTCCGATGGCGCATAAGTGGGCAAGGTTCGCGGCTTTCAAGCTCGAACCGAGATCTAACTGCGGTCTGCTTTTCTGGGGGCATTACAACGATATCTTCGCCGCTCCCGGCGAGACTGTGGATCAAGCTGATATCAGTAATTTCAACTTAGACCTGGTAAAGACTTTTGACTTTACTGCTATTCCCGCTTCCGCGATTGAACGCGTTGCTTTTGCAGAAGACCTGAACAATAAACCGGACGATGTTTTCCTTCCTCCCGCAATAGACTTCCCGACGACCGGTTTAGTTAACGAAAGCGCCAGCGTGCAGGACGCCTACCAGTGCCCGGTTTCAGGAGCTCTCAAAGTCACCATCAAGGACGCTTGTCTGCATGATGGAATGTGGCTGACGTTCTTCTTCTTCGATGATTTCGATAAGAATCCTATTCCTGTCCTTATGCAGGTTTTCGAAGGAGACGCGCCTGGCGAGTACAAAGCGGAGTTCCCGCTTGATGAACTGTTGGCGGAAGGTCTTAAGTATGGAGTTAAGTATGCTATCCAATACAGCAATGAGGCTGGAGACATCTTCGGGTATGGAACGTTCACCCAAGGCGAGTTCTCGATAGCAGAGCTTAAAGGCGGCGACGGCGGCGGCAGCTGCCCAATTTGGGGCGACGACGACGAGTGCAAAGGATGCAACGCGGGCTTTGCAATGCTTGCTTTCCTGGCGCTTGTTCCTTTCTTTGTCATGAAAAAGAGATAAGAAAAGCAGTGTGAAGTGTGAAGTGTGAAGTTAAAAGATTAAAACAACTTTCAACTCCACTTCACACTTCTTTTTAAAGCAGTGTGAAGTGTGGAGTGTGGAGTTAAAAGACTGAGACTGCTTTCAACTCCGCTTCACACTTCTTTTTTAAGCAGTGTGAAGTGTAGAGTTTGGAGTTAAAAACTAAGACAACTTAACCTCCTCTTCGCACTCCGCGCTATTTTTATGATTTTGGAGTGAAAACGCATGACTAAAAGATTCCTGTTTTATGCCGCGCTTGTATTGTCTCTTGCTTTATCGCCATTGGCTGCGCATGCTACGGCAGATATTGCGGGCGATATGGAAAGAGGCGTATGGGCTACCAACCCGCGCTATATGACCTTTGGCAGCTACAACGGTAATACGCTTGTTTGGCGGGTGCTGGAGGTAAAGGATAAAGACAACGATTTCAAGGGCGCTAAAACAGCTTTTTTACTGTTGGATGATTTATTACGGGACAGCAGCGATAAAGTGGAAATAGTAATTTATGATTATTCATCGAACAGCTTTCCCGACAGCGTAATGAAGAGATGGCTGAATGATGAAAATAACGGATTTATAGTTGGCCTTGAAAACTATAAAGCTGATGTTTTGGACACAACATACGGCCCTGACAATCGCCCGCGGAGATGGTCGGGAGGCGCGGCAAGCGGCAAATCAAAAGTGTTTCTGTTAAGCGTGGGAGAAGCAAACAATGTAAACTATTTCGCGAATGAGGCCGACCGTGCTGTGGATAACAAAACCTGGTGGCTGCGGTCGCCCGGATTCGAGAACAGCATTACAGCACTCGTGCTCAGCGACGGCGGCGTCGCGAGAAACGGGAATTATACGAGCAGCATATATGGCATTCGCCCCGCTATAAAGATAGACCTTTCATCCTCATCCTCTTTTATAAATATCCCCGTTTCTTACATGTTGATTGTGAAAGCGGACGACGGAAGCGCTCCAATTATGGGCGCAAAGATTTCTTTAGTTCCTTCAACAGAATCGGCGCAAAGCGCAACAATTTACTCGAATTCAGTAGGAGTGGCGCGATTTGCGAATGTATTACCGGGCGAATATACTGTAAAAATTTCTAAGCCGGGATATATAGCGAAGTCGGAAGATATCATCATTACTTCATCGGCAACGCCGGCGATATCTATAGTGGCTAATCCTACGGCAATGCCGGACAAAGTAAGGTTCGGCAAATACGACGAGACCTTCATTGAATGGAGCGTTCTGGATATCGTGAATGGTAAAGCATTGCTGTTCGCGGGAGCGCTGTTCCAAAGTCAATTCGATATGCAAGGAAGCACAATATGGGCAAATTCTTCACTACGCTCGCAACTGAACGGTAATAAGGAAGGGGATTTCCTGCATGAATCCAATTTTTCCACTGAGGAAGCTGCTGCAATTGATGCTAAAGCTTCCGCTACGGGAGATGCAGTCTTCATTCTTTCATGCAACGAGGTATACAGCTACTTAACAGATGCAAACATGCGGTTCTATGATGACAAAGAGTGGCTTACGCGCTCCGCCTTAAACGAAGAGGATGTGGAAGTGATAAGTCCCGGCGGAGATTATGGAGGGGGTATTCAAGCATATACCCGTTACTTACTAGGTTGGGTTCGCCCCGCCATGTGGATTGATTTGAGCCGAGTTACTTATGACGCTGGTACAAATACGCTCTTGCCTATTGAAAAATAATTAGTAGTGAGGAGTTAGGAGTGAGGAGTTAAAAACAAAAACAAAAACAAAAACAAATACAAAAAACAGCTGTTTTTATTCAACAACTTCTAACTTCTAACTTCTAACTTCTAACTTCTAACTCCTAACTCCTAACTCCTAACTATTCAAACGCTCCTTTTACAAGAGCTATGTCCCCTTCAACCATTTTGCGTCCCATCGCAAATACGGCTTTCAGGTTGTAATCCTTTTCATCAATTATCAATAAATCCGCGTCCATGCCTTCCTTTATGTGGCCCTTGCCGTGCAACGACAGGGAGTCTGCAGGGTTACGAGTCACTATTTTGAGCGCGTCGGTCATGGGCACGCCTTCGCGCAGGGTGTCCGCAAACTCCTCGTATAAAGAGGATACAGGGGATACGGATGCTTGGTATGTTCCATCGGGCGCCTGCACCGTCATTGAACCGTAGCCGTCTGAACTCATGGTTATGCGCTCAATTGGAACACCGGAATCTATCAGGCGGACAATGGCTTTTGAGGGAGTTACCGTGCCATGGAAGTGCGCTTTTTCAGAGACGCCGCTAGTTATTTCCACATTGCCTCCAGCTTTGCCGTGTATAATAGCCGCTTCAAATACGTCGGTCGACCGGTTGAGGTGCGTGGGAATAATTTGGGTCAGAGGTACTTCTGTGCGTGCGAATATACGGCGTATGCGTTCGAGACCATCAGCGGAGTTGCCCATATGAACCATAACTTTGCCGCTCTTGCCGCCAACGACGCCTCCAACGCGGGACTCGGCTACTGCTTTGACTAAAGTAATATGATCAGGCTGCGAAGAACGATGATCCGCATAGGCAATTTTCAACCCCACTACTTTATCGATTACGGCAATATCGGTCATTACGCTTCCCGTTATAGTTGGCGATGGTATTTGATATGAACCGGTGAATATCCAGGTGGAAATTCCTTCGTTTTGCAGTCCGCGCGCCTTCATATACAAGTCGTTGAGGGAACGGGTTATGCCGTCCGTGCCGAGTAACCCGACAGCGCTGGTTATTCCGGAACGCGTCAGCTCCGAAAGCTTGGCGGGCGGTGTCCTGAACTCCGGTCTATTCTCGCCCCCCGCTCCGTTAAAATGCACGTGAGTATCTATGAAACCAGGAACTAACGCACAACCTTCCGCTTCATACACTTCCATATCCGGAAAAACTGAAAGTAACGGAGCAGGATCAATTAATGACGAGATTTTAGCTATGTAATTTCCTACGAACAAAATATCCTGCTTTCCTAAAGCTTCAGGGGCATAAAGGGAAGCATGGCGAATCAATGTTACGCTCTTAGTATAATTCAACGTTAAGCAATCCTCCTATATAAATCAGCTCATGGAAGTGTATTTTGTTGTTGCATCTTTTCCACCGGCACATCCACCATTGAAGGCGGGATGAATGGAGTTATCCAATACTCTTCAGGGCAATCTCCGATGATAGCCGGAATCGAGACAATAACCTTATTCATGAATGTGGGGATCGTTAATTTCTTTGTCACTCTTCTATCAGTATCAGCGTCATCCACTATTTCAATAGTGTGTTTCGGTCCGCCAACGACTACCATGGATCGCTCGGCGCGCCCCATTGAAGAATTCAATTTCTTTCCGTTTACAATTACGGTCGCGGATGCATATGATCGCAGCTCATTATCGCCAACAGTAAGCGCGTTCGTGTCTATGAACAGCGTATGTCCCTTCCCTATATAAAAGAGAAACGTAGCAATGGCGATTAGCGCGAGTACGACGCACATCCTTTGAAATAAACTGCGCGGACTCATAGTGTATTCACCTTCCCTTTGTCCGGCGCCACTCCGCCGCGCAGCATGGCGCGCGAAGCGTCCTCCTGAGCCACTCGCTTCCACTCGTAAAGTACAAGCGCCAGCGCAATGACTCCGTAACTGACGAACTGCCGGAAATACTCGCCGATCATGGCAGAACCGACTAAGTTTTTACCTGCCATCGGGGCGACCAGAAACAGAAGATGGAAGAGAATAACGCCGATTAACGCGTTAGGGATCGATGCTTTAGTGACAGAAGCCCCGCCAATAAGCAGGGAGGCTATCGCGAACAGTCCCGTCTGCTCATGCGAATTTGTGGTATTGATGGTGCCCATGTTCTGCAAAAAGATTATTTGCCCGAAACCCGCAAGCACCGTTGAAATAATTATGGCAAATATTCGAGTTCGATCAACTGAAATTCCTGCTGCGCTTGCCACCGCGCGATCCTGCCCCGCCGCCCGCATGTCCTGACCGAACTTGGTCTTTCTGAACCAAACTATGAAGATGCCGACCGCCGCAATTATAAGGTAATTAAGAACCGGAATGTTTACTCCCGCAATCTTTAGCGGGATGAATGTCTCTAAACATTGCCGTACGTTTATAAGGTCAATGACGTTACGCAGTCCAAAACCGCGAGAAAGCAGCAGTTCCAGATTCAGGACCGGAATGATTATCCCCATTGCATACAGCGCGAACAGCATGTAAACGCCGTTCATGAAAAATGCCAAAATGTAACCTGTAACCATTTCCCTCCCTTTGGCCTTGTTCATTATGGAACCGCACAGCCAACCAAGAATGACTGAAATGGGAAGCGAGATTATCATTGCGAGCAGCAGCCCCGGGATACCAATTACTCCCCAGTCCGATATAAAGATTAATCCTATTTGTCCTGCCATAGCGCCCAGAACCATGCCGAAATTCAGTCCCATTCCCGCCATAATTGGCAAAAGCAGGGATATTACAAGAAAGGAACTGCGTCCGAGGCGAGTCAGGATTTCCTGTAACAGGAATTGCCCCGGCAGTTTCGATGCGGGAATGGCAATGGCAAGCAAAACAATAAAAGTAATTACAACAGAATTCTCTATCAAAAATAGACGTAATTTTTTCATTTCAGCACCTTGGTTTTACGGGTTAGGGCATACAATATCATGCCCTGAGATACGATTATTCGAATAACGTCCGACATGTCCAACTTCAGCATCGCATTGAATATGAGCGGCGTCATGACCAGAATGCCCTGATACAGAATTACGCCGGTGAACACGTTGGGCAGCGACGCCTTATTGACCCGAGCGCCGCCGATGAGGATGGCGGCGATGGCAGGAAAAGCCATATAGAGCGGCCCGTCATATAATTGAATGAATCCGAAGCTCTGTTGATAAACGATTATTCCCATTGCGCCGAGCATGGTTGAAAGCATCACGCTGATGGTGCGCATCCTATTTACATTGATTCCTGCAGCACGGGCGTATATAGGGTTCGACCCAACCGCTGTCATGGCTGTCCCGGTTTTCATGTGGAAAAAAGCCCAAACAATAAGGGCTACAAATAAAAAAAGCAAAATTGTTCCTGTCGGGAACGCAAAAATAAGCTTCGGTTCATATAACCACTTGCCAATGTCATTGCCGGGAATCTTCCCGTACCATTTTATGCCGGGAATATACGCCCAAAAATCTGAGATTGTGACAACCATGTTGTCAAAAATGTCATAAATCTTTATTGACATAAAATTATCAAGGATATTCCGCCAGAAACCATCGACGGAGATGGTTGGCCGAAGCCCTTCACCGCTAAAGCCATAGATCATAACTGCGCTTTTATAAGGCAAAGCCAGCCATCCGATTTGCATGAGCATAACTGAGGAAAGGCCTACATAAGTAGCTATCATCATCTCCCCTCCCTTAACCCGGTTCAGTAAGGCGCCGTACGCAAGCCCAAAAAACGAGCCAAACGATAGCGCTGTAAGGATAGCGAAGAAAAACCCATAAGCGCCGACATAGCCCATCTCAATACTGATTGTTGCACCTAAGAGTCCCGCGATGATGCCGAGCGGTAGTCCGAAATTCAAACCGCAACCGGCTTGTATCATTGGGATGAGAGCCAGTACTAATATACCGTTCATGCCGAAGCGGTTAAATACATCTTTTAACGCGTCCGGTACGTTAACGCCGACCGCCGGCGCCATCATGAAAAGAGCCAGCAGAAACACTGCTATTATTATACGAGGTAAACCGAAATCAGATAAAAAACGTTTGATTTGCTCCATTAGTTCTCACTTCTCCCGCCTTGTTGCGTTTCGCTTTTTGCCCCCGCCATCAGAACGCCGAATTCGTCAAGCGGCGCAGTATGAGGTAAAATACCCTCAATGCGCCCTTCATAAACAATGGCGATGCGTTTACAGATGGAACGCAATTCTTCCAGCTCACTGGAAATCATGATTATTGTGGCGCCGTATTCGCTGTTGTACTTTTTGAGCGTCTCCAGCACGACGAGTTTAGCGCCTACGTCAATGCCTCGCGTTGGTTCAGAGACGAAAAGGATATCTGGACGTAGCGCAAATGCTTTAGCAAGGCAAACTTTTTGCTGGTTGCCGCCGGATAGGTTCCCAACGCGTTGACGTGCTCCCGTACATTTGATTTCAAGCAGCTTAATGTATTCGTTCGCCAGATTGAGCATCTCCCGGTCGGAACGCCATTGAAACAGCCCTCCAAGAAGCGGTTTCAAAAATTTATTCTGTATCTGCATAGCTGAAAATGCAATATTCCAGTCAATGCCCTCGTCAAGCAACAGGCCGACGCCGCGTCGATCTTCCGAAACAAAAGCAAGCCCACGTTTAAGCGCCGCGTAAGGCGAACCAAGTTGCATCGGCTTTCCGTGCAGTTTGACATTGCCGCCCGATGGAGAAAGACCCATTATACCGTTGGGAATGCCTAGCTTTCCCTGTCCTGCTAACCCGCCGATGCCAAAAATCTCACCTTTTCTCACTGAAAAAGCTACATTGCGTACGGTTTCGCCGGGCATATCCACCCACAACTGTTCTACGGACAGCGCTATCGGCTCGCTGCTTCCATAGTTCATATAAGTATCGGCAACATCCGTCTGCCCTTGCGTCTCCACCGAACGTCCGACCATGAGCGAGGCTATAGTCTTAACTGAACTGCCTTTAGCCGGGAGCTCGCTGATTTTTTGACCATCACGCAGAACAACTATCTGGTCGCAAAGATCAACTATCTCGCGAAGCCGGTGCGAGATAAAAATTATGGCAATTCCCTCATTTGCCAACAAACGTAAAGAGGAGAGAAGCACCTCGGCCTCGCTTTCCGTCAGCACGGCGGAAGGCTCGTCGAGAACAATTAGTTTGACTTTATCACGGCAGAGCTCCCGCGCTATTTCCGTGAATTGTTTATGCCCCACTGGCATTTCTTTGATAAGCATGTTCGGGTCAAGCGTAACGCCTAGCTTGGCGATTGCCTTTTTCGAACGCAACGCCATGTTCTCGCGGTCGAGCATACTTATACGCGTGCTGAAAATATCGGTCAACACCGATCTATGCAACGATTCGCGGTTTAAGAGTATGTTTTCAGTTGTCGTGAAACCCGGGATAAGCGAGAATTCTTGATGCACCATGCCAATACCGGCGTCAAGCGCATCAAAAGGTGTTTTGAATTTGACCTCGCTGCCGTTCCAGAGAATGCTGCCTTCATAGCCGCCTGTTTCGTGTATTTCAGGCATTGAGAAGAGAATTTTCATGAGCGTGGATTTGCCCGCGCCGTTCTCTCCAACAAGCCCAATGATTTGGCCGGCTGCCACATCAAAAGAGACACCGGACAAAACCCGGTTGCCATAGAACTGTTTACCTATGTCTCTAAAACTCAGAATCGCATCCATTTACCGTTCTCCCTAATTTAATACGCCCCCTCGCAAGTTTTATTCTCGCTTGGGGGCGTTATAATTATTACCTGATTATTTCTGTAAGCCGGAGGAAATCTTAAGGTATTTCTCCGGTACGTCCAATAACGCAGAGCCGATATAGCCCTTGCCGAAAACATATGTATCCTGAAGAAGCAACATGTAGTTGTCAAGCTTCACTCCGGTCGTGCCGTCAACATAATACGATCCCGCCCACTTCGCTCCGGGCGTATATTTCCCGAACGCTTTCAGCGCGTCCTGCATGTCCGTCATCTTCGACTCGCCCTCTATCACGTTTATCGCGTGCTGTATAAGACCGGTCGTCGCGCAGAACGGGAATGAGAATGACC
>WRHH01000027.1 GCA_009783355.1 Synergistaceae bacterium
AACCACAATATATAGTGGTTGTTTGGTATTGTGTGCACAATATGTTGTAGGGGCGGCATTCTGCCGCCAGCTTTTGTTACAGCCCCGCTGCTAAAGACTATGGATTGCTACACTTAGACCGAAAGTGGACATAGTCCTCAATCGCTCACGATTGCCATGCCGTCATTGCACCCGCGATTTGCTTTCAATGACAGCGTATTTTTGCGGCGCGGCAATCGCAATCACGCCTGACCTTCGCAATTCAGTGTTTTTGTTTTAACTTCACTCTTCACACTTCACTCTTCACACTGTTTTAGATCAAATTCGTCGACAAGAGCTCTTAGCGCTGTTTCGGCCTGATTAATCCTTACTAACACTGATATCTTTATCTCTGACGTGGTGACGCCAAGCACTTCAACGCCGCATTTATTGAGAGCGTCAAAATATCTGCCGGCGACTCCTGAAGCGCTGTTCATTCCGACTCCAACAGCGGAAACCTTTACAGCTTCCTCGATTTCAGGCTCCACTCCAAGGCATTCTCTGACGGTTTTGGCGGTGACTTCCCTCGCAGAATTGCCTCCTATTGGCGTATCTATAACAGAAAATGTTATGTATATCTCCTTACTCTCCTTTGCGCTCATAGCCGTTGATATCATATCGACGTTTACGAAGTTTTCCGCGAGCGCATGGAATAGTTTGGAAAGAGCATTATCTCCGTTATTTACACAAACGAGGGAGAATTTAATCTGGTTCCGCGCCAATGTTACTCCGGTCACAACGGGATGTTCAAGCCATTCTGGTAAATTTTTCATTATAAATGTTCCTTTCTCATCTGAAAAAGTTGCTCCGCAATAAAGCGTCACATCATATATTTTCGCCAGCTCTACGGCGCGCGAGTGAAGAACCTTCGCTCCGAGAGCAGCGAGCTCAAGCATTTCATCGTAAGTTACTGCATCAAGTTTTTTGGCTCCTTTAATCATATTAGGATCCGCAGTGTAAATTCCTGCAACATCGCTGAATATCTCACATACGGCGCCTGCTTTTGCTGCAATTGCAACTGCTGAAGTATCAGAGCCTCCCCTTCCGAGAGTAGTAAGGTCTCCGTCCTCAGTTATACCCTGAAATCCTGTTATCACTATAACATCATAAGTTTTATAATCTTCTTCAAGTCGCTTAAGGTTCATATCGACGATTCTTGCGTTTGAGTAATTGTTTGATGTCACTATACCTATCTGAAAAGCGTTACGGGAAACCGAGCGAACTCCAATATCATTTAAAGCTAAGGCTAATAGAGCGGATGCCGCTTGTTCCCCGGTTGCGAGTAACATATCTATCTCTCTTGGAGTCAGATGACTTGCGACTTCTCCCGCAAGCTTCAATAGTGCGTCGGTAGTTTTTCCCATTGCGGAAACCACGACGGCCATTTTATTCCCCTCAAGAACTTTACTCTTGACCTTCAAAGCAACGCCCTTAATCTTTTCAGGCGTCGCGACGGAGGATCCCCCATACTTCTGAACGATGATTTTCGATAAATTCATTTTCAAAATTCAATCCCTCTCTTTTTTACAAATAAAAGGCTATATTATCCTTAATTTGTTTACATTTTCGGCTATATTCTTAAATTTTCCTATTATACTCGTATGCGGAAACCCGTTGCAACGGCAAAAATCCATCAAGTCGCCTGCATATTCGGGCGAAACAGCCATTAACAGCCCGCCTGAAGTCTGCGCATCATATAGCATATCCATATATTTTGTCACAAGTTCCTGATATGCAATACGATTACGATACGCGCCTTCGGGCATAAGTCCTGAATCAGCTAAATCCTGAGCGCCTACAATAATTGGAAGGCTATCTCCATATATTTCAATATCAAGGTCGGAACCCGTCAACATATCGAGAGCATGACCCGCTAAGCCAAATCCTGTGACATCCGTGCACGCATGAACAGCGCTCCATAGCTCGGGAGTAAGCCTCATCGGCAAATCATTAAGTTTAGACATAGAACGCACAGCTTCATGCATTGACTCTTCTTTTTCTATCATATCAGCTTTTATGGCAGTTGTTATGACGCCAACGCCTAACGGCTTGGTAAGTATGAGCAAATCTCCCTCAAGCGCGCCTCTTGTCAGCCATTTTTTGTTTACATTGACCTCTCCATAAACCACAAGACCATACTTTGGTTCATCATCCTGAACGCTATGCCCGCCTGCTAGTATCGCCCCGGATTCTTTTATCTTATCTAACCCTCCGTTAAGAATGCTCTTCAATACGGAAAGCGGCGCTTTCTTTAAAGGAAATCCTACAACATTAAGCGCTATTATTGGCTTGCCCCCCATTGCGTAAACATCGCTAATTGAATTGGCTGCGGCTATTTGTCCCCAAGTATAGGCGTCGTCCACAACAGGGGTTATTAAGTCAACTGTTAAAACGCCGATTCTTTCGTCGTCAATTTTCCAGAGCGCCGCATCTTCTCCGCCGTCCCATTGCGCAATAATATCTCCATTCCCGCGCGGAGACGCTGTACTAATATCTGATAGAACCTGAGCCAGCTCCGCCGGCCCTATTTTAGCGGCTCACCCGCTTGAATGAGACATTTCCGTAAGGCGCATGTCATTTTGTCCTTTCATTTTTATGCAATTATCTAAATGATCATAAATTATTATATAATGTGAATAAGAGATATTTAATACCAAAAGGGATGTCTTGTTTAAAAACTATTACATTATTATAACGCATTTAGCAGAGAGCGATGGTTGTAACACCTATTCCATTTTTATATGAAACAGAAAGCTTCTCGTTGTATACTGTCAACTACAGAAAATAGCTTTAATTGCCGAACTATAAATATAAATTATGTTGTAAACAAATGATCAAGGAGGTCTTTATTTATGAGCATTTCCATATACGCGGGCAAACCTGCTCCGCAAAATCTCCTAGCCAACATTCCACAGCTTATCAGCGCATATTATACTCAAGCTCCGAACGCGGATAATCCGTCAAATCTGGTTTCATTCGGAACTTCCGGTCATCGCGGTTCTTCTTTATCGAACAGCTTCAATGAACAACATATTATAGCAATTTCAGAGGCAATAATTGAATACCGAAAAGGGAAAAAAATCACAGGGCCTTTGTTCATTGGGATGGATTCGCACGCTCTATCTGAACCGGCGTTGAGAACTTGCATCGAAGTATTTGCCGCTTCAGGCGTCGAATGCGTCATACAAGCGCCGATAGCCGGCGCCGGCGCGTTTGACATAGGCTACACCCCTACCCCGGTAATATCCCGCGCGATATTGGTGTGGAACAAGGAACAGGCAAAGGACAAAGGGGAAAGCGACGGAATAGTTATTACCCCTTCTCATAATCCTCCGGAGGACGGCGGGATTAAATATAACCCCCCGCACGGCGGACCGGCTTCACCGGAAACGACAAACGCAATACAGAATAGAGCAAACGAGATCCTTCGTTCGGGAACAAACTCAGTTAAAAGAATGCCTTTTGAACGAGCCCTGACGGCGCCGACTACAAAGGCTTACGATTACGTCCTTCCTTATGTAAACGACCTGAAGAATGTCATAGATATGAATATAATACGCGATACCCACTTGAAAATCGGCGTCGACCCGATGGGCGGTTCAGGAATAGCTTTCTGGGAACCGATAGCAAGTATTTACGGGCTCAAGAACCTTGTAGTCGTGAATAAAAAAATCGACCCGACTTTCAGCTTCATGAGCGTGGATAAGGACGGAAAAATTCGAATGGACTGCTCTTCTCCGTATGCAATGGCAGGGCTCTTGAATATGAAAAACGACTATGACATTTCTTTCGGGAACGATACAGACTTTGACCGGCACGGAATTGTAACCCCCGAAGGGCTAATGAACCCAAACGCTTATCTGGCAGTTGCAATACGGTATCTCTTTAGAAACAGGGAATGGAGCGCGGACTGTAAAGTAGGCAAAACGCTTGTGTCAAGTTGCATGATTAACAGGGTCGCAAAAGGGATAGAACGCGAGGTCTGCGAAGTCCCCGTCGGGTTTAAGTGGTTCGTAGACGGACTGCTAGACGGCTCGTTCGGTTTCGGCGGAGAGGAAAGCGCGGGAGCGTCCTTCTTGCGGCGCAACGGAACGGTATGGACAACAGACAAGGATGGAATAATTATGAACCTTCTTGCTGCGGAAATAACCGCAGTAACTGAAAAAAATCCTGCAGAGCTCTACAAAGAACTTATATCCCTATACGGAGAGCCTTATTATTCAAGGATTGAGGCGTCGGCAACACCCGAACAAAAATCGAAACTAAGCGCGCTTTCACCGGAAGCGGTAAAAGCAGATACTTTGGCAGGCGAAAAGATAACCGCAAAACTGACCAAAGCTCCAGGAAATAACGCCCCAATAGGCGGATTAAAAGTCGAAACTGAAAACGGCTGGTTCGCGGCTCGCCCGTCTGGAACGGAAGACCTTTACAAGATTTACGCGGAAAGCTTTATTAGCGAAGAACACCTGAAGTTAATTCAAGCAGAGGCGCAGGAGATTGTTTCGGAAGCGATAACTTAAAATCAGTGTGGAGTGTAAAGTGTGGAGTTAAAAGACAAAGATAAAGACAAAGATAAATATAAAGACAAAAGCCAAGGCAGAATCTGATTTTGCCTTGGCTTTTCATTGAACATTGTGCATTGAACATTATCGTTATTCCATAAATAACACACAAAACATCCATCAAATGCTCATTTTTTGTTGTTAATATACGATCAGCAACAAAGGAAAAGAGAACAGCAAAATTTACGAAATAGGTTTCACAGGATTTATAAATTATCTAACTTGTAAAAGGAGAGAATTAAAATGAAAAAAATAATAGCTTTAGTAACGGTAGTTTCTTTTATGACGGTAAGCACGGCAGGCGCTTTTGCTCAGCCGACAGTTAACAACAAGGCGGCAGCTAAAAAAGTTGAACTAAGGATGGACAGGAGTCCCGCTCTTAAGCTCAATGCGCCTCAGAATAAGGCAGTTATTAACTCGAATAAGACGTTAGTCGGGCGGGGAGTTGCCACAAGGAATATGAATCATACGATAAGCAATACAAACAAATATAACAGCCCGATCTTTCGCAACAACATCAAGCCGCAATTTAATAACAATAACCGCAGCGGCAATAATTCAAATACTGCTCTTGGAATTATAGGATTAGGCGCCCTGATGATAGCGATAGCGGCAGCGGTAAATAATTGATAGTTGCGAGTTACGAGTTAAAGAAAATACGGATGTTTAGAAAACGTAAAGGTTTATCAGGATAGAGGCGGCAATTTGCCGCCTCTATCGGTCATAAATCCAGCAACTCAAAGCAATCGCTGGCGGCTACAAGCCGCCCCTATCTCCCATGGACAACTCAAAATCTTTTGTCTTTATCTTTTCTCTCGCAACTCGCAACTGTTTTTAAGGTCTTTGTCTTTTCTCGCTACTCGCAACTCGCAACTCGCCACTGTTTTCAAATTGCCTTAAATCTCCTGACCTGCTCGGTGATGGCAATTTCGGTCGGCAGCCTCTCCACGCTTGAGGCGCCGAAAAATCCTGTTATTCCTTTTGTCTTTCCAAGGATATACGCAGCATCCTCCGGCTCGGATATGGGCCCGCCGTGGCAAATAACGATTATTTCAGGGTTGACCTCAATAGCGGCGTCATGTATTGCCTGAATCTCCATTGCGCAATCGTCTAATGTTTTCGCGGTGTGCGCCCCAATGCTTCCTTTCGTGGTCAGCCCCATATGCGCAACAAGCACGTCCGCTCCCGCTTTCGTCATATCAATTGCTTCCTTTACGTTAAAAACATACGGTGTAGTTAGCAAATCAAGCGCGTGCGCTTTGCGTATCATTTCAACCTCAAGATTGTAGCCCATCCCGGTTTCCTCAAGATTTTGCCTGAAAATTCCGTCGCACAGCCCAACAGTCGGAAAGTTTTGAACGCCTGAAAACCCCATTTCCTTAAGCTGCTTTAAGAACACTTCCATAATCCTGTACGGATCGGTTCCGCAAACCCCGGCCAGTACCGGCGTATTCTCAACGATTGTCAATACTTCTTTCGCCATGTCGACGACTATCTCGTTTGCGTCGCCATACGGCATCAAGCCTGCAAGCGAGCCTCTTCCGTTCATGCGGAACCGTCCGGAATTGTAAATGATTATCAGGTCAACACCGCCCATTTCTGCGCATTTGGCGGAAATGCCCGTTCCTGCGCCCGCTCCCAAAAGCGCTTTACCGCTTGATATTTGTTCCCTCAACCTCTTCAATGCTTCCTGCCTTGTTATCATAATAAAACCCCTCCTATTGATTGCGGCTTGGTATCAAAAGTTATCGTAATTTAGCGCGTGAACGAATTCTAATTTGTTTCAATCAATCTGCAAAGCTTTTCGGCCATCGCGACTGCAAATTCCGTGTCGTTTATTTCGTTATCCAACTCTATTATTTCAACATTTGGATTGTTTAAACCAGTCTTAAGCGCGTTAAAAAGAGCTTTGTCCTCTTCCGGGCCGTAAAACGGCTTGCCTGGACTATCGATCAACGATACGCCTTTCAACGGTATCATAAGCGCTGCTTTATTTGTGCACATGTTTAGTTTAGATGAGATGACGGCGCCGAGTTCGCTATTTTCCTCCACAGTCGTTCTCATCAGAGTAACTGTGGGATTATGAACGTACAGGTTTCTGCCCTTGAACTTCTGAGGAACGGTATCCATCGCTCCAAAGTTTACCATGTCCAATGCGCCGGCGGAGACGACTTGAGGAACGCCGCTCTTTGCCGCCGCTTCCAGCCTGTTTGGGCCTGCGTTAAACACGCCGCCGACAAGCTCGTCGCACCACTCGGTCGTCGTTATATCAAGCACGCCTTTAATAAAGCCCGCCTCAACAAGCGCTTCCATTGATTGGCCGCCTGTCCCCGTCGCGTGGAACACAAGCACCTCGTAACCTTTCTCCTCAAGGTATTCTCTGGCTTTGTTCACGCATGGCGTAGTGACTCCAAACATCGTCGCGGTTATGAGAGGCTTTTCGTCAGCGATGGCCGCGTCGTTTGCTACCATTCCAGCTATCGCATAGCCCGCATTCGATATTATTTTCTTTGATATGCTGTTCAGGCCTGCGATATCCACTACAGAATACATCATAGTGACGTCTTTCGCTCCGACATACGGCCTCGTGTCGCCTGAAGCAACCGTTGACACCTGAAGTTTTGGAAAACCCACGGGCAGTTTTTGCATTGAATAGGAACCAATAGTCGTTCCTGCTGTTCCTCCAAGGCTAACGATTCCGTCAAATTTTCCCTGCCCAAACAGTTCCATAACTATTTTCGCCGCGCCGTTGCGCATCATTTCAATTGCATAACCCCTGTCGTCCTTATCTACTATTGCCTGCAAGCTTTCGCCCGCTGCTTCCGCTACCTGTTCGCGCGTGATGTCAGCCGTAAAATAAGGAGCGCCCTTTATGCCTGCGTCAATTACAAGCGTCTCGCATCCTGCCTTCACGATGCATTCTTTCAGAAATTTGTACTCCGGTCCTTTTGTATCCAGTGTTCCGAGAATTGCTACAGTTTTCATTCTTACACCTCCACAAAATTATGTTGCTAATATTTTATATCAATTCGCACTTAATTGACTTCACGTAATCATATAAATATGGAGCTGCATTTACCCCGTGTCGTTCTATGATTTTCACAATGGCGCTTCCCACAATAACCCCGTCCGATATGCCGCCGAGCGCTTTTGCCTGTTCCGGAGTCGAAATGCCGAACCCAATTGCGACCGGAGTGTCCGTTGCTGCACGTATATCTTTTATTATTGACTCAAGATCCGTGTCTATATTGTCCCTCACGCCCGTCACTCCCATTGATGAAACGAGGTATATGAACCCGGACGAGCTTTCGGCTATCCGCTTTATCCTTTCCTTTGAAGTCGGAGCTATGAGGGAAATTATTCTGACATCGTTCTTCCGGGCGTGTTCTGTTAACTCGCCTTTTTCCTCGTGCGGAAGGTCGGGTATTATTATCCCGTCAACGCCCACTGAGTTGCAGCACTCGAAAAAACTTTCATAACCGTACTTGAATACAGGATTTAGATATGTGAGAAGCACAAGCGGAATCTGAGTTATTGCGCGGAGGTTACGCACGAGCTCAAAGACCGTATCCGTAGTCGTTCCGCATGACAACGCGCGCGCGTTTGCCGCCTCTATTACCTTTCCTTCAGCGATAGGATCGGAAAACGGTACGCCTATCTCAATAAGGTCGGCGCCGGCTTTTTCCATTTCAAGAATAAATCTTTCGCTGCTTTTTATGTCCGGGTCGCCTGCCGTTAGGAATCCTATAAACGCTTTTCCGTTTTTATTTAAGAACGCATTCGACACTCTATTCATTTATTCCAACCCCCTTATATCTCGCAACAACGGCAGCGTCCTTATCCCCGCGCCCGGAAAGACATGCCAATATTATCTCTTCCCTGCTCATGCGAGGCGCTGCCTCCATCACATACGCAACGGCGTGGGCACTCTCCAGCGCCGGAATTATTCCTTCCGTTTGAGAGAGATATTCAAACGCCATCACCGCCGCGCTGTCCGTCACGGGAACATATGTTGCGCGCCCGGTATCATGAAGATGAGCGTGTTCCGGCCCTATTCCCGGGTAATCCAGCCCCGCCGATATTGAATGAACCGGCGCAATTTGCCCGTACTCGTCCTGGCAAAAATAGGACTTCATGCCGTGAAATACCCCGACATGCCCGGTCGCTATCGTCGCAGCGGTTTTATCCGTTTCCGCCCCGAGTCCCGCAGCCTCGCAGCCTATTAGCTTAACTTCTACATCCGGTATAAAGTGATAGAACATTCCGATGGAATTACTGCCACCGCCAACACATGCAACGACAGCGCCCGGCAGCTTGCCTTCGGCTTGCAGGATCTGTTCTCTCGCCTCCCGGCTGATAACGCTCTGAAAATCCCTCACCATCATGGGAAAAGGATGAGGCCCCATCACCGATCCCAATACGTAATGAGTATCGCTCACGTTTTTCGACCATTCTCGCATGGTCTCGTTCACGGCGTCCTTGAGCGTCATCGTTCCGCTTGTTACGGCATTGACTTTCGCTCCGAGAAGCTTCATGCGGAAAACATTTAGCGCTTGTCTTTCCGTATCCTCCTTGCCCATAAAGATTTCGCATTGCAACCCAAGCAGCGCGGCGGCGGTTGCAGTAGCGACTCCGTGCTGCCCCGCGCCTGTTTCCGCTATTACCCGACTCTTGCCCATTTTTTTTGCAAGCAAAACCTGGCCTAAGACGTTGTTTATTTTGTGAGAGCCCGTATGGTTCAAATCCTCCCTTTTCAGGTATATTTTTGCGCCTCCGAGGTCTTCCGTCATTTTTCGGGCGTAATAAAGCCTAGAAGGACGGCCTGCGTAATTATTCAGCAGTTCCGTCAGCTCGTCGTTGAAAGCTTTATCGTTTCTGTAGCGTTCATAATTATCTTCAAGTGATATAACTGCGTTCATCAGGGTTTCAGGGATGTATTGCCCCCCGTGGATCCCGTATCTGCCTTTATCCATTTCGCACACTCCTCACTATTTCAAGTATTTTTCTCCTATCCTTCACGCCGTCCGACTCAACTCCGCTGCTTACGTCTATTGCGTACGGGTTGAGCTTCATTGCCTCCGTTATGTTTTCAGAGTTTATTCCGCCCGCCAGAAAGAACGGCTTTTCTGTTTCCGGAATAAGGCGCCAGTCGAATTTCTCTCCGCTTCCGGCCCTGGGGCTGTCGAAAAGAAGGAAATCGACCGTATAATTATTCATTTTAGTGAATTCGCCCGGTCGCACTGCTTTTATAACAGGCGCGCCGATTGCCGACATGTATTCTTCATCCTCGCGTCCGTGAAGCTGCACGATATCAATAATTCCTCTTTCCAGCAAGTTCCGGATGAAAGAAATATCATTATCAACAAACACGCCTACTGATTTGATGGAAGGGCTGAGCCTGCGGGAAAGCGCGTAAGCCTGACTTTCGGAAACTTTTCGCTTAGACTCGGCAAAGACGAATCCCGCATAGTCCGGCAACGCCTCGTTTATATAGTCGATATCGCATTCTCTAAATAAGCCGCAGATTTTTATCTTCATCCCGCGCGCCTCAGTTCTTCCAAAGTCTTTACCCGATCCGCACTGCGCATCAGAGTTTCTCCTATTAACACCGCGTCCACTTTGTTATCCCGTAGCGTTGCAATATCACCGGCAGTTACTATCCCGCTTTCCGACACAAAAATAAGTCCTTCCGGCGCCTTGCTTCTTAACCTTATGCTTGTGTTTATATCGACCTCGAACGTCTCAAGGTTGCGATTGTTCACGCCTATGACCCTTGCCCCTGCGGTTATAACTTTTTCCATTTGGGGCAGACTGTGGCTTTCAGCCAATACCGATAAACCCAGTTCGTGAGCTATGTTTATGTATTCGCGTAAAGTTTCTTCCTCAAGAATTTCCGCTATTAAAAGTACCGCCGACGCGCCCAGTATCTTCGCTTCATATATCTGATAGGCGTCAATTATGAAATCCTTACGCAGCGTTGGAATGGGCAGCGCGCCGCTTATTTCTCTCAGGTATTTGTCGCTGCCGTGGAAGTATTCGGGCTCGGTCAGCACTGAAACAGCCGCCGCGCCGCCTGCCGCATAATCTGCGGCAATCTGCAAGTATGGGAAATCATGCGATATTACGCCTTTTGATGGAGACGCTTTTTTCACTTCGCATATGAAAGCGATGCCGTCCTTCGATAGAGCCTTTTCAAACGGGAAATCGCATATTTGCGGCGTGTTTTGCGCTAGTTTACGAATATTCAGAAGCGGCAATTCGGCTTTCTTGCCCTCCAGCCGCTTTTTTACGGAGTTCACAATTCTGTCAAGGAACATTACATATCACCAGATTTATATATTAGGCTGACAACTGTTGCGTGGTTGTGTTACTTTCCTTAATGAACGCCTCAAGCTGTGAAAGCGCTCTTCCGCTATCGATTATCTCCTGCGCGCAACTAATTGCGCTCTCAAACGAAATCTCCTTCGCTATGTAAAGCGCCGCAGCGGCGTTCAATACCGCAGCGTCGCGCTTTGACGAGCGCTCGCCGCTCAGGATGTCCCTGATTATCCGCGCGTTTTCCTGCGCGCTTCCTCCTGTCATATCTGACTTGTTACAGCGGGTGAAGCCGAATTGTTCGGGCGTTATCTCATAGGAGCGCAACCAGCCGTTCTTAACCTCGCAAACGCTTGTTGGGGCGGACATTGATATTTCGTCAAGCCCGTCCTGCCCATAAACGACCATCGCGTTTCTCACGCCGAGGTTAGCCAAAGCTTTGGCAACCGGTTCCACAAGGTCGCGCTCGTATACCCCAAGCAGCTCCATTTTCGCCCCTGCGGGGTTTACAAGCGGCCCAAGGATGTTGAATATTGTCCTTATTCCAAGCTCTCTTCTAACCGGCGCCACATACTTCATTGCGATATGATAATTCTGTGCGAACAAAAAGCACAACCCTATTTTATCGAGTATCTCTGCGCTGACTTCGGGCGAGATACCGATATTTACCCCCAAAGCCTCCAGTACGTCCGCCGCTCCGCATTTGCTTGTAGCAGCCCGGTTCCCATGCTTTGCAACGGGAACCCCCGCAGCTGACACTATGAGCGCTGCGGTCGTCGAAATATTGAAGCTTGACGAATGGTCTCCCCCTGTTCCAACTATCTCAAGCACGTCCTGCTCGTGCAAGAGCCTGACGCAGTGTCTGCGCATACTTGCAGCGGAGGCGGTTATCTCGTCGATAGTCTCTCCTTTCATTGAAAGCGCCGTCAGATATGCGCTTAACTGGATATCGCTGACGCTTCCCGTCATTATCTCATCCATTACAGTTGTTGCAGTTTGATAGCTTAAATTTTCACCTTTTGCTAACGAGAGAATTGCTTCCTTAATCATATCTCTTATACCTCCAATTAATAAAATAAAAAAATCCCCCCTCGGTCACCTTTGCGACCAAGGGGGGCTTAATTTTTTCGTAGAAAATTATACGGGTTAAATCATACCTACTCCTATAGCACGACAAAGCGACCTTGTTGCGTTCGTCAACAAAGCCCACCAGCGCCATGCAAAAGTTGCAAATACAGTACGATTCATAAACTACCTCCGTATGAATTTATTGCTTGGAAAAATATCACGTAATTTGACAGTTGTCAAGGGGGGATTATACTCCCCAAACTTTTATCTCAAAACCTCCGCTACGTTCAGTACGCTCGTAGATCTTTTCGTCCCATCCCTTTTCCGGGCGCTCGTCGCATATGATAAGATGCGCTTCCGCCGCGTTACTCTGTGCAGCGTAGCGTACAGTCTGTTCCAACCCATCGGATAACACCCGGCTTGGAGCGGTCGTCTTCTTCCGGATTGTTTTCATTTCCAGCACAATTCTCTGTTCCTTTTGGTTCTGTTGACCGTCGCTTTTAGCATCACCGGGGTAACGCCAGCGGATCAAAAGATCTACGCGTCCCCGGCCAAGCGCGTACTCCCGGTCGATTAAGCCGCCTCCGTTCACTATTCGCTGTAAAAATGCCTGTAGCAGCAACTGAAATCCGGCTTCTTTATAATCAAACCGTTCAAGCCAGCTCTCCGAATTCTCACGGAAAAACTGCTGAAACGAACCAAGCAACTTGCTCATGTCGAGCGAACCGTTCGGGTTTACGTACCATGTATGATCTTTAGTTATGGAAGCCTGAGTTGTCCAGGTCAGTTCCCGGGGAATGACTTCCCTGTAAATATCGTTCGCGATGTCGATTGAGGGCTTGACGCGTACGAGTCCCAGATCTGCCGTGTACTGCAAGTCGTCGGGCGGGATATTCTGCGGTTCTTCGTCTCCTGCCAGAATAGGGATAATGACCCTACGTACACACTCCTCGCGCAGCTTGTCTACGAGCTGATCCAAGTGAGTCGCGCGGGAAACGATAAGCTGTTCTGCGGCTTCCTCTATCATGTCAATAGTTATCGGTTTACTGCGATCACGGCCATCAAGCATCTTAAAGGTTACCTGACGCGCCAGCGCATTTACAAGCCATGGCTGTCCATGCGTCAGATCCCAGACTTTTGCGTATATATTCTCATCGAATATCTGACCGGTTGCCCCGGTATGCTGAAGGTAGAGTTCCCGAATCTCAGCCTCCGAAAAATCTCCAAGCCGCAGTGATTCGACCTGAATGTTGAAACAGCTTCCGCCAGTTATGATTTCCCCGTCCGAACGGTGAATGCGGTAGTCACGGATGTCTCGCACCCCGCAAAGGATAACGGAAATAGGGGCATATTTGGGGCGATTAGTGTAACAGTCACGAAGTTGTCGTAGTACTGAGACCAAAGTGTCGCCAATAAGAGCATCTATTTCGTCTATGAAAAGCACAAGAGGCTTTTCGAGTTTTTCGCAGACACGCGTTAGCATTGTAGAAAGCGCTTTTATCGCTCCGTCTTTTTCGAGAATGGACGACACCCATTCGTATGGTTCGGGTTCGCCCAGAAAAATCTTAAAATGTTGCCCCAATTCTGATAGGATGGCTCGCATGCCTTGTGCAACATCGTTACGCGCAACTTGAGCGGATTCCACATTGATGTAGGCGCAACGGTATATGCCTTCTTCGTTTATCTTCTTAGCCATCGCTAATAATGAAGTCGTTTTCCCTGTCTGCCTCGGAGCGTGTAAAACAAAGTAACGTTTTTGATCTATAAGGATGCGTACTTCATCGTAATTAATCCGCCGAAGAGGGTCAAGCATATAGTGATCTTCAATAATTCCAGGTCCGGCTGTATTGAAAAATTTGTCTACTTTTGGCATGTACATTTATTTCACACCTCTCTACATTCATAGTTTACCTCATGAGGCGGAGAGTTACCAGTCCGGGCGGTAATGTTTTCCGCGCCTACCCGGTCAAAATACAACAATCCATCAGGATGCAATAAAACAAATGCGTTTGTTCCTGATTCACTTCTAAACTGGTCGAATTCTACCAGTTTGAAATTCGGGTTATAAGCTGTTCCCATTCACTAAGATAATCATACACTGCTATGTAAGAATATCATTGATTTTTCGTTCTGAATAATATAACATAGCAAACGGAAACGGAGGTATGATTATGATTGAAAGGACGATTTCGGACACAATATTAAGAATTTCTTCCGCTTGGCCTGTATTGTTTTTAACAGGCCCGCGTCAGGTTGGTAAATCCAGTGTATTGAACATGCTGAAAGAAAAAGGGCGCAAGTATGTGTCGCTCGACAGCATATCTGCGCGAGATTTGGCAGTTAATGACCCGCAGGCGTTTTTGCAAAAATATTCGCCGCCCGTAATAATTGACGAGGTACAGTATGCGCCGAACCTTTTTTCATATATCAAAATATGGGTGGACGAGCATCGATACGAATATAAATTCGGCGGCAGGAAATCCGCCGACCCTGCAGGCGCGTTCTGGCTTACCGGCTCGCAGAAATTCGCACTTATGAAAGGCGTTCAGGAAAGTCTCGCCGGACGAGTGGCAATTATTGATTTGCTGGGATTTTCTTATAAGGAAATAGTAGGAAAACCGAAGGAATCAAATCCATTCTGGCCGGATGAAATTGATACGCGCAAAGAAACAGTAACGCGCACAGTCATGGAGGTCTACCGGGATATATGGAACGGTTCATTTCCCGAGCTTATAGTAAACCCTGCCATAGGGCGCGATAAGTTTTTCAGTTCCTATATGCAGACATACATAGAGCGCGACGTCAGAGATTATCAAGGAGTAACGAACGAATTGAAATTTTACAGGTTCGCGCGCGCTGCTGCGGTCAGAACAGGCAACTTGATGAATTATGAAGATTTGGCGAGGGACTGCGATATTGACCGCCGCACGGCGCAAAAATGGTTGGATACCTTGCAGGCGTCCGGCTTAGTTTATCTTCTGCCGCCATATTCGTCCAACCTCACAAATCGTATCATTAAAACACCTAAGATATATTTCCTTGATACGGGGCTTGCGTGTTTTCTGGCAAACATAGACACTCAGCAGGCGCTCGAAGCAAGTTACCTGAACGGCGCGATGCTGGAAACCCACGCTTTTTGCGAAATTCTGAAAAGCTTTTGGCATAACGGGAAAGATACGCGAAATTTGTATTTCTACCGCGACGCTAATAAGAAAGAAGTTGATTTTGTGCTGGAAAAGAACATGACGCTATATCCTGTGGAAGTTAAAAAGACAACCATGCCAAGTAGCAACGACTATGCGAATAAGGGAATTATTGAAAACCTCAAAAAAAGCAAACCGGTCGGAAAAGGCGCCGTGATTTGCCTTAGCCCAAATATAACGCCAATTCCAAAAGCAGACGCTGTTGCTGTACCAGTTTGGGAGTTGTAACAAAACAGGCGGCTATTTTCAATAAAAGCAAATTGGCATGGGTTTAGCCTCTTTTTCTTGCGGATTGAGAATCATAATTAGGTATTGACTTAATTGGATTGTCATGTTTCAATTCAATTAGCCACGTAACGAATCAACTTTGGAGGCTTAACTATGGACAGGTCTTTACTGTTAAAAGCAATCGCAGACGAAACTCGAATGAAGATTTTAACCTTACTTCTAAAGCATAACTACTGTGTTCGGGCGTTGGCAAGAAATCTTGAATTGACGGAAGCCACCGTATCACAACACTTAAAAGTGTTACGGGAAGCTGGGTTAATTTTTGGAGAGAAGCGTGGCTACTTCATGCACTACGATGTCGAACGCGCAGTATTACGAGAATTAGCCGGAGAGATTAAAGCATTGGCGACAGTCGAGCGCGAGGTTTGCACGCCGGAAAATGGATGCTGCCAAGCCCTTGAACAAAAAAAGTGTCATGTCAAAGGCAAGTGCGGCAAAGGTACAAAATGAAAAAGCTGGATATATTAACCAGCCTCGTATTGACGTTTATGAGAATCGGAGCGTTTACCTTCGGCGGCGGTTACGCGATGATCACCTTGATGGATAATGAATGTAAGGAGAATCAAGAAAAAGGATTTTCGTCGATTTAGCTCATATTGTTTTCCGCAGGCATGGGAATTGTTATGTATGACTTTTAACTAAGGGGGCTTCAATTTGCATTTTGCGTATGTAAAAAATGAATTGTTGAAAAGGAAAAGACGATCAGCGTTTGTTATCACAGGCATTGCGTTGAGTATCAGCGTTCTCGTCGCGGTGAATGCTTTGGCCGACGCTTTCATGGGCGCGGCTCAAAAGCCTCTCCAGGATTTTGGCACAGACATAATCATACAAAGGAACGGCGATACGCCCGATGATTTTGGAGGCGCGACGCTTCCATGCTCCCAGGTGATTATTACCGCGCAAGAGGTGGAGAGCCTGAAAAAGATAAACGGGATAAAGCAGATGTCAACGGCTTTGCTCATGTGGGTATTTGACGGTGAAGACTACAGCGACAGCGGCAGCTTTGTGATCGCAACAGGGATTGAACCGGGGCTTAAATTGGGGCCAAGCATAGCAAATGACTGGCTGATAGATGGAACGGGTATCAATCCCGGCAACGCTGGCATTGCGTTGATCGATAGCGTATTCGCGGAGCAGAAAGGTATCAAGGCCGGGGACACGTTCAAAATATCAGGCTATCCCTTTGAAGTGGTCGGCATTGTGAGAACTCCTCCTAACTCTCTCATTTCAGCCAGTAATGTATTTATACCGCTTGAGGACGCCCAAAACATAGCCCTTGAAGCTAAAAACATTCCGGACTATAAACCCGGCGATATAAACGAGATATTTTTACAGGCAGACCCGGATAATTTGAATGAGATCATCAATGAGATAAAAACGGCAATTCCCAAAGCAAGCGTTACTTCCGCGGAGAGTTTTATTCAGGCAATCGGCGGTATCGCGGCTCAATCCCGGAATTTTGCGGTCATAGGTTCCATCGCGGTGCTTTTGTTTTCGCTTGTCGTGGTGGTGAAAACCATATCGGGCAACATAATGGAAAGAAGAAACGAAATCGGCATAATGAAAACGGTGGGATGGACCTCAAATGACATTTATCGCCAGCTCATAACGGAAACATTTATCCAAAGCCTCATTGGCGGCGCAGCAGGCATTGGCATAGGTTTTTTGATCGCACTGGCATTGGGCAGGCTGCAAATTTCCGTTCCCGTTGCGTGGGATATAGACCCGTTCCCCCACTTTATGATGACGGATACAAGTCAAAAAGCATTGGACGTGGGATTGCCCGTTCAAATATCGTCAGGGCTTGTCGGAATTGCGTTAGTCGCGTCTGTGGCAATCGGGACACTAAGCGCGTTTTTGACTTTGAAAAGCATAAACCGGATAAAACCATCGGAGGTATTGCGTTATGAGTAATGTCATTCTGTCTTGTGAGGGGCTTACGAAAAGGTATGAAAATCTTTTAGTGATAGATAATATTAGCCTGAATTGCGCGCAAGGGGAACTTTTGGCGATAGGCGGCCAGTCAGGCTCCGGCAAGTCCACCTTGTTGAGCCTTTTGGGCGGGCTTGAATATTCGGACGAGGGTGAAATATATTTGGAAGGCCAACCGCTGTCAAAAATGAATGAGGACGAGCTTGCGCTGTTGCGCAGGGAAAAGGTCGGTTTTGTGTTTCAATCATTTAACCTTATCCCGACGCTTACGGCGTTGGAAAATGTGGAATTTCCCCTTTTTCCGATCAAGTCGGCAAAAAAAGATATGGAGGAAAGGGCAAAAAAATTGTTGGAGGTTGTCGGCCTAAAAGACAGGCTCCATCATCTGCCCGCGAAACTTTCAGGCGGTGAAAAGCAGCGCGTGGCAATCGCCAGAGCGTTAATCAACAATCCCAAAATCGTATTTGCCGACGAACCGACCGGCAATCTGGATTCAGCCGCCGGCGAAGAAATTTTCCAGTTAATCAAAAGGCTGAATCACGAAATGAGCGTAACTTTCCTTTTAGTTACCCACGACGAAAACTTATTTGACAAAGCGGATAGAATAATCCGTATCAAAGACGGGAGGCTCGTTTGAATATGAAGAAAGGGAAATTCTCTCTTCTGATCGCCGTTATGGTATTAACCACGTTATTACTTTTCCCCGCCGGCGCATTTGCGGAAGATCAGGTAATTGTAGAAGCTGTCGGTTTTTTTTCTCATTTCCCAATGAGGGCGACCCGCCAGGCTATAGAGGACACCTGCGCGAAGTTCGGCGATAAGGTTAAACTTACACTTTATGACGAAACCGAGCCCGACGGACAGATGTTTATGAGATTAAACGGTTTATCCGGGCATTTGCCCATGAGGCTATTCATTGACGGCGCCCTTTCTTTCTGTGATTTTGTTGGTAAGGACTGGGCGGTCGAGGAACTTGAAAAAGCAATTACAATGGCGCTGGAAATTAAACAGAGGCTTCAAAAGGAAAAATGGCGGCATGATGCCGGTTAAATATGCCATCAAGGAACTGCTGATAAGGCGGCACAGGACATTTGTTACATGTATAGGCATAGCTGTGTCCGTGGCTTTAGTCATATCGCTCTATTCGCTGTCAAATGCGTATAAATCCGCTGTAAGGCAACCTTTTGAAGCGTCGGGCGTGGATTTTGTCATTGAAAGGCCGAAAGCCCAAAATGAAAACAGCGCCAGGACAAGCGGCGTAATCCTGCCCGATTCCGCGACGGCTATCACTAATGATGAAGTGCAAAGGCTTTTGGGTATCGAGGGGATTGAGAGCTTATCGGCGGCATTGCAAGTATGGAGCTTTGATAGAGGTAGTTTCAAGGTGATCGCGGGAATAGACCCCGACGACCCGAATATTGGCCCCGTTGTATTTGTAAACTGGATAAAGGACGGAAGGTTTTTTTATTCCGGTGAAAGCGGCGTTGCGGTTGTTGAAAAGCATTATGCCAACTCATACCGCTTGAAAGTGAATGATTATATAGAAATATCGAGGGAAAAATATAAAATTGTTGGAACGGTTGAAGTTAAGGAAGGCAGCCAGCTGTCAGCGCCAAATTATTTTTTGCCGATAGATGATGTCCGCCGACTGGCGGGGATCGCGGGTAGTGATGTGAACGCCGTATATATCCGTTTGAGTAAAGCGGCTGACGCCGAGATTATTACAGGCAATATCGGCAAGGCAATCTCCGGCGTAAAAATTTCCTCCCCGGACTCTTCGCTTTCTATTATTGACAGCTTGTTTTCGTTATCGGAGCGGTTCACATGGCTTATATCCATTGTTATAGCGGTTATAGCCGTATTCCTGATATTAAAGACCGTTTCCGCCAGTATATCCGAACGCACAAAGGAAATCGGCATAATGAAAGCCGTCGGCTGGACAGGCGGGAATATAAGCAGACAACTAACGATTGAAATGCTCATGCAGGCTATCTTGGGTGGCATAGTCGGAATAATCACAGGCGTTTTGTTGTCTTATGCGTTAAGCCTGTTTAAGGTAAACGCCACGCTGCCGTGGCAAGGAAGCCCAATACCTGGCTCACATGGAATGTCCGATGTGAATTTGATACCGTTAAAAATAAGTGTATCGCCTTTATTTATACTTGCCGTTTTCGTCATTACAGTTTTAATCGTTGTGCTTTGCGGATTGCTTGCGGGTAAGAAGGCAAGCGTCATTAAGCCAGCCGAGGCATTGAGGAAAATTTAAAGCCTATATCATTGAAAGACTGAGAAAACAAAGGGGTAGCTTGATTAAAAGCTTTCCCTTATGTTGGGTCGTATCCCTCTTAATGTCAACGCAAAACCTTTCTGCAAGCTTACCGGTCGCTTTTGTGATATTGAAGCTGTAACAAAAGTAGTATATTGGCTAGCCAAAACACTATATATAGTGGTTGTTCAGCATTGTATGCACAATATGTTGATAGGGGCGGCATTGAGCATTGAACATTGTGCATTGATCATTGTATTTACTGTTCCGGCGTAGCGGGATTCTTCAGGTAGACGTCGTGGACGCCGCCTTCTGTCAGGCTCATGGGTGAGACCAAAGTGATTCTCACATTCTTCTGAAATTCCTGCAAGGTCAACGCGCCGCAGTTGCACATTGTCGTCCGTATCTTGTGCAGAGTAATGGGCAGGTTGTCGTGTAGGCTTCCGGCGTATGGCACATACGAATCCACGCCCTCTTCAAAAGCAAGCGCTTCACTTCCGTCTCCGGCGTCGTACCTCTGCCAGTTCCGCGCGCGGAGCGATCCTTCGCCCCAGTACTCCTTCACGTAATTTTCCCCGACTTTCAACTTGCTGGTGGGGCTCTCGTCGAATCGCGCGAAATAGCGCCCCAACATGCAGAAGTCGCTGCCCATCGCGAGGGCAAGCGTCAAGTGATAGTCGTGCACTATGCCTCCGTCGGAACATATGGGCACATAAATCCCCGTTTCATTGAAATACTCGTCCCGCGCCGCAGCAACCTCTATGACTGCCGTGGCCTGTCCTCTTCCTATTCCCTTAACTTCGCGCGTAATGCATATCGAGCCGCCTCCGATTCCGACTTTTACGAAATCCGCTCCCGCCTTCGCCAGAAAAAGAAAACCCTCGCGATCCACCACATTTCCAGCGCCTATCTTGACCTCGTCGCCGTACTTCTCACGCACGAAGTCGAGAGTCATTTTTTGCCACTCCGAGAAGCCTTCAGATGAATCAATGCATAAAACATTTGCGCCCGCTTCCAACAGAGCCGGTATACGTTCTTCGTAATCCCGCGTGTTTATGCCTGCGCCGACCACGTATCGCTTTGAATCGTCGGTAAGTTCAAGCAGGTTTTCTTTATTGGATGTGTAGTCTTTCCTGAAAACGAACGCGACGAAACTGCCGTCCTCGCTCAAGATGGGAAGGGCGTTCAGCTTGTTGTCCCATATAATGTTGTTGGCCTCTTTCAGGCTGACTCCCTCGTTTGCGTACACTATCCGCCCTATCGGGGTCATGAATTCACGTATTGGAGTGTTGGCGCTCATGCGCGTCACACGGTAGTCCCGGCTGGTCACCATGCCCATTAGTTTCCCGTTTGACGCTCCGTTATCAGTTATTGCAACAGTGGAATGTCCGGTTCTTGACTTGAGTTTCAGAACATCGGACAGGGTTTGATCCGGTCTGAGATTGGAGTCGCTGACCACAAAACCGGCCTTGTAGTCCTTGACCCTCTTTACCATCGCTGCCTGGCGTTCAATGGGCTGCGACGCGTAAATAAACGAGATTCCTCCCTCTTTTGCTAAGGCTATCGCCATTCTGTCGTCGGAGACGGATTGCATGATAGCCGATACCAGCGGTATGTTCATTGAAAGCGGCGATTCCTCGCCCCGCTTAAATTTCACCACAGGCGTCAAGAGCGATGTATTGTCCAATATGCAGTTGGACGAGGAATAATTTGGTATCAACAGATATTCGCTGAAAGTGCGGGATGGTTCTTTATAATAATGCGCCATTAGATTTATTCACGCTCCATAATCTTACGTCCAGCCTCCGGAGTCAATAACTCCTCTTCATCGCCAGGGATATGAACCCCGGATAAAAACCCTCTATGGCAAATATGTCTTTTGATTCTTTATGAAAAAACCATCCTCATGCGGTTCAGGAAGCAATCTGTCACCAGCCTGAATTCTGACAACAGGTTTACTGTTGTAATACAATTCGTCCGGGCATATGTCAATACCACCTGCCCACTCTACCGTCAGAGGAGTTACTCTTACAGTTTTAAAAATCGCCGGATTTCGGAGTGGCGCGAAATAATCATCATTCAAATAAGGGGCTACGTCAAATATCCGTTGCTCCTCATTATCAAAAGTGATAATAAGCCGGTAACTCTCAAGAGGTTTAACTTCTATCGGAAAAAAGCTATCCATTTTATCCTTCTAATCCTTTTATCTTTATTACTTCGCTGTTTTCATTAAGAGCAATCCACGACGCGTTAATCTCATCCTCCCTTAAGGCTACCCATGCTTCCACATACTTCAGCTGTTTGTGCGGAAGCTTGCCCGCAAGTATTTCTCCATCTGCGGCAATAGACATTCTGTCACCTGCAAATACCGCATGAACATGAGGTTTTTTATGCGGGCTATTGATTTCTTTGAACATATATATGAGGATACCAAAAAAGCTTGAGATTAGCGGCATTATAACCACATCCCTTTTTTATTATAGTATAATTCATGTCAGTTTTGCCTTATTGATTTCGGCAAGATATTTTTTTCCGATTTTTGAGACAATAGGAAATTTCATTCCGAGCAGCTTCGCTTTTTCATTTTCCTTAAAAAATCTCTTGCCAGATTCCTGTAAATCAGGATCAGCATTTACCTGAAGCTCCTGCCGGAGCCGGTGTATTATGTCGTTCATTGATTGAACCAACGCTTTCTGATCTTGTTATATTGTTGTGTTTGCTGCGTTTATCGAGCAGCGGGCGGCTACAAGCCGCCCCTACCCGTTAAACCTTTTACGTTTTCTTATATTTCAACTTCTTTATGTTATGTTTAAGGTTTTTCCACGTTTATGGACAAAGTTTGCGTGGCAGTACCTAGGACATTTTTCGCCGCGATAGTGAATTCGTAAACTCCTGCTGTTTCGGGTTTGCCCGAAAGCACGCCTGTTGTCGGATGAAGCGTAAGCCCTTCCGGCAGGCTGCCCTGTGAGACCGACCATTCAAATCCTACGGTGCCGGTCGCCTTGAGCGTTACGCTGTATGGAGTCCCCGCGTAAGCATTCTGGAGAGCAGATGTTGTAAATACAGGAGCTTTTGCCGCATAAACCACTTCGCCGCCTATTACGGTCAAGATTGCGTTTATATCCTTGATGTCGAAGTCGGGGCACGCATTATCGTCAAAATAATCGCGGTCTAATACTACGAAATCCGCTAAATATCCAGGTACAAGTTTTCCTTTGTACGCTTCCTCAAACTGCGCGTAAGCGCCCCATTGAGTGCTTGCTGCAAGGGCTTCTGCTCTCGATAGTTTCTGTTCGAGGAACCAGCCGCTGTCCGCAGTGAAGTTCTTGGTTCCGCTGATAAATTCAGCTTTGAACCCTGCAGGAACAATCTGATTTCTGCCGATTCTTGTAACAGCAGCGTATAAGCTGTGATACGGGTTAAGAAGCTCGACATTCGCGTCGGTTCCGTTCGCTATTATGCCGCCCTTGTTGAGAACCGTACGCCATGCGTAGCCGCCCTTTATTCTTTCGGCGCCAACCCGCGCTTCAGCCATGTTCATATCGGAAGTGGCGTGTACGAACTGCATTGACGGAATCATTCCGAGATCTATTGCCCTTTGAATATCATCCTGCTCGATAAGGTCTACAACTTGAAAATGCTCAAGCCTTGCCCTGTAGTCATTTTTCTCGTTCAAACCGCCCCACAAAGGTGAAGGCGTTATTTCACCGTTTTTGACTTTATTCAACGCTTTTTCATACGCGTTGATGTACATTTTATTTCCCGCATCGCCGATTACGTGCGCGCTGTTTTGGAAGCCATATTTTATGCTTTCCTCTATCAGTACCTCGGCGTCAACCGGAAGAGTGCGTGGGCTGCCGGAATTACCCGGGTCATCGGCATATTCCTTCAGGAAATCTGCCGTCCTTGAGCCCAATGAGCCGTCGGCATAGAACTTGACATTTCTGATGGTATATTTCAAATCGAAATCGTTGACCCTTGGGCCATGCACTTTTTCCGTGCCCGCCGGTCGATTTAAATTCAAATGATTGGGCGCGCCCGCGACAGCTGTCGGGACATGCCCTCTATTCGGGAAGGCTTTAAACCCGTTTCCATCATTAAACTTGCCGTCAGCTTCCACTGACAGTTCCTGATAAATTCTTATCTTAAGAGGTTTTGCTTTATCACTATAAGCTTCCTCTAAAAATTCAATTGTCCGCAACGGCGCGCCTGCATCCATAATGGAAGTCAGTCCGTACGACAAAATTTCAGACTCTACCGCTCTTATAGCAAATCTGAGTTGCGTATCAGTAAGCGCCGGCATTACCGGGTTCAGCAATACTTCTCTCGCGTTCCCGCCGGCCAGAATACCTATGGGTTCCCCTTTGCTGTTGAGGATTATATCGTTTCCGCCGTTCGCGTTTATGAACTCCGGCTTCGCCCAATAGTCAACTCCACTCTTTGCTTTCTGATTCTCAAACGCTATATTTAGCGCTGCAGTATTGACCCAAGCCGAATGTCCGTCGGCGCGTCTCAGAAATACAGGGATGTGATCAACGCCGGCTTCCTTCATCGGCCCGTCAAGTTCCCATCTTGTAGGCCAATCCAGATGTGTGTCCGGATGATGGACGTCCCAGTCGCCGCCCAGCGTGTGAAGCCAGCCTCGCGATATGAGCCATGGAACCGCGCCGGGTTTTCCTTCCGCTTCCCATTCGGCGTTCAACCTCTTGGCTTCATTCACGACCGATTCGATGATTATCTGTTTCGGCTTCCAGAACGAGTCAATTCTCAACGAGAGCTCGCCCTGCCCAACGAAGTGCATATGGTTTTCCATAAGGCCGGGAAGCACCGTTGCGCCTTTTAAGTCAATAAATACTACGTTGTCTGCGGCAACGCCTTCACCGGCAAGAATAGCTTTCAGCGCTTCCTCTGTCGTGGCATTTCCTACCCATTCGATCCATTGGCCCTTCGTAACCATGGCGCTTATCGTAGAGTATTTTCCCCCGCCCTTTTTGTCGGAAACAGGTACATATTCGTTGTAGATATTCCCGTTGTAATAAGCATAGATTTTTGCCGCATCGTATTCTGCCATTGACGGTACAAATTGATCTGCCGCCGCATTTCCGTTAGTTACTAAAATACCCGTCACTAAGACAAAGCAAACTACAAAAAACCAACGTATACCTGCTCTCCAGAAACCCTTTGAATCATTTACCATTGAATAAACCCTCCTTATCGAAAATTAGTAATTTTGCTCATACACTATAATATCAGATATTAATGCTCCAACTAAAGCAGACAACGAATATTGAGAAAGAATTTTTACAAAATGATAAACTAATCTGCTTTATTTGCCCTGATGGCTGCGTGAATTACGAAAACGCGCCAACCTGAGTTCATCTTTAATCTCAAGGCTGTTGTCGCCTGCCAAGGATTCCATATGGTGCGTAAATTCGTGGATTAAAGTCTCCTTGAGTTCCCGCCGGAGTTTATCCGGGGGGAGGTTTTTATGTAGCGCAGCAAAAGAGCCGTAATAAATAATGATGTAGCGTCCCATCACGTCGCGAATATATTTACCCATGATATAAAGGCTATGCGCCTCGTCGCCCTGACCTTGACAAGCTTCCGGCAGGAGCAGGACGCCTCCGTTTAAATCGTTAAAAAACTCTCTCGGCAACTCTTCCGCTATATCGTCGAGCATGTCGCCGACTTCATCGAATGAAAGCAAGGCAAACCTCCTTCATTATTAAAGCTAACCATATGATTGCATAGAGCCGTGCATATTTTGAGTTCTTGCCGATGTCTATAAATGGTCTGCGAATCATCTATCAAAGAAAGGAGATTTTCCCGAAACGGATAACGGTATGCCCATAATTAGTTTGTGCTCCCCTAAAAATCCAAGCGATGCCGCCGCCTTACCTACTGTGAACATGATTCTATTGTCCACCCTGTTGTCCGACGCGAGAGCAACAGCTGAGCCTAAAGCTATACCCAAGTCAAGCGGCGTAAATACACACGTAGCTCCTGCCCCTGAGCATGCGCCGCAATCTTCGAACCCACACAGGCCGCACCTTTTGTTGAGTCCTCTTGCCTCATATTTTGCCCCGACAAGCACGACAGCCACGCTCTCGTCGACGTTCCCCGCATCTCTCGCGAAAAAACTGCCTGATACGCCGAAGCTTTCGCCAATACGGCGCATTTCAGCGGAGAGTTTTTCCTTATCTTCGCCAGTAAGTATCGCCGTTTCCAAATGATCAATTCCGCACGCTTTTGGAGCAGTGCGCATCGCCGCGCAAATACCGTGCGCCAAGTTCAAAACAGCTTGTTCTTCCGCATTCTTTGAGTCAATAAACATAGATTACATCTCCTTTCATGATGACAGCAATTTTTCTTTCTTATCGAACACAAAGCCATACAATCGCTTTACAACAATTCCAAGCAGGGGGATGTAACAAAAGTAATAAAATGGTCAATTAAACCACAATATATTGTACGGGCGGTATTTTTTCCGCCAGCTTTTGTTACAGCCCCCGACCCGATTTTTATCTTTCAACTTTTATCAGTTCAGCTCCCGCGTGTTCTTCCATGTAACGTATAATTTCGTCTAGCGACTGTTGCGCGTGGGCAGTTTCTCCTGACACGACCGCGACGCCAATGGTCAGTGTTTTATGTATGTCTTGCGTATCCACTTCCGCAATCGACGCATTACTAACTTTTTCATGTTATTCCCTCAAGTTATTTTGATTGTTTCATTATTACGCGCTAAAAACTTCTGTCTATTTTCCTCCATTTCTATTGTTTTGAATAGGGTGATATATAATTTAATCGTCATTTGTTTATCAATTCGATATGGAAGGCATTATTTGAATATGAGGATATTCCGCATTGTACTAATAATATTTGTGATAATGTGGCGGATTGCGCCCGGCTCATCAGCATTTTCGTCCATCTTGACCGAAGATGTTGCAAAAACGTATCTAGGCAAACCGTATGTATCTCGCCCTCTTGCTAAAAGCTCGCCTTTGGGCTTCGATTGCACAACTTATGTGGAAGAGGTGTTAGCAAAGAGATTTGAAAATCCGGATATGGCGCTGAATAATATCCGTTTCGGGAATGGCGGCGCCGGTTTTTTTAATCGCAATCATTTTATGGAAAAAATGTGGATACCAAACGCGCAAAGACATGGAGTAATCGCTCCGATTAACTTATCCGGCGCGATGGAAAGTTTGATTGAGATTGATCTGGCGGAATGGTACAGAGTAAATCCGGAAATTGTCATCAAGGACGATGCTTACTATCAGCAGGCAAATGAACAGGAGCGGTTTACAGCATCCATTTCATACATACCTAAAGCCCTGATAAACGAAGCGTTGTTAAAAGAACTACCGGATGAAACGTTAGTATTCTTTCTGAGGCGTTATGCAAAATCGCCATATCGGTGGCTTCTCAATGAAAATGCCGTCATGGTAAAGCATATGGGATTTTTGTTTGGTGGTCGTAATCTGTACCATGCCAGTCAAACGCAAAAAAAGGTGATAGCGGAGGATTTTTCAAAGTATTTACGAACTAATTCCGGCTTCTGCGGAGCAGCGTTCTACAAGATTAATTGACAGTTAATGGCTATTTGGTTATACTAATAACAAAGAAACAAGGAAATTTGTTTTTCGGAATATTAAGGAGGAAAAACATGAAGCAAAATGCATTCAGGAGCAACACAAGAACTGTTCATAAACTTATAAGTATTTCTACAAAACGCCAAATCACAATTCCTCAAAAATATTTCGATGCCCTGGGTTTTTCCAATGAGGCCGAGTGCATTTTACGAAAAGACGCCATACTGATTCGGCCTGTACGCGTCACAGGCCGAAGTGAATTCTCCGAGCAGATTTTAGCTGATCTGATTTCGCAGGGTTACGAAGGGCAGGAACTCCTTACAAAGTTTAAGGAGTATTCCAAGGCTATACGACCGGCAGTTGTAAAATTAATTGAGGATACTGAAACCTTTGCCCAAAGCGGCGAAGGTCGTATTTCAATGGACGAGCTTTTCGGCGCGGAGGAATAGCTCTTATGTACGAACTCCGGTACAAAAGACCAGCAAGACAGTATTTTAAAACTAAACGATATATGAATATATAGTTACTCGTTCTATTTATGATCATCCGGTTTTGTGAACCGCGCGCAACGCCTGCAAGCGGGGCAGCCCCACGGACATAAGCTTCCTTTTTTCATCAAGGAATACACGAGTCCAAATATGAGGATGCAAACCATAAACCCTCCCAAAAACATCTTCCAAATTGTTTGCCAGGGCATCTTTTAACCTTCTTTCTTTAACTTCCTCGACAGAAACGATACATTTGAACGCAGTGCTTTAATCACGTCAACGGTGTTTACATTAATTCCTCCCTATGTCTAATATTCGACGACCATCCTCTAAATATAAAGGATGGTCGATTAAACTTACTTCTCAAATATTTTTAAATGTTCGTTTAATGAGTCTTTGGCGGAGCTAATTAACCTAAAAACAAAACAATATTATCCATCAAATGGCTTTGTCAGTTTCCTTGCCTTTTTTGAAATTATATATATTATAATCAGGTAGGGTATACCCTACTTGATGGAGGTGCATTTTATGATTTTTGATACAGCAAAGGTTATGTCAAAAGGTCAAATCACACTGCCTATTAGCATACGCAAAAGCATGAGATTATCGACCGGCGACCGCGTCGCTTTGATATATCAAAACGACCGTGTCATCATGATGAACCCCTCTATATACGCAATGGAAACGCTCCAAAAAGAAATGGAGGGGGAATGGGCAAAAGCGGGGATAAATTCCGAAGATGATTTGAACGAACTTATGCGGGAAATAAGTACTGAATATGAAGGATCATGAGGGTACTAATTGATAGCAATATTTTGTTCTCAGCTGTATATTTAAACATCAAGCATTTATAAAAGCGGTAGAGCCACCTTATCAATGCTTGATCTGCGAACAAAGTTTTGACGAATTACGCCGTGCGTTCAACCGAAAATTTCCTGGCAAAATAGGAGCGTTGGAACGGTTCATAGCATCAGCTTTGTCTGTCATTGAAGTCGTTTCTGTTCCGCTAACGCCTTATCTAGGCGAAGATAAAATACGCGACCCCGACGACCGCTTGATTCTGCGCGCTACAATTAAAGCAGGAGCGGACATTATAATTACAGGCGACAATGATTTTCTTGACAGCTATGTTTCAAATCCCAAGGTCATGACAGCTGCGCAGTTTGTTCAAACAGGCTGACAGTTTGATATTTTCAGAATTAAGGCGACAGTGTATATTATGCTTTCAGAGGTAACTTTTCATAAGTTAAAAATAACAAGTATTGTAATAGGATGGTGTAGAGTATGAAAAAGTTTGTTTGTATTTTTGTATTGTTTGTTGGCCTTTGCTCCGTTTTTTTATCAGCATATATGATCTTTATTGATAGACCTGGTTACATACTAAACAATAACTCAAAGAAAGTAATAATATTAATTTTTGTTGCATCTGTAATACTAATTGGAATTATCCTAATGTTTAAAAAAACGAGTGAAGCGTTAGCAGGAAACTGGAAAACATTTTTATGGATGATCATTACTGTTTGTTGTACATGGATTTTAGCTTACGAGGTGAGAGTTCTTGGAGCACATATCAGTCATACAGAGTTAAAATGGGGGTTAAGTGGTATCCAGACAGAGTTAAGTGGTGTCCAGACAGAGTTAGATGGTATCCAGAGAGAGTTAGATGGTATCCGGAGAGCGTTAGGAGAGTTAGTCCGGTAGAATTGTAACAATTTAACAGGCAATAAGTGGAGGAATAATAATCTCAAAGTGGCTTCAACTACCACATAAACAAAAAAGTTATCTCAAAACTGATATATCTTAAAAATTTGGATAAAGTAGTTTAGGTTGTTTTCTCCGGCTAGTATTTTCATCCCAGTGGTGTGATAGCAGTTCTTATACAACTTGGGGCGAACATAAAGCAAAGGATTACTACGGTAAAACGGCAGTTGACTACGCAAGAGAGAATGAAAAACTTAGAAATAAAGAAGCTTACCGGTTAATTGAAAACGCGTACAAGCAAGAGAATCAGCAATAATATTACATAATATGGATAATAATCGATTGTCTGTGCAGCTATTGCAGATGTTGATTGAAGACCTTTGGGTGAGGATATGGCGTACAGTGAAGAGTTATGGAAACAGGCAAAAGCGAAATGCCGTTTGAACATGGAAGAAATTGAGATTGCAAAAAAGCTTGGCATTAACCCAAAAAGCTTGATTAAGAATATCCCGAATAAAAATGAGCTATGGAAAGCTCCGGTTGGAGAATGGTTACGGGATATATATGCGAAGCGGCAGAAAGAAGCGGCGCCAAAAGAGAAACGCAAAGATTTAGAGAACAAGCCGTCTCTTGACATAGTCACATTATGATATAATATGCATATGTTAAACGGAGGTACCAAAGAATGCCAACAATAAGACCAAGCGCTGACTTACGCAATAGTTACAACGAGATATCCGAGTTTTGCCATATATATTCTGAACCCGTTTATATTACGAAAAATGGGAGAGGCGATCTCGCTGTTCTGAGCATAGAGGCATATGAAAAGCTTTGCGGTAAGTACGAGCTTTACCGTCTTTTGTATGAAGGATTAGAAGCGGAAAAAGACGGACATGTTCGTCAGTATCGTGAAGCTATGACTGATATTCGGAATAGTCTGGATGTTTGATGTATCACATATTAATCACTGAACCAGCAGAGAGAGATTTACAGGACGCCGCAAAATACATTGCCATAGAGTTAAGGAACCGAATAGCTGCCGACCGCCTGCTGGATGACGTAGACAAAGCCATTTATTCTCTGGAAGAAATGCCGTCACGTCATGCGTTAGTGAGCGACGAAACTCTTGCAAGCGTAGGCATTCGATTTTTCCCTGTCCATAACTATCTCGTGTTTTACGCGATTAGAGAAGAACCCAAAACAGTTGTTATTGAGCGAATTCTCTATAACCGACGCGATTGGATAACGGTTTTACGTTGCGTAAAATGAATAAATGGCAAATAACCATAGGTGATGTCATACAATGGCGCCCTTTTAGTCACGAAAAGGGATGTTCTTTGTCATACTGTGCAGATAGATTATCCGCATCCCGTAGGTGATGTCAAACAATGGCGCCCTTTTCCTCACGAAAAAGGATGTTCTTTGTCATACTGTGCAGCTTTTCTATTGAACGCTTCCAAAGAAATACCGACAAAATGTTCGCGTTGCCATTCAGTATAATCAAAAGGTTCTTTTAATAAATTTGAAATAAAAATTTCCGCTTCGACGGAACCCAAGCGGCTCAAAAGACAGTTTATCCCTTCAGACATGATTATGTCAGTATTACGCATACGTTGTTCCCTCCAATCCTAACAAAAAATCAATCGGATTACATATTTTTGCTTTTGGCGAGAGATATTTAAAACCCGCGCGTTTGTAGTAATAAATCAGATAGATTTTGTTCTTTACTTTGTTATTGTGCTCCGCCCCGCAAGGCCAACAAGAGCCAATATACCAAACAGCCCGCCGAATGTGTGACACCCGCCACCACCGCCATTGCCACCGCTGCCGTTACCGCCGCCGCTGTCA
>WRHH01000028.1 GCA_009783355.1 Synergistaceae bacterium
TGGACTCGATAAACGGAAGCGTCTTAAAAACAGGGATTAGGGATTAGGGATTAGAAAAAAAACAAAAGAACACTGGATTACCATGAAACTATAGTACCAAAGTACCAAAAACCACTGGATTGCCGCGCCGCAAAAAGACGCGGGCTTAAAGAGCGGCTTCGCCGAGGCGCAAAGACGTTAATTAGGCAAGTTTCGTTCACTGTGGCGAGTGAAACTCGTGACCATTGCTTCTTCACTCCACACTCCACACTCCACACTCCACACTCCACACTCCACACTCCACACTATTATCACCCGCCTATCTGAACCATGTGCCTTGATTCGTCCATGCTTTGTTTGACGCCGATTTTGGGTTTCATGTTCAATGCGGAGGTGAATATTTTGAATAGCTCCTCTGAGTTTCTTGAAATTAAAGCCGGTCTCAAGTCGAGGCTCGAATTGCTGAAAAGGCAAGGTCGCAGCATCCCGGACGAATTAACTCTTAACCTGTTGCAGCTTTCGCAGTAATGCGAACTGACCGCTGAAATAATTCCTATACGCTGCGCAGTCGACTCATTGGCGTAATACTTCGCGGGGCCTATCGGCGACGAATCTTCGTTCTTAAGGGCGACAGGAGTCCAGTCGGCTAGCTTGGACAACTTTTCAACGACCTCAAAAGAAGATATGTAACGTCCCTTTGCCCATACTTCGTTGTCAAGCGGCATGAATTCTATTAGCCTTAAAAGAATTCCTCTATTTGAAGCGTAGTCAAGCATATCAGGTATTTCCTCATCGTTGAATCCTCTTATCAAGACCACGTTCATTTTTATCGGGATTCCAAAATCTGCAATTGCGTCAATGCCAAGAAGCACTTCGCTCAACATTCCGCCGCGCGTTATCATGGAGAATTTTTCATCGTTAAGCGTATCAAGGCTGATGTTTATCCCTGCAAGCCTTAGCGCGCGAATTTCTTCAGCGTATTTTTTGAGTAGTGAACCATTTGTGGTCAACGCTATTTTCATATCAGGAACCGTTTCATTAACTCTATGCAGGAACGGAATCAGGCCTTTTCGGACGAACGGTTCTCCTCCCGTAAAGCGCGCCTTTCGTATTCCCGCGCGAAACATCCATCCAACTAAAAACAATACCTCTTCATAGCTTATTATCTGTGAATGAGGTATCGATTCGACGCCCCTCTCGGGCATACAATATAAACAACGGTAGTTACACCTGTCCGTTAATGATATCCTTGCATAATTAACTGTGCGCCCATGCGCGTCGATTAAATTCAAGCGTTCTCCCATCTATACCCGCCCATATTATCGACCTGAGCGCGCCATTCGCTGTCTTGAAGAGCTTTTAAGAGCGCTATTATTCCTTTATGATCAAGATATTTTTCGGGTATGACAAGTTCATACGGCTCAACTGTTATCGGGATGAACGATAATTGAGAGTCGGGCGCTCTGCCGCGCGCGGCGACGCGTATGGCTATAGTTGCACTCGCAAGCCCCGCTGCAACTCGATTTGCCGCGTCAAAATGCGTTATGCTCTGGTGATAATAACCTTTTACCTGTTCAGGCAAAATCCCTCTTTCCCTGAGCATGAAGTCAAGCAGTACCCTCGTTCCCGCTCCCGGCTGACGATTTATTATTGATACATCGTCACGCGTAAAATCCTCAATTCCGTTTATGCCGAGCGGATTTCCTTCTCTCACGATTATCCCCTGCTCCCTCCAGAAGAGCAGTATCCTTTTCCATTTATTGTCCCCGCGCATTTTCTCAATGTAACTATCGTTATATTTGCCGCTCTCTCCGTCAAACAAATGGCATGAAGCCACATGAGCCTCGCCTCTTGAAAGAGCCGCCAGGCCGCCAAGGCTTCCAACCGAACGCGTCACAAGCTCTCCGCCATACTTCCTTACATAGCTTCCCAGCCTTTCAAAAGCGGGATCATTTGAACCCTGAAACAGTATCCTTTTACTCCATTCTATCCTGCGCGTAAAGTATACTTTTATTCGAGCGCCTTTTTGGCATTCTATCTGAGAGGCGGGTAATACCGAAACACCGTCCGCTTCAGCAATAGCCCACATAGTGCTGGCGCCCGGCGATAACGGATAAACTGTCTTTTTACCGTCCAGCTCGACAGCTTTTAATCTTACCCATTCCGCTTTACCCGCAGGGGAAGAGTGAGCGATGAGAAGAGGCAGCTCATCTTCGCTGCATGAACACACTGCTTCACTTAATGCCGAATCTTCGTCAAAGCTCCCCGTATGCAGGATTTTCAATAACGGATAAGCGACAGACCAAAGCGCTGCCGCGCTTGACATTGGGAATCCGGGAAGGTTTACGACATAACAATTCTTGTACCTTCCGAACATTGCCGGGCGGGCGGGCTTCATCAAAAGCCAATGAAAGAAAACTTCCCCGTATTCTCTTAATATGGAGGATGTATAGTCTTTTTCTCCTTTAGCCGACCCGGCGCCGATAAGGATCAGGTCATATTTGCCGTGAACCTCTTCCAGGATTTCAACGATTTTTTCCGGGTCGTCGGCTACTGTGTCAACGCAATCTATCGGGAATCCCCAGTTCCTAAAATACCCGGTTATCATTGTGGAATTGCTTTCCGCCGTTTTGCCGTATGGAGGAGCTTCTTCATAGGATGTCCAATCTGACGCCCCTACAATTTCATCGCCGGTTGGAATATAAATAGTCCTCGGCAAACGAAAAACATGCGCGTCAGGAAACCCAAGCGCAATAAAGAGCGCTGCCAAAGCAGGGCTTATGATATCGTACTTTTTCGCCGCCACCTGACCTATCGATACATCCTCGCCTATAGGGCGAACATTTTCCCCCGCTGTAAGGCTTTTAATAATTGTGAGCTCTCCGTTCTCCATAGAAGAGTCTTCGACCATAAGAACGCTGTCATACTCGGAATTTACAGGCATTCCGGTGTTTACCCATTCGTAACCAGCCATTAAAGTTACTGGAGTCGCCGCCGTGGCGCCTGCTGTACGTTCAGAGCGCACAGCATAGCCATCTACAGCCGAAGCGTTGAAATGCGGAATGTTACGACAGGCGATAACGTCGCTGCTCAGCGCTCTTCCAAAAGATTGGTTCACAGGAACGGTTTCAACACAAAGCTCGCGCGAAACGTTACTTTTTAATATATTCCAGGCTTCTGCCAGCGTGACATGCTCTTTCACCATAACAACACCTCCGCATCTTCGCCTCTTCTAATGGTTTCAACGTTTTCGCCCAGTCTGATAAACCCGGAAGACTCTCGAAAGGCTGCAATATAGCCGGATTTTGAAGGCAAGGGTATAACTTTGCCCTCCCTGCTGAGCTTCGCAGGAATTAACTCCTCCGTACCGGTATGCCCGTAAACATCTCGTTCCATCGGGAGAATTATCTTGCGAAATTGCTCTCTTGGCTCTCCGTTCAGCATTGCCGAGAGGAGAGGGAGGACAACGGCATACATGACGGCAAGACATGAAAGAGGATGCCCCGGAAGCCCAATAGCAAGGCGAAAGTTATGCTTATCGCCCGATATTATTGTCGGCTTCCCCGGAGAGAGCCTTATTCCATGAACAATAATGCCCGGGTCTGAAAGCTTTGACAGTACGTCCGCAGTATGATCGCGAACGCTAGCGGACGCGCCTCCGCTTAAGATGACAACGTCACATGCCTTCAGCATTTCGCTAACCACACTTTCTATGAGCTCTATATCATCCTTCACAATTCCAAATTGCTGCACGAGATAACCTTTTCGCTTGAGTAGCGCGGAGACTGTCCAGGAGTTGATATCTCTGATTTTGCCATCCTCTTCCTTCAAAGGTTCATTAAAGTCTATTATTTCATCCCCTGTCGATAATACGCCAATTTTCAATTTAAACACGTCAACGCTTGCAAATCCCATAGAAGCCAATATTCCTATTGACGCGAAATCCAACCGGTCTCCTGAATGTAATAACAAATCGCCTGCCTTATAGTCCTCTCCCGCTTGGATAATGTTTTCCCCGAACTGCACAGCGTCATAAACTTCAATAAACTCAGAAGCTCGCTCGGCGTCCTCCAACATCAAAACAGAATCGGCGCCTTCGGGTAAAATACCTCCGGTATGAATTGCAGCGCAAGTTTCATGCTTAATTTTGCAACTTGGGACGCTCCCCATCTTGACTTCATCTATACAGTTTAAAAATACGGGAAAACTGCGCGACGCTCCATATAAATCTGCGCTGCGGACTGCGTAACCGTCGCGCGTGCTTCTTGCCCATTGCGGCGACCGGCAGACAGCTTTGATATCGTATGCCAGTTTATACCCCCAACTGTCCAGGAGATTTACGCTTTCCCTTTTTGCCCTCCATGGAAATCCCAGCACTTCCGTAACACGTAATATCGCTTCTTCACGAGAGATCAATGTGTTCAACACGCTACCCACAAAACCATCCTCCAATAATACCAAGTCGCAATTAAGCGTATGCTTCGTTGTTTTTGCGCCCCTTGCTCAACGTAGCTCCTCTCTACGCCGCCGCGGCGGGGCGCAAAAGCCGCCTCGCCTACGCTTAATTTCAACATGGTATTCAAAAATTAAGCGGCCTCTAACTCTAAGGCCGCCCTGCTATAATATATCCTTCAATTCCAATTGAACTAAGTTTCTTTAACGCGTCATTCGGGGCGGCGCCACTGTTCCCCGCTGAAACCACGACCTTGAAAAGGGGCTTTTCCGTCCCTGTTTTAATTATCTCCACGCCATACCCCAAAGTCGTAATTCTATTTTTAACTCTAACAGCCGAAGACTCTATTGAAAAAGCCCCCGCCTGAATTAGCCAATTTTGTGTTTTTGTTTGCGATGCGACATTCGCTGAAGCTCCCGTCTTTTTTACTTCAGTTTTTTGAGACTGAATTCCTGTTGCCGGAACAGTTTCTCTTGAATTATTATTGGCCTTTTGAGCTCCGGTCTTCGCATCGCTAACACTTTTTGGCGATTTTATATCGCTTGAGGCGCCTCCTATATTCTTCTTTTGTTCCGCTACAGGAGCAGCCAAACCGGAATTTGCTTTAGGCGTGTTAGTTTGAGCGCTCTTATTCTGCGAACTTGTCGATAAACTATGATCAACTGCATAAGTTATATTAGAATTTACAAAGTAAATGTTAATTCCAAAAATAATAATTCCAAAAACTGAAGCTACCAGAAAAGGAAGCATAATAACCCCAATGTGAACGGGGAAATTCAGCTTCTGTTTTGAAGTCAATTTATTAACGCCTGCCTTTTAGCTGATTCCTTCTGAGTACTGCCGGAATATCGTACTGTGTCCTTGGAACGCCAGGTACTGTAAAAATATCATCTTCGGGAGTTGAAGTTTGCAAATCAGCTTCTTCTATTGACAATTGAGGTTGAGTTTGAGGCCTCAGATGCGCTCTTCCCCTTACTAAACCTCTTGATGTATCCGTGCTGACAACAGGAGTATTTATTGGATTCGGTTCAGGAGGATTAGACGCTGCTTTCTCAGAAAAACCGGTGGCTATAACTGTTATTCTCATTGAACCATTGAGATCTTCATTTATTGCATGTCCCCATATGACAATAGCGTCCTCATCGGCAGTATCCTTTATAATATTAGCAGCCTTCTGCATTTCGAATATAGTAAGATCGGAGCCTCCGGAAACATTAAATAATATCCCTTTTGCTCCTTTCATTGAAACAGACATCAGCGGCGACTTAATAGCGGCTTTAGCCGCAATTTCCGCGCGATTCTCTCCGTCTCCATGTCCAATTCCCATAATCGCGGAGCCCGCATTACGCATGACAGTTTTGATGTCGGCAAAATCAACGCCAATCATTCCGGGTTTCAATATGAGGTCGGTGACGCCTTGGACTGCCTGCCTCAAAACTTCATCGGCCAAACGGTATGCATCCATTATTTTTGTTTTTTCATCCGCCAACGCTAAAAGCCTGTCATTTTCAACAATAAGCAGGGCATCAACTTTACCTCTAAGGTTTTCTATTCCCTGTTGAGCTATTCTGAAACGGGTTCTCATTTCGAAACTAAAAGGAGTTGTGACAACTGCAACCACAAGGGCGCCTAAATCCTTTGCCGCTTCGGCTATTATAGGAGAAGCGCCCGTTCCGGTTCCCCCTCCCATCCCTGCTGTTAAAAAAATCATATCAACGCCTGATACATGCTCTTTTATTCTTTCTAAAGATTCTTTAGCCGCATCAGCGCCTATATTGGGGTCTGAGCCTGCCCCTAATCCTTTTGTAAGTTTTTCTCCCAGAACGACTTTAATGTGGGCTTCATTAGCATCAAGTGAACGGGCGTCCGTATTCGCCGCTACAAATTCAACCCCTTCAACTCCGCTTCGAATGATATGGTTAAGGGCATTTCCTCCGCCGCCACCTATGCCCATTACCAAAATTCTCTCTCTTTGTCTTGAAAAATCCACAGCCCTGAAAGGCTGATCTTCATGCTCCAACAAGAACACCTCCTTGAGACAGGAATAGCAATAAAATTTATTATTAACAACTTAAATTGTAATTTCTAAAAAAGCTCCTTAAGAGATTTTTTAATTTTTCCAACTATCACTCCGATATTAGCAACGCTTTGACTACTTTTTTCCCCCGTCTTCAGTCCTGGTTGATTAACGCGAGTCAGGAACCCTTTTGGGCTCAATTGGGAAATCGGAGTCTCAATAAAACGATAAGGGTTTTTCTCCTTCAGCAGGATATACCGCAGCACCCCGTCCAAATTAACATAACTGCTATCGTGACATCCTTTCGGCATGACGCGATAATCAAGCGGCACCCCTATTCTTACAGGTAATTTTAATATATTAGATACCAATTCATCAATACCCGGAGTTTTTGATACCCCGCCTGAAAGCACAACGCCGCCCGGGAACATGGCGGCTCCAAAAGATGAAATATATGGAGCTACATGCTCAACAAAGAGATCTTCCAATCTGCAAGAAATAACTTCAATTGCAGCTTCTGAATTTATTGTTTCATTCCGGTGTAAATCTCCATTTTCCAACTCTAATACTTCATTGCCATCAGAAAAAAGTTTTTCTTTCAGCTTGTCAGCTGTCCCTATAGGCAACCGCAGAACATAAGCAAGGTCATTCGTAATATGATCTCCGCCTATCGGGATAACCAACATTTTCATCGGGCGGCCTTCCGAATAGAAAGCCAAGCTTGTAGTGCCGCCTCCAATACAAATTGAGACAACCCCTCTTTCCATCTCGTCCTGAGTGAGCGAGCCCAAAGCGCTCGCTAAGGGTTTTACTAATATTCCTTCTACATTTACCCCTGCAGCCTCAACGCAGTTCACAATATTCTGAACGACAGTGTTGGGAACAGCGACCGTTTGCAACTCCATTTCCAAGCGTAATCCCGTCATACCAAGAGGGTCATCTATTCCTACATTGTTGTCAATTGTATATTTTGTTGGAATAGTATGTAAAGCAAACATATTGGCGGGAACGACAAGTTCGCTTTGCGCGGCTTCTATAACCCTATCTATATCGCTTGTTGCTACAGGGCGCGGAACTCTTCCGAGAGAGACCATCCCGCGAGATATGAAACTATGTATTTCCGTTCCGCTAAACGAAACAGTTGCCGAATCAACTTTTAACCCCACCATTATTTGAGTTTCCCTTACCGCTCTTCTTACCGAGCGGACAGCCTGCTCAAAATTTACTATAACCCCTTTGCGCATGCCTTGCGCAGCAGCAGTTCCAATACCAATAATTTGCGCAGTCGAAGCACTTTCTCTCTCCGCAACTATCACAGCTATTTTAGTTGTTCCTACATCAAGCCCTGCTAAAATCTCCGGCTCTCTGTTCACACTACTTCAAGCTCCCTTCACGCGCTCCTGTCACAACAATTTTGTCAGTATACGACATATCAATGTGAATATCTTTAGCATCCATACCAATTTCAGCCAGAATTTGCTTTAAAAGCACATCAATTTGTTTTATCTTACTTTCTATTCCGTTAATTAACAAAACAACTTTTTTCCCGTCCAAATCCAGTGAAAGTTCTATAATAAACTCCCCCGCGCGCCTGTCAATGCTTATATATTTAGCGTGATAATACCAGTTTTGAACTCTAAATATTTCGTCATACCGCTTAAGTTCCTCAATTGAAAACACTGCAGGAAACACCCCGTCAGGGACGTCTCGATTCTCGACATTGGAATACCGATTGAGCGATTCCGAAACTTTCCAAAGCGGAGATTCAGGAACTTGAAAAGCATTAATCTCAGGCGCCCACATAAGTCCTTCCCTCGATAAATACAATGCCGCTCCTCTCCACTCCACCATAAGCCACGGTTCAAGGTACGAAATACGAGTATGAAATAATCCAATACCTTTTGCTTCCGTTGATACTTGCACAGGAACAGTTTTTTCCAGTATGGCGCGAATCTGAGAAGATTTAAAAACCAAAACAGGCCAATACCTAATACATTCAGGAGGCAACAATTCCCAAAAACGCTTTTCAATATCCGCGCTCGGCGCCTCCAAAATATAACCATTTAAAGTCAAAACGCCAAAATTTTCAAATAAGAATAATGCGCTTCCTGCAATAAAAAAAAATGTAAACACAAAAAGGAAATATCGGATTCTCTTAATTTTAGAAGCCAAATATCTTTACCTCGAAATCTAATAGAATTCCCTTCTTTTCATACACAATATCTCTGCATTCATATATGAGTTTTTTTATATCCGCAACTCGCGCATTCCCCAAATTTACACAAAAATTCGCATGCAGGCTGGAAATCTCAGCATCTCCGATACGTTTCCCCTTGCATCCGCACTCATCTAAAAGCCTTCCGGCTGAATAGTTACTTGTATTCTTAAAAATACATCCGGCGTTCTTATACGCGTAAGGCTGATGAGACCTTTTGCTCCAGTATTCCAAACACTTTTCTTTAATCAGCCTGACATCCCCGGATGCTGCTTCAAAAGCACATTTTGTTATAAAGCAACCACTTTCACTTAGAGAAGAATATCTATAGCCACTCACAATATCATTTGAGTCCATTCTGATTACAGCTCCATCAGTCGTCACGCATTCTACCCATAAAAGCAGCCTGCTTACATCTATTCCTTGAGCCCCGGCATTTCCAACAACAGCTCCTCCAACAGTTCCTGGAATGCCAACTGCAAACTCAAACCCTTTATATCCCCGTCTTATGGATTCCTTTACGACAGATTTTAAAAGGTGACCACTTCCGACTTCTATTATAACTTTATTTTTTTCTTTACATTCATAATAATCTGCGTAGTTGAAGCCGGACGATAGAATAACAACTCCTTCTATATCCGAAAGCAAAACATTGCTCCCGTTGCCAAGAAAAAACAAAGGAAAATGATATTGTTCCCTTGCATTCATTATTCTAACAACATCTAATGCACTATAAGGCGAAATAAGGTACTTAGCCTTACCGCCTGTTCCAAACGTACAATATTTCGCTAAAGAGACGTTTTCTTCTATTGGACAAGACAAATTTCTGGAGAGTAATTCCCTTAAATCCATACGGAACCTCCCTTCCAAGAAAAAATCAATTATGACTTAGTATATAAGCCATACCAATTTCTGTTACATCTCCTGCTCCTAAAGTCAATAAAAGCTCTTCTTCCATAGTTTGATCAAGAATTTCAAATAATTCTTCCCAATTTGAACATACAGAAAAATAAACTTTAACATTTTGTATTATATCATCATTTAAAGCATTTGCGATAATTTCGGAAGAAACGCCTTCAATCGCAGGCTCGTCAGCCGAATATATCGGAAGCAGGAACACTCTGTCGGCGAGTGACAACGCTCCCGCAATTTCTTTGTAAAGCAATTTTGTTCTTGTGTATCTATGCGGCTGAAATACAACAGTGATTTTATGATTAGGGTAACAATTTCTTGCTGAATATATAGTAGCTTTTATTTCAGCAGGATGATGAGCATAGTCGTCATAAATAATAAATTTCCCTGTTTTGCCGATTAATTGAAAACGACGCTTGGCGCCGCTAAAGTTACTTATTATCTCCGCAAATTTTTCGGGGGCGATTCCCAAAAACGAAACTGCTGCGCAAGCCGCTAGCGAATTAAGAACATTATGTTCTCCCGGCAATTTTAAGTTTACTTTACATATGAAACTGCCTTTCCTGTATAAAGAATATGTGACGCCTCCTCTTTCATAAAATACAACATCGGCGGCAGACCAATCCCAATTTATCCCCCATCCGTATGTTATTATTTTTCTGTCAGGGTCAGCGGATCTAAGAGCTTCTATCAGTTTTGCGCCTCCATCGTCATCAGCGCATACTACTAACGAACCATCCGCTCTGGCGCCCTTTACAAATCTAATAAACGCCTCTTCCAATTCTTTAAAGGTATGATACTTATCAACGTGGTCCCAATCAACATTAGTGACTATCGTTATATCCGGGGAGAATTTTTCAAAAGAACCGTCGCTCTCGTCAAGTTCCGCGACCATAATGTCGCTTTTTCCAAGAATGGCGTTTATTCCCACATCAATGACTTCTCCCCCGATGGCAATTGTTGGAGCTAATCCGGATTCTACTAAAACAAAACTTATCATCGATGACGTGGTTGTTTTTCCATGCGCACCCGCAATTCCTACTCCGAATTTGCTGTTAAATATCCAGCTAAGCACATCCCCTCTGCTTTTCACTCTTATGGAAGGAGAATCCTTTGCCGCCATAAGTTCAGGATTATCGTCAGGTATTGCGCTCGAATAAATAACGAGATCAGGAGAGAACTCTATAATATGCGAACTGTCGTGTCCTATTTTGACGGGTATATCCACAAGCTTTTCAAGATATGAAGTCTCGACAAGATCGCACCCTGAAACCTCAAACCCGAGTCCTTTCAATAATAAAGCGAGGCCGCTGACGCCCGCCCCTCCTATACCCATCAAGTGAACTCTTTTTATTCCACGGAACTCACTGTTCACTTATCTTCCTCCTATCGCCATACTTTGTCTCAAAGGATCGAAAAAGATTAATAGACGCCTTGTCGTGAAATCCTGCAACACGCTCATTTTGTCTATCTGCGCATAGTGATGTCAAATGAATGAGCTGCTCAGCTTCCTGATTTTCTCTCCATATATAATTATCGGTTATTTCAGAATATTTCAGAGCATTTGCAACTTGATGATTATCAGAAGATTTTTCCCAAGGAACAACTATAGTTGGGATATTATATGCTTCCAGTTCCGCTAAAGTCGATGCCCCTCCTCTGCATACGACCAAATCAACGATTGAAAAAACCGGATTCATATCCCATTGCCTGCCTATGTATAATACATTTTCGGCTTCCATTTCCTCTTTTTCTGAAAGCGCCAAAAACAGGCATTCAGGGAACGACTTAACGATAGTATTGAGAACATTTATAAGCGATACGCTGGTCAAGGAGCCGCCCATAATACCAATAATCCTGGAATTGAGCCAACGTCTGTCGATCCTTAGATTCAGAAAAGCCGCCTGCCTATCCCACAAAACAAACGGGCGGACGGGAACATTTGAAGATATTTCATTATCCCAGCTCTTAACGATTAACTTTCCGATTCTCTTTGAGAGTTTCACAACTTTGCCGGCAATGGCGTTCTGTTCATGCATAACGGCAGGAATACCGGCGATAGAACACGCAACTAAAGCGGGAAAAGAAACATATCCTCCAAACATGAAACACGCGTCGGGTTTATGATTACGAAGCAGAGAGTACATAGAAATACAGCTTTTAACTATGTTAAATGTACGTTTTAATTTTTTCAGGATTCCCGATACTCCAAACGGAGAACCTTCTATCGGCAATATCAATGGTTCTATTCCTGAATACCGGTATATTTCAAGCTCAAGAGCGCGATTGCCGCAAACATAATGCAAAGAGGATACTTTACTCTCTCTTTCAAGCCACTGCCCGAAAGCGACAGCAGGGAAAATATGTCCTCCTGTTCCTCCCGCCACCAAAAAGATTTTCATATTACGTACCGGCTCGCGCTTCGGAAGATTCTTTCGCAATACGAACCAGAATTCCAATCTTAATCCACATAAAAACTAGAGAACTACCTCCATAACTAATAAAAGGAAGCGGAATTCCCGTAAGCGGCATCAAATTCATGACTCCTCCCAGATTTATAAAGAAAGGCAAAGCAACAGACGCTGCAATACCCCATGTCAATGCTGATAAAAAAGCATCCTGTTGTCTCCTGTAAAGTCCCCATATTACCAAAAACCAAAAAACGAAAACCAAGAGAATTCCAAGCGTACCAACAAGCCCAAACTCTTCCCCTATTGCGGGAAAAATAAAATCTGTATGAGCTGCAGGTAAATAATTCAATTTTTGCAGGCCTTTTCCTACCCCAACTCCCATAATTCTGCCGTTTGCAAAAGCAATAAGCGCTTGGATAGCCTGAAAACCACTGTTCAATGGATCCGACCAGGGATCAAAAAATGCTGAAATTCGCCTCATGCGATATCCGAAAAATACTATCATTGGATACGCTATCGAAATAAAAACCGGAATGGAAAACAGCGGATATTTCCAGCCTCTATTCTCAACATGAATTGACATGCACAAGACAACTATGAGAATCATACCCCCGAAGTTTGGCTGTAACGCAAGAGGCCATACGGAAGCTAAAATAATGACAATAGTAATTCTTAAGTAAATCTCAAGCGGCGCGCCTTCCGAGTCGGAAAGGCATTTCGACAGGTGTAACGGAACAAATAAAGACAGTATTTCTAATGGCTGAAGCATAAAAGGCCCAAGGGGTAGCCACCTCCTCGCTCCTCCTCCTTTGATTCCTATTCCCGGAATTATTGTAGCAACTGTAAGTAATATGGCGGTTATCCAGAAAACCGAACTACATTTGCGCAAAACACGGAGCGGTATCATGGAAACAATCAGCATGAGCGTGAATCCTAAAACCAAAGCAAACAACTGCCTCCCGCTTGTACTGTACAAATTTATCTGCCCGTCAAGCCCGCCCTTTGAAGTTATTGAGGCTATTGTCAATATTCCAAAACAACTTAATACGAGAGGCCAAAACCATATCGATTTCCTGTGTCTGAAAACAGGATTATCCTGGTCTGTCATGCTGTCTCCATTAGGTTTTGGACGGAAGAACGAAAGTGTTCCCCTCGCTGCATGTAATTCTCATATTGATCCCAACTCGTACATGCAGGGGACAACAGTACAATATCTCCGCAGGATGCAATTATGCTTGCTTCAAATACTGCTTCCGGAATAGTATCGACAAGCGTAACATCATTCATACCATGTTCAAAAAGAGAATTCCGAATCCTTTCCCTTTCGCTGCCAAGAATTATTGCGTGTTTCGCCCGCTCTTTAACACACTGCCCGAGCGGTGCATATTCCTCCCCTTTGCCTTTTCCGCCAAGTATTATTATCTTATCTCCCTCTATCGAATTTAAAGCTGTAACGCACGCGCCAACGTTAGTCCCCTTTGAATCATTTATATACTTTACCCCGTTTATCTCCGCTACGAACTCGCAACGATGAGGCAATCCCTTGAAAGTCGAAAGCGTCTTGACAGCCTTTCCCGAATCGTAGTCAACGCCCAATATTTTTTTTAATACTGCCATACTGAACGCAACATTCTCATAATTATGCTTTCCAATTAGATGAGAATTCCCATATTTGAAAAGTTCATGCAGAGAACCGCCCTCCATCAAAATTGCCCTGTCCGCTTCCAAAATTATCCGGTCATTATTCCGGGAGTCAAGGTTATTCCAGCTCAAAGCCGTTATTTTATCCGCGCGTGAAATATCATTTATCTTCCGGATATCCGCTTCTCTCATAAATACCCGTCCATCATCAGCCAGCAATGAAATAATACGCGCTTTGGCCTCAATATACTTTTCATAGCTTCCATGCCAGTCAATGTGGTCAGGCGCAAGGTTTGTAATTACTGCTATTTTAAAATCAGCGTTCTTACGCTGCGCCAGATAGTGAAGCTGCGCGCTGCTCAGTTCCAGCACTATATAATCATATTTGCAAAGAGCAAAGTCGGCCATTGCCACTCCAAGGTTCCCACCGACCGCTGTGCTGCCGCAGAACGAACCGAGCAAATGGCCGACAAGTGAAGTTACCGTGCTTTTTCCATTCGTGCCGGTTATTCCTATTATGTTGCCAGTAAGATGAGGAAGCACAAATTCTAACTCTCCGATAACCGGTATACCTTGGTTTTGGGCTTTTAATACGACCGGCGCCGCAGGCGGAATACCTGAGCTAAGCAGAAGCGCCTCGGCCTGAAATGCCAGATTATGACCTATTTCATATGATATTCCCAATTCCTTGAGCTTCTCATATACATCATCCGAAAGCACTCTTTCATCCGAGACTAAAACATCATTACCCAGCCTATGAGCGAGCGCAGCTAAAGAGTACCCGCTTACGCCTCCGCCTATTACTGAAATTTTCATTTATAGAACTCTCCATAAAATTACGTACAATAAAGCCATTCCAAAAATATGCACAATATAAAACCTGTTTACAATAATAGTTTCCTCTAAGTCTGAACTAGGCACAATATAATCCACTTCCCTGTTCAGGCGCTGAAAATGATGATGCAAAGGCGCCATCCTAAATATTCTGCGGCCAAATATTCTTATAGAAAATATTTGAATTGCTACTGATATAATTTCAATGCCGAATAAAAATGTGAAGGGAACTATTAATAGAATTGAACCGTTGAACAGTATTAAAGCAAAAAGCAATCCCGCCAGAAAATGAGACCCCGCATCACCCATAAATACATGCGCGGGATGAGAGTTATGCCATAGGAAACCAATAACCATCCCTATAGCAATCGCAAAGTCAAAATTCAGCTCACCCATATAAATAGCTGTTGCTATAAGCGATATTGCTACACCCCCCGTAGCAAGCCCGTCCAATCCATCCGTCACGTTGACCGCGTTTTGGAGCCCAACCGACAAAAAGACTATCAGGGGGAATGAGACCCAGACTGGAGATATAACGTTGCGCCATAAATAAATGTCATATTCTCTGCATATTAAAAATGCATATATTAAAGAAAGAAATACTTGTAAGGTTATTTTTCTCAAGCTTGAAAACCCTTCGCTTGAGCCCTGAAATGACTTTATCCCGTCGTCAATGAGCCCAATAAAACCACATGCTATTGCGAAAAGCCAAATCTTATAATCAGCGCTCCTCGTCACACATAGCGAAGCGGATATTACAATAAAAACAATACCGCCCATTGAAGGCGTGGAAGCCTTTTTTTCAACTATCGCCGGGCCGTAGCTCTTCTGTTTTTGAAATATCTTAATAATTCCTGTTTGCTGTAGCCTGATCCAAAACTCCTGCAACATTATCTCAACGATGAAAATAACTATTGCTAAATAAACATTTCTCATATTCTTTTTTCAACCTCCGCGACAAACTCCTCTAGTTTGTGACTGTTCGAGCCTTTTACGAGCATCGCTTTCCAGTCGTTATTCTCTGAAACATACTTGAACGTATCCTGCCAACTATCAAAATAAACGCAATTTGGCAACTGCAATTCTGACGCGGCATTCTTCCAAATTCCGCCTATGAGAAGTACCTTATCAATGCCGGCAAATAATCTTGAAACATCCTTGTGATATTTGAGTTCCTCTTCTCCGAGTTCTCTCATATCCCCAAGCACAGCCCATTTATTCCCTTCAATATCCAGCTCAAGGAAGGATGAAAGCGAAGCTGTCATTGAAGCGGGGTTTGCATTGTACGCGTCGTCAATAAGCATCCTTCTTCCCAATGTATAAATGATTCGCCCCCTTCCGTAAAGCGGTTTATACTCTGAGGCCGCCTCGCATATTTCGCCCTCTTCAACCCCAAGCTCATTCCCTATTGCAGCCGCAATGGATAAGGCGTACATCGGATGCTTGCCCCAAAACTCGGCTCTCATTACTTGCGAGCGTCCGCTATGTATGAGTTCCCATTCCATCGGCAAGCAACACTTCTTGGATATGTCGCTTATCCTGTAGTCAGCACTATTTGACCGTCCTATTGAAAGCACTCGGCATTTTTCACGAATGCCTTCCGCCGATGAGCTTAAAAGCAAATTATCCGCATTATAAACGAAAGTCTTTAAATTCCGGGAACCGGCAATTTCCATTTTACCGCCCAAGACCCCGTCAATTGTTACAAACCCCTCAAGGTGTACCGGGGCAACTTCCGTTATGACCGCAATGCTTGGAGCGAATATTTCCGTCAGTTCGCGAATTTCGCCCGGTTTATTGGCGCCAAACTCTAAAATTAAAATTTCAGTATCGGCAGGCATGGAAAGTATCGACACAGCGCAGCCAATAAGAGTATTGTAGCTTCTTTCCGCAGCGTGTACGCGATATTTTCTTTTAAGCGCCCTTTTTACAGCTTCACGCGTCGTTGTTTTCCCCACGCTGCCCGTTATCGCTATTACTTCCTTAAGAGCCAATACGTCGATATACTTTTTAGCAATGTGCGCAAGATCCCTCTCGGTATCCTTGAGCGCGATATATGGGACGTCTTTCGGAAAATTGCCAGATTTTCCGCTGCTTTTTCCAACGATGAATTTTGCCCCGTCAGATAGCGCTTGTTCTATGTATAAATGCCCGTCAGTATTCTTCCCCGTTAGGGCGACAAATCCGCATGTTCCCTTAGCCGCCGCTGTCTTTATCTCTCTGCTGTCAAGCACGAGCCTGCAAGGCAAAGGCAGTTTCTCCTCTTCCCGTTTATTGTCGAGCCAGGATTGAACTTCACCCGCATCGCTATAGGGCAAATATTCGTCTCCGATTATCAGATAATTCTCAGGCCCCTTCCCTGAAAGAACCACTACATCTCCGGCCTGAACTTCGTCTAAAGCAGCCTTTATAGCTTTTTTGCGATCTACTATTATCTTCATATCCATATCGGGTCTTGAGCTTTTAACTCCGGCTGCTATCTGTTCTGCAATATCCTCCGGGGATTCTTGCCTTGGATTATCCATTGTTATTATAATCTTATCAGCCAAGGCGGCGGCTATCGAACCAAGCGCAGGCCGATTTGCCTGATAGCGTCCCCCGCCATGTCCAAAAACCGAAATAACTCGCCCCGTACAAAACTCTTTGAGCGCAGAAAGAACATTTTTTAAAGCCTCAGGCGTATGAGCAAAATCAATTATGCAGCAGGAGGCGAGCTTGTCGTCCCCAATCGGAATGAAATGCTTTTCTACCCTGCCAGGTATTTGCGGCGCGCGAGCGACCCCATCAACCAAAAGCTTGACGTCAATATCCTTTTCATACACAGCAGATATGGCGGCAAGAGTGTTTTTCACGTTAAAAGCGGCAACGAGCGGCGTGTAAAAATCCTCTATGTAATTACCCGAGACGTACATTTCAAATTTCGACCCGTCGATTCCAAGATTCAGCATTCGAGCGGATAAATCCGCATCTTGGCTATCTATTGCAAAAGAGACAACTTTAAAAAGACGTCCATATTTTTCTATTATCCTTTTTCCATAAGCATCTTCAGCATTTACAACTATTTTACCGTCCTTCTTTGAATATTTATCGAAAAGAATACATTTAGCGTCAAAATAATTCTCCATCGTCTTATGATAATCAAGATGCTCCGGATTAAGGTTATTAAATACCATGACGTCGTATTCACAACCATCCAACCTTCCAATATCCAGCCCGTGAGATGATGTTTCCATCACGCAAGCTTTACATCCGTTGCGAACCATATGAGAGAGCAACCTCTGGATATCGCAGCTTTCAGGCGTCGTGCGCTCCGACGCGTAGTCGTTCAATCCGTCGTTCTGAATAATAGTGCCAATAAGTCCGCACTTTTCCCCTGCAGATTCCAACAGACTTCGAATTACCCATGTAGTAGTTGTTTTTCCGTTTGTCCCTGTCACTGCATACATTTTTAACTTCTTGGCAGGTTCTCCATAGACCTTTGCTGCAACTTTTCCCATCCATTTGCGGGTGGAATCCACAATTATCTGGGGAATTGAACATTCTGGGATGTGTTTTTCAGCTAAAACAGCTACAGCTCCTGCTGACTCAGCTGATGAAATATAATTATGCCCGTCGCTTTTTTCCCCGCTGACGCAGCAGAAAATTGAGCCCGGCGCCACTTTACGGCTGTCGCAAAATACTTCGCTGACGTTAATGTCGGGAGCGTTCTCTGCGTTCCATTTAAATACCGGATTCGCGTGTGATTCTTCAAGGTAACGAATTATTTCGCTTAATTTCATTCCAGCGCATTTCCCCTTTCAGGCTTAATGTAAAATACTACCATCCTGTTTCATGCTCACAACTGAAGATAATTCAAGCATTTCCTCCGCAATTCTCTTAAGCGGAGGGGCGGCTATTTCCCCTCCGTAATACTTACCCTTCGATGGCTCGCCTATAACAAGAAGGACTGTATATTGCGGATTGTCGTATGGCCAGAAACCAACTATTGAGGATACATATTTATTGGGAACATATTTTCCTTTTTCCGCGACCTGAGCCGTCCCCGTTTTTGTCCCAATTTTTAACAATTTTGAAACGGCGGGTCTACCCGTTCCTTTCATTGTCGCCTCAAGCATAACTCCGCTGAGCCATGCGCTGGTAACGGGCGAAATAACATCGCGCAATACCGTGCGTTCTCCGCTGTATACAATGTTTCCATCGCTGTCCCGAGCTGATTTTACCAGATATGGCTTTAATAAATGCCCGCCATTTACTATTGCTGATATGGCAGTGACGAGCTGAAGCGGTGTTGTTGCAAAGCCCTGACCAATGGCAATATTAGCCGGAACTACCCCTCTCCATTGGCTTGGGCGCGATATAAGACCTCTTTCAACCCCGTTAAGCTCTATCTCCGGGATGCTCCCAAATCCCCAGTCCAATAGCGATTGATACATTTCAACAGGTTTTACTCTAATACCGATTTGCGCCATGCCCACATTTGATGACTTTACTAAAATCTCGGAAATAGATAAACTACCAAACGAAGTTCCCTTGTAAGCTTCGGATATGGATCCGTCCGCTACTTTGAAGTTTGCAGGACATTTAAAGACCTCGTTTGCCTTAACATGTCCTTTTTCGATAGCAATGCCCATGATTACAGGCTTTAAAGTTGAACCCGGCTCGTAGGTACGCGAAACAACATTATTAACTGTAGCAGCCGTATTCTTAAGCTCATTGCGTTTATTTGGGTTAAAAGTCGGCCAGCTTGCCATTGCCAGTATTTCGCCGCTATTTGGATCCATGCAAACAGCGGCGCCCCATTTCGCTGCGTTCGCAGTAGCTGTTTCATTTAATACTTTTTCAATTACAAACTGGATTTTTGCGTCTATGGTAAGAACAATAGAGGGGATTCCTTTTTTTATATGCAATCCATTATCCAATTTACCAAGGTTCTTTTTAGCGGTTAAGCGGTATCCGGCCGGTTCAAACAGGGTCGTATCCCAGGCTAATTCTATCCCGGACTGTCCTCTGTCGTCTATGTCGCAGAAACCTAAAGCGTGCGTTAAAAGCGAGTTATTCGGATAGTAACGCAATTTTTCTTTGATCTCGTGAAGGCCCTCTAAATCTTTATCGACAAGCTTCTCTGTAATTTCAGGAGGTACTTTCCGGGCAACCCATACAAAACGCCCGTCGTTTTGCTTTGAAATTCTATCAATAACGCTATCTGAAAATATGCCTTTCAATTCTTTAGCGTCATTTGGATTCCAGTACTCCGGGTCAATAAAATAACTTGAAACAGGGACCGATAACGCAAGTATATTTCCCTCCCTGTCCTGAATAGCGCCTCTATTTGCGTTAATAGGCACATGGCTCCAGTATTGGCGCTCTGCAAGAGCTAACACTCTATAATCGGGGGTTGTATGATATTGTACGAGTTTCCACGAAAAAACAGTAAAAAGAATAAAAATCGCCCACCATGGGCTTATAACATATTTCCTATGCATTTTAATCACTCAATTATATTTTTTTTTAATACTACTACATTATTGCTCCTTTGCATTTTTAGAGTATCCTTGCAATAGCTGTAAATCATGTTGGGAGACTTTAGAGCGGAAAGCTGCTGGTTAAGCGACATTTCTTCCATCGAGAGCTGCTCTATTGTACGGGATATAGCGGCGACCTCGTGCTCTAAATGGCTTGCATAAAACCTCAAACACGCCAGAATAAGGAAAAATGCAACCCCGCCATAGAGAGCACACTTTATTAAGCCCGGCCTTTTCTTGTCATTAGTAGTCAAACCCAAGCGCCTCCTATGTAAAGCGAAACGCCCTCAGTTTTGCGCTTCGCGATTTGTGATTTGACGCTACCTCTTCATCCGACGGCGTAACCGGGTGTCTCGTCAACAACTCCCCTAAACCTTTACGTTTCCATTCAAGAAACGTATGCTTTACAATACGATCCTCCAAAGAATGATAGTCGACAACGACAACCTCCGCGCCTTCAGAGGCAAGTTTCAGGCACTCAGCAAGCCCTTCCGTCAGCGCTTCCAACTCCCTGTTGACGTAAATTCTAAGAGCTTGAAAGACCCTTCTTGCCGGATGCCCTCCCATTTTACGCTGAACCGGCGCCGGAAGGATTTCACGTATAAGCGAAACAAGCTGTTCAGTGGACTCTACATTTTCTTTTTTTCGCGCCTTTTCAATTCCGCACGCGATGCGCCAAGCGTACTTTTCCTCTCCGTACCTGCTGAATATATCCGCAAGCTCATGCGCGGACAATGAGTTTACAACCGCGCTGGCGGGCTTTCCGACATTTACGTCCATACGCATGTCAAGCCGGCCTTCCAATTGAAAGGCAAATCCTCTTTCCGCGACTGAAAGCTGCATATTTGAGACCCCAAGGTCGAATAAAAAAGCATCTATTTTCATAATGTCATATGGCGCCAGTAAGCGCTCTAAATCACAGAAATTTCCTTTTATTGGAATAAACCTTTCTCCGTATTTGTATAGGTTTAACTTAGCTTTTTCAATCGCCTCTCCATCCTGATCGATTCCGTATACAACGCAATCAGGAAATTCCTCAAGTATCTTCCCTGCATACCCGCCTAATCCAAGAGTACAGTCTACAACTACTTTTGGCGATGATAATAACTTTATTACATCGGTAATCATTACCGGTATATGATAGCTGCTCACGTCCAAAACTTTCAACGCCTTTCCATCACTGTCTTCAGCATTTTATCATATAGGACGCCGGTATTTACGTTTTCTTTGAACGTCCGTTTGATAAATTCCCGATTATTCGGGTCTCTGTGTTGTAATAGAGCCCTTTGTAATTTTCTCTCTTTTGGGGCGCGCGGCACGTGTACTTCTTTTTCCGTAAACGGATCAACTCCCGTATGATAAATACATGACGAGAGGCTTCCGGGAGTCGGGATGAAATCCTGCGCCTGCTCCGGCATAAAGTCAAGCTTGCTTACAAATACTGCCAATTCAACAGCTTCATCAAGCCCGCACCCGGGATGCGAGGTCATAAAATAGGGCACAAGGTATTGTTTTTTGCCAAGTTGAGCGTTCATTTTGGCAAATTCTTCCATGAATTTAATAAGCGTTTTTTTATTTCCCTTGCGCATTACATCCAGCACGCTTGAAGCTACATGCTCGGGCGCAACTTTTAGCTGCCCGCTTATATGGTAGCTGCAAAGCTCCTTTAGGAATTCAGCGCGGGAGCTTTCCCTTTCGGCTAATAAATAATCATATCGAAAACCTGATCTTATAAAGACTTTTTTAATTCCTTTTATAGCGCGGAGCTCTCTTAAAAGCTCCAAATAATCGCTATGGCTAGCGTCAAGTTTTCTGCATGGCGAGGGATGTAGACAGTTACGATCTTTACATGTACCTCTTTTCAATTGTTCACTGCATGACGGATGCCTGAAATTTGCCGTAGGGCCTCCGACATCGCTTATTATTCCTTTAAATTCAGGCATATTAACGAACATTTTTGCTTCCTTGATTATTGAGTCATGGCTGCGCGCCTGGACTATACGTCCCTGATGGGCATGGAGAGCGCAAAAAGCGCATGAGCCGAAGCATCCCCTATGGCTTGTCACGCTCCATTTCACTTCCTCCAAAGCAGGCACGCCGCCAAGCGAGTCATACGCGGGATGCCATTTGCGCGCGTATGGCAAATCATATACCGCGTCCATTTCAGGCGTCGTGAGAGGCGGCGCTGGCGGCAATTGAACCACATAGCGCGCAGGTTTTCCCTGATAATGATATTTTTGTACGAGAGTCTTGCCCCTTATGGGATCCTGTTCCTCATAAAAGGTTTTGAAGCTCCGCGCTTCTATGGCTTTATCCGAAACTATTTCGTCCCAGGATCCGAGCTCAATAGATTTCGGGTCTTTTACGGGATAATCCGATACATAACACGTTCCCCTCACTTCTCTTATTTCATTGACCCCAATTCCGCTTTTTAGCAATCCCGCTATTTCCGATATGGCTCTCTCTCCCATGCCGTAGACAAGCAAATCCGCCTGGCTGTCAATCAATATTGATTGCCTCAGGCTATCGCTCCAGTAATCATAATGGGCAAAGCGGCGTAAACTTGCTTCGACGCCGCCGATTATCAAAGGAATATTTCCCCATATTTGACGTATCCTTTGACAATAGACAATTGTAGCGCGCGGGGGGCGCAATCCTGTCGCCCCTCCGGGAGAATAGGCGTCCCTGCTTCGTGTTTTCTTATTTGCAGTGAGCTTGTTGAGCATTGAATCCAAATTGCCGGCGCCGACAAGCACGCCGAGTTTTGGCCGCGGAAACGCGGAAAAAGCGTCTGTGCTTTTCCAGTCCGGCTGCGGCAAAATCGCGACGCGATATCCTTTGCTCTCCAAAACCCGGCAAATCACGGCAGAGGCAAAACTGGGATGATCGACATACGCGTCTCCGCTGACGAACAGGAAATCATATGAAAAATCCCACCCCGCCGCCAGCATTTCATGGCGGGAGGTGGGCAAAAACTTCAATGAATTCATCTATTTTCAAGGACTACAAAATGGGAACGCGCGTGACTCTCGTGTATTGTCCCAAGTAGGCTTCCTGTCACCAAGTAAATTAGTAATACAATCCCGATAAAGAATAATGCATTCTTAAACTCAAATTCGGATGTACGCTTCAGAAAACTCTTTACAATCTTTTTTACAAATTTCATGTATGCACCTCCAGAAAAAGTTCAGATGATTATATCGCATCTTGAGAAAATTTTTCGAGATTATGTAAATTATATTTGAAAAGTTTATATTGAACTTTTGACAACTGACAGGAAAACTTTTAAAAATAAAATGAATTTATCTCTCTACACCTCCCACTGACATACGTTTTTAAAATATCAAGAAAGTTGCCCCCTTCCCGATTTAATGTACAGTAAAAACCCAAGAAAAACTGAATAAATCATAAAATTACGCTGTATTTCTTGTACATATGTCGAAATAGTTCAAAATATGGCAGCCATTGAAGAGTTTGATTTCGGGTTCCAAAGAAGCGTATCAAAAAAGCATATGCTCCAACTCAAGGAGCTAAGCTGGTTGGAAAGCGCGTTCAATATTCTGTTTATAGGCCCTCCGTCAGTAGGCAAGAGTCATTTGGCCATATCGCTTGGTATGCCGCCGTAAACGCAGGGTACAAGACAGTGTTTATACATATGGAGCAGTTGATCCATACTTTTCGAACGTTAGAGATATCGATAAAGAAAACACTTTACTATAAACCAACCTCAAAGAAAAGAGTGTTCTGCTTTTTCCTTTGAGGTTGGTAGCCTTGATTACGTTTATCCTGACATTAATTAATTCTGACAGGTTGTCCGTCATATCTTTGACAACTTGTTACGTCAACTACTGGACAGATGCTAACATCAGTAACACTGTATGGTTTATCCTTCGAGCGAAGCCATTGGTAATATCCTTGCTTGGTTACGTGTAATACCTGGCATTTCTCCGTTATTGTGTACAGCTGTAACTTTGTTCGTATAGACTCATATATTAGGCTTGTTTCTACTTCTTTTAGCTCACGGCGAAAAAACCTAACGCTTCCCGTAAAATTTCATTTGCTCGTTTTAGTTCCCTATTCTCTTTTTGGAGCGCTGCTTTTATATATACTTCATAATCTGATTATTTATATTTTGTCTAGACCAATCGGTAATATTTCTTTCTTTACCCACCATATTTCCGTAACAACATGTGCGAATTTTTCCTTCTGCAGTCACCCACAGCGATGTTTTATCTTCCGGACATTCTCTACATGCGTGGTCGCAAAAAGAATGTATATACTTAATATCAATGTATTCATTTTTTAAAATTGTATTAATATATTCGTATTTATCATTTATTATGTATCCATAATTACTCAGCCTCAGGTCAATTGAATCTTCGCTGATTTGTTCAACGCTAAATGGCCTACTCTCATCAGTCGACTTAACTACAATATCTTTTGATTCTGAATCACACGCTTCTCTCAATTTAGCGCCATGTAACATTTTTGAGTCCCTCCGCTATCATTTCCATATAATTTATATTCATTTAAATATTATAAATTATAATAGCGCTATATTATAGTGCTAAATTGGGGTTGAATAATTGAACAGCAGTTATTTTTTATGATAGAATTTATGCGTTACATAAGTTTATGAAATTCGAGATGACAATATGAAACTATCAGTCGTAATTCCATGCTACAACGAAGCTGCAACCATAGAAGCCATTATCAGCGCTGTAAGGAACTCTCCTTACAGCCCAATTGAGATAATCGTGGTCGATGATTGTTCAAAAGACGGTACGCGCGAGATATTGCAGCAGCTGGGGCATAAAATTGATAAAATTCTATATCACGAAGTCAACCAAGGCAAAGGGGCGGCGTTGAAGACGGGGTTCCGCGAGGCCACGGGAGACATCGTCATAGTCCAGGACGCCGACTTGGAGTATGACCCGAACGAGTACTGTAAAGTCGTTCAGCCTATTCTGGACGGCAGGGCGGACGCCGTGTACGGCTCGCGCTTCGTCGGGAGCGAACCTCACAGGGTGCTTTATTTTTGGCATCGAGTCGGCAACGGTCTGCTCACTCTGTTTTCCAACATGTGCACTAATCTAAACCTTACGGATATGGAGACATGTTATAAAGCATTCCGGCGCGAAATAATACAGTCAATTGAGATAAAAGAAAACCGTTTCGGCTTCGAGCCGGAAATAACTGCAAAGCTCGCAAAAAAACGCTGCCGGATTTACGAAGTCGGTATCTCCTACTCCGGCCGCTCTTACGAGGAAGGGAAAAAAATAGGCTGGAAGGACGGGTTTCGAGCCTTATACTGCATACTGAAGTATAAATTTAAGGATTAGGGAGTTAAGAAATGTCTAAAGGTATAGCAAAAAGGATTTTAGTGACTGGAGGCGCCGGATTTTTGGGTTCTCACCTGTGCGCGGCTTTGTTGGAAAAAGGGTACGAAGTGCTGTGTCTCGACAATTTTTTCTCGGGCAGAAAGGCCAATATCGTGCCGCTGCTATCAAACCCTTTTTTTGAGCTTGCCCGTCACGATATTACATTCCCATACAGCGCCGAAGTGGACGAGATATATAACCTCGCATGTCCGGCCAGTCCTGTGCATTATCAGTTCGATCCGGTACAGACGGTGAAAACCTGCGTTCATGGAGCTATAAACCTTTTGGATCTGGCCGCGCGAATCAAGGCAAGAATTTTGCAAGCGTCAACAAGCGAGGTATACGGAAATCCGGAGGAACATCCTCAGAAAGAAAGCTACTGGGGGCGCGTCAATCCCATAGGGATTCGCAGTTGTTACGATGAGGGGAAGCGCTGCGCGGAAACGCTTTTTTTTGATTTCCACCGCCAATACGACCTTCCAATTAAAGTTGTACGTATTTTCAATACATACGGCCCCAACATGTCGACTAACGACGGCAGGGTGGTCAGCAATTTTATTTTGCAGGCTCTAAATGGAGAGGACATAACAATTTTCGGCGACGGCAGTCAGACAAGGAGTTTTTGTTACGTCACCGACCTAATTGACGGATTGCTCGCGGCAATGGAGAGGTCAGGCGAGTCCCCGGGGCCTTTTAACCTTGGAAATCCGGAAGAATTCACGATTTTGGAGTTAGCGGAAAGAGTAATTTCAATAACCGGTTCAAAGTCAAAAATTGTTTTCCGCCCGCTCCCGTCCGACGATCCGCGCCAGAGAAAGCCTGATATAACGGTAGCGAAAAATACGTTCCAATGGTCGCCAAAGGTCAAATTGGATGATGGTCTGAAGGAAACAGCGCGGTATTTCCGGGAGATAGTTAGGAGTTAAATAGAATCGCAGAGTTTTTCCGAAGCGCTCTTCCCTTCCGAATGCTCTCCTTGAGATGATAAATCCAATAATTTGCGCTTAATTGACATCAATCTTTCCTTATCCGAGAGCGACTCAATTATTCTCCGCGCTGCGTCATGCGGCGAGACGTCTCCCACGAGTTCGTCCAAAATACTTGTATTCCCAAGTCTGTTGGGCCATGAGACGTATCCTTTCAGGCGGCTGAGCTTTCTTCGCAACACATATTCCTTAAGCTTAATCCCCGCGAAGGGGATTTTGGTTATCAATCCGCCTATTCCCGATACCGGAATTTCCTTTAAAAAACTCGTAGGCGCCAACACTAATCCCGCGCTCCCGCAATGCATCATTTCGAGGGTATTGGTTCCGGGTTGAGTGACTACATAATCCGCCATTGGCATGACTATTCCCGCTCCCAGCCGCAAAGGATTGAGATTGCTTTCTTTCCATAACTTGAGTTCGCTATCGTTGGCAAAAGGGGGGAACAGCACGACAGGTTTAAAACCTACCCATTCCTGAGTCAGTATCTTTGCTATCTCCTGAATAAGGCAGAAGCTTTTTAACCTTACATTTTCCCTGCTGCCGGGGAGAAAGACGACGCGATTTCCGCTGTAATTGCTCCAAACGCTCATTTCACCCGGTTGCTTTTCCTGTTCCAAGTCAAGTTTTAGCGCGTCTTTTACCAAGTCTCCTATGACATGCGCATTTCCAATCTCACGCCTCATTTTTTCGTAGGCTGTAAACACCGCGCGGCATTTTTCCAAGCCGCTCTTGAATCCATATGCATAACAAAACAGAGGGGATTTTTTGGCCAACTGTTTCCCCCAGAAAACATCTCCTCCAAGCTGAATTACACAATCTACTTTCTCTTTCGATATCCTGCTGAGCGCGCTAACCGGATTGTGCGGGCCGGCGACGCTGCATCCGAAACGCGACGCCACATCGCGTTCCTTTCCAGAAGCATAAGGGCATTTTATGAGCCAAAGCAGCACCTCATGCCCGCGCTTTTTCAGTTCATGAACGACCGGCCTCGCCCAACCCCAGAGCTCGCCTGGAGCATTGCATACAACTCCAACTTTCATAGAATCCCTGCCAGTTTTAAGGTCTCTCTCGCCCAGAATTTACCGGCGTCCCCGCATCCCATTTTTGCGACCGCCGTGCTAAGCAATTCTTCTACATTTCTTTTTCTATCCCCGTCCTCCAAATATGAGCGGAGTTCATTTACCATTCTATCCGCCTTCATATTTTTTCCCAACAATTCCGGGTAAGCCATATTTCCGTCATTTCCCGCGCCGCAAGCCAAAATGTTGGGGACAGATATATAAGGGGTATGAATAAGTGTTTTCCACACAAGCCAGCCAATAAAGTTTCCGTTATATACAACAATCATAAAACGTTTGAGAAGCATCGACTCAACTGAAATGGTGCCGCTGACCCCTACTGACGCCTCTGCTATGGACAAAAGCGCGCGTCCTTCAGCTTCGCAGTATTCAATTTGTTCGCTTGCAAGGCGGTTGCATAAATCCTCCCTCAGCTTTCCATGTAGGCCGGGAGCAATTGAAAATACCGGATAGTACTCATATTTTCTGATTTCATGCGCGCACTTAATAAGCTCGTCAATGTGCCAATGCACGTCATAACGCCTGCTTCCGGGCATAAAAGCTATGACGCGGCCTTTTTTATTATCGAAACGCTTAACAAATTCCGGCGGCGGAGAATAATTTCTGAAGGTTTTAACCAAGGGATGCGCCGTCCACGCGGAATTCACTCCATTATTCGTAAGCCACTCGTGTTCAAATGAAAACAGCGGGAAGCACAAATCGCAGCAAGTTCTGAGAATTTTCGCGCGCGAGCTGCGCCATGCCCAAACCGTTGGAGTCGCAAGGTATATTATTTTCCCCGCATATCCGGACTTTCTGAGCTTACTTACAAGCGGCAAATGAAAGTCCGGGCTGTCAATAACGACCACACAGTCCGGCTTTCGCAAAATAATTTCGTTTAATATGGACTTGCGTAATCGCAGAATTCTCGGGATGGCAGGCAATACCTCAATAATTCCCATCAAATGCAAGGATTCGTATCCCCAGACAGCCTCTCCTCCTGAAGCGACGCCCATAGGCCCCAACATCCCCCAGACGTTGACATCCGCAAAAGCCTTCAACGAATCAATTAAATCACCCGCGTAAACATCGCCCGAAGGCTCGCCACAACTTACTACAATGTTCAATGTTCAATGTTCAATGTTCAATGAAAAGCAAAAAGGGCTGTAACAAAAGCTGGCGGCAGGATGCCGCCCCTACGACATATTGTGTACACAATGCCGAACAACCACTATATATTGTGGTTTGGGACGGCCAATATAATACTTTTGTTACAGCCCCATTGAACATTACTCCTTTCTTAAACTCAATGTTTTTTATACGCGACCAGCAAAATGCCCCCCATATTTTTATCGAAAATTATTATCTGCCCCGTAAGTTTTCGACTTCAGCACGAGTCAGTCCGGTATCTTCTATAATCTCATCAATCGGTTTGTTACGCTTTAGCATATTACCAGCTATCGATAGTATGCCTTCCGCTCTGCCTTTCGCTTCACCTTCCGCTCTGCCTTTCGCTTCACCTTCCGCTCTGCCTTTCGCTTCACCTTCCGCTCTACCTTTCGCTTCACCTTCCGCTCTGCCTTTCGCTTCACCCTTTATTTCAGCATGGTATAACGCTTGCGCTTCATCATGGCGGGCTTTGGCTCGTAGACGCTCCAATTCGCGGAACTCCGATGAAGCAGTGACGCTGTGATATGCGCTTATTGCTTGATTCAATTCCGGTACCCCCAGGGTGTTTTATAACAACTTAAACAAAATATCGGTCTTGAATGTGTTCTTAAGTTTTGACATAGCAATAGCCCCTCCACGCAGTAATTATGCCACGCATACACCGGGATTGCAACGACCCGTTTTAACAAGAGGCTTGTATAAGAAATGGCAGAAAAAATCTGATAAATCCGCCATATAATAGTCAAGCGGCGTGATTAGAACCTATGCGCCATACCCGTAAAAATTACACGTTGCCCAAACATCCAGTCTTTTATCCTTGTCTTTTGTCTTTCATTGAACATTGAACATTGTGCATTGCCTATTTTACAGCCTCTTCCAGTTCCCTGACAGCATCGGTATTTTTAAGCTTATCATTTTTCCGTGCGTAATCAATGGCGCTTTTTCCGTCTTTGTCTTTAGCTTGCGCATCTGCTCCATTTTTTAGCAAAATGGAAATGATTTCAGGGTTTTTGTTTTGCGCCGCAGCCATCATCAACGCAGTCCAGCCGTCTCTTTCTGCGTAAAAATCCATCTTCGCCTTAATAAGCGCGTTCGTAGCTTCTGAGTTATTGTTATCCTCGGCTAACATCAACACCATCGGCGCAGTCCAGAAATATAAACCTTTCTCGTTGACGTCCGTTCCGGCATTGATAAGCGCGCTCGTAACTTCTGAGTTTTCGTTATACTGGGCAGCTATCATCAACGCAGTCAAGCCTAACGGGTCTTTCGCGTTAACGTCCGCTCCAGCATTGATAAGCGCGCTCGTTACTTCAGGGTTTTCGTTATATCGGGCAGCTATCATTAACACAGTCCAACTCTCCGGATATTTCCA
>WRHH01000029.1 GCA_009783355.1 Synergistaceae bacterium
TTTTATCTTTTGTCTTTGTCTTTTGTCTTTTCTAACCTCTAATCCCTAACCCCTATATTTAAGAGCAAATCACCTTGCAAAGGCGCTCCGCTCCTAAGCGAATGCGATCCGGTATAACGCTGCCGAAGCTGATGCGCATACAGTTAGTTCCAAGACCATTGCCGTCGGTGAAAAACCCTTCGCCTGCGGCATAGGCTATTTTGTGCTGAATGGCTTCTTTTAACAATTCTGTGGTATTGACGCCTCCCGGCAATTCAGCCCACGTAAAGAGTCCCCCATCCGGGTATGTATGCACAGTTCCTTCCGGGAAAAATTTATCAATGCATTCAAGCATAACATCGCGGCGCGTTCTGTACAGGTCGCAGATCATTTTGTGATGAGCCGGGTACAACCCTCGCTTAAAGAATTCCGCGCAAAGCACCTGAGAGATCATCCCCGTGTGTGAGTTTGTTGCCGTTTTTGCGTCAAAAAGCCTCTTTGTGACCTCGTCGCTGGCGACTACATAACCAAGGCGGCTCCCCGGCGAAAATATCTTTGAAAAACTATTAGCCAGAACCGTGTGTCCGCTATTGTCAAAAGCCTTTATCGGCGCAAGCTCTTCGCCGCTGTAACGAATATCGCGGTATGGATCATCTTCAAGTATGATAACGTCATACTTCGTTCCTATTTCCGCAAGCTTTTTTCTTCTTTCAAGCGAAAGGGTTTTTCCGGTAGGATTCTGGAAGGTAGGTATTGTATATACAAATTTTGGATTATACTGCTTGATCTTTTCTTCGACATCCTCAATTACCAGCCCGTCGTCATCCATCTGACAGGAGATGCATGTAGCCTGGAACATTTCAAATATCTCCACGCAGTGTACAAAAGTCGGCCTCTCCACCAGAATGATATCTCCCGGATCAATGTAAACCTGACAAATAAGGTTAATTGCCTCAAGCCCGCCGCTGCCTATCAGAACATTTCCGGGATTTGTCTTTACTCCCTTCGGAGCAAGCAAGTCGTTGACAATTATCTCGCGCAGCTCAAGCATACCTATCGGAGGGCCGTACGAAAACGCCTCAAAACCTCGTTTGTCAGGCGCCAGAACTTCCGACGCGATTTCGCGAAGAACGTTCATCGGCAAGGCTTCCCTCGCCGGAGCGCCTCCCCCGAAAGAAATTATGTCGGGATCTGTCATGGAACCGAATAAATTACGGATAATAGCCGCAGATTTTTCCATCGTGGCTACTCGTTGCGCAAATGATGGCATATTATTGTTTCCCCTTTCTTAATTTGAATGAAGCTATTTCTTGAGTTCTTTTGCCCACGAATCCTTCAGGGATACTGTGAGATTAAACACCAGATTTGATTCCGTCAAGTCCATATCCGCACAGAAGTAGCCGTGCCTCATGAACTGGTATCTATCCATCGGCTTTGCGCTCGCAAGCAACGGTTCTACTAGCGCGTTTTCCAGTACAATTAGAGACCCGGGATTTATATAATCTTTGTAGTCCTTGTCCTCTTCCATATCGCTCATATTGCGGAGCGTGAAAAGATTGCCGTAGAGGTTGACCTTCGCGGGAACGGCGTCGCCTGCCCATACCCAGTGCAGCGTTCCTTTGACTTTGCGCCTGTCCGGCGTGTCCCCTCCGCGGCTTTCCATATCTACCGTACAGTGCAGCTCAATTATCTCGCCCGCTTCATTCTTCACGACATCTGTACAGGTAATCATATAAGCATGCTTCAGGCGCACTTCTTTATTTGGTGAAAGGCGGAAATAACCCTTTACGGGTTCTTCCATGAAGTCATCACGGTCTATATAAATCTCGCGTCCAAATTTTATCGTCCGCATCCCCGCGTTTTCGTCCTCGGGATTATTTTCAGCCGGCAGTTCGTCGACGAAATCCTCCGGCCAGTTCGTGAGCACAACTTTCAATGGACGTAACACGGCCATTACGCGTATGGCTGTCTTGTTCAGCTCTTCGCGCAAAAAATGCTGCAGCAGCTCGATTTCAACCATGCTATCAGCCTTCGAGAGACCTATTTCACGGCAAAAACGACGAATTGACGACGGAGTATAGCCGCGTCTTCTGAAACCGCAAATAGTCGGCATACGCGGGTCGTCCCATCCGGAGACAATCTTTGAGCTTACAAGCTCAAGCAGCTTGCGTTTGCTCATTACCGTGTATGTCAGATTGAGCCGCGCAAATTCGTACTGATGCGGTACATGAGGAACGCAAACGTTTTCGATGAACCAGTCATACAGCGGCCTGTGATCCTGAAATTCCAACGTGCAAATAGAATGCGTAATGCCTTCTATTGCGTCCTCATAGCCGTGAGCGTAGTCGTACATCGGGTAGACGCGCCATTTATCGCCTGTCCGATAATGATCGCGTTTCAATATGCGGTACATAACCGGATCGCGCATGTTGAGATTCTTACTTGCCATGTCAATTTTTGCGCGCAGAACCCTTGAACCTTCATCGAATTCCCCTTTTGTCATCCGCTCGAACAGGTCGAGATTTTCTTCCATTGAGCGGTTACGATACGGCGACTCCTCGCCTCCGCGCGTCAGCGTCCCCCGGTTGGCGCGTATTTCCTCCGCGTTCTGATCATCGACATACGCCTTGCCTGCTTTAATGAGGTCTATTGCCCACATGTGGAACTGGTCGAAATAGTCGGAGGCGTGGCAAAGATTTGCCCATTCGAAACCGAGCCATTTAACGTCATTCTTGATTGATTCTACATATTCCGTTTCTTCCTTGGCGGGGTTCGTGTCGTCGAAGCGCAGGTTGCACTCGCCGCCGAACTGCTCTGCCAAGCCGAAATTCAGGCAAATAGACTTTGCGTGCCCGATGTGCAGATAACCGTTGGGCTCCGGAGGAAAACGCGTTATTGGAGCTTTTATAACTCCGTTTTCTATGTCATTTACAATCATCTCTTCAATAAAGTTGGTATTTGTTGTTTCCGCGTTCGGCATTTTCGCTACCTCCAGTGTCAATTCTTAATTCGCATTGACATTATATACGAACTTTAGAAATATGTTCTAAAAAAAACTACATAGGCTTTCTAATGGCAAATTTTTACTTAACTAACTGAGGATAAATTCCGATACAAATTTAGCAGTTCAGAAGCTTGAAAATATAAACGTTTTGAGAAAAACGACAGCTTCTTTCGAGTCAGCTTGATTGGCAATCAAAGAGTTTTAGAATGCTCTCGTGAAATATGTGAGGTAATATAAAATGAAAAAAAGTAAACTTTCAGCAATTCCCACATTGAATCAGTTCATCCTAACTTCACTTACAGTTGTTATGATTGTTATAATCTTAATGACATTAGTAGTGACAAATATTCTATTTAAGAAAAGCATCGAAAGCGCAAAAGTCGTTAATACGGACAATGCAAGACAAATTGCTGACACGCTGGAGAATGATTTTAACAATATGGTACGATTCTTAAGCCTGACACGAAATGCTTTTTCGAAGCTTGACTTTAATTCCAAAGGAGCAGACGAATATGTCGCCGATATGATGACGACTCTGCTTGACTTAACGCCGGTCATACATCGCGCCTGGTTTGTATTTGAAAAAGGCGTGTTCTATAAAGACGAGTACTATATTAAGGAGTACGTTAACATAGACGGAGAGGTCAAAGAAAACTCAGTCTTAAGCAATTTAAAAAGAATTGGAGATCCGATAAACGTTCCGTGGTATATTGAGCCCATGAATACGGGGGAAGTATATGTTGGCCTTAACAACATTGACAATCTTATAATTGCCGGTGGAGTTGCTTACAGCACAATGATCAGCATTCCGGTTTTTCAAGACGGCAAAGTAGTCGGTGTCTGTTGCGCAAACGTGCTTTACAGGGATATACTTAGTCAGCTTTCTAATTTACATGAAAAGCAAAACCGGGTTTTATTTTTATTGAATCAGGACAAGACGATTCTAAACACGCACCACCAGAGATATACCGGAAAAAACCTTGATGATTTTGGGTATAAGGAGATAAACGAAATAAGCGATGTGATAAAACAGAGAAAGATATATTCCGCAGAAATAATGTCCCCAATTCTACACGAAAAGATTTTTTTGTTTCTCCAACCGATTTCTTTTCGTATCGGGACTCAACAGCAAAACCTATATATACATATTGGTACTCCGATTCGTATTCTCTATGCGAACGCTTACGATATTTTAGTTTTAATTGTAACGACCAACTTAATATGTATGGCTTTCCTTTTCGGCATGATTTTTTGGAGCTCATACATGGTCGTCAAACCCATCAGGATTTTAGCGACTAAAGCGCAGCGCGTCGCATCAGGCGATTTTAAATACGACATTTTTGAACCTTCAGAGGACGATCTGCGAGGAAAAAGCGAAGTTGCCACATTGCATCGCGCTTTTAATGAAATGCTGCACGCGCTGCAGGATAATTTACTTACCGTTGAAAAACGCGTGGAAGAACGCACGAAAGAATTGAAAAAACTAAATAACTATATAACGCTGCTAATGAATAGCGCTACCAGTTATTCTCTTCTATTGGATCGCGACGCGAAAACCGTTTATTACAGTGAAAGCCTTAAAACGCTGACTGGGAAAGATGATATCGAAAATTATATTGGTACTCCATTTCTTGAAGTGTTCAAATCATTATTCAAAGATGAGAGGTTTATTAATGCTGTGAAACAACGCGTGAAGCGAGTCATGACTGGCGAAGATTTAGTAAAGGACGAAACGGTCGTTTGGCCGGATGGGACAATCAACATTTATCGTATCAGATACAAACGGATAGTGGACGAAAACAATAAATTAGAGGGCATAATCATTGCGGCGCAAGATATTACCACTTTGAGATACGAAGAGACGGAACGGCGTTTTAACGATATGCTGCATTCAACCTCAGTGCCTGCCGTGGCCTGGGATGAGAAAGGCAATGTAATTGCCTTCAATGAAGAGTCTATCAATATATTTGGTTTTCATGAGGATGTATCGCTTGAAGAATTTAAAAAGTCATACTTATCAATACAGCCTGAGTATCAGCCTGACGGAAGACTGACTCAAGATTTAAAGCGGCAGGACATTGAAGAAACGTTGAAAAACGGTTTTGCGCAGGACACTATCTTCTTATCAAAACCTGACGGGACGTCCATATATGTCAGGGTAATCCTGAATCGTATTTCAGGGATGTTTGATTATAAGGTTCTTACATACTATCATGACATGACCGATATAGTGAAAAAAGAGGCGGAGGCAAGAGAAGCGGAAGAACGAGTAAAGCTTATGTTGGACAGCACTCCGTTGATATGTGTATTATTGGACGATCTGGGAAATATCATTGACTGTAATCAGGAAGCATTGAATATAATGGGAGTTCCCGATAAAACAGATTTTTACAATAACTTTGACGGTTATTTTAAGGATTTACAACCTGGTGGAACAAGAAGCTCTGATATGACTGAGGAAAATATTCGGGTTTTAAATGAAGAAGGCTCCGTTTACTTTGAGCAGACATTTCTGACTCCAGCGGGAGAGCATATCCCGGTAGAAAGCAAAATCGCGCGGATCCCGTGGAAAAAAACGTTTTGTTATTTATCTTTTTCCCGAGATCTGCGAGAAATAAAAGCCAACGAACAAAAAATGTTGGAAAGCGAAAAAAGAGAACGCGAGGCAGAGAATAAAAGAGAAGCGGCACAGGCGTCAAACGAGGCGAAAAGCCAATTTTTAGCAAATATGTCGCATGAGATCCGCACGCCGATGAACGCCGTATTAGGAATGTCGGAGCTGCTGCTTCAGGAAAATCTCAGCAAGCGGCAGCTCAGGTATGTTTCAGATATAAAGACGTCAGCCGTAGTACTGCTCGATATTATAAACGACATTTTGGATATTTCAAAAATACAGGCGGGCAAATTTAACCTTGTGCCCGTGCACTATGATTTTAATGCGTTGATTGACAACATCAGTTCCATGGCGCACTTTTTAGTCGAAGATAAGGACATAGCTTTCAAACTGGAAATGAAAGGCGATATCCCAAAGTATATCTTTGGCGATGACGTCCGTCTCAGGCAGGTGTTGTTAAATCTGTTGAGCAATGCCGTTAAGTTCACCGCGAAAGGCTATGTTATTCTGACAATTACCGCAACAGATACAATCGTTCGCTTTACCATAACCGACACGGGCATCGGAATACGCGACGAAGATGTTTCAAGGCTTTTCGATGTTTTCGAACAGGTGGATACTTTGACGAATCGTGGTAAAAAAGGAACCGGGCTGGGTCTATCCATTACAAAAGGCATAATTGAGATGATGGGCGGACAGATAATTGTGGAAAGCGTTGTCGGTCAGGGCACATCATTCCATGCTGAAATCCCCAAGGTTTTAGGCGACAAAAAATTACTAAATAATTCTGATAACGATGAATTATCTATATATGCGCCGGATGCGAAAATACTTGTTGTGGATGATAACGTTATTAATTTAAGTGTGGCAAAAGGCCTTTTGCGGCTCTGCAAAATAAATGCTGAAACAATAACATCCGGTAAAGAAGCAATCGAATTAATAAAGAAAAACCAATATGACGTCGTGTTTATGGATTATCGTATGCCTGAGATGAGCGGAGTTGAAACAACTATAGCTATTCGCGAGTTAGGTATTGACGTTCCGATTATCGCACTAACGGCAAGTGCAATTATGGGAGCAAAAGAAATGATGCTCGATAGCGGGATGAACGATTTCTTAACGAAGCCTATTATAAAGTCAGAACTGAAGAATATATTAAATAAATGGATCCCCGCGAATAAACTCTTAAAACCCCCGAAAGAGAAGATCTCTTTCAACAGTACAGAAAATGAAGATGACAGGGACAGTGAATTCTGGGAGAAAATCGGGCAAATAGAAGATATTTCACTTGCCTTAGGATTAGACAGAGTTAATGGTCAAAGGGACATATACAAAAAAATGCTGAAACTTGTCATTGGAGATATAAATAAGAGCGATAAGAATTTAAAAGAATTTTTAGCAGCAGAAGACATGCACAATTTCCACATAGAGGTTCATGGTATAAAAGGTTCCCTTGCAAGTATAGGCGCTATGGAGCATTCATTAATTGCGCGCGATCTTGAGTTAGCATCCGACGAAGCGGATATTAAATATTGCATCGCGAACCTGCCATCATTTTTAAACGGGTTAAACAAACTGAATCTGAAGATAAAAGAATCCTTTGCGAATATGAATCAAAGCGACGAACCGGTTGAAATTTCGCCAGAACTGTCGCATATTTTAAAAAGGCTAACGGAGGCGTTTGTAGAAATAGATTTAACACGAATAGATAAAGAGCTGGAGAATTTGGATGCGTTAGACCTTAAAGGCGCGCTGAAGGAAAAAATCGAGCAGATAAAAGACGAAGCAATCGTTATGGATTACGACGCAGCGACTGCACACATCGCAGAACTGCTTGATAATGAATAGCCGTCCCCACTGCTGTTGCCAGTTTTTAAGGGATGAACGTCCCCGTTCCGTTTTACCGGGCACAATTTTGGATTTGTGTTTGTATTAAGGCTTTCAACCGTAATAGCTTCCATAGCGATCTGGTGACTGTGGAAGAGAAGGATGATTTGAAAACTGGAGTGTTGAGGGGAGAGTAAAAATAAACTATAATATACAATATCATGTAAAGAACAGGCATAGAGGAATGGTACATAAGATGAAAAATTTCTTGATTCCAAAAGATACAGAAAACAGAATACGGCAAGCCATTCGGTTCTTTTGGAACACTCGTGATGGACAAATTCTGAGACAAGAAGAGAATTCTGTTCATGATCAGGGTAATCGCGGCGCTGTGACGGGTGGGAAGCAATTAGATGGCTTCTTGGAACTTATAAGACAAATTCTAATAGAGAACGAAGTAGCTGAGGGTATAATTTTTGTAAATAAAAAGCTTGAATTACCAGGATTCTTTCGACCAACCAAGAAGTGGGACTTGCTTGTAGTTGATAGAGAAAAACTCATTCTTGCGATAGAGCTTAAGAGCCAAGTGGGACCATCATTTGGAAATAATTTTAATAATCGTACTGAAGAAGCAATGGGTAGCGCATTAGATATTTGGACAGCTTTCCGAGAAGGCGTATTCAAAAACAGCAATCCTTGGTTAGGTTATTTAATGGTTTTAGAGGATTGTAATAATTCTTCATCTCCAATTTCTATACGCTCATCACATTTCAGTGTAATGAAAGAGTTCGAAAACTCATCTTATATAAAACGATATGAGGTATTCTGCAATAAACTTGTCTTAGAAAGGCAGTACAATGCTGCTTGTTTTTTGACTTCAAGAAGAGACAGCGCGCAAACCGGTGATTTCAATGTTCCGAACGAGCAACTATCTTTCTATGCTTTCTTGGTATCAATGCTATCTGCTGTGTTTACATACCATGCGGCGAAAGGCAATGTGTAACGCTATGCAGACAATACACAGGCTCTTTCACGCAGATTCTCGAAGCATGAGGTTTCTTGATGATAATAGTGTGCATCTTGTTGTAACCTCACCTCCCTATTGGAATCTGAAAGAATATGAAAACGGAGCAAATCAGCTTGGTGTGATTGATAACTACGAAATATTTGTTAATGAACTTTCAAAAGTTTGGAAAGAGTGTTACCGGATATTGGTACCCGGTGGACGAGTTGTCTGTGTAGTTGGAGATGTATGTCTCTCACGAAGAAAAAATGGTCGACACGTGGTAATGCCATTACATTCGGATATTGCAGTTTCTTGCCGAAAAATTGGGTTTGATAACCTTAATCCGATTTTATGGCATAAGATTTCTAATGCTTCTTTCGAAGCCAATAATGGAACATCTTTCTTGGGGAAGCCATATGAGCCAAATGCAATAATAAAGAACGACATTGAGTATATTTTAATGCAGCGTAAACCTGGAGGCTATAGAAAACCCACAACTACTCAGCGTCAAAAAAGCATGATTGGTAAAGATGATTACGACGAATGGTTTAGGCAGATATGGGATTTAGGGGGTGCATCAACAAAGAATCACCCTGCACCATTCCCGCTTGAAGTGGCAACAAGGTTAGTGAAAATGTTTTCGTTTCACGGGGATACTGTCGTTGACCCGTTTTGTGGCAGTGGGACGACGCTGCTTGCCGCACTTAATAGTGAACGGCATAGTATCGGTATAGAGGTTGAGAAAAAATACTGCGAAATGATTGTCGAGCGAATGACAAGCCTGGATTTGTTTTCACAAAGTACTTTTTCTTATTATTCGATTGGGTAATCTTCATATATCCAAAATGTAGTTTCCACTTTCCATTTTCAATTTTCCATTTTACTAAATATCGCTATTTTCGTATTTTCATCAATGAACCCGAGGAAAAAAATCATCGCGTCTTCTGGTACGGAAATACATCCGGCAGTCGGGTTTCCGGTGGAGCAATGCAGGAAAATGGCCGAGCCGTTCCCCGGTACGACGGGGTCGGTGTTGTAATTTATTGATAGCACGTATTTATACGGCTTTGGATACTTAATAAGCTGTTCTGCCGATTTCCAGTCGGCGTCGGGCGCATTTTTCGCCGCCCATTGGTTATAATGCTTCGACTTTGGATCGTCCACCCAAACATCGAGATCGGTCACTTTCGTGTAGGGCAGTTTCGAGCCCGGGTCGCCCGCGACGCCGAACGCGCGCCCGAAAGTGTAGACGCCCGAAGGGGTGGCTTTGTCGCCTTCCCGCTTATCCATTTTTACTCCGTTTTTGCCGAAGTAACCTTCCGTGGTGAAGCGCAGCGCCCAGTCATTTCCCGTTTTTTCGTAAGTGCGGACGATGGCTCTGTCCTTCGTTTTTCCGGGAGCGGCGGTTATCACGCGGTCTGCGCCTCCGGCCACGCTCTCAAGCACTGCAGTCGTCTTTTCGTCCGCTATCGCCGCTTTGACCGGAAAATCGAACTTTTTGTTCGGATAGGGTTCCTTTTGCAGCTTGAAATGCCACCATTCAGTTTTCATCGGGCTGAAACCTGCATTTTTCATGGCTTCGCTGAGAATGCGCCTATTTTCGGCTTGCAGGGGCGTAATAAGCTTCGTACCCATGTGTGAAATTTCCCCGAAATAATCGAAGGGCGAACCCATATCGACCTCATCTCCTGTTGCGAGATCAATTATCGTGAGGTCAAGGGTGCTTCCGCCCGAATGCGTCGATTTGCTTGATATGTATCCTGCGCGGAAAAGGGCGGATTTGTCGATATTTGGATAGTATTCGCTCTTGTTTTTAGTGTCTTTCAGGTCTTTTCCCCATCTAACGAAATGCGCCACAGCCTGGGCGGGACGATAGGCGTCGAATATTTTAAGCGTATAACCCTGCGCTCTCAAAGAATCCGCCGCGCGCCTCAAAGCAACGGCGGCCTCCACGGATAGAACCGCTTCGGGCGCATCGTAACCGTCTATCTTAGACCCGACGAAATTGTCCTCTCCCGCGTACCGTATATCCAACACAGCATCAGTAATTATATCCAGAACGCGAAGAAACCCCGAAGGATACGCGCAAGCTCCAACGGGAGCGAAAACTGTAACCGCGAGAGTCAAAGTAACCGCCAGTAATGCATTTCTAAATTCTAATCTCATGTTAACCTCTTTCTTAAATTAAAAATGAAAAATTAGAAAACCGCGAGTCTATTCATTTGTCTTTGTTTTTTATTTTCAATTTTCCATTTCATAATGTATATTTAATGCATGTTTTTCTTTAACTTATGAACGAGTTTATCAAGCCTTCCACGACAAAATTTCGTGAACCATACTGACTTGCCAAATAATTTTATGATAATTGGGCTGATAGAATAGTATATATTTATAAATAATCGTCCCCAAATATTATTAGCAAGCGTATTGTCGCGATAGAGGCGCAATACCCGTACTTCCGGGCAATCATAGGAATCGTAGACACAGGTGGCTATGAAACAACCTCCTTTAGAATCTGGATTACCTCCAGTATTTTCATGCTTATTTACCGAATCGCCTACTATAGTACTTTCAAATTCCTCCTCAAAAGGGAAAGTGACTATCAGGAAATTTCCACTGAAATCAAACGCTCTCTCGTCATAAACTTTAAGAATACGGCTCATACCTGATCCCAACTGTTCAACCAAATCCAAATCTCTGAATATGCGCATAAGTTCTCTGTTTCGAACTACAGAATGGCATTTAAAGAAATTTTCACGGCTTAAGTTCGGGACAAGCCCTCCGTAAGAAGTAACGGTGATTCTGTCAGAGTAAATCTCGAAAACGGGAGGGACTTCGTAGCTGTAATCGTTATGCACAATCGCGTTAACCACAGCTTCTCGAAGGGCAACAGCATTTACCATTTGGCGTTCAAGTCGTTTTATTGGAGTTATCTTAGTAAAAGTTCTGTTTTCAACAGTCAATTTCTCCAATACCCGGTTTGTCGCCTTTATTATTGAGCAAAAACCATACTCCTCATTTTCAATGAGATCAACTTTGTCTTTCCCTGCATATTTCGCGACTTTTATAGAAACAGCGTTTGAATCCGCAAGTAAGTATGCAACGTAATTGTATCTGCCATCCTCGGTAAGTAAATCAAGAGTTTTGGCGAAATGTTCGTTAAGTTCAAGACGTTTCTCCTGATAATAGATTCTTAGCTGTTCAAAACTAAGCTCCTGCCTTGGAGACGTAATTCTGCTTATGGAATTTCTGACACGGCTTGAAAATAGATGTTCTATCTGATGCGTTGTCATTGGCTGAGCAGTATTGCCGACACGCAGGAAACAACCGTTCGTAGACATTCCTTTTTTCTTGAGATAATATGGTTTCTCGGTTCCGCTTGAAATGATGATTTTTATGATGCTCTTACCATTACATTTTTCAAGTACGACTTCAAAAAGCCCAAGCGTATTCGGAAGAATGTTGTTTTTAATTCTTTCAACAATTTTGCATTGATCTTCGTTAGCGTTTTCAAGACCAACAATATCACCGTTGTCTTGACAACCGATGAAAATAATACCGCCTTCGTTGTAATTGAGAAAGGCTACAACTTCACGCTCTAAATCATCAGTCAAAGTCAATTTATATTCAATTCGATTGGATTCAGTCATTAATGCTTGCTCCTCGGAACATTTTTTCATATGATTATATACGAGAACAACAGAAAGTATTCACAATAAACACAGTCTTGTGATTTTTTACCGCTATTTGATCGTATATTCTTAGCGTTCGCCATCTCCTTGCCCAATTTTAAAATGGAAAATTAAAAACCAAAAACTAAATATGGAAAACCATGATTCAATTGTCTTTTGCCTTTGCCTTTTCATTGAACATTGTGCATTGAACATTGTGCATTGTTTCCTCAGTCTGGATAACAACTAAAACTCATTCTAACTACCTTATTATTTTCAACGATGAACGTGACAAGACAGAATTCATTTTCGTCTTTATAACGAAGCTCGTTTCCCTCAGTCTCCTGCGGCGAGCCGAATTTTTTTACTACATCCTCTTTTGAAGAACCTATATCTACTCCCAGAAAGTCAACGAAACCTGCTTTTTTAGCGTTAAGAAAAAGTATTATCAACCTGTCCCCGTCCTCCGAAGCGTACCCCATTGTACGAATCTCCATTTCGGGATGTTTCATATGCTTGATGTAAAGTGTCAATCCGGGATCATGAGGGCTTGGCATTGTTTCTTCCTCCCATTCCGCTCCGTCCCCAAACTTCACTTTTATAGCCTCAACAGTAGGAAATTTACTTGATAATTGCTCGCTGAGTTCGTAAATTGTCTCGTCAGCAGCACATACAATTTCAGGCAACCATATCGCGGACAAAGACAACAAAAACGCTACCAGAACTATTTTTTTGAACATTGAATACACAACCTTTCTTAAAAAGTAGTTATTATCTTTTCTAACCCCTAATCCCTTTTTTTATTGTGCAATTCAAGGTATCTAGCGCGGGCGGCTATAAGCCGCCCCTACACGTTAAACCTTTTGCGTTAATCTGTAATCCCAAGTCTTTTGTTCGTGTGTTTCGCGTGGTTCGTGGTTAAGGTCTTTTATCTATTTGTCTTTTATAATCTCTAATCCCTTTTTTATTGTGCAATTCAAGGTATCTAGCGCGGGCGGCTACAAGCCGCCCCTACACGTAAAACCTTTTATGTTAATCTGTAATCCCAAGTCTTTTGTTCGTGTGTTTCTATCTAGTCTTTTCCTTAAATTCCTCATACCAGTATGGGCGGAATTTTTCCAGCTCTTCTGCGCGTTCCGCGTCGTAGACTATTGTCCTCCACTCCTCGTCGGTCATACGCTTGTCCATGGGTTGTTCGAACTCGTAATACGAGAAGACGTAGCCTTTCGTTACGCGCGCGCCGCCCGACTTGTCGTTGGCGAACACGTAGATTGCCCTCGGCACGCCTACACCCACTTCGAGAACCGTTTTATCCCATCCGTTTGTCGCGACGTCCGCCACGACCGCCATCTTTCTGAGTTCGGCGTCGCCTGTCGTAAAGTCCGAATTACGGCCGGGTAAAAGGAGCCCCGTATTAAATGCTTTCGCAGTCTCCTTTATAGATGCGTACTCGTCGGGAGTTAGCGCCTCCTTAGCGACTTCCTTCCGCGCGATGTCCTTCATGCTTTCCAGCAGCTCCGTAAATCTATCCAGCCTCTCTATATATGACGCCTCGTCGTCGGAGTCATCCTCCTCGACGCCGTAATCTCTGATAAAAGTCTGTAAATAGTTTGCCGCGCTGAGCATCGCCGTAAAGAACTGCGGGTCGGGCTCCACATAGCCTCTCGGTTGCGGGGGGTCGTATCTGCCCGCCGACATGTTGCCGCCGTCGCCGAGCTCGGCCATGCTCTGTTCGGCGTACAGGATTGTGTCGTGCTTCAGCTCCGCCCACGACGCAAGGTTCGTGGCAAGCTTCTTCCACGCCCACCCAGCGCTTCTATAGAAGAACTGCTCCGAGCCGGAGTCCTCGAATCCCGCGCGAAACGCCTCAAGCCAGCTCGCGTAGACCGTGTTCTCCTTCGCGAGATACCCCGCGACCTCGCCTTTCAGCGCAGTCAGGTTAGCTTCGTATTTTTCCACTTCGTATTCGCTCTTCGAGAGCGCGTCCGCAACTTGCGAGCCGAAGACCGCCATCACGTCCGTTCCCTTCGGCATGTTGCGCGGAAGAGTCGTCGAACCTACCCGGGGCGACGTCAGCCTGTTCAGTATGAAGGCGTCGTAAGTGAAGCGCTTCGGCGCTACTCTGAAAACGGCGTCTCTGTCCTCCATGTTCGCCCCTTCTTTAGTGTCGATTCCCGCAACGCTCTGTATCTTCGGTCCCGGGACGTTTTCCGCTATGTCCTGCGTAAGCGCCGCCATAAGGCTTTCGTCTCCCAGCTTTCCCCATGCCTCCGCGCCTTCTCCGAGCCTGTTTCGCACGACTTCGCGGTAAATATCCGGGTCTCCGGCGTTAGGAACGCCCACGAGGAAGCCTATCGGGTCCTCAAATTTCTTCCATGTGTCTATGTTCAAGTCCAGCGCCATGGTGAGCATCGCGGACGTCTTGATATTATGCGGAATCGGGGTTCCTTTGTCGAAGAGCGGCAGCTCGGCTAAGCCAAGATAACTCATTGCGCGGAAATAGCGCTCGAACTGAGGCGAAAGCGTGTAGTGCCCGCGCGGCTTTAATAACGTGTAGTCAAATTTCTGCCCTGTTATCTCCGAGTCCTCCATTGTGGACGCCTCCAGAATCTTCTTTACCTCGTTCTTTGCCTGCGCTGATAGCAAATCGCTTTCATACTCTCCCGACAGCAACGCGCGCGCAACCGTGAATATATCAACTGCCGTTACAAAGGAAGGTTCCTCCATTCCGCCTTCGATATGTCTCCATAAGAACGCGTTCATTTGTCCGATTATCTCGTCTAAGCTCTCTGCGAGTTTAGGCGACAGGAACGTACGCTCGAATTTTTGCAGCATCTGATCGAATACTAAGTGGAACGAGTGCAGGAAAATATCCGTCGTAATGAAATCCGCTTCGTATTGCCCCGTCCCTTGGTAAAGGTCGGCCATATCGTCGATAAATACGCCGTATTCCGGCAAAAGAGGCTTCCCGTCTATAAGAAATCCCCGTTTTTCGAGCGATTCAACGAATCCATCAGATAGCTTTTCCAGAATTTGATCTTCGTCTCCCCAGGCGTTCAACCTCCGGACGGATGGGATGAGGGCGCGGTCGGCCTTCGTGTTGTCAGGCGCGTAGGACGAGAGCGCAATCAGGTCATTGCCGTCCGCCCACGCATAACGGTCGCCCACTCCGCCCTCCTCGCTCAGCGTTCCAAATGAAAGGAGTACTTTATTGGCATCGCCGCGCTTACCGTATGACTTGACAACCTCGCCTTTCAGCAGGGATAATCCGCGGTTCAGCAGTTCGTCCTTTGCAACAGCCGCGTCCGGCGTCAGCGAAAGTCCCGGATTATCGCGGGCGACCATATAGAGGGCGCCCCCGGTGAGCTCGCATTCGGGGAAGGATTGGACCCCACCGCCCGGAATATAGCCCAGCACGCTCTCGTCCGCAGGTGAGAGAAGCGCGAACCAGCCGTTTTTGTCCGGACGCAGTTTTAATTTGTTGCCATAGACAACCGCGCCTACGAGCCCATCGCTGTATTCGAGATACTCCTCTCCGTCCTCTTCGTTAACATCAATTACATATTTATGACCGGGCGATTCCATTATAGGAAGTATCTCCGCAACCACAACATACTCGCCTTCGACGGGCGCTTGAGGTTTTGGCGCAGGTTTTGTTTCAGGGGTTGACGTAGGCTTTGGCTCAGTTTGCGCCACTACGGACGCCGACTCCTGTTTTGCCGCCGAGTAGCTCCCTTCGTGAAGCGACAGGAGCGCCCACGTATCCTTCCCTCCGTACTTCCAAGGCTTTGCATAAGCATGAAATTGCCCCCGTATTTCTTTCGTGTTTTTTACGTTATAAACCTCGCCGGTCATCAGCACCTTGCCGCCGTCCATATACGCCTCAGACACCCGGGCGTAGTAGGTGGTTCTATTGGCAGGCTTTGTGAATTCAAAGCTTCCTTTTGAGAAATCGTACTTGGCGCCGTCGTACTCAGCAGAAGCGGAAGGTTTAATATCAAGCGCAAAGTATTTTTTCACCGTCTCGCCAACTTGTTTGCCTGTGACGGATGACTTGCTTCCAGCTTTTTTAATTTGCTTTGGGTTATTGATGACGTTATGCCCCACGCCGAAGTGTACAAGTTCGCCGTACGGAATGGCAGCCGCGTCGGAAATTTCGTACATGTCCAGCTCCGTGAAGTTCGAGATGAAAATGCTCATCGCCTTTATTGTTGCAGCGTCAAGTTTCATCTTCACGGGTGCGGCGGCTAAACTACAACCGAAGGCAATAATGAGTATAGACGTAATCAACAAACTCAAAATCAAAATTTTCTTCATGCTTATGAACCTCCCTATATATTTATTCTCTCCTCAGAATTTACCGCTACGTCCTGATGAACTACGCCCTGAAGAACTCTTGAAGCCGCCGCTGCCCGAACTGTCGTTCTTGGGGCGCGCCGTCTTGCTCACGCTGCGGTGCAGAAAAATGTCCCGGCTCCTTGTTACCGCCATACTGCCCTGAATAATATAGGCGCCGGCAAGATTCTCCTTTCGCACAGACTTAAGCTGGTATTTCCAAGACAACGTAACGATGAGCGTAATTATTAAGGCTATAATTAAGCTGACTACCGCGCTCCATACGCGGTACCTCGCCTTCACCTTCGGCAAAAATTCATCCACGCCGTCCGCATATGCCATGAACGCTTCAAAGTATTTGTTACCTTTCAGATGCGGCAGGAACAGCTTTTCCAGATATTCCTGACCGGTATCCGAGAAAGCAAATGTCCCGTAGCCGGTAGCGGCAAGGCCAAAGTCCCTGTCCTCCATCGCGAGCAACAGGATTATGCCGTCCAAATCTTTGCCGAACCCGAATCCGTTTTGCTCGAAAAAGTCTATGGCGTATAGCCGCGCTGTCCGTGCATCAAGAGTGTCAACAACGGCAACCACGGTATCGAACTTGTGCCGGGCGCTGATTTCGTCCAGCTTGGCAGTCAACTCCGACGCTTGCGTCGGCGTAAGGAGGGATTTATTGTCAATGAAGCGCGGTAACCGTTCTCCAGTCTTAACGCGCGCCAAATCAACGCCTGACGCTTGTGCTGTACAGGGCAAAACAAACGCCATCAACAGGGCAACGAGTGCGATAATGTAAAAAAATCTGTGTTTTGTATTCATTTTCGCTCATCCTCCCTATAGTATGCCTCTCAAGATATCGAAAAAGAAATCCACTGAAGAGCCCGCGAGGCTTTGGAACATTCTCGGATTGGTAAACAAGACGGCGAAAATTGCAGCCGCCGAGATCCCGAATATCGCGCCGAACCATTTCCAAAACGCTCCTTTGTCTAAAGGCAGGTCGCCGACGAGTTTTCCCGTCTGACCGTTCATGGCGAAAGCGAATTTCTGCCCTTTCCATCTTGTGCTGAGCAACCAGACCGGCAACAGCGCATAACGGACGCTGCCGCTTTTCAGCTTTATACTTGTCCGTATAGGCGTTACCGTGCTGTAGCCGAGCACAGTTTTAGCGAACTCGTGCGCAGTGCTGTTCTTGATGCGCTCATTCGCGCGCGGGACGCTCTCTTCTGCGCTGACATCGTATTTATTTGCTAAATACCCTGCAAGATAAGCGCTCTGGAAATCTACCGATTCTTTCATGGTAAAGGGCTCAATTGACTCCATCAGCGTATTGTCAATGGCCTTTGAACCGTCTACAGGCACCTGGCTGAAACCTATGCCTCCCTCGCGAACGACGTGATACACTGATGTTTCTTTATAGTTATAATCCTTGTCGCTCCAACTGCGTATTTTTATCGCTTTGTATTCAATATGGGCGTCAGTATCGGCGTCAAAGAGCCAGAATGGCACATAGACGCCCTTAACTTCATCCAGATGGCTCCTGTCCTTAAATACGCGCGGGAGCAACTTTTTCTTGAGATAGTGTTTTTGCAGAGCGGCAAGAGCAGCGTTCTTATCGAGCTTGAACGGAATAACCATATCGGGGCGCAGCGTTCCGGCAAACTTTGAGGTCATCACCACCGGGGTTCCGCAAAACGGGCAGGAGGTCGCGCCCAGCGTTTCGTCGCCGACTATTTCGCCGCCGCAGGTGTTGCATGAGTAGACCGCCATTCCCTGCTGCTCGCCTTCGCGCCATTCGCCGCCGCTATATCCCCAATCAACGGACTCGGAAATCTGGCTTTGCGACATTTCCTCCTCCATTGCCTTCAGGGCTTCCATATCAACAACGGAGTGGCAAAACGGGCAGGCCATTTCCTGCTTTCCCGCATCGAACTTAATAGCCCCTCCGCAGTTCGGGCATTTGTATTCAAGTAAATCCACCATACATTCCCCCTATAATAAATTGAAAATTGAAAATGGAAAATGGAAAATAAAAGACAAAAGCAACAGTTTTTGTATTTATTCTTTGTCTTTTCTAATCCCTGTCTTTATTGTGTAACTCAATGTATACGAGCGGGCGGCTACAAGCCGCCCCTACAAAGCTACATTTGACAACCCAAAGTCTCTGGCTTTGCCTTTTCTAATCCCTAATCCCTAATCCCTGTCATTAAAACATCGTTCCCAGCCTTAGCAGGACGGGCAGGAGGCGTTGTTCTTGCGGAACATCCACAATGGAGAACTCCATGAAAAATGTTTCCACCTCGGGAGTCCAAAACTTAACTAGAGGCACTGACGGCGAAGCCGCTAAGACCATACTTAGGATTCCTTTGACGCCATCATCCATGAACATCGAAAGCAGCGACTCGGGATTGGCAGTTTCCTGTCTCAGCCAATTCCAAATGCCCGCAGCATCAATAAAGCCGATTCCCAAAAGGGAATTCTCGAGCGTTTGGGCGACCCCCGCCGGAAGTTCAGGCGCCTTGGTCAGCGAGTCGGCATTGAGCAGCCCCACCAAAAGCGTGTCCTTCATAACTCCCAGTACTAACGGCCCGGGGAACATCTCCGGATCCACCGTGAAGCCCGCGTCCAAACCGTCCGCTTTCAAAGGAATCAGAGAAAGGGCTTGGGCCATTTCCTCGTTCGCCGTAAGCTTTCCGAATACTTTCGCCACCACGCCTTCAGGAGCGGTCAAAGCAAGGTAAAATCCGGGGATGTTCGCGCCCATAATCGTGGCTTCGCCTCCCAAAGCTATGGATATTGCACCGTTCAGCAGGCTCTCCAGTTCGCCCTCAGTTACGCCAAACATTCCAAATGCTTGAACTATTTGCTCCCATACCATAGCAGCTTCGGGGCTCATTTTGAGATCAGCTGCATTTATTGCAAGCGAACTCGAAAGCGCTAACACTTGTTTTCCGCCGCCCGTAAGGAACATGTTGCCGCCTTTCTTCGGCTTATGAATCTTGAGGGTTTCGGCGTTGGCAAACGACTCCAGACCGTTTGTTGATAATGACAAAAGGAAACTGCCAGGTTTCGATTCAAACGCTGCTTCGAGCTCTAACGGCGCCTTAAAAAATTTATTCAGATCGTTCATGTTAACGGCGCCCGCTCCTCCGCTCATCTCTGCAAGCATTGCGACCATTTGCATATCCATGTGCGTGAGCCAGTAATCTGGGCTATTGAAGCGACGCTTGAACGAAAGCCTGTTATTACCCTCAATCGCCCCAATGGAGGCATCAATTTCGGTTGCGGGATACGCTATCAGCAGCAGGCCGTCTTTAGCGGCGAACGCTACCTCTCCCATAAGGTCGTAATACGGGCCTTTGGCGCCTTTTTTAAGTTCAAGCTCAATCATGTCCGCGAACATCGCTCCGCCTTCACCCAGAAGCAGCGTGACGATATCAGCGCCCGTGGCGCTGCCGTCCGCTACTTTGTCTAATATAGAGCGGGATGAGGCAGGAAACGACGCGGCTACTTGCACGAACGGCCCTTCGCCTGCAATGCCTGCGGCTACGGCCAGCGATTCAGCGGGGATTTGCGAGGCGATGCCCGCAACGAGGCCGATGGTATCAGCTTCATCCGGCATCATAGCTGCTACCATTTCGAGATGGGCGGGGGATAAGACATACTGCAGCAGTCCGTTCAGGTCGGAAACGCCCAGAACTGTATAAATGGATTCCGCCTCTCTGGCTGAGAGGGCGTCCTGCGGCTGAAGCGCCGATGCGGCTGTGGAAAACGCTAAAACTAACAACAATACGAGAACTAATTTTGAAGACCTGCTAATCATGTAATTACCTCCTTAGATTTTTCTTTCGTATATATTATATAACGTAAATCAGGTGATACTAAATATGTTTTTAGCCTCGCTATTTAAAAGAAATTAAAAAAGAAAAACACGGCAGCCCATGTTGTTTTAACGCCATTTGCGCTGCCTATATGCGCATTCTGCGAGTTGCGTACAGTTCCGTCGCTTTGGATTTTGCCGATGCTCGAACCGGACGAGTTGCGTACAGTTCCATCGCTTTCTATCCTTCCGATTGACGAATTTGACGAGTTGCGCACCGTGCCGTCGCTGTCTATTTTTCCAACCGACGAGCCGGACGAGTTACGAATCACGCCGTCGCTTTGAAATTTGCCGATGCTCGAACCGGACGAGTTACGCACCGTTCCGTCGTTATCTATACTGCCAATAGAAGAATTGGAGGAGTCGCGCAAAGTCCCCCCGTTAGCCAGACACGCCGCAGGCGCAAACAACAAAAAAACCATCACCAAAACCAAAAATCTCTTCATATCAACTATTTTACTATATCTCCCTCGTCGAACGGGTCGCCGCACTCGGGGCAGAATTTCGGCGGGTGCGTCTTATCCTCCGGTTCCCAGCCGCACTTATCGCATTTGTACTGCGGGACGCCCGCAGGCTTCGGCTTGCCGCAACCCGCGCAGAATTTACCCTTGTTAATCTCGCCGCAACCGCAAGTCCAGGTGTCCGCCACAGGCTGCGGCTTGCCGCACTCCGCGCAGAATTTTCCGGTATTGCCTGTATGCCCGCACGGACAAGCCCAACCGGCTGCCGCAGGAGCGGGCGCGGGTTGCGGAGCTTGCTGTTGAACCGGTTGCTGTTGCGCGGGTTGCTGCATGGTCTGCTGCATACCGGCCATCATCTGCTGGCCCATCTGCAGTCCCATTCCCATTTGGGCAGCCGCTCCGCCGACGCCTCCGCCGCCTGCATTTCCAAAACTGTCCGCCATCGATACCGTCGCGTACTTGCCCACATCGCCGATGAAGGATTGCGCCGCAACCTTTTCGGCCATTGCCTGAACTTCCTTGGGGTAATTGACGGATTGAATATTGAGGCTCGCGACTCCAAGCCCGATATCAAGAAGCTCCTTATCGAGCTCGGCGGAAATTTCTTTACCAAGTGCGCGGCTGTTTGCCTGCAGCCCTACAAGCGCATTCACGCCTATTTGACGTTCTCCGTGCAGTATGCACTCCGCAATAATCGGGTTCAGCACGCCCATCAGGCGCTCCGATATATCGCTGAGCGAATAGGTGGATTTAACTCCCGCCACCTTTTTGATAAACGTCAGGTAGTCGCGGAACTCCACTATTAGATTTCCGTTGCAGCCAATTGGAATTCCGGACGGTACTTCCGGCGAGGGTATCATTATTCGTTGACGCGTTCCCCATGGAAGTAAAAGCTGCTTTGCGTTGACGAAATAGACCTCAGCTCTCATGCCGGTGTCCCCACGCAACGAGAAAAAGCCTTTCAGCGTGGAGAGGAACGGCGTTATTTGCGTCTCGATGTCAAAATTGCCTTCATCCTTGAATATGCCCTCAATTTGCCCGTTTGCGTAAAATATCGCGTTCTGTCCAGTGCGTATTATGAGTTTAGAACCTTTTTTTATTTCATTTGCCGGCCATTTGTAGAATAGAATATCGTCCCTGAATTCTTCCCACTCAATGGTATCCTTCCCTTGTCCGAACCAAGCCATTTAATTCATCACTCCTTAGCTTTTGGTATTGTTTATTCTTGTTTTCCGAGGCTGGCTTTTAGCATGGCAAGCTGGTCCTCCACCTGATCGGCCTTGACCTCCTGAGTATTCACGTCGTATTTTTTCGCCAGATCCACAACTTCGTTCGTCTCCTTAGCAAATTCTTTGTTAAGTGCGGCGGCGGCGTCCGCTGCGTCCACACGTTTCTGCACCGCGTCAAACAGGTTGTCGATTCCACTGAGAGGGCTGTTTCCCATTTTTTCCACAAGTGCTTGAGTTTTCTCCTGCTGCTTTGCCACGGTCAATTTACGCTTAAGTTCGTTCAGCTTGTCCTCAGCAGAGTTGATGTCGTCCGACAGTTTTTTCAAGAGCTGCCGCATCTTGTCGCTGTTATCCTTCGCGCGGTTGTACTGGGAGGTTAGTTCGTCCCTTTCCGTCTCGAGGCGGTTCTTATAAGTTAAAAACTTTCTGGCGTCGCTGTCGTTCCCTTTTTTGACGGCAGCCATGGCATAGTTTTCGTACTTATCGCATTCCACCTCATTGTCGGCGAGCTTGCGGGCGAGCCCGGTCTCCTCCGCTATAACCGCGGCCGTCTCCGCCTTCACCTGGCCGACGCTGTCCTTCGCGTCCTTGATGTACTTTTCCAGAAGCTTATCCGCGTTTCCGGCCTCCGCTTTGGAGAGCAACGAATTGATATTTGCGCTCATTATGTCCGTAAATCTGCTCAATATTCCCATTTTCATTTCTCCTTTCCGATTTTTTTGATTTTATATTTCATTATAGCGCTTCTTAATTCGGTTGTCGTCATCTCAAGGATGATTTTCACCGATAGTCAGCGGGTGATTTTTGGGGTGATTCGGGCAAGGAGCATATCGCTCAGGATTCGTCAAGTGTTTTCTTTGGCATTTTCGGGGTGATTTTTAGGGTGATTTTGGGGGCGATACGACGATCTTTTTTTAGGAAGGATGATTTTAGGGATGATTCTTCGACTTTGAAGTTGTTGTTGAACAGGATTATGCTAATCTTTTTTATGGCGAAAATATCGAAACCGGTTCACGAATTGAGCCGTCGTTCAATTGCCATATAAATTGAGGTGAGAATGATGGACAAAAAAAACATGTTCGACATTGAATCGCTGCCTCCTCTGGCAGGCGTGGCGGGCTTGAAGTATGACGAGATTTGCGTACACGGGAGCTTTAGTATTGAAATAAAGCGCAAGCCTCACCCTTCAACTGTCTGGTCTTGGTATATTCTGGCGGGGGATAAAGAACCCGACGGAGATTGGAGATTTTGGGGGTTAGCCAACAAAAAGCAATCCGACTTCGAGGAATTCCGCCTCAGCGAACTTCAGGGGATAGCGGAAAGCTGGAACTCAGAATTGCTGTTGGACACCGATATAGCATTCACGCCTCTGTTCCAGATTATGGAAAAGCTTGGGCTCAAGTGGTACAACAACGACGCGTAGTTTAATGTTCAAGCTTTATTGGTTTAGGAAGCTCTCCGTGTTTGTCCTCATAGTTTTGGATTTCATTTTTTATAGCCCTGAGAACAAAAGCGTTAAAAGAAAGGTTATAAACCGACGCCAATATTTTACTTTTCAAAAAACTATCTTCATCAATACGGAGCTGGGTAAAAACAGTGGATTTCTCGCCCGCGTCAACTTTATCCGCAAAGGGTTGAACGGCTTGCGTTTTATTATTCTTTATCGCCATAGTAGCTTCTCCTAACTTTTATTTACTACTGTTTATTATATCCAGGGATATTATTATACATATGAAAGCAATATCCAGATTTAATAATACTTATAGTTGTGCATTTTATTAATATTAATAGGTATATAATAATTAATACTACTATTCATAAAAATGGAAAGTGGAAAATGGTGGTATAATAATTTTATGACAAAAAAGAAATTCTTTTCCGCTATAAGCATTAACTCTCCTGTCATATTGGGATTTTTCTTTGTCAGCGCAGTTATTTTGGCGCTGAACTACCTTACTATGGGTATGACCAACCGATGGCTGTCATGTTACAAGACCGGCTGGTCGGATCCGCTCCAGTATCTGCGGTTGTTTACTCATGTGCTGGTTCATATGGATTATTCCCACTTTGTCGGAAATTTCTTATTGATCTTAGTGGTGGGCCCCATGGTTGAAGAAAAATATGGCTTTAAAAACACTGTCCTCATGTTTCTTTTCACCGCTGCCGTAACGGGGGGCATCCATCTGGTAATTTCCAGAAATATGCTGATGGGCGCCAGCGGCGTTGTTTTCGCGCTCATCCTGATAGCATCGTTCACAAATATTCGCGAAGGCAAGCTACCGCTGACGGTGCTGCTGGTAGGGCTCTTATACATAGGCTCGGAAGTCGTCCGCTGCCTTTATTCAAGCGACAACATATCCCATATATCCCATATTGCGGGAGGCATCTGCGGCGCTGGATTCGGCTTGCTCCATCACGGCGACAAATTCCGCAAACGCCAGTAATTACAGTTCTCAATTTACAGTTTTCAGTTCTCAGTTTTCAGTTTTCCACTTTCCATTATTTAAAAGCTGACTCAATACTTGAGTCGTTATAATCATGCCAAACAGCGGGGTTGTCGAATACGCTTTTGGTCAATGCGTCGTACTCGTCTTCCGTTACTTTTGACGAGCCGATATAGTAGGCTACTACTGTAAGGTCGCCGTTTGCATCCTGCCCGGATTCGGAATACGCTACTGTCTCTTCTTTATAAGTATCCTTTATGGCGCCTGCTTTTAGAACGCAACTATCGTATGCGCCGTTTGAACCGAGATACATCCCGTCCTTGGACAAATCAAGCATTCCACGGTATGGAAAGTTAAAACCATATACCGTGCCGCCCTCGTAATGCAATACTTCGAAAGCGCCGTCAAAGCCGGTGGTCAATTCCAAAACGACCTCAGGCGTCCCGTCATTATCCATATCGACCACGGTAAAACGATATACTTCGAGCGGATGAGCGTCCGTGTCGTTCCAGTAGTCGAATTCGCTGAGTTTATAGTTTTTGTTGTTATTTGCGCTGTAAAATGCCATTTCATTTTTCAGCACCGCTTTATACGCCTCCATCGGCGTAAGGGATTTACCGTTTGTTGCATTGCCCGTATTTTTCTTGAAAACGCGCGGCTCGTATCCCGTTTCCAAAATTATCTCTCCATTAGCAATATTTCCCTTGTATTTTCTTGGATTATTGCCGGATGAAGCTGCGTACGTCACTAATTGCTTATTTTCCCATACAGGATTTTCACTTTTCGGTACCTGCTTGCCGGATTTGTACTTCAGGTCGACCGGCTTGCTGAACATATCGTTCTCAGTTAATTTAACCTCAAAGGTAATTACATTGCCTTTTATCTGCAAATTTCTCATATCGGTCACATAGTAACCCGCATAGTATCCTTCTCTGGCGTCATCGAAATCGTCGCTTGTCCCGTAATATCTTCCCACTATCTTACCATTGACGTCTTCAAGAACAATGTAATGATTTTCATCGCTGTTATATTCATAGCTATAAACGTATGTTCCGATATAGCTTGAGCCCGCCGCCCGCGCGGCGCTCCCCATAAATATACACAACGCCAAACCCAATACAACCAAACCAAATTTCCTAATCATAAAATTCACCCTCCTTTTCAGTGATGCGATATTTTTGTTTGCTGCTGTTTGGTTTATCTGGAATAGTCATTTCCAGTAAGCCGTTTTCTATGAGTGGTTTAATGACTGTTTTTCGTAAATATTAACAACAAAATTAGAGCTATTTTAAGGCCGACTCAACATTCGCGTCGGTAAATTCAAACCAAACAGCTTCGTTTTCCGCTATGTGATCGTTGACCTTGTCAACAAACGCGTTGAACTCTTCTTCCGACACTTTTGTCGAGCCAATACGGTAGGAAATAATTTCAATGTCGCCGCCTTCAGCCTTATATTCGATATGAGCAAGCGACTCCTCCTTATAAGCGTCTTTTTTAACGGACGTTACTTTGTAATATTGAACGTTATAGGGCGCGTATGAAGCGTTGCCGTTGTATGTTCCGTCATTTGCCAAAGCGGCCATGTACGGTCTTGTAAAGCCATACACTTTCCCGTCCTCGTAATGTAATATCAGGACGCCGACCCAAATCATCTGAAAATCCAAAACGACTTCCGGTATCCCATCGCCGTCCATATCGACCACGGCAAAGCGCTCTACTTTGAGCGGCTCGCCTTCTCCGCTATCAAATTCGTGGAGCTTGTAATTGTTTTTATGGTTGACGCTCTTGAACTCCATCTCGTTTTTCAGCACCGCCTTGTACGCTTCCATAGCCTCGGAGGAATCTGCCGCCCGCGCTATTGATACGGACAGTATCGAAAACACGGACAAAAACGCCGCTGCAATAATAAACGCGCTTGCACAACTAAATATTTTTTTCATGCGAAGACCATCCTTTCAAAAAGTTATCTCACCGTATTATCATGCTGTCAGCGCCGCGCAAAACAGCACGGTAATTTTTTACATGGTGTTTTCCTCATGTAAATTTAATTATGCGTACAACGCCCACTCTTTAGTTCTCGAATGAGCTCATTTTACCAGAGAGCGGAAAAACTTCCACAACTCATCTTCGCCGCCAAAGGCTGTGGGCGCTGCCAAACGGGCGCCGTTCTCCCATTCGGCTTCCATATGAAACTCAGCTTTCGGATAGTCCTTCCGATAGCATAGGCGGAGCGGGCGATAAGCTTGCTGCATCTCAGTGAAGCCATATTGCGCGCATATTGCCCGAAAGCGCTCCATATCCGCCGAATTCACGGAGATAGTGTGGGTATTGCCCGGCGCGTCCTGCGGCAGCTTGTATTGGAGTTCAAGCTGCCCGTTGTGTTCTCGGATTCTATAGAACTCCTTATTATCATGCGTGCTCAAGTTGAGCGCCGCCACCCGGCCTTCCGCCGGCGCAGTCGCTACTCTATAGGCCAAAGCTTCGAAGAAAATGTCCATGCAGAACGAGCAACCGGCGGTAGATAGCGTTCGTTTCGCGCCATTTTCCCAAGTCACAACCAGAGTATCTGCCCGGGGATCGCCATCCCTGTCGATAATACCGTCAGGGCGCCGCTTCTGAGGGGATTCATCGGGTTTGTCAGCAACACCGCAGTCCACGCACAAAATATTGAGCGCATCCAGATCCTCCGCAGAGACTATGCAGCCGCGAAACTCTATCCCTTTCAGCATTCTATCCGCAAGGCCCCAGAAATTATTTATTTTTGCATCCAGCAGCGTCTCCCCATTTTTCTCACGCAGCGTATAGCTTCGATAGTCGTTCCGCATACCTCCGCCGAAACTGTAACTCAGCGAAACGATGCCGCCTTCCGGCTGCAGGGCGGGCGTTGCTTCCGTCAATTTCATTTCATTAAATAATCTTCCCGTATTATTTGAGCTATCGTCCGCCGCCCGCGCCGAAGACGCTGTAAATAGCGCAAACGCTATAAGCGCCGCGCAGAACAGTATTGCAATTTTTCCCATGAGTTTTTCCTTCTTTAAACAATTTTTAATCATTAACTCATTTCCAAAAAGGGCGCAATTATCATAATAACGAGCCCTACTACGATAAAAGCTGTATTCGCTATTATCGATCTTCCATCTTCCAAAACATAATACCGTTCCTTGTTTGAGCGGTCATAGAATACAGTAACGCTGTCGCCTACTGTAAACTTAGTTGGTATTCTGGTGGAATGGTCCGATTTTCGGACATATTGAACGCCTTCAATTGAATACTTAAATACCGGGGTATAGTAATTTCTTCCTTTTCTGGTTCTATTATGTTGGACGTCACTGATAACGCCGGCCACTTGAGCCGTGCATTCCCGCCTCAGCTTATTTTCATTCCGCCAATGGAGAACGCCTATGCCAGCAAAAACCAATCCAATAATAAACCAAAATGCCTTTCCGGCAATGTCTTGCATCTCATAGTCTTGTGTCCGTATCCATGGTATTCCAAGCATCAGCAGCAAAAAAACGGCGCCAAAAATGATAATCCCTACCCCTGTTTTCCATACTTTTGATTTTTTATCTGAAATATAATGGAGTTTCGGATTGATAGGATTGTAGAATACGTTCACGGCTATGCCGCCGGATTGTTCCACGTCAACGCCCTCGTAAGTGATGGAGTTGGAGGCTCGTTTTTGGCCTGGCCTGGCGGTGTCTTCCTGAACTCTCTTGTCATATTTGACGCCGTTTACCATATATGCGAGCATCAGGGCGGGGCCTTCCACACCCATGAATGTAATACGCTCAACGCTTATCTTGCCCCTCGCCTGTCCTGTGCAGCCTATTTTTCTGATTTGTGACAAAAATACTAATACGCCGACTACCTCTAAAAACAATCCAAAATAAATAATCATTTTTGTGAACGTATTTAATGAATGAAAAAATTCCACAATATAACCCCCTTAAAAAATACAATGGAAAATGGAAATGACTTTCCATTTTCCATTTTTTTATCTCCTCCGCCGTCGTCCAAATCTCGCCCACGGAGACGTCAGCATTATCACGCAGCCAATGGCGATAAGGATAATCGACGCCGTGTTTGATTCTTCCGTTGAGCTTCTCAGTTCCTCGATATAATACTGTTCCGGATTGGAGGGGTTATATAATATTGTCGCGTTCCCGCCCACAGAAAATTGAGGGTTTTGGGTGACTGAGCTTGTTTTCACAACATGCTCAACGCCTTCCGCCGAATACTTCAATGTATAGGTATAACTATCCTCTTTTTGACTTGTGAGCGAATGTTCGACGCTGGTTACAACGCCGTCCGCGCGGGCTTTGTATTCCCGTTTAATCGCGCCGTCTTCCCACCACGTGAAAATACCGAATCCCACAACAAACAGTCCAACTGAAAACATCAATATCTTAGGTATCAGGCCAAGTACCCATTGCACCTTTTCAACTACCTCAACAGCCTTGTTCAGCCCCTCGGGGATCTTGTTTTCGTCCATAATTTAAACCTCCTATTTTTCTGTTTTTTCTTCCAACAACCTAAGCGCGCCGGAATTTTTGAGGTTTGCGTTTTTCTTTGCGTAAGCTAACGCCGTATTGCCGGATTTGTCTTTCGCTTTTGCGTCGGCGCCCGCTTGGATGAGCACGTTCAAAACTTCGGGGTTTACGTTTCTGGCGGCGTCCATCAACGGCGTCCCGTCGTACGCGTTTTTCGCGTTTACGTCCGCGCCCGCCTGGATCAGCGCCCTCACTACCTCCGGGCCGTTGAACGCGGAAGCCCACATCAGCGCGGTTACTCCGTCGATATCCTGAAAATATTGCGCGTTGACGTCGGCGCCCGCTTCTATAAGCGCGTTTGTGGCTTCAATGTTTTTGTTCCTTCGGGCGGCGGAGACCAACGCCGTCCAGCCATATTTATCCTTCGCGTGAACGTCCGCCCCCGCCTCTATGAGCGCAGTCATAACTCCATAGTTTTCGTTGTTATAGGCGGCCTTTATCAGCGCGGTATCTCCGTCCGAATCTTTTGCGTTGACGTTTGCCCCGTTTTTGATGGCTTCGGCGATTTCT
>WRHH01000030.1 GCA_009783355.1 Synergistaceae bacterium
GCGTATTGACGATATTAGAGTACGGGCATAAACTATTTGCCATAATATCCGAAAGGGAAGACATCTAAATGATAAAGCACATTGTTATGTGGAAACTCAAAGATTCCGCTGAAGGACATACAAAAGAAGAGAATATGAAGATCATCAAGGAGAAGCTTGAGGGATTGGTTGGCCGTATTGATGGTTTGCTTGAAGTCGAGATCGGTGTCAATTTCAATCCAAACGGTTTCGATATGTGCTTAAACTCCAAATTTGAAAGTAAGGAAGCACTCGAATTCTACGACAGCCATCCGCTTCATCAGGAGGTACGGAAATACATTAGGTCAGTCATAAGCGAACGTGTTTTAGTCGATTACGAATAGAGAAAATGATTTTCACCGGTGATTGGGGCAGTTATAAATGTCTCAGTCATCATTGAAATTATATACTCAAACTTCGCACATAAAAACGTGCAGTAGAACCTTGAAAATACAATAACGATCAGCTAAAACAATCTTCCGTCACGCACATCGCAGGAGACTCTTTTTCAAAAGTTCAGGCAGTGTGTCCATAAATGTTCCCAACAGAGACTCGATTTCTTCATCTGCTAAAAAATACTTCTCTGCAGCTACGTCCAAAAATGTATCCAGTAACAGCTCAAACGCTTTCGTCCATGTGATATCCGGCAATTCATCGCAGACGTCGAAAAACAATTCTCCAAAGCTGCGACTGTCTTCTTCCAGACGCTTATCCAGCGCCAACATCATGTACCTGGACATGACTATCGCGTTCCACGCTACCATCGCGTCGTATGAGGTCGCGTGACATTCTTTTGTCAGTCTAAGATGCGATTTGCAGACCTTGAAAAAGACCTCTATCTGCCACCTTTTACCGTAGATTCGGATAATTTCCTCTTCGCTCAGCGATATATCCGTCGACAAAAGCACAAGATATTCTTTCCTTTTGCCTCTTTTACGGACATACACCAAACGAACAGGAAGTGTTATCCCATCACCGCCTAAGATTTCCGCCTCTACAGACAACAAATACCGCGAACGGCCACGACGCTTCGTATTTTTACGGTAAATTTCCTTTACCGATAGCTTTTCCCCATTGTAGAAGTAGTGAACCTTAGCGCTTTTCTTCACCATCGCAATAACATGGAGCTTTTCCGCTACAATCTTCAAAATAGTAGCAGGCGCAGAGAACCATGAGTCGAACAGAACGTACTTGGCATGAATTCCGGCGGCGACGGCGGAACGCAGCATGTCAAGCATCACAAGCGGAGCTTTTGTTTGCGCCATGATGCGCTGCTGATATCCGCAGGTTCGCTTGTCGACGTTTCTGGATTCATAAAAACGCTTTTTCTGGTCTCCGGAAGCCAGCGGCTGAGTATCTACTGGTATGAAAGAGTTGCCGTCGCTCCAACCGAGAGTTAATAGGCGAAAGCCGCGGGTATAAACGTGTTTACAGTGGTCATAAAGGCGGCTCAGCAGCTCCACTTTTAAAGAGCGCGCTCGTTCGTAGAGCGTGTCGTCCACGATGAAGACGTTTACACGATCCAGGTCTGTAAGGTGTTCGAGCTTCCCGCCAATGACTTTTCCGGCGAGAAGATGAACGAAACGCCGCCAATTGATATTGCAGGAATTGAGAAATCTATAGAAGGTATCTTTGGCGATATTGTCAGTCTCATTCGAACGTAGAGCCTGGAAGAGGCTTTTGTGCATGAAAACCAAGGTAAAGAGTTGCCTGAAGACGGCAAGAGCAGGAATCCCTTTGGTTTTATAAGCGCCAATTATTTTCAAAAGAGCGCCTATGTTGAAAGAAATGAAGAAAGCGTTAATGATTGAAGACAGGTCGTTTTCAAAGAGACTTGTTCGTGATAATCTTGACATGGCATGAACCTCCCGGATTTATTGTGTTTTGGCGATACAATTTTACCCGGAAAAAGGGTTCGTGCCTATCTTTTTTGTATATTTTCCACTACTCGTTATTGTATTTTCAAGTTGCGATCTTACTTAAAAATTCATGGTCGAGTAGAGGCAGTGAAGATAGAATTTAGGGCAACTGGTTTCCATACGTATCCGCCTTTCGGCTTTGTGGCAAATAACCGTCAGCCCATGTCCCTTCTTTCTGCCTCCCTCACAGATCCGCGCAGGCGCAATTAACGCACGCGGCTCTTCACCGGTAGTTTCAATTCTTGTCAGCTATAGATATTGCAGTAGATACGGGGTTGCACCAGCGGAAATATCTTTAGCAGTTGCTTTTTTCTTCTTTCCGCGTGCAACAATACTTCCACGGACAATGACTCTCCCGTCAGTGAAGCAATATTCCATACGAATTTGAGTATGCTTGTCCCACTTACGCGCAATAGCGGGAGTAATATACCGCAGCTTGATGTCCTCTTCGGTCATCTCGTTTTTTTTCAACAGCTCGCTCATGCCGCACCTCCGTCCGTGGTTCTGGCATACAAATATTATCTCAAAAAATATCAACGCAGATGCTACTATTCATCCAGCATCAACCGGGCTGTAACAAAAGCTGGCGGCTACAAGCCGCCCCTACAACATATTGTGCACACAATACCAAACAAGCACTATATATTGTGGTTTGGGACGGCCAATATACTACTTTTGTTACAGCCCCGTGAATAACGTCATGTCCGCTATTTTTACAGGCTATTATGGCTTTGTCAATGACTTTTGTGAAATTGCGCCATTTTCTATTTAGCCTCTGTCCATAGTGAAAACCCTTTTTCAATTGAATAGTTTCATTGTTTTGAGATAATCTGGCATCTTCTGGTTTTCTTAGATTATGGTGGAGTTATCTTTTGTAATGTTCCCTATGATATAATTCTTCTCACTTAAAGAACCTTACATAAAGCACCTTCAGGGTAAATTATGGGAAATACGAGGAAAGTCTGGCAGAGCTATATATATTACAATTACAGAAAAATTGCTGGTAATTCTCAGGTGTTTTACAAAGAAGACTAACCAAACTCCCCAACCGGAAATAGAACTTGCCTTACGCAGAATGAAGGAGCTGGACGACGATGAATAAAGAAAAAATGATTCCTTTCGAAAAAGTACTCGAAAAAGATATGCAAGATCCTGAATTTGTCCAGCTTTATGAAGCTGATAGAGAAGAATATGAACTTTGCTTCGAACTCATACGAGCTAGAAAAGCTGCGAATTTAACGCATAAAGAAATAGCTGACCGTATGAACACCTCCCAGTCTCAGGTTGTGAAACTTGAAAGCGGTAAAGGAACTATATCCAGTTTACGAAAGTATGCGAAAGTTACCGGCAAACGGGTTAAAATAACTCTCATTTAGTCCTTCCTGTTTCGGTTTTCCAGTTTCAATCTTTGTCGTAATGTTTCTCACTTCTAAAGTATTCATGTCGGTAATGCGCACAGTAAAATGTCGTAATAACATCATGGTTTGCTGCAATACAAGGGGCTGTAACAAAAGTAGTATATTGGCTAACCAAACCACAATATATAGTGGTCAAGCGGTATCATGAACACAATATATTGTAGGGGCGGCTTGTAGCCGCCCGCTTTTGTTACAGCCCCCTCTCTTGCTATCTTTTGTATTTTTCTTTATTCTTTTAAATTGATCATTGTGCATTGATCATTGTGCATTGTATTCAAACTATTCCACATCCAACTTGCTCTTCTTAATGTCTTTCCACACGTAAATTCCAAGCGCGGCGCCGATTACTCCGTAAACCATGAACGACCTGAAATACTCTCCCAACATCGCCTGATCAAACAATGACTTCCCTATTTCCGGCGAAATTATGAACATTGCGTTGAAAAGTATGACGCCGAATATGGCGTTCTTTACGCTCGCCTTTGAAGTTGATGCTCCTCCGACAAGCAACGCTGCAACCGAGAACATCCCAATCTGTAAATGCGCGCCGTAGGTGTTCAGCGTTCCAACGCTCTGCAGGAATATCAACTGTCCCCACGCCGCAAGAACAATTGAGATCATTGTAGCAATTATTCTTGTCCTGTCTACGTTTATGCCAGATACTTCCGCTATATGCTGATTCTGACCTACTGAACGAAAATCCTGTCCTAACTTTGTCTTCATTATCAGCATTGTAAATATACACAGAGCTATTATAAAAACACCCGTAATCACCGGAACAGTAGTAACCTGCGCAATATTCGCAACCAAGGCGTTGGGGCTCCTTTCTATGGCCACATTATTAAGCTTGGTGGCTGAAGAGCCGATAAGGTTCAACACACCTCTTTGCATATTCGGTTTATCAAGGTTAGGTATCACCTTTGAAGTGATGTCGGACACTACAGCTTTGAATTTTGGCGCCATGGCCTCATCGGCTCTCTCAGCCTCGGTATTGAGTTCGGATACTATGGCTTTGAGTTTTGACGTTATCTCTTCGATGTCAGCTTTTTCATTAAGGCTGCCCGCAACAATATTTAGGTCGTATACTGTGTTAAAAAGTTTTGGGGTCACGGACATGACATGAATCGAAAACACAGCGGCTGCAATACATAAAACGGCGTTAAAACAAAATGATATGGGACGGTTCTTATGCGCCTGTCCGTTCTTGACGTTCAAATAGTATACTATAACCATCATAATTAGTATCACAACTGCTATTATTAAGATGGCTTGAATGAACGGAATTTTATATATATTTTCAAGAGCGTATTTCAGCCCGCCCTCCTCCGCCGTTTTGAGGTCGACGGTCATTCTTATGCCAACTCCGTCAGGCTTTATCATCGGATGCGTAGCGGGGACAATTAATACTGCTCCAACGACAAACAGGAATATAAACTGATAAATTCCGTTGGCAAAGAACCCGACAATAAGGCTCGCGATCATCTCCTGCCCGCGTGTCTTGTTATATAGCTTTCCCGTAAAGTATCCGCAGATAGCGGCGAAGAAGAACGCAATGACAAAACACAGCAGAAAACCGCCCATGCCGCCTATATCGAAGTAACGAACCAGCAAAATGGCGGCTTGACCTGACATTGCCCCGATGACTATTCCGAAATTCAGCCCAAGTCCGGCGAGAACCGGTATTATCAATGAAAGTACTAAAAACGAGTTCCTGAAGATTCTGTTACACAGTTCCGAAAGGAAGAAGTACGTCTTTATATCCTTTGAAACCGAGAACCCCCAAAGCACGAATACCACGAAAATTATTGTCACCAGATTATCCACTATCCATGGCATTATCCCTTTAGAGCTGAAATCCACTTTATTCTCTTCTCCGAGCATCATGCCTATCAGCCCCCTCTCTTGACCTGCGTTAGGGCGAAAAGGATTACTCCATTTTGTATTACCATTCTCGCTATCTCCGATAGGTCAGTGCCTTCAAAAAGTGCGTTTGTAACCGGTAACGCTGTCGTAAGAAGCCCCTGAAAGAGAATGACTCCTATCACAACATGCGAAATTTTCGCGCGGGACGCTGTAGCGCCGCCTATGAGAATTGCTGCTACAGCAGGAAACGCCATCATCATAGGAGCTTGGTAAAGCTGCGCGTATCCGTAACTCTGAGAATATATAATAATTCCAATTGCTCCAAGCATCGTTGACAAAATATTAGCCCATACCCTGCTACGGTCGATGTTCAATCCTGCCGCCTGCGCAAACCTCGGGTTTAAACCACCGGCTGATATCGCAATTCCTGCTTTCGATCTGAAAAACAGCCAGACTAAAACTGAAAAGAAAGCAAAGACTAAAAGCAACCCTGTGGGTATCGTTATGCCTCTTCTGACGGCCGGCAATTCCGTGCTGTCTGTCTTTATAATTCTTATTCCCTTACCTCCAATGACAGTCGGCAGCTTTATATCCCCTATATAAAAGGTGGGCGTTATTCCGCCTCCTTTGACTTCGGGTATTTCCACTTCTTTTATGTTGATGGTGGTCGTTTTCTTTTCTATTTCAGTGATTACAAACGTTTGGCCCTTTTCGTCGTCCGAAGTGGGTATTACAACTTCTCCTCCTATATTAAAAATCGCAAAGTTATTCAGCACATTTGCGCCTTTTATAGCATCAAGCTGAATAGTCTCTCTCAATCCTTCGCCCATAAACCAGCCCATATTGGGATGGGAGAACGGAACGACAAGCCATATAAGGCACATAAAAGCAACTATTGAAAACCCTGTATACGTCGCGATGGTCATCTCCGAACCCTTAACAGCGTTGAGCAGTTTACCGTAAAGGTATCCGACAACGCCGGCTATGGGAATGGAAAAAAGGATAGACATTATCAGCCAGGAAGCGCCGGTATAGTCAAACTCAATTGCGGTTATCAGAGCGAACAGTCCGCATGATATTCCAATAGGCAGGGCGAAATTTGGCCCCGTCCCGGACTGTATTGCGGGTACCATTGCTAATACCAGCACGCCGTTCATTCCAACGCGTCTTATGGTATCCGATAAAAGCGTCTCAACGGAAATCCCTTTGTAATACCCTGCCGATAGAACAATAGCCCATAACCCCGCTATTATCCACGTGGGAATCCCTATGCTGCCGACAGCGGACTTAAGGCGGGAAAAGGCGCCCCCGTTTTCTGCATCTATCATTTGTCATTCCCCCTTACATGCGCGCGGCTGCCGGACATCATAAGCCCAAATTCGGCGTCGCTTGCTTCCGGCATCAGCACTCCTTCAACAGCCCCGCCGCATATTATCACTATCTTGTCGCAAATACTGCGCAACTCCGCCAATTCGGACGACGTCATGACGATGGTCATTCCGTACTCCTCGTTAAGCTTGAGCAAAAGATCGAGAATAAGCTTTTTCGCTCCGATATCTATCCCTCTGGTGGGCTCCGAAACGAAAAGAAATTGCGGATTTTGAGTGAGTGCGCGAGCTACGCACACCTTCTGCTGATTTCCGCCGCTCAGGCTTCCTGTATTCTGCATCGGAGAATTGCAGCGTATATCAATGTCTTTGATCATACGTTCAGCATGTTTCCTTATTTCATGGTCATTTCGTACCTTGTAGCCAAAAAAATTTGAAAGAAACTTATCATGTATCTGCATGGCAGTAAACGCGATATTGAGCTCAATCGATTCATCCAGAAGCAGGCCTACGCCTTTTCTGTCCTCGCTCACAAAAGCTATTCCAGCCTCTATCGTCGAACGCGGAGAGTTCAGCGGAAGCGGTTTACCGTTGAATATTACCTTACCGGTCGCAAGATATGTCCCTGTTATGCCGTTCGCTATACCGAGCTTGCCTTGGCCTGCCAGTCCGCCTATTCCTATGATTTCCCCTTTACGCACCTCAAGGTCAATTCCCCTCACCATCTCGCCCGGCATCGCAACATGCAGGTTTTTCACGCTCAGCATTACCTCGTCCGAGATCTTTCTTTTATCCGATTGAACCCTGCTTAAGGTTACTTTTCGCCCTATCATTAACTGCGCAATCTCGACCACGTCTGTATCTTTTACATCCTTAGTCGCTACATGCTGTCCGTCCCGAAGAACGGTCACGCGGTCGGCGACGTCCATTATCTCGTCCAACCTGTGGCTGATAAACACTATTCCTATCCCCAATTTCGCAAGTCTGCGTACAGCGGCAAGAAGGTTCTGCGCCTCCGATTCGGTTAAAACAGCTGTGGGTTCGTCGAAAACAAGAATTTTTATTCCGGTTTTGTCTATTTCCCGCGCTATTTCAATGAACTGTTTATGTCCAACGGGCAGCCCCGCGACCATTGTGTATTCCTCTATCCCCATATCAAGCGTGTCAAGCGCTTTACGGGCGTCGGCGTCCATTTTTATCATATCCAAAGTTTCAAGTCTTTTACCTAAAACACCGGAAACTATATTAGGGGTGGTAATCTCCCTGTTTATCTTTATGTTCTCTGTTATTGTAAACCCGGGAATTAGCATAAACTCCTGGTGTACCATGCCTATTCCGGCGTCCATCGCTTCAAAAGGAGACTTTATAAGAGTTTTTTCCCCATTGATAATGACGTCTCCGTCATATCCTCCGGTTGAGTGAATCACGGGCATGCCAAACAGTATGTTCATAAGCGTGGATTTTCCCGCGCCGTTCTCTCCGATAAGCGCATGGATTTCACCCGCATGAACTTCAAAATTGATATTTTCCAATACTATATTTCCATAATAATTTTTTGTTACATTACTGAAGCGAAGCAAAGTGTCGCTCAAAATTTTCCCCCCTCGCGCGAGCTTTTATAAAAGCCGCCAGAGTTTTATAATACTTAAAAAGGGATGCGAAAACAGCATCCCTTTTTTATTAAAACGAAATCGTCTCTTTTCTCTATGGTTCCTTTTGATAAATTAATAACTAAGGAATCCCATAAGCGCAAAGAGGAAATTCGGATATTCCGTGCCGGAGTCATCAACATAAGCAGTTGTTTCGACAGGAACTTTGGCATACTCTGAAAGGCAGCCGTCCAAAACTCCCTTATCCAAGAAAAGAAGGCTGTCTTCCCCGTTGATTATCTTCATCGCGTATTCCGTTGCGCCGACAGTGAACATCATGGCTACCGGTACCGGCCATGTTGAAAGCCTTCCCTCAACGCCTTTTTCAGCGACAATCTTTCTGGTCTCTGCGATAACGTGATTCAGGTTATCCGGGTTGTCTGAATCCGACTGAATGCCAAGCGCTGCGGGGAATCCATGGAAAGGAGACGGGCAGCACGGCTGCGGATAAATAGCCTTTGTTTCAACTACCGCTTTAATCAATGGAATCTGCATTGCGCAATTCGTCGAGAAGAACGCGGTATCTTTGCCGTATTTCGCGACCATTTTCGGCACATCCTCAAGGATGTACTGCTGCGCTCCTGTGACTCCGGCGTCGCCCATCGGGTCCGGCGCCGTGGCGTCAACGAATTCAAGCCCTATTTCAGCGCATTTCGCTTTCATTAGCTCTCTTCTGCCCGAAAGAAGCGGCTGTGACATGTGCCGCGGGAAAGAATAGTGAACAAACGTCTTTGCTCCCATTTTCTGAGACTGAACGGGTATGGTATTTCCCATTTCAAGTTCGTTAGGGATAAGGACAACGTTAGCGCGCTTTGCGACATCGGGCGGATTCTCCTGAGGGGTGCACAGCACTATGAAAATATCCTTCCTCGTCTCCAACAGCTTGTCCACCGCCGCCATTGTGCCCGGAACCGCCTGATTAATTACAAGGCCCTTAACGTCAGGGTCGGCTGCAACTTTTGCCACTACGCTGATCATCTGCTCCTGCTCTTCCATGAATCTTGCCGGCCATGTTGTGTGGACGATCTGATCACCGTACTTGGCAACCATTAGCTGCGCCGAACGATACTCTTCCTCGTTCTGGTCGAGCGTACTTGTGACCAAAGCAACTTTTCCGGCGGCAAAACACGCCCCGGAAGCTCCAACTACCAAAGCCAAAACCAAAAGAAATAGTCCAAATTTTTTCATTATTTTTCCTCCTTATTTAGGTCTTTTAAGACTTTTATTAATTATACATCTTTATTTCACATGTAAAAATACTGAGAGCAATATTTGTGAATTTTCACAGTTTTTCACTGTTTTTCATACTACTGTTACAAACAAGTTACTCTTTTGTTACATTCAAGAATTAAACTCAAAACAAAGAGGTGAAACGCAGAGATGATTGATTCAAGGAATTTTTCTTTCGCGAATTCGGGAGACAAGATAGCCAGTATGGTAGTTCATGGAGTATCGGCTCTTGGATTAATTGTGATGGTTTTCATTTTATGGTTTCTCTTTGCTGAGGGGATACCTGTACTAAAATCGGTAACAATAGGCGATATCTTTAGAAGTTCCGATTGGTATCCGGCGGAGGAACCTCCCGCGCTTGGAATGTTTGCGATAATTTCAGGAACATTGATAGTCACGCTTTTATCGAGCCTCATAGCCCTTCCAGTCAGTTACTTATTCGCGATATTTACAGCTGAAATTGCCCCGTCGTGGCTTCGGAATATATTAAAACCTATGCTTGAGCTTTTGGGATTCCTCCCGTCAATAGTGCTCGGATTCCTCGGGATGGTCGTCGTAGCGCCGTGGATGCAGGGGAGCTTTGAAATACTCACAGGGCTCAATTTGTTAAACGCTTCGATATTTCTCGGCATAATGATACTTCCAATCGTGGGCTCCCTCGTTGAAGAAGCGCTTTCTTCAATACCGGAGGAGCTGCGCTACGCTTCTTTTGCTCTTGGCGCCACAAAATGGGAGACAATTAGCAAAGTGGTTTTCCCAGCGGCTCTGCCCGGAATCCTTTCCGCTTCGCTCCTGGGAATAATGCGCTCCATGGGGGAAACTATGGTCGTTCTCATGGTGGCAGGGGGCGCCGCCATTATCCCGGACTCCATATTCGACCCCATTCGCCCGCTTACATCTACAATAGCGGCAGAAATGGGAGAAACTCCTGTAGGAAGCGCGCATTATCACGCGTTGTTCTTTGCCGGACTGCTGCTCTTCCTGATAACCTTAGCGCTTAACATGCTTTCCGCATGGATAGAGTCGAAAGGGAAGATAGCTCAACAATGAACCGCACAAATTGGAGGAAACTCAAAGATAAATATATGTATCTCATACTTGTAGGGACAGCCTTATCAATTCTCTCAATACTGACCGGCATAATATGCTTCGTGCTCTACAGCGGATGGTCGGCGTTGTCATGGGACTTTATTTTCGAACCGCCAAGAGATAACATGACTTCAGGCGGAATATGGAGCCCTCTCGTCGGAACGTTTCAGTTAATAGTAGTTTCAATTATCGCGGTCATCCCCGTTGGGGTGCTTACCGGGCTATATTTTTCAGAATACGCGGGGAAAGGGTTATTTCCAAAAATATTGAGACTTGCGGTGCGTTCGCTGTCAGGAGTGCCCTCAGTCGTATTCGGCCTCTTCGGCCTGTCATTGTTCGTGATTTTTCTGGGGTTTGGCTCCTGTTTGTTTTCAGCAGGGCTTACTCTGGCTTGCCTAACTCTTCCGCTCGTTGTGACCGCGTCGGAACAAGCTTTCCGAGCAGTGCCAAAAGACTATCGGGACGCATCGTATGCGCTTGGGGCAACGAAATTACAGACTCTGGTCAAGGTGGTCTTCCCTTCCGCCGCTTCGACAATAATAACAGGGATAATCCTCTCCATAGGGCGCGTTGCGGGGGAAACCGCTCCGATAATTTTCACCGGCGCAGCTTTCTATACGTCTAAGACGGGCGGCCTTTTCAACGAAGTGATGGCGCTGCCATACCATATATACATTCTTGCGACAGCCGGAACGAACATCGAACAAACTCGTCCGATACAGTACGGCGCGGTAGCGGTACTGCTGGCGCTGGTTCTCGGGATAAGCTCAGTAGGTGTTTGGATGCGCGTCAGGATGAAAAGGAGATAACAAAATTGTTAAATATAAATAAACACAGCAGCAATGATACAAAAATCCAAATAGAGACCAAAGATTTAAGCCTATACTATGGGCAGGATAAGGTCATTAAGAATATAAGTTTTAATATTTACGAACGAATGGTCACCGCTCTGATAGGGCCTTCCGGCTGCGGAAAAAGTTCATATCTGCGCTGCCTGAACCGCATGAACGACTTTATTCAGGAGGCAAGGACGGAAGGTGAAATTACAATCAATGGAAGCAATATTTACGACAAAGCCACCGATGTCATAGAACTCAGAAGGAAAATCGGAATGGTCTTCCAAAAACCAAACCCTTTCCCAATGTCAATATACGAAAATGTTGCGTATGCACCGCGGCTTTTCGGCGTAAAGGATAGAGAAAAACTTGATGAAATAGTAAAATCAAGCTTGGAAGGCGCCGCTCTGTGGGATGAAGTGTACGGAAAACTCAAAACCCCCGGAACCGGTCTGTCAGGTGGACAGCAACAGAGGCTCTGCATAGCGCGCGCAATAGCAACGGAACCGGATATACTTCTGATGGACGAACCGACAAGCGCGCTAGACCCTCTTTCAACCCTGAGAATAGAAGAGCTTATAAGGGAGCTGAAAAAGAAGTTTACTGTGGTAATTGTCACGCACAACATGCAGCAGGCGGCCAGAATTTCCGATTATACGGCTTTCTTTCTTCTAGGCGACCTGGTGGAATATAATGTTACAAATAAGATGTTTACTTCGCCTGACGATCGGAGAACTGAGGATTACATTACGGGAAGGTTTGGGTAAAACAGTGTGGAGTGTGGAGTGTGGAGTGTGGAGTGTGGAGTTAAAAGACAAAGTTAAAAGACAAAGATAAAAGATAAAAGATAAAGGCAAAAGACTTTGAATTGCCTATAGTTAAGCGCGTAGGGGTCGCACCCTGGGCGACCCGTGCTTAAAACATTGAGTTGCCAAAGGTAAGGTAGTAGTCATGGGCGACCCGTGCTTAAAACATTGAGTTGCCAAAGGTAAGGTAGTAGTCATGGGCGACCCGTGCTTAAAACATTGAGTTGCCAAAGGTAAGGTCGCACCCATCGGCGACCCGTGCTTATAACATTGAACTGCCAATATGATAGGGGTTGAAAAATATTGATGACGATAAATACACGGAAACAGTTGGAATCGGATATTTTGGAGTTGAAGCGCAGGATGATGCAACTGGGGAAAATGAGCGAGGACGCTATTTCCCGCGCGGTGTGGGCGCTTAAGAATGGTGACGCCGCTGTCGCTCAAACTGTAATTGACGGAGACGACGCAATTGACGAGTTCTCCGACCAAATTGACAACGAATGTATGAACTTTGCAGCGCGCTATCAGCCTCTCGGGCAGGATTTACGCGCCATACAGGCAATGACCCATATGGCTGTGGATTTTGAACGAATAGCTGATTATGGCGTCAACATAGCTAGGGTAGCCGTTCAAATGAAAGGTAAAGACTGGATAAAACCGTTGATAGACATTCCGAGAATGGTCGAAATAATTTCGGAAATGATAAGCAAAGCTCTGACAGCCCTTGATATATGCGATAAAGAGTTTGCTTTGCAGGTTTTCAAACTTGACGAGACTGTGGACGATATTGAAAAGCAAATTATGAGGGAACTTTTTCTGCTCGTGATGGAAAAGCCTTCACGAATTGAGCAGAGTTTTATGTTGATGAATATAGCGCGCGCGCTGGAAAGGGCCGGAGATCATGTTACAAATGTTGCGGAGCGGATTTACTACATCTGCACGGGCAAAAAAACAAAAGCTTCGGATTATAAAAGACCAAGGCAATGAAACGCATTCTCATAGTAGAAGATGAACAGGCGATAGCCGATCTCATATCTCAGGCGCTCCGCAGGCATGGTTACGAAACGAAAATTGCAGAGGACGGAGATGAGGCGCTTTCCTTAATATTTGACCTGAAGCCGGATGTCGTCATTCTTGACCTCATGCTCCCCCAAATGGATGGCTGGGAAGTATGCCGGCGGGTAAAAAACGATCCGGAAACCGCCCATATACCTATAATGATGCTGACAGCGAGAAGATCGGACAAAGACGCAGTTGAAGGGCTCGAACTTGGCGCGGACGATTACATGCGCAAGCCCTTTTCATGCGACGAGCTTTCAGCGCGGGTGCGGGCTTTGTTAAGACGTAGCGTACCGTTAAAGGAGCAACAGAGCGTTGTGCAAAATGGCGAGGCTAAACTGGATCTAAATGATGAACAGCTTTTACTATATGGTGAGGACATAGCTTTAAGCCCAACGGAGTTTCGGCTGATAGAGCCGCTCTTCAGGCGTTTTGGAAAAGCGGTTGCGCGCGAAGAGCTTCTTGGCAAAATATGGAACGCAAACTATGGAGATACGCGCACCATTGATATGCACATTTCAAGAATACGCCGAAAATTAGCGGGCTGCGAGGACGGAGTAAAGCCAAGCTTAGTTATTCAATCCATGAGAGGAAAGGGATACCGGCTGGTTTGGCAGGAGGGAAAAGCAATTCGGAATTCGGAATTCGGAATTCGGAATTCGGAATTAAAAGATAAAAGATAAAACAAAAGACAAAGCCAAAGACAAAAACAAAAACAAAAACAAAAGCCAGAGACTTTGGGCTGTCAAAAAAAGAGATAGCAGCGGCTTGTAGCCGCCAGTTTACGTGAATCCATAACAACGTAATATACTGCATTTATACTATTTCAGCTTTGACTTGCTGCAAATGAAAGACAGTTATTAGGGGATAATGAAGGGATAATGAAGGGATAATGCTATGACTTTAAAAAAGAAGATAATTTTTATGTTTGCGGCTTTTGTTTTGTTGACGTTCGCGGGGTCATGGATTATTTTTCGCGAACTTACTATGGAACAGCTCATAGCTCAAAACAGAAGCGATAATGCAAATTATGCCGCTATTTTGGGAAGTCAGTTCGAGAGCGACGGAATTGAAGCAATCAAAAAGTATGTAAATTTAACGGATGAAATAAGGATAACTCTGATAGAGCGATCGGGAAAAGTGTTGTTCGATTCGGAGGAAGACGCCGGTAAAATGGACAATCATTACAACAGGCCTGAAGTAAAGGCGGCTTTCACGTCAGAAAACGCGGAAGGAAGCGATACAAGATACAGCGATACGTTAAAAACATGGTTCAATTACTATGCGTTGAAGCTCGAAAGCAACACTGTGCTCAGGCTTGCCTCGCCAATAAAAAGCAGTATAAATAGGATATTTACGGAGAGCAGGACAAAATTTTTCATATGGATAGCCCCTGCGTTCCTGATGCTTTCATTTTTGTGGCTATGGCTGACGAAACGCCTTTTTGTCCCGATAGAGTCCCTCATAGAATCGGCGGGAAACATGAACTTAAACGAAAATGAGGCGCAAATGCCAAAATTTCCGCTCTCGGGGGATGCTGAAATACAACGCCTTGGATATGCCCTCAACGAAATGGGTGAAAGGCTGGTTGGCGCTCTTGTCGATATACAAAGAAGAAGGGAAGAGCTGTCGCAAATAGTGGAAGCGCTTCCTGTAGGAGTAATTCTCACGGACAGCCTTCATAAAATCCGTTATGTAAACACTATAGCGAAAACACTTCTGGGCGAGGCTTCCTCAGTAACGAAAGGCAGCATTGTCGACCGAATGCTTCCCAATCGCGAAACTGTTGTCATGTTAGATTCCGACGACCAATCCAAGGACTTTTATCTTCCGCGAAACAATCTGCACGTAAATATCGGGAGCATGAGCGTTTCCGGAGGAAAGCTTCTTGTGATAAGGGACCTAACGAAAGAGAAAAGCATTGAGGAAATGAGGCGCAATTTCATTATTGACGCAGGGCACGAATTCCAGACCCCGCTCACGGTAATTCGTATGGCGGCAGAACTATTGTTGTCCGAAGAAACAACGATAAGCGCAACCGGCCAAGACAATCTCAGTAATATTATACGCCAGCAGGAACGCTTGACAGGACTCGTAGACGAGCTGCTTTTATTGACAAAAGCAGATAACACAACTGTTCAAGAAAATATTGAGGAGATTAATATCAGCGGTATAATTCTCAAGGTAACGGACGAAATTAAGGCCAATCCAACTGCAAACAATACTAAATTTGAAATTACAATTTCTGAAGAGAACGCCATTATTACCGGAAGAGCGCTTGAAATTGAAAGAGCCTTGTCAAATGTCATTGAAAACGCCGTGAAATACACACATGACGTCCCAAATCCTCATGTAAGAATAAGCTTAACTAAGGAACTCAAGGACGGGCATTCCACTTTTAAGATAGCTGTTGAAGACAACGGGCACGGAATATCCGACGACAAACTGATTTTCGAGCCTTTCAGGCGCGGAGACTCCGCAAGATGCAGAAAAGGCTCAAAAAATAAAGGTGGATACGGGCTGGGGCTTTCAATTACAAAACGTGTAATAGAGTCACATGGCGGCAGTATTTCCGTATCGAAAACAGATTTAGGAGGCGCTTGTTTCGTCATTACGCTGAGATGCGGGGCATGATTGAATCATGAATTATTGGCCGCGCGGCTTATATTTGAACTTTTGATATTGTTACAAAAATTTTACATTTATAATTTATTTTATATAGTAAACTTAAAAACAAATAATTTATGAGGAGAGAAGCTCACATGATTTATACTGAGATGACAATAAAAGCTATGAAAATAGCTTATGAGGCTCATCATGGACAGGAAGACAAAGGTGGAGTACCATACGTATTTCATCCTTTTCATCTGGCCGAACAGATGGACGATGAGACCGCTGTAATAGCTGCACTTTTGCACGATATCATTGAGGAAACGGATGTTTCGGTTAAGAAACTTCGTAAACACGGTTTCAGTGAAGAAATTGTTGAAATCGTGGAACTCTTGACTCATGATAAAAGTATTCCATACTATGAGTATATTCAAAACCTGAAATCAAATCCCATTGCAAAAAAGATAAAGATAGCGGATCTTCAACATAATAGCAACACTTCAAGATACTCAGAACAGTATAAAAAGCTTCCCGCTAAACTGGAAAAGTATTTAAAAGCGCTCGAAATGCTGCAAGATCAGGATTGGTCTGAATAAATTACGGTAAAATATTTTGTATGGAATAGTTGATATTGGCTCAAATACTATAAGGCTGTCCGTATATAAAATTCAGAATAACGGATTTAAGTCTATGTTCCACAAAAAAAGCATGGCCGGACTCATAGGTTATGTTGATGGAACGGGGAACATGTCGGGAAAGGGGATTGCAAAGGCAGTTTCCGTCCTCAATGAATTCAAAAGAATTTTTGACAGCGTAGATGTCAAAGAGATTTACATGTTTGCAACAGCAGCTTTAAGAAATATTAATAACAGCGAATATGCTTTGCATGAGATTCGCCGTCTAACTGGATTTGACATTGAGCTCATATCGGGTGAACAGGAAGCTGTATACGACTATATAGGAGCGACGCACCATATATATGTCCCCAAAAGGGGGATAATAGTGGATATAGGCGGCGGCAGCACCGAGTTGGTTTTCTATTCCGACAGGGAAATAAAAAAAAGCCTGTCAATTCCTTTCGGATCCCTCAATTGCTATTCCATGTTTGTTGAAAAACTACTCCCGACAAAAGCTGAAGTTAAGAAAATACAAAGTGTTTTATGGGAAGAACTTGCCAATATCGATGCCCCTGAAAACGATTATCAGGTAGTCTGCGGAATAGGCGGAACTATTCGCGCCGCGTGTAAGCTTAACAACGATTTTTACTCAATGCCGCCCTCGAACAGGCAAATTGAGGTCGTAAACATAGGAAATATTATTAAAATTCTCAAGGAGGTAAACAGGGAAACCTTTCACAAAGTATTAAGAATAGTTCCTGACAGAATTCATACGATAATACCGGGTATGACCATATTAAAGACGATAACAAAGCGTTTTAACACAGAATCTATTATAGTCAGCGAATATGGACTGAGGGAAGGTTATCTCTACCAAAAGCTTGTTTCAAATGGCGCGATCAGCGAAAAGACTGAATAAACAGATTGAAGAGTTTATTCCTTTTATGCAAAATAGAGAGCTTTCGTGGCTCACGTTCAACGAATGCGTCCTTCAAGAGGCTATTGATGTCTCAGTTCCGTTACTTGAGAGGCTTAAATTTATAACGATATTCTCCAATAACCTTGACGAATTCTTCATGATTAGGGTTGGAAGCCTGACTGATTTATCCTGCGCTGAAGATAAGGCAATAGACAATAAAACCGGCATGTCCCCGACGCAACAGCTTGAGAAAATATATAGCGCTGTTGTTCCTCTGTATGAAAAAAAGGATACAATATATTCGACGCTTTCACAGACCATAAAAGCATATGGAATAGGTCCGCTTGAGTTCAACGAGCTAAACCCCGACGAGCATGAGTACGTCAAACGCTACTATAAGAATTTCATACTTCCCGTATTGTCCCCGCAGATAGTCGATCAGCACCATCCTTTTCCGCATATACAAAATAAAGTTATACACATAACCGCGCGGCTGAAAAATAAATCCGGTTCAATTCTAGGACTTATCCAGGTCCCTCCGGCTTTGGGAGATGTGCTGTCGTTTCCTGAGTGCGGAAAATACATTCATGTCGAAAAAATCATTTACGAGTATGCAGAGAGCATATTTCACATGTATGAGATGCAGGAGAAAAATTATATCTGCGTCACAAGAAACGCGGACATAAGCCTTGATGATGAAGTTTTTGACGTCGATCAGGATTTCAGAATGACGATGGCGAAAGCGCTCAAAAAACGAAAGCGTTTGTCGGTAGTCCGGCTTGAAGCGGCAAAAGCCTTTTCTGATAGATTTGAGGAATATATTTGTGAAAAACTTCTCATAGACAAGAGCAAAATTTACATTACAACGTCTCCCATGAGGCTAAAGCATCTATTCGTATTAGGCGATGGAATTTCAGTAAAACAGCAGCGGCAGCTTAATTATCCGGACTTTACCCCCCAGCCTTCACCTGGAATATCGCCCGGTATGAGCATAATGCGCCAGATTGAAAAAAAGGATCTATTGCTTTCCTATCCATATGAGAGCATGGATACCTTTTTGCAGCTCATAAAGGAAGCGTCGGAATCCTCATCCGTTATCTCCATAAAAATTACCATTTATAGGGTAGCCAATAAATCAAAATTGATTGAATACTTATGCAACGCTGCTGAAAACGGGAAGGAAGTGTTTGTCATAGTCGAACTGCGCGCCAGATTTGACGAGCAGAACAACATAGACTGGTGCGAACGGCTTGAGGAAGCCGGCTGCATTATAATGTACGGATTTGAAGAATACAAAGTTCATTCAAAAATATGCCTCATAACAAAAAGAAACGGCAAGGACGGAATCTCTTACATAACCCAGATAGCGACCGGTAACTATAATGAAAGGACGGCAAAGCTTTATACCGACCTGTCGCTTACTACTGCCAATCAGGAGATTGGGGAAGATGCTAATGATTTTTTCAGAAACATGGGAGTAGCTGACCTCGAAGAGGAATATAAACATCTCATCGTTGCTCCTTCCATGAAAGATAAAATACTGAATAAAATAGCCGCTGAAGCTGAAAAAGGGGAAGAGGGGCGCATAACTATAAAGGTGAATTCAATAACGGATTACGACATACTGGAATACCTTGCTGAGGCTTCACGCGCCGGAGTGAGGATAAATATGATAGTTCGCGGGATATGCTGTCTTTTACCCGGAGTTCCCGAACACACCGAAAACGTTAATATCATAAGAATAGTCGGAAGGTTCCTTGAACATGCAAGAATTTATTCGTTCGGAGAACAGGAAACTCAGCAACTCTATATTTCTTCCGCCGACCTCATGACGCGCAATATGGAGAGAAGAATAGAAATTGCCGTTCCCGTGTTTGACACGGATATAAAGAAAAGAATAAACAAAATGATTGACGTCATGCTGAACGATAACACTAAAGCGTATAAGATGAATAGAGATGGTTCGTATACGAAGAAATCCTCAAAAGATACCGTGCCGATAAACAGTCAGGAATATTTCATGCAGGAAGCTGAAGAGTTCGCAAAAATCCCGTCGGCGCCTCAGGAAATCGGAATTATTGGTTCGGTCAGATCGTTTTTCAGGCGTCCATAAATATAAAATACATCATGCTTTATTAGCATACTCGCGATTTGTATACTATAATTTGTATACAAAGGAGGGATTATTAATGTCAAAAACCTACTTCAACCCGGGTTGTGCGCTTAGTATTTATAAACCTCAATTTGAGAGCATAATTCTGGATTTCCTCAACGGTAACTACGGACAAGGCGATATTGAGCTGCACAATATTTGCTGTCATTATGACCCGCAACTTGAAGCAGGGTCAATTATTATAAACGTATGCCCGGGATGCGACAGGCGCTTTCGGAGTATTTACGCGGGTATTTCAACAATTTCAATCTGGGAAGTAATAGATGGGCTTGGGGATAAATTCAAATTTCCCGACTACAAGGGGCTGAAAGTATCCGTGCATGACTCGTGCCCGACGCGCGAAAAACAACAAGTACATGAAGCCGTGAGAAGCCTGCTCAAGAAGATGAGTATTGAGGTAGTTGAAGCTGAGTTTCATGGCGCGAGTTCGATTTGCTGCGGGGACGACTTCTATCCAAAACTTACAATTGAGAAAATACACGGGAAAATGAAGGAACGGGCTGATTCAATGCCGTGCAATGATGTGTGCGTGTATTGCGTGTCATGCATAAAGTCGATGCACATAGGCGGAAAAACGCCCCGCTACCTGATGGATCTACTAATGAACGAACCCACCTCCCCACAGGTATACGACACCGCAAAATGGCATGAGCAGCTGGAGGACTACCAGGAAAAGCATAGTTCAATCGAAATGAGGTAGTAAAACTACTGCTGACCCCAAAAACAGCCCTTGTCTACCCATCTGAAACCACAACCATAGTAACAAAATACAAAGCTGCTTCAGAAACTATTGATGTTGTTTCTGGAATAACATTTTCAAATATGGCTAAATACTTAGCATCTTTGCGTTAGCTGTTAGAATAGTCAGCTCCGCCGCGCCGGAAAATCTTTTAAAGTCTTTGTCATGAGTTACTATTTTATAATGTGTCACAATTGAATCTTCTGCATACACGGCATCGTTGAAATCGGCACTGCTTTCATACAATCTCAGTATATTGTCACAACACACAGAATCGAATTTATGAGAAATCATCATAGATTTTCCAAGTATTTTCTTTACATAACTTGTAATTACTTCTCTCTCTGGAATAAAATATTTCGAATCACGATAATCCTTAAATTTAGTATTAGCTCCCGGATGAAGTTTATTATGGGTTTCATAAGAGTTTCTGGATAGAATATTTACAAATTCAGATAGTACTAACCAACTTGTCAGGATTTTTATACCCTGCTTGACCATTTCACTGTACAGTGCAGAATATACCTCTATGGCGCTTTTTAAGGCATGGGATGGTTCATGTGGCGGTGACCAAAGATATTTCCAGATATTAGCGTCAAAAAATAATCTGTCATCCGCTTTCACAGAATATTTGCCAACGTCATAAATTTTACTGGACATTTGAATCCATTTCCTCAAAAAGTTCTTTCTCCAAAGGCTTTAGAATTTCGATATTACGATAATACTCTTTTGCGTTTGCCAACGCCCGCTTTATTATAACCGCATCGTCCGGATCAAGTCCTTCGTAATCAATTATAATAAAATCATCAAAATCATTTTCGCTTACCTTTTCTAATAGCTGTCCCAGTGCAATGTTGATGAAACGTGAAATGATGTCTGTAGCACCTTCGAAGTCGACATACGAAACCTCTTTCTTTTTTATATTGTTAATAAGCTGAGCTTGAAGCTTTTCCGCGTCACTCGGCAACGTACACATTTTATTATTTATAAACTGAGGTACGTTAATTAACATTGCCATCACTCCTTAGTAGAATTCAATTCGTCGGATAACGTTTGCGTTTAGTCAATAACTTATTGAATGCCAAATCTATTTGCCTTCTTTACTGTTACAACTGGGTTTGAACCGCTTTAGCCTTAACGCGTTGCTCAAAACTGAGACGGAACTCAGCGACATCGCCGCTGCCGCTATAATTGGGTCGAGCAGCGGCCCGTTGAAGAGGAAGCGAAGCAACCCTGCGGCTACCGGAATTCCCGCTGCGTTGTACGCGAAAGCCCAGAATAGATTTTGCTTTATGTTGCGGATAGTGCTTTTGCTGAGCTGTATCGCGGTTGCGACATCGGCCAGATCGCTTCGCATCAACACGATGTCGGCGGATTCCATGGCAACGTCCGCGCCGGAGCCTATCGCCATCCCAATATCCGCCTGCGCCAAAGCCGGAGCGTCATTAATCCCGTCGCCAACCATAGCGACTTTTCGGTTTTCCGCCTGTAATTTTACTACCTCGCTTGATTTGTCCTGCGGCAGCACCTCCGCCAGTACATTATCTATTCCCACTTGTTTTGCTATGGAGTTCGCCGTTTTTAGATTGTCCCCCGTTATCATGACCACTCTGAGCCCCATATCGAGCAGTGCTTTTATAGCCTCAGCGCTGCTTTTCTTCACTACATCCGCGACAGCCACTATTCCGGCAAGTTTGTTGTCGAGCGCTACATACATTGGAGTTTTCCCGGCGCCAGCCAGTTGGTCAGATTCGGCCTCCAATTCTTCAATTGAAATTCCCTTTTCGTCCATCAATTTTCTGTTCCCCGCGCAGAGCTGAATGCCTCCAATCGCAGCTTCAATGCCGAGCCCTGCGAGAGATTGAAAATTATCCATACCAAGAAATTCAAGATTCTCTTTCTCCGCTTTCCGGACGATAGCCTCGCCGAGAGGATGCTCCGAGCCCTTTTCCGCTGACGCGGAAAGTTGAAGCAGGCGTTTTGCGTCCACTCCACGCGCGGTTATGATATCAGTGACCTCCGGCTTGCCCTCCGTGATCGTCCCGGTCTTGTCAAGTACAATGGTATCGATTTTATGCGTCGTCTCAAGCGCCTCGCCGCCCTTGAACAGGATTCCGTATTCCGCTCCCTTGCCCGTGCCCACCATGATAGCCGTCGGCGTGGCTAATCCCAGCGCGCATGGACAGGCGATAATCAGCACGGAAATGAATATAGAAAGAGCAAGAGAGGCGCTGCCCGCGTACCAATACCACAAGGCTGCCGCAACGATTGCAATAACGCAGACAACGGGGACGAAAACGCCCGACACGATGTCGGCCATAGCCGCTATAGGCGCTTTGGAGCCTTGAGCGTCCTCCACGAGTTTTATTATCTGGGCAAGGGCGGTATCGCTTCCGACCTTCGTCGCCTCGAAACGAATCACGCCATTCATGTTGATAGTGGCGGCGTAGATTACGTCACCCCGCTTTTTATCAATGGGAATGCTTTCGCCTGTAAGCATGGATTCATCAATCGCGGAATGCCCATCGGCGACAACGCCGTCCACTGGAATTTTCCCGCCGGGCCGGACTACGAGAATTTGCCCTATTTCGACCTCGTCGATGGGTATTTCGAGTTCTTTTCCATCATGGACAACAGTTGCGGTTTTTGGAGCGAGTCCCATCAATTTTTTAATTGCCTCGGAGGTTTTGCCCTTTGATATGGCTTCAAGGGTTTTGCCCAACAGAATCAACGTGATGATGACCCCTGCCGACTCGAAATAGAGGTTGTGAACGGACTCAAGGTTATGGTTGAATAAGGCGTCGTAACTCGCCCACAGGCTGTATGTCACTGCCGCAGACGTCCCTATTGCGATGAGGGAGTCCATGTTGGGGGCGCCGTGAAACAGCGCCTTGAATCCCACCGTGTAGAAGTTTCGCCCCGCTATTAAAATGGGGATGGTGAGCGCGAGCTGCGCCGTGATGAAATTCACGGGGCGCTGCATAGGGTGTAGAAATTCTGGAAAAGGGAGCCACGACAACCACGATATCATTGACGCCATTGCCAGATACAGAAGGGGCACGCAGAAAGCCGCCGAAATAATGAATTTAATCTTCAGTGCGCGAATCTCCCGCTCTTTTCTTATTTTGTCCACGTCCGCCGCGTTGTGCTTTTGCACCTCCAGCGCCTCGTATCCCGCTTTCTCTATTGCTGCGCGAATGTCGGAAAGCTTAACTGTCTGAGGGTCGTAGGAGACCGTCGCTTTCTCCGTGGCGTAATTGACCGATGCGGATAACACGCCTTCGAGCTTGCCTATTGCCTTTTCAACCCGAGCGGCGCATGCGGCGCAACTCATCCCGCCGATGGGAATAGCTTGTTTTTTCATAATGAAAAATAAATTCCTTTCTCGAATTTATATAGCTCATTTTGGGAATCTTAACATATAACGAAGACAGTGGCGAGTGGCGAGTGGCGAGTTAAAAGACAAAAGATATAGACAAAAGATTTTGTTTTAGGATTTGCCAAGCCAGAGTATTTTTCAAAAACGTATATCCTTTTTTTCACATTACTGAGCTATTTGTTAAACCTTTTTTCTAATATGTTCGCAAGAAAACAGGGCTACAATGGTTTATTGAAAGCAAGGCCGTATTAAAAATACGTTACATACTAGCGCTCGCTAACTCAAAATGCACCGCGTTACTTGAAAATAGAAAACCATATTTTAAGAGGATGTTGATGCGCTGATTTCGGGCGACACGGATTTTGCCCTGCTTGATATGGAACGCCCTGAAGTATTGACACCGAAGGGTATTTTAGAGAAATACTACTAAATTTTACCAACGTTTAATTTTTTACTTTTTTTAATTGAGCGTTCGCTGTACAATATAAAGACTAGGATTAGGGATTAGGGAATAGCAAAAGACTATTAACCAGTTGCTTTTGCTTTTTCTTGCCCCTCGCCACTAAATAAACTCGCTACTTAGCTCTGAAGTACAAAAAATACACTACGTTTAGGGGGCAAACAAAATGGTAATGAAAAAATTCATCAATAATGCGGAAAATTTAACGAAGGAACTATTGGAGGGTTTTGCGGAAGCTCACAAGGACTTGATAGAGCTTCTACCAGCAAACACGGTGGTCAATAAGAAGCTCAAAGATGCCAACCGTGTTGCCATTGTGACTCTTGGCGGGGCGGGGCATGAGCCGGCGCTTTCGGGATTTGTGGGAGAAGGCTTTGTCGATATTTCGGTAGTGGGTGATATCTTTGCCGCGCCGGGGCCCGAGGCTTGCGTGGCTGCAATGAAGCTCGCCGACAAAGGGAAGGGCGTGCTTTTCATAGTCCTCAATCACGCAGGTGACATGCTCACCGGCAATTTGGCAATGAAGCAGGCGAGCAAAGAAGGGCTGAAAGTCATGAAGGTGGTCACGCAGGAGGACATAGCGAACGCCCCCCGCGAGAATTCCGACGACAGGCGCGGGCTTGTGGGCTGCATACCTACTTACAAGATAGCCGCAGCCGCAGCCGCTGAAGGAAAAACCCTCGAAGAGGTCGCCGCTATTGCCCAGAACTTTGCCGATAACATGGCAACGCTTGCCGTCGCTGCAAAGACCGCCACGCATCCCGCTACGGGAGCGGAATTTGCGCAGCTTGCGGACGACGAGATGGAAGTCGGAATGGGGCAGCACGGAGAGGGAGGCGGCGGACGCCAGAAAATGAAAACCGCTGACGAGACGGCGGTGCTTATGTGCAACGCCCTGATTTCGGACCTTTCGCTGAAAAGCGGAGAGAGCATAATGCTTATCCTCAACGGAGTCGGCGCTACTACGCTGATGGAGCTTTTCATTGTTTACCGCAAATGCGTTGCTCATCTCAAGGATAAGGGAATTGAAGTCGTGGCGAATGCCGTTGGAGAATTGCTTACAGTGCAGGAACAGGCGGGATTCCAGATGTTCATGGCGCGCATGAACGACGAGTATTTGAAATACTGGCTTGCTCCCTGCAGAACCCCGTATATGACAAAATAAAGAGGCGTGAAAACAATATGGCGGAACAGTCAGGAAATATCGAATCGAAAAATTTCACTTTAGAGACGCCTTTTGCTCCGTACTCAACGAATTCTTTCCACGTCAAGGGCGCCGAGAACTATGACTGGGGAATGAAGGACAGGCTTTCGCGCATCTTCAGCCCCAAAAGCGGCAACACCGTAATGCTTGCATTTGACCATGGATACATAATGGGCTCCACAACAGGGCTGGAAAGGCTTGATATCGCTATCCCGCCGCTTATACCAGAAGTCGACGTGCTGATGGCGACGAGAGGGGCTATCCGGACATGCGTCCCGCCTTCGAGCAATAAAGCCTTAGCGCTCAGGTGTTCCGCAGGCAGCTCGGTGCTCGACGACGATATGAGCCACGAGAATATAGCGGTCGACATTGAGGACGCCATACGTTTGAACGCGTCGTGTTTAGCTATTCAGACTTTCATAGGCTCTCCGGGTCAGGCTTCGTCAATCAAAAATCTTTGCGATACTATCGACGCCGGTAACCGTTTCGGAATACCGACGCTCGGGGTCGTTGCCGTGGGCAAACAAATGGAGAGGACGACGAAATTTTTCCTGCTTGCAACGCGAATGCTGGCGGAGTTCGGCGCGCACTTTATAAAGACCTATTATTGCGAAGATTTCGAGCGTGTGGTTGCCGCATGTCCGGTTCCCATTGTGATAGCCGGAGGCAAAAAACTTCCGGAGAAGGATGCGTTGGAGATGGCTTACAACGCCATAAGATGCGGAGCGCGAGGCGTCGACATGGGCAGAAATATTTTTCAGTCGGAATGCCCGCTCGCCATGACGAAATCAATTTCAAAAATTGTACATGAGCAATATGATGCAAAAACAGCATATGATTATTATTTAGAAACAAAAATAAAGAGGAGATGAAATTAATGTCGGCAGAATACATGCACATAGGAATTCCAATAACTAACAAGAAACCGGGGATGACTTACAACGATGGAATGAAACTTTGGATGAGCAATCCCGACGATTACGATTATAAGATTGAGTATTTGAAATTTGAAGAGGGCGGGCCTTTCCCCGAGATAATGCATAAGAACCCGCATATCGCATACAAGGTCGATGACATTCAAAAATATATCGATGACGCGGACGCTGTCATTTTCCCGGTAACTTCAATCGGCCCCGGAACGTCCATTGCGTTTGTAATCAAGGATAATACAATACTTGAACTGTATGAACAGAAATAGTAAATGTAACAAAAGCGGGCGGCAGAATGCCGCCCCCTACAACATATTGTGTGCAAGGTGAAAGCTAATGGATGAAAACACCCTTATTAAACTTGCCGAGCAACTGAAGGCAGGCGAGCTTACACCTTTGGATTTTGTGAGTAAGCTGAAAAAGTACCCTTTTGAGAACGTAGCGGGCGGCGAGGTCAAACTTGATAATCACCGCCCGCTCCGCAAGGGGTTTGCGGAAATTGTGTACTGCCCGGGGAAAAGCGCCTCGCAGATAGAAGCAATAGCGGAAGCGCTGAAAGACACTGAACACAACACCCTGTTCTCCCGCGTATCAAGAGAACAGAATGCGGTAATCTCCCGAATAATCAGTGACGCGGTATATCACGAGAAGGCAAACATGACGGGCGTCCCGCGCGAGAAATTTGAAAAAAAGCGCAGCGGGTTGACCGTTGTAACTGCAGGAAGCAGCGATGTTCCGGTGGCGGAGGAAGCGGCTGTGACGGCCGAATATATGGGTTGTAATGCGGAACGCCTGTATGACGTCGGGATAGCAGGGATTCATCGATTATTATCGCATCTGGATGTCCTTCAGACATCAAAAGTTATAATTGCGGTAGCCGGAATGGAAGGAGCGCTTCCGAGCGTTGTCGGAGGACTCGTGAACTGCCCGGTGATTGCCGTGCCGACCAGCGTTGGATACGGCGCTAGTTTTGGAGGAGTAGCCGCTCTGCTCACCATGCTGAACTCATGCTCAACCGGCGTAGCCGTAGTGAATATTGACAACGGGCTCGGCGCAGGGTTCTTCGCGGCAAGGATATTAATTGGAAAAGTGTGAAGTGTGAAGTATGAAGTGAAAAGCAAAGAAGAGTGAATAACAGATCTTTGCGACCGCGAGCGTAGCGTGGAGGGAAACAATGGTCACGAGTTGTACTCACCACAGTGAACGAAACTTGCCTTATTCAGGTCTTTGCGCCCCGGCGAAGCCGCTCTTCACGCGTTGCGTCTCATGAGGAGCGCGCCTTTAGCCGCGAGTGCAACGTAGCGGGACGGAGGCGCCAGCGAAGCGATAGGTATTTTGCGGCGCAGGCTGCTCACGGTCGTCCTGACCTCCGCAGTACTAGGCCATCCTGGCCGTCGCAATCCAGTGATTTTTGGTACTTTGGTACTATCGTTTCATGGTAAACTAGGGATGAAGTTGGTGTTACCAACGACGCCAACTTCACCGGCATTGTTGAAGACGCCCGCAGGGACGGGCAGGTTGTCAAAAAGGATAATTTGAATATAAAGCATATTTCAAAGTATACTAGTTCATTATGAAGGATAGTCAACGGCTACTCTCCTGCTTTGAAGTTGTAGACCGGCTTGATGCGTTTGACGATCTCGGCGGTAGGATGAATTTGTTCAATTATAGACTGCATGCTCTTATACGCCATCGGCGACTCGTCCAGCGTGTCCTTGTTTACGCATGTGGTGTAAATGCCTTTCATTTCGGCTTTATATTCCTCCATTGATAGCGAACGCGTGGCGGCGCTTCTGCTCATAATGCGGCCGGCGCCGTGCGGCGCTGAGTAATTCCAGTCCGCATTGCCGCGCCCGATACAAATTAGGCTGCCGTCACGCATATTGATAGGAATGAGCAGCATTTCGCCATTTTTTGCCGACACCGCGCCCTTGCGCAGGATCATGGAGTCAGTGTCAATGTAGTTATGAATCGTGGTGAACCCGCTCGCCTTTTCAAGCTTCATGTCACGCAGGATGACATCCATCATGGCCTGACGGTTGAGCACGGCGAAACGCTGTATTATTTTCATGTCGTGGATGTAGTCTTTAAATAAGCTTCCCTCCACGTATGCCAGATCTTTTGGGACGCTTACTTTGCCCGCGCCGTCTCTTTTAAGGCGGTCAGTTGCTTGTTTTATTTCTTTCTGCCGCCCTTCGGACTTGAGCTGCGCAATAACTTCGTCAAGCTGCGATTTTGAATTTCCGCTCAATGTCTTCCAAGCCTGAACCTGATAATATTCGGCCACTTCCGTCCCGATGTGACGGCTGCCGGAATGGACTACAACGTAAAGTTTTCCGTCGTCAGCTTTATTGACCTCGATAAAGTGATTCCCGCCGCCCAGCGTGCCGATGCTGTGCCGCGCGCGGTCAAGCTTTACATGCGCCGCGCAGCGAAGCTCCGTTAAGTCTATTTCGCCGTTCAGCGCGTGGTAATCTCGTCTCACATCGCGTCCAGAAGGGATGCCACGGCGAATTGCTTTATCCAATTTTTCGAAATCAATTTCACTTTCCGCTATTTCCGCAGTCTCCATTCCGCAGCCGATATCGACGCCGACCATACCGGGAACTATTTTGTCCCTTATGGTCATGGTAGTGCCTATAGTACAGCCCTTCCCTGCATGAACGTCCGGCATAATGCGGATTTCGCAGCGCGCAAACTCGGGCTGGTCGCAAACGGTTTTAATCTGCGCCGCAGCGCCTTCTTCCAGCTTGTCGCAATAGCAGGAGGCGGAATTGAATTTCCCACGTATTTCTATCATAAAATAAACCTCGTTTCAGACTGCTGGCGTGAGTGAATAGACACACTCACGCCGCAATTTTTATTCATTTTTAAAAAACCATGGCAATAACTTAACTTTTCCAAAATGTCCCTGCCGTTACAGGATTGCTGTCAGTATCTATCACAAAGCACATTTGTTTAACGAATGAAATTCGTATCCAAAAATTGCTGTTCGTGCTTTATATTAATAATATAACAAATGGATTCAAACTTGTCATGGGAAAAAGTTGCGAACATGTTTACGACAAAGGGGCTGTAACAAAAGTAGTATATTGGCTAGCCAAACCACAATATATAGTGGTTGTTTGGTATTGTGTGCACAATATGTTGTAGGGGCGGCATTCTGCCGCCAGCTTTTGTTACAGCCCCC
>WRHH01000031.1 GCA_009783355.1 Synergistaceae bacterium
TATAAGTATTTCAGCGCTAAATATGATGTGCTTCCAGTTGCTAATATATCATTGCATATTCCTTACATAACACTGCCCTTGTAATGTTGCTTTTTACAACAAATCACTTTTTCAGCAGCCTCCGAGGGCTGCGACCCCTACGGCCTTGTCTTTGGCAGTTCAAAGTCTTTTGTCTTTGTCTTTATGTTTTAAACTCCACACTCCACACTCCACACTTCACACTGCTTTTTAAGCTTCTTCCTTTCGCGGGGCAAATATAATGGCGAAAGTTTTGCCTGTTTCGCGCGGGAGAACGCGGTAGCCTTTCTTTTCTTTTGTAAGGTATATAAAGTAATCCTTATAGAACGAGTTACTGAGCTCTATTATTGATTTTCCTTTATTTTCTTTTATATTGTTTTCATAGCCATTTTTTATGCTTCTATCTTCGTCGCTGTCCCAGCGGAACGAAGCTAATGCGTAAGTTATGGTCTTATTAACATCATTCACCGGAATTGCTGGAATAATTATCGAGTTGTCGCTCCAATCGTAGCTTCCCCAGCCTTGCCCGGGGATTAATACGACCTTTGGTATGCCGTACATGCGAATACGGGGAACCTTAAACATATCCATATCTAAAGTTGAATATTCGCATATGCGTTCTGAAACAACGTCCATGGTTAGAGGTTCCATATCGGAACCGCTTGCCAGCGGGCTGGTGTCAGTTCTCGCAAGTTTAGCAGGAACAACCATGTATTCACGTTTTTTTGCAATCATATTCTTTAGTTCTTTGCGCATCATCTGGTCAGAAAACTGAGAACACGTCTTTGATACTCTTTCAATTTGCCTTTGAAGTTTTAATGGTTCCTGATTAACGTATATTATTTTTCTTGCCAGGATTTTAATTCTTTCATGACTATAGAGAAATTCATCAATCTCAGGAATTCCGACGGGCTCCTCTTCATTTTTCTGAACTATAGATAATTGTATTTCCATAACTCTTTCGGCTTCAGTGTACCTGAAGCGCTCTTGGTTCATTTGCTGTTTTACGGCGTCCGGCGCTTCTCTATATTCTTTTATGCGCATATTTACTTTCATTGCAGGCATCAGGTATTTGACAAGATCTGCAGCTAAATCATCTACTTCGGATGATTTAAGGCTGCCAAATCTGATAAGACGTTTCATTTCTTTGAGAGTTTCTTCCATTTCAATCTGGAGTTTATCAATCAATAACTTCTCTTTTTCTTCTAGAGAATATCCGCACGCTGCCTTGGGAGGGTTGTTGCCTCTTATCATTGCCCAACATTCAGCAATGTAGTCAGAAAACATTTGATACTGAAAAATATCGGGAATAGCTCTTTTTTTAAGCATGTCAGGGCTTTTTTTCTTCAGGGGCGTTACTGAATCACAAAAGTATCCGTAATTTATGAAAAGTTGTTCTTCATCGTCAAATATCATTTCATCGGGCATTAATTCCGTTTGCGCGTCAACTATTACGTTTAGAATATCCCAATACTTTGACGAGAGCTCTTGCCACGTTTTACGCGCAAGCACTCTATCCTCAGAGCTTTTTGATTTCTCCAGTTTTAGATATTTTTCTGCTATTTTCTTTGTGTCTTCTATGATGTTTGTTACTGAAGTGTTATTAGCCCAGCGTGAAAAACCAAAATCAAGACTCATTTTAACATCCTGCCTTTCAGTGTTCTCAAAATTTGACTATATTTTAAAGTATATCACGTTGACAAAATAAAATGTACTGATATAATTTTTTCGCTGTGGGTGGTTAGTTCAGCGGAAGAACGCTTCCCTGACGCGGAAGAGGTCATAGGTTCGAACCCTATACCACCCACCAAAAAAATTAAGTATTATTATATTTTTTTTATATTATATATAAAATGGCTTCTATACTGTATTAATTTATTAAAACTAAACGCAGCGACGGATAATTATTGATTAAGAAATTCTGTGTGAAAGTTTAAACGAGATGCGTGGAGTTGTTCCTGTTAGCCGCTATTTGCTTATTTTCAGCATTATTATATTATATTATTTTGATTTTAATATTATACTTTTCACCTCTCTTGACGGCGCCGGATCGCATAACTAAAAGAAGACATCATTGTATTTCGACAAAAGTAAGCTTTATGCGACCAGTTGAGTAAGCTCAAGGCTATGCTTCCATTTTACGAAATGATTTCGTCATTTATCCGGTTTTATTTTCTAATTATTGAGATAAACAGAATATTATCAAAAGATAGGCGTAAGTTAATGGTACGTGTTTCGTTATTTAGAATAACCGAAGGAGCGCCCAAGATATGACTACTCCTCAAATAGTAGACACAGTTCTAGTTTTTTTGGGATTTATTATTTTTACGATTGCTATTCTTTTAGATTTAAATCTAATTAAAAATATCAAGACTATAGAAGGCCATATAGACAAGATTACTATTTTTATGTTAAGTACTTATATAGTGATTATGGGCTTTTTCCTTACATGCTATTCTTTTATCGGGGCTTCATTGATTCATGGTGTTGACTTAAATGACATTAGTACGATTGGTGTTGTTCTATTCAGCATAAGTATTTTTGTATGTCTTGATTTATTTGTTCAAATGCGGCTTATAAAATGTATTTCTGAAAGCAAAATGCAACTTGCGCGTTCTCTGATAAGCGCAATTGAAACAAGGGATGCAAACCTTGAAGGGCACTCTTTGCATGTAAGGGAAATAGCCACTCTGATTTTTGATAACCTTCCGAAGGATATTACAGAAAAAATTAGCAGGCACAAATTTGAGTATGCAAGCCTAATGCATGATCTTGGTAAGTTTGGGATATCGGAAGAAATATTGAATAAACCATCAGAATTAACTCAGGAAGAATGGTCATTGATGAAAGAGCATCCAAGAATGGGCGTTCAGATTATTGAAGATGTGAGCGGTTTCGATGAGATTAAGGAGTGGATACTCTATCACCATGAAAGAATGGATGGGAATGGGTATTATGGGTTAAAGGGCAATGAAATTCCTATAGCTTCCAGAATAATGAGCATAGCTGACGCTTATTCCGCTATTGTAATGGATAGATCATATAGAAAAGCAAAAGAACATGATGAAGCGATTGAAATCATGCTTGAAAACTCAGGAACTCAGTTTGATCCTGAGCTCTTGGATGTCTTTAAGAATATAAAAAAATCAACAATAGTAGAAAAATTAAAAAATCTATGGGATGGGAGAAAATGAGGCAAGACGCGGGAATTAAACAGGACTTCTGCACCAGTTAGCCCTTAGCTCAATCGGAGATATAGAACAACTTCTCCTTTTTTCCCATCCTTTTTTTGCGACGTTTGAGATTTTGGGCGTGATTTTCTGTAAATTATTCAAAGATGGGATTACAACTTTTTCGGTGTTATCGCAGTACAAGTTGTAATCCAAATGTTTGTATGCGTCGGCCCATTCCGTAATACAATTCAAATCATACTCCCCGGCTGTTAAGTCAGTAGTGAAACCGCATGAAATTGCATAAGCTGAATTTCTTCCGGCATAAACAAGGTAAATTGACGGAAGTTTATTATCGCCTGACAACATAAGAGCTTCTAAAGTTCCAACCGGCACAATATCAGCCCCTATTCCGAAAGCATAAGCCGAACTCCACGACATTCCTATCCGAACACCGGTAAAATATCCCGGACCGTTTGTAACTGCAATGTGAGTTATTTCTTTAGCTTTAATCCCTGAATTTTCTATTACCAGTTCGGCTAAATCTGGCAGCTCTGTCGCTTGCTTACGTCCTATGTCGGTATTTATCTCAGATAAAATTTCGAATTCATTATTAATTTCAGTTGCAACGGCTATTCCTGTATAGCGGAGGGATGTATCGACAGCAAGCAATATATCCTTCATGGTAATTTTATAAACTCAGCCAGAGTGGATTTTGCGAGCTCGCCTTCGGCTGAAAAAAAGACTATTCTTTTGTCTTTATTGTCGTTGTCAGTTATTATCTTTATCCTTAGAATGTCGTCAAAATTAAAGTTTCCGTTCTCCGCCCACTCGACAAGCAGAATGAAGCCTTCATCAATATATTCATTAAGAGATAAAGATTTAATTGCGTTTACATCTCCATCTAACCTGTACAGGTCGACATGAGCCACCGGGCGCGCGCCTTTATACTCGTTTACTAACGTGTAAGACGGGCTTCTAACGATTGCTCTTTCTATTCCCAAAGCTTCGCATATGCCTCGTATAAAAACTGTTTTACCGGCGCCCAATTCTCCATAAAAAAGTATACAAATCCCCGGGGTTATTAAGTTTCCAATATGCATTCCAAGAGCAGTAGTGTCTTGTTCGGTTAGAGATAAGAACTCATAGATTTCATTCACTTTCCTTATTACCTTCACTTCTTGACTTTTTTGAATCAACTGACTTTCTTTTGAACGTGTAGACAAGGACAGTAGTTGCCGCTAAAAAACACCCAATTACTATTAGAAATGGATAAAGCAAGACACTATTATTTATTCGGCTAACTCCGAAAATGAACAAAATAGCGACCACAAAACCAAATATTGAGACCCGAAATCCCTTCATACGAATTTCTTCAGTTTTGCGCAATTCTTTTTCCCAATCCACGCGATTTTTTTTATTCATAATTTTTCTATTATCACATAAGCTGCCGCTATATCCCCTTCATGCGACAAACTCACATGAAAAGACAATTCGCCTTCTGATGATAATTTCTCCTTTGATTTTTCGGACAGCATTATGGACGGCTTTCCGTCCTCATCCCGCTCAATCCAGACGCCTTGGCTGAAAGCAACTTCAAACATTGAAATTGAAGAAGCTTTACAAAACGCCTCTCTCGCCGCAAAAACGACCGCGAAGCTTGCGGCTGCGTTTACTTTTTTTTGGGCATATTCAATTTCAGCTTTATGAAAGATTCTATTCACAAAATGATTGTTCTTTATAGCATTCTTCATACGGGAAATACTGCAAATATCAATCCCGATGCCCAAGATCATCAGCTTCTTTGGCTCCTTGGCTCAAACGTTGAAAGCCTCGCAAGTTCTTCCCACAATTCTTTTTCACGCTCGCTTATTTTTTGCGGGACGGCTATTTCTATTCTTACATATAAATCTCCTGCTTCGTCTTCGGATCTCTTTGGCAATCCTTTACCTTTTAAGCGCAACTTCTGACCATTTTGAGTTCCTGCAGGTAGCTTCATTCTCACATTTCCGGTAGGAGTCTCGACTATAATATTACTGCCTATGACAGCTTCCCAGGGCGCCACAACCAGTTTTTCGACAAGATCGTTTCCATCGAAATCATATTTTGAGTCTGGAAGTATATGGATAGTTATATGTAAATCTCCTCCATTGGGAGCTTTCCCCGAGAGTTTTATTCTTGAGCCGTCAGTTATTCCCTTTGGAAGGTTTACATTCAGTATCTTTGTCTTAACTCCGTCTGACATGTTTATTGTTTTAGTCCCTCCTGCGAAAATATCTTCAAGGGAAATGGACATGTTTACTTCCTGGTCACGTACCCGCTGCCTTGAGTTAAAAATCTTCTCGTATGCTTCGCCTCGCCCTGCCATATTGAATGAGCCAAAAATAGTTTTGAAAAAATCGCTGAATCCGCCTCCGAAATTTCTGGCGTCGCCGTAACTCATATCCTGCCATCCGGGAGGCGGAGTGAAGTCCTGTCCTTGTTCCCAATTTGCGCCAAGCGTATCATATTTTTGGCGCTTGTCAGGGTCTTTCAGTACTTCATACGCCTCGTTGACATCCTTGTACTTCTGTTCAGCTCCCGCTTCTTTGTTGACGTCCGGATGATATTTTTTCGCGAGTTTACGATGAGCCTTGCGGATCTGTTCAGGAGCCGCTTCACGCTCAACACCGAGTATTTTATAGTAATCTTTGTATGAAACTCCCATTTGTTCACCTGCTCTTGTATTAATGCTTTAAGAATTCCGCCTTATACCACACGAATAAGATAATGTTATGAAGTAGTTAGGAGTTAGGAGTTAGGAGTTAGGAGTTAAAAAGACATACTTCTAACTTCTAACTTCTAACTTCTAACTTTTAACTTTTAACTTCTAACTTCTAACTGTCTTCGTACCGCATTCGCTTTCCCATCCGTTCAGTATCTCAATTGCGTGGCGCAGGGCCGGTTCAACGGCTTCGAAGCAGCTGCTTGAGCCGCGTTCGCTTCCGGGCAACGCTATTATCAGCGTTTTGCCTCTTGTTACGGCAATGCCGCGAGAGAGAATCCCATTTGGGGTTTGCGACAACGACTTCATTCTCATAGATTCGCCTATTCCCGGAACTATTCTGTCTCCAACTTCGAGCAGCGCTTCGGGGGTCACATCCCTTGGAGACAGTCCGGTGCCTCCCGTTGTGACAATTAATTCCAGATTGTCTTCATCCGACCATTCTATCAGTTTTTCTGCAATATGAGTTTTTTCATCGGGAACTATTGCCCTCCGTTTTACGTCTGCCCCGAAAGATTTCAGTAGATCAGCAAGTTTTTCGCCTGAGGTATCGGAGCGCTCTCCCCTGGAACCCTTATCGCTAATTGTCAGGATTCCTGAAGAAACGATCTTCTTGTTACTGTTGTCTCTGCCGTTGGCTGCCTGATGACCGTTATCGTCTTTCATTTTTATGTGATTTCTCGCATCGTAATCGCCGCTTTTGCCGCCGCTTTTACTTAATAGCCTAATTTCTTCAATTATTATGCCCTTGTCCATGCTCTTACACATGTCATATATAGTTAAACAGGAAACAGAAGCGCCTGTAAGAGCCTCCATTTCAACTCCCGTAACTTCGGATGCCTTAACGGTACAATTAACACGCGCGCAGTTTGAATCATCATCAAGGCTGCACGTTACCTTTACATGATTGAGCCTTATCGAATGACAGAGCGGAATTATATCATATGTTCGTTTTGCCGCCATTATGCCGGCAAGCTCTGCGACTCTGAACACGTCGCCTTTACTTATGCTGTTTGTCCTTATGGCGCCGCAAATTTCAGGCGTGAGGCGAACTATGCCTTCCGCTTCAGCAATCCTTACTGTGGCTTCTTTCGAACTAACATCGACCATTACAGGACGACCGGAGTCATCAAGATGCGTGCTTTTCATTGGCTAAAACAGTCCTGTGATTTTTCCGTTCTCGTCCACATCAATGGTCAATGCGGCTGGCTTCCTAGGTAACCCCGGCATCGTCATTATTGCGCCCGTAATAGCTACTAAGAATCCCGCTCCGGCGGAAAGCCTCACTTCGCGCACTGTAACCTTAAATCCTTTTGGTCTTCCGATTTTTGTCATATCGTCGGATAATGAATATTGAGTTTTTGCCATACATACATATAGGTTATCTTTCCCAAGTTCATGAATGAGCGCAAGGTCTTTTTCCGCCTGTTCGGTGAAAATAACTCCGTCCGAACCGTATATTTCAGTCGCAATGGCAGTAATTTTTTCCTTTGGCGACATATCAAGGGAATACATGAAATTTAAACCGGAAGGTTTTGCGCACGCTTCAATGACTATGTTCGCCATATCAAGCCCGCCCTCTCCTCCTTTTGCCCATATTTCGGACAGGGCAACTGAGGCGCCTTTGTCGTTGCATTTTTCACGGACAAGAGCTAGTTCCGCTTCCGTGTCGGTAGGGAATCTGTTTACAGCGACAACGACGGGCAATCCGAACTTACCAATATTATCTATATGTTTTTCAAGGTTTGCCATTCCTGCTTCAAGGGCTTCCAAGTCCTCCATGCCGAGTTCGGTCTTCTTTCTTCCTCCATGCATCTTAAGCGCGCGCACGGTAGCCACGATGACTACAGCGTCAGGCTTAATACCCGCCGAGCGGCACTTAATATCGATGAATTTTTCCGCTCCGAGGTCTGCGCCGAATCCAGCTTCCGTCACGGTGTATTCCGCAAGTTTCAACCCAAGTTTTGTCGCCTGTACGCTATTACAGCCGTGAGCGATATTAGCGAAGGGCCCTCCGTGTATGAATGCCGGTACGCCTTCGAGAGTTTGGACAAGGTTGGGCTTTATCGCGTCCTTCAGCAAGGCCGCCATTGAGCCTGCGGCGCCTATATCGCCAACCGTGACGGGGTTCCCTTCGTAGGAGTAACCGAGGATTATTCTCGACAAGCGTTCCTTAAGGTCCATAAGGTCAAGAGCCAAACACAGAATTGCCATTACTTCAGATGCAACGGTAATGTCAAAACCGCTCTCGCGCGGAACGCCTTCAGTTTTGCCGCCGAGCCCTATAATTACTTTTCGAAGAGCCCTTTCATTTAAGTCTAGTACGCGCCTGAAAGTTATTCTTCTGGGGTCTATATTGAGTTCGTTGCCCTGTTGGATGTGATTGTCGAGCATCGCTGCGCATAAGTTATGAGCTGTCGTTATCGCGTGAAAATCTCCTGTAAAGTGAAGGTTTATATCCTCCATTGGAACTACCTGCGAGTAACCTCCTCCTGCTGCTCCGCCCTTTATTCCAAAGCTTGGACCAAGCGACGGTTCACGCAGTGCAACTACGGATGTTTTGCCAAGTTTTGTCAACGCCTGAGCGAGCCCGACGCTTGTCGTTGTTTTTCCTTCTCCGGCAGGAGTTGGAGTTATTGCGGTAACAAGAATAAGTTTTCCGTCATGCTTGTCCTTTAGCCTTTTCATAACGGAAGGCGATACTTTAGCCTTATATTTCCCGTATAGTTCAAGTTCATCCTCACTAATTCCGAGTTTTCCGGCAACCTCCGTTATTGGCTTCATCTTTGCCGCCTGCGCTATTTCAATATCGCTTGGAAATGACATTGTTTTGTCTCCTTTTGATTAAATTATTCTTGATACTTCCTTCTTTATCTCCTCCGAGAGCCTCTCGCCTTCGTCAGTTATTTCAGCTATCCATTTACGTTTGTGGTCTACGTATCCCGTATCCTTTATTGACGGCAGGTTAATTCTTATATTGAGCAGCGCCCCCTGAAGCCCTGCCCAAGCCTCCAGAGCTCCCACGGCTATATCGCTTATTGCGTTTGAATTGCACTTATCGACTATTTCTTCCGCTATCTCCAAAATATTAAGGCATTTAACAGCAATGTTTTCAGGAGAGGCGACTGCTGCCTTGAACGCTTCCTGAATTGTTTCCCTGCGAGTTTCTTTTTCATCGTCCGTGGCTTTTGGAAGGGCGAAAGCCGCCATTACGGAATCAAATGCTTCCGTGTCCTTTTGAACGGCGTCAAGCAGGGAATTTGCCAATTGCTCTGCTTTTATAAGGGAAGATTTAATTAATGCCTCATGTTCTTCGTAACCTTTTTTTCCAATCGTGAGTCGGCATACCATAGCGACCAACGAGGCGCCAAGAGCGCCTGAAAGTGCTGCCGCGCTGCCGCCGCCAGGCGCGGGCGAAGTCGAAGAAAGTACATCAATGAATTCTCTGAGAGTTGCTTCTGTAAGTATCAATAGCGTCTCCTCCTCACTTGTATACGGTACCATAGATTTTATCATTCTTTGATTATTTTGTCTTTTACTCGCCACTTGCCGCTTGCCACTGCTTTTAATTTCTGTGTTAAAATTTTGTATGTAATTTCAGTAAAATAAAGAATGAAAGAGGGAAATAGCAGTGAATGTCCTTTGGATCCGTTATGGCGCTTTCGGAGATGTACTAAAAGCCGTTGCGCGCGCGAGGCTTTTTAAACGGAAATTTCCTGAAGCTGAGCTTACGATGTTGTCCCGACCGGAATATAAAAATATTCTATCTGTTCAGGATGTATTCAAGGATTGCATATTTTGGGACAGTAAGAGGAACCCGATTGGTTTTATTAACACTATCAGGGAAATAAGAAACAGAAAGTACGATATGTTGGTTTCCGTTCACAATGTTGGGGCGTCTGCGCTTGTCTCAGTAATGTCCGGTATACCGGAGCGTTACGGAGTAAGTTCGGCGCTTCAGTTTTGTTATCATAAAAATGTTTGGGACTGGTTCAGAGAAGCCGGCATTGATGAAAATATGAGGGACGTTCCAATGATCCAAACCGATGAAAGATCAATGGAATTTGCCGACGATTTGCTTTCGGGGTTACCTGAAAGTAAAGTATTTTGCATAATCGGGGCAAGCAAACCGCAAAAACTTTGGAGTATTGAGTATTGGGTGAAGTTTATAAGGAAATTATCCGCGCAAGGGCGGGGGATTGTTATAAACGGGCACGGAAGAGAAGAAGCAGGCTACGCTGAATTTATTTTGAAAGAAGTTGATTGTAAAAACATCTTAAATCTTGTCAATAGAATAGACTTCCTACAGATGGCGGCAGTTGTCAAAAAGTGCGCCATAGCGGTAGGCCCTGATACCGGCCCGTTACACTTGGCTGCGCTGTGCGGGACTCCTACTCTAGGCCTTTTTGGATGTACTCCAAGCCAAAGAATAGGGTTCACTATGCCTTGGTTCAGGGAAGTCACATGTTCGTGTCCAAAAATAGGCTGCTGGAATTATAAATGTCCAGAGGGAGATAAATGTATGTCAACTTTAACGCCGGAAATGGCTATTGAGGGGTTTGAACAGCTTACAAAAATGGAAATTGGAAAATGGAAAATGGAGAATTAAGCACAAAAAGACAAATGCCCATGAACTTGCAGTTCACCACGATGAATGAAATTTGTCTATTTCACGTCTTTGCGCTTCGGCGAAGCCGCTCTTCACGCCCGCGTCTTTTTGCGGCGCGGCAATCCAGTGGTTTTTGGCACTGATATTTCGTGGTAAAAGAAAAAGACGCTGTATTACTTTGTCGCTGAGCTCCTTATTAAAAACTAAGCAGCATCGAAAGCATCGGTCGCTGCTTATCGCAAAGACAAAGAACTTGCGTTCGTTAAAGGAGATGATGTAGGGCTATGCTAAATATTGTCAGAGAACTTTGTGAGGGCGGTTTCAGTCAATTCCCCGTTGCGGTCGTTGGGGATATAATGCTCGACCATTACGTGTACGGGGATGTAAATAGGATTTCGCCCGAAGCGCCTGTTCCGGTGCTGAATGTCAAGGAGGACAAGTATATTCTTGGCGGTGCGGGTAACGTCGTTATGAACCTGAGGGGGCTCGGGCTGCCCGTCAAAGTTTTTGGAAGAATTGGAAATGACCATGCGGGCAAAAGAGTCATGGATTTATTTAAACGTTCAGGCGTCGATACATCCGGTATTTGGCTTGATGGAGAGACTATATTGAAAACTCGCCTTTTAGGCGGAGGAAGACAGCAGATGCTTCGCATTGACAGGGAAGAGATATTGTCTCCAAGTGATGAGGAAATAAATGTTGTTTTGGATTTTATTGAGAATTCACATGATATAAGCTCCGTGATTCTGTCGGATTACGGCAAGGGATTATTAACAGAAAGACTTTGTACGGAAATAATAAGCATATGTGAACAAAAGGATATCCCGGTTTTTATTGACCCCAAAGGCAGCGACTGGGAACGATACCGCGGGGCGGCAATGGTGACTCCAAACTTGCGTGAGCTTTGCGATGTTTCAAAGATGAAGATTTGTAATGAGGATGAACTTGTGGCGAAAGCGGGCAGCGCCGTTCGCGCTAAATACGGATTGGATTCGCTGCTTGTGACGAGGTCTGAGCGCGGGGCTACTTATATAAATGAAAATTTAGTTCATCATGAACGGGCGAGAGCGGTCGATGTTTATGACGTTTCGGGCGCAGGGGACACGATGTTGGCGACAGTTGCGGCTTTTATTACAGCCGGGGTCGACGTTTATGAAAGCATAAAGCTGGGAAATGCAGCGTCCCAAGTAGTCATCGGTAAAGTTGGGACGTATCCCATAAAAGCTTCTGAATTGCTTGATGGCATAGACAACGTAAATAGGAAAGCAAATAAAATTCTTTCAATGGAAGAGGCGGTTATAAAAGTTGCTTCATGGAAAGAGGATAATGAAAAAGTGGTCTTCACTAACGGTTGCTTTGATGTATTCCATGCGGGGCATTTGGATAGCCTTATAGGCGCCAGGAATTTGGGCGACCGCCTTATAGTCGGCTTGAACTCCGATGATTCAATACGCCGTTTGAAGGGCAGCTCACGTCCAATCAATGACGAGCGCGCGCGAGCGAGAGTATTGGATGCGCTTTCAATAGTTGACTGCGTCGTTATATTCAATGAGGAGACGCCGGAAGAATTGCTTTCATTCCTAACCCCTGACGTCATAGCAAAAGGCGGGGATTATACTCGGGAGCAGGTCGCGGGAAAGCAGTACGCGAAAGAGGTAGTAATACTTCCAATATTGGAAGGTTATTCAACAACTAGTATTTTAAGGAGGATCAGCGATGATTGAAAAGTGTGTAAAGATTGTTGAGGATTCAGTTAATCTTTTTAATAATGTACTTCACGACGAGGCGCTTTTAAAAAAAACTGAGGAAACCATATTGGCTGCCATCAGCTGCATAAAAAACGGAGGGAAAATACTGATATGCGGCAATGGCGGCAGCGCCGCGGACGCGCAGCATTTTGCCGCAGAGCTTGTCGGCACTTTTACCATAAAGGATCGCAAAGGGTTTCCTGCAATCGCCCTGACATCCGATACGGCTGTTCTAACATCACTTTGCAATGATATTTCAGTTGAACAGATTTTCGCCCGCCAGGCGGAAGCTATCGGAAAAGCCGGAGATTTAATTATCGGAATAACCACGAGCGGGAGATCAAAAAATATAATAAACGCCCTAAGCTTCTCAAAGGCTGCAGGAATTAAAACTGTATGCATGACCGGTTTATTGCCACAAGATGCTGAGATAAAACTTTCAAGCGACATAATACTAGAGGCGCCGTCAACAAGCACCCCGCGCATACAAGAGGTTCACGGGTTGTTGATACATGTTATTTGTGAGGTTTTGGAACATTATCTAGTAGGTTGATTGAAAAATAACTGCTATTTCGCAAGACTTATTGTGAACGTCGCCAACAAGACCTAACGTTGCATTTACTTTTTCATTTAAGCCATGATGAATTAGGGAAAAGGAATGCGAAATTTGTCATTGACACCTGTTTTTTTTAGTCTATACTATCAGACATCAGACAACTTATATTTTCAAATAGAGGGAATTTGTATAATTTAAAACCTTCTGCGTCGAAACAACTTGGAACTGTTTCTGAGACTTGAGGAAGGCTCTTATGCACGCTAAAAATATGCAAATTGTCTCTTGATGCTATATATATTATGAATTTCACAAAAAGGGATGGTGATAGCAGGACAGTGAAGGGTTTATGAGAAACAAAGCAAAACAGAGAACCCCAACTCCAAAACAAAAGAGGCTGAAAACAGAGAACCCCAACTCCAAAATAGAAGAGGCTGAAAACAGAGAACCCCAACTCCAAAATAGAAGAGGCTGAAAACAGAGAACCCCAACTCCAGAATATAAAAGAGGCATAATCTTACTAATCGAAAGGATGAGTAAATTGTTGCGGAGTACTAGAATTGTTCATATTTTTATTGCTTTACTCATGTTATTAACGTTTGCGACCGGCGCTTTGGCAGGTGAAAGGCCTACAAGCCCAGATTTACGACCGGCGTTAAAGGAAGTTTACAAGGACTATTTCCTTATGGGCAATACCAACGCCACCGCAGGTAGTTTTTCGGGGACTCCGGGTGAATATGGGAGCGCTGCCATGAACTTAAAGCACTTCAACGTTGTGACGCCCGGTAACGCCTTCAAACCTGAGAGTACATGGAGCAGTATTACCGCTACCTTCGGCTCCGGTATGTCCGGTCAGGTGGCAAACGTAAGGGCGGTCAACGCCGCCGGGTTCAAATTTAACGCGCATACGCTGCTTTGGCACAACCAGTCGGCTAACTGGCCCCCCAATGCCGCGACCGGATTCGGTAACCGTACCGCGTGGAATTTTCCGACAGCAAGAACGAACTTGGAAACTTTCATCAAAAATGTAGCCGGGTATAACATGGATCCCTCAAGGGCGGACGCCAAGATCTACGCTTGGGACGTCATCAACGAACCCATGAAGGACAACCCTGAAAACCCGGCTGACTGGAGGAACTCCCTCCGCACAGGCTTCAACCCCGAGGAGCGCCCGGGCAAATGGGCGGACTCTTACTCCCAAGGCGGGTACAGCTGGGACTATGTGTATGACGCTTTCAGCTTCGCGCGCAAGTATACGGACGCGATACTGAACTACAACGACTTCAACGACGCGGAGAACTTGGGGAAAGTAATCGCAATAGCCTCAATGGCCAAGGAGTTCAATGACAGGTACGCGATAGAGCACCCGGAGGATCCCAGAAAACTGGTCGAAGTCATAGGAACACAGGGGCACTATGACATGAGGCTCAATCTGGACGCTTTGGAGAGGGCGCTCAAGATATACCTCGAACTCGGCGTGAACGTCGATCTCACTGAGTTTGAATTTATGGTCAACATTGCCTTGGACAAAGGCCAACGGATAGCAGCAGGAGCTGAAATGAACGAGATATTTGATCAGCAGGGGATTCTTTACGCGAAATTCTTTACGCTGATCAAGGAGTATGCCGCCGGTTCCGGCGGTCGTCACCCGGAATACAAAGGGGGAGTACACCGCGTAACATGGTGGGGTATGACTGACCCAGGCTATCATGTCAACGGGTATCCCTGGTCGAGCGCCGGCAGCGCTACCACTGCCAGCAGCCCCAAGGAAGCGTACTGGGCAACGGTCGATCCGGAAGGTTATCTTGAAGATTTGGACCTGACGCCGGGCGGCCCCGCCACGTTCTCCTTCGGCGGAAAAGACTACTCAATCAGGACATGGGGAGATCCGCATTTCGCGGAGCTGGACATCTACGTGCCTACGGAAATAAAGAATGTTGAATTCACCGCTGCGAATGTCACCCTGCCCAGCGGATTTAGGCTCGTAAGCATCAAGCTCGACCCGGCGGATGGCGCCGTGAGAGCGGGTGAACCGTGCCACGTGACGGTGAAATCGGTTTCAGCGACAAATCCGAAGAACACCGCAACGTACAAGCTGAGCTTAGGGCGTATGGCTGTGTCGTGGTTCAAGGACACGAGCGCTCTGGAATCACCTAACCTCGCCTATGCCGAAGTCCGCTTCAGCGACGGCGTGACCGAGTTCGCAGCGTACAAGCCGCACTATGTTGCGAATAAAGAAACGAACGACGGAAAACTTAAAACGTCCGCCGCCGAAAACAAAGTCGTGCCCAAGGGCGAGCGCGCCACGCTCATCTTGAACAAGGACAACCCAATACCGAATGGTGAGAAAGCCTGGAGGCTTGCCAAGAGGATTGAGACCGGTAGAACCTATATGATAGTATCTACGGAAGCGGCTAGTGCGGATCAAGGGTTTGCCCTGACCAACAGAACCAAGCCCGCGACGGCTGGCGCCGCGCCGGAATCGCTTTCGCGCTCGCGTGTCGCCATAAACGGCGAAATCCTTTCACCCTTGCCGCATGAGAGTGGGCATGACAACCCGAACGGGCTGGGGCAGGACAACTTGAAGTTTGTCTTCCAGGAAATGAAAAGCCCGGCGCCCGGACCTTACGCAAATCAGACGGGATACATGATCGAATGTTTTATCCACGGTACCAATGTTTACCCGCAGGCCGTATTCAGAGGAAATGGAGCAACCGGAACACTCGTGAATGGCAATTATTCACTGATAACAAGACAAACGAACGGTTCCGAGGGGCCGCAGATTGCGGACAGAGTACTGGATAGGGCGGTATGGTTCAACACGGGCATAGACCCTGTAACCGGGGAGACGCGTATGTTCATGTACAGTGAGGACACCAGCAAGCATTACGTGCTGAAAGAATTGGAAATTGGCGCTACGCCGTCAAGAGACACCGGCAACGCTATTAGCCAGAGGCAGTCGTCTACCGGCGGATTTGTCGCAATGGAAGCTGACAGCCCCAGCGCAGGAACCAAGGTAAAACTGTACGTGTATGATATTGAGCCGTATGATGACGAAGATGATCCGGGTACAGGCGATCATGACTGTAAAAGCTTCAAGGAGTGGTGGGATGAACATGGCTGTAATATCGGTCTTCCCATACTGGCGCTTATCGCATTGGCTGGACTTTTGTTTCGCAGGAAGTAATAATTCTTTAATACACAAGAATAAACCGATAATATAAAATAACCGGGCGCACATTTCGGCGCCCGGTTATTTTATATTCATATGTAGCTGAAAAAAAATACCTAATTCTTAGGCATTAAAATTTTCTGCGAAGCATAAATCCCGCTAATACGAAAATTGCCAGTAAAGGAATTCCGGCGTTACAACCGTGATCTTCCCACCACTCCCTGAAGGTTTGTTTGTGGCAGCCGCCATCATCATCCGTTTTACCGTTCACGGAAAGCAGCACGAAATTACTGTCGTTCGTTTCTGAGACAACTCTGACCGTCAGGAGATCAGCAAGTTTGCCCATCGTATTCTCATCGACCTGCTTGATGAAAACATCAAACTCGACGGTCTCACCAGGGGCGATTGAGTACAGATCGTTCAAAACAAATGCGTTCCGCTCGCTGAAATACGTGGGTACTATTCGGGTCTGGAGTCTCAAAGGAGCTGTTGTCCCGGTTTGAGTGGTTCCGGGCGCGGTATATGAAGTTGTAGCGTTGCTGCGCGTAGTCATGTCAACAACTTCTGTTGTACTTTGATTATCTCCGAAACTGCCCGTCAATTCGACCCTTATGATGTCGGTCGCCGTGGCGCCTTTATTAGTAAGCAGATACGTCTGCTTTGTATAATTGCCAACCTCGACGCTCTCCGCCTCGCCGCCGTCTTTCACCTTCAATTCAAGCGTGCCGCTCACAGCGGCGCCGTTGTCGTGGCGCAGGGCTACCCTATAGCTGAGGAAATCGCCGTATTTGCCGGGGTGAGATTGCTTTTCCAGTATATAGAAATGCAGCTTGTTAGCTTCATCGCGCCACTCGTTCACCGAGTCGCCGGCCAGTATCGGCCTGCCGTTCCTCGGCTCCCAGCGCCATTCGCTTCCCGGATTTGTGATATCATGCCTGGAAGTGCCGTAGTCCCTTACCGCTCTGTAATAGCCGGTATCCGTATAAGATTTGCCCGCCTTAAACGCGCCGTGAGCGAGCTGCGTTGCATGTCCTATAGGGAAGTAATAGACTTCTTTTTCGCCAGTCTTCGGGTCTTCAACAAAAAAGTCCGTCATGCTCGAGTCGTATAAATGGGCGTGGATAATGGAATGACCAACGTTAGATATATTCCAGGCACGTTCAATCAATACTCCGCTGTCCGCGAGGAATGAATTGTTACCCGATCTATCCACAGCCGTTACATAATAATGTCTCGCTTTTCCATTTGAGTCGGAATAAGTGGCGGTACCCTCCTGACCGCTGTAAGCGTGGAACCACGTCCAACCGGTGGTGCGTATTGCCTGGTCCGACCATGGGCCGGTTGTCGGCGAGGCGACGAAGTTCAGTTTCAGCGCTTTTACAAATCCTTCTCCGGTCGCGGGGTTGTACTTAGGCACGCCCACATTATAATGCTCGCTGTTAATCGGTACGTTATTCGCTACCACATTGGCAACCACCGGCGTTGTCGCGGCTAATACATCAATGCTTATCACGCGCAACTCTCCGTCGCCATAGAAGTCCCACTGGCTGCTTGGGTTTGCCATGCCAACGGTTGGGACGGTTCCGCCAAATGTCCCCGGTATCATCCATCGGGTATGAGCGCCGTATGGTCCGTTTTTATCCCCTGCGCCCATGATATCCCACAAATCCCCTTTGCATTGTGACAAGTAGGTCCACGCGAGAACGTAGTTGTCGCTTAAACCTGCTATATGCGAAAATTCGTGTGCAAATGTTCCCATTCCCGTGTTTTCGCCCTGGTTGGAGAACCGGAGGGTCGAACCCCTTCCCGTGCTGCCCCAGCCTGTGCCGCCGCTATTACTGGTCGCGTGCGACCATTCGCTGACAATAGCTTCCCACGGGGCAAATTGGATATAACGGGTATTCTTGGAAGGAGCTATTCCTAAGTAATCGGTATTGCCGTCCCACACGCTGTTATCGCCCGCTCGTCCCTCAGCTGCGGTTTTGCCGTGATAAGCGTTCGCCCAGTCCCAGTCCTCCTGGGGCAGCTTGAATTCATAGGGAGCTACTTTGCCTGCCGCGACCCACGCTTCGTATCTCGCAAGTTCCGCCGTCCAGAAAGCTTCCGCTCTGTAAACTGTGTTTATCCTGGTCATAACCTCGGTGTTGTTCTGGTCAAATTTTCTGCTATTTCCAGTGGTTGTGCCGTTGCTCCACGCCGCTGTATTGTTAGCCCAACCGGCGCTGTATCTGTCTGCATATACCGGTATCCACTCAGGATGATCGCAGAAGAATTTCTCAACCTTAAACAGTCTGTTTCCGGGGCCCAAATCCCAGGGAATGTCCTGCCTTGTCAGATACTGCATCTGTCCGAATTCCTCCCATACCCCTGATTCCGCATAACCGGCGTGCATCATGAAGCTGAAGTCCATATTGGCAGCGGAAAAATCAGTGGCAGCGGGTTCGGACAATCCGCCTAACCCTGTGGGCAGATTATAATTTGGTGATTTAGTCGCCCCGCCGTACCTCGCCACTTCAATGCAGTGGTTGTCGCCATTATTGCTCCTCAATGCTCCCGTGCCTGAGTTGGGGGAGGAGGGTACTGTTGCGGCGCTTGGACTGAAATACCGGAAAGAGGGCGGCACATCGCGCCATGTCGAATAGCCGTCTCTCGTCATTACTTCAAATTCAAAAAATGGTATGGTGTAAGGGCCTGTTGGGAATAAATCAACACCCCATCTGCCGGCGGAAGCTTCCAGCCAGTATCCGTTGATTGTAAGCCCTTTATTGTCAGGTTTGTTGGGATCATACGGCTTGCCGGTGTAGAGATCGCTGTCTATGTTATTCGGGTAGTTGAGAAAATCGTTCCAAAACTTCGGTAAATCAGCATACCCGCCCGGGTAACCCGCTGGAAAATCTAAAATAGTGACAACAGGGTTTTTCACAAAATCAAGCGAATAAGATCCGCCTTTTTTGCCATCACCATAGTCTTTGAGGTTTTTGTTCATAAGATAATAACCTAGAAGGTCGGAGCCTTTAGGCTGAGCGCTTACGAATTTTCTGTCCAGGTAATCGAACATTACCAGTCCGCCCCTAATTTTACGCCCGCTAGCGCCGCCAGTAACGAGTCTATTGATTACTAAGCTTTCGTTTTTATAATCATTCTTCCAGTCCATAACCGGGTTCGGCAACAGACCGGACCAGTCCCTGTCCCTATAAAGCGCAAACGACTGCGGGTCTATAGCCATTTTATCAGCCTCCCCGGGGGTTATCCCCACAGGGGCGGCGAACGACGGCAAAGATAGCGCGAAAATCATCAATATCGCTAATAATATTTTTTTCAAGTTAATCAAATCTCCTTTCCAAGATTTACTTCTGATGTAAAAGTGCACTTACGGCGCTACCCACTGTGCGCTCACTGCGCATTCCGCTGTTTGACCCGCCGCTGTCGCTTTTATTATCACTTCTCCGCTATCAAGGCATGTTACGAGGCCATTATAGTCAACCGTAGCGATAGAGGGGTTGCTGCTCATCCATATTGCATTTTGACCGGCGGGCGTTTCTACGCTTAACTGCACCGTACAGGTATTGTTAAGATCGACTATGCATTGCGCCATATTCAGCGTCAAATCTTCTGCAGCCATGACCGGGCACGCTATTAAAACAACTAACAACATACAGAATATGTATTTCATATATCTTTCACCTCATCTTAAATAATATTGCCTCTTTTATTACGGAGTTGAGGTTCTCCGTTTTCAGCCTCGCTGCTTTCGCGCAACGTGGTTAAACGGCCCGTTTTTCCGAGCGGGCGGCTCACGCTTAAAAAAAACTGTTTTACACCTATACCAAAATCACCCCCCACATTATTAAGAATTTCCTCTCTAAATACATGTATGTACATTCAATAAAAAAGTAAATTCTAAACTATGAACAGCTGTGCCTAATCGACTCAGGCCGAAGAATGTAATACCATACTCGCGAACATGAATTTCAAAGGAAATTATTTTAATCCGTGTTACATTATATCAAACGACAGTCGTTTTTAAGTCGCGCTTACGGAGGGGAAAACGATAAAAATACATTAAACACCCGGAAGGGGATTGCTATGACGGTATTTGAACCCTTAACTTTTTAAAGAGTGAAAAATAATCTTCGACAGCCCTTTCTTCTCTGAAAAATTTCGCGCGCGATATTAGAAGTTCTTTTGGTAAAGGGTTATCCAACATTGTATTGATTGCTCCCGCTATATCCTCGGGGTTGCCTACTTGAGCAAGCGCCCCGTATTTCCCCCCTTCTAAAACCTCCGATGGACCGCTTTTACAGTCAGTTGACACTACGTTGCATCCGCAAGCAAGAGCTTCGGGTACAACGTTGCCAAAGCCCTCATAGCGTGACGTCAAAACGAAAAGAGCCGCCCGTTTCATGTATGGATATGGGTTAGCAGTGTAGCCGGGCATGCGTACACGCTCACTAAGCTCCAAATCAACGACCATATTCTCCAGCATTTTTCTTTGTTTGCCTTCGCCAAGCAGAAGCAATTTCAAATTTCTCCTTCTTTTTGATACTATTTCAAATGCTTTGATCAGGGTCGCAAAGTCTTTTTGGTCGCCTAACCTACCCACTCCGATTATTACCGGATCACTATTCTCGCCAAACCATGGGTCGTCTATCGGTTCGTCAATCTGTGACAGAAGTTCTTTATTCACTACTGGGTTGTATATTACGTGTATTTTATTTACAGGGAGCAAATTTAATGTTCTCATTTCCTCCGCGACGCCTTCCGATATGCAAACGCACGCGTCTGTGTATCGATATAGCAGCTTGCATCTCAGAAATCTAAGCCTTGTTTGAATAGGCCCTCTGTCTAGTGTGAACATATTGCGCTGGGACAATACGACTTTGAACGGCATTTTCAGAATAGCCTTAGCCAAGAGAGCTCGCATTGAAGTGTATATTGGAAGGAGGAAATCAATATCCATGGAACGAATACTTGATAATAACCTAAAAAAGGAGGACTTTATATCAATAACCTGAATATCAGGGTTTATTGAATCTAACATTTCGCCTTTTCTTTTCAGAATGAAAATCGTCACCTTCATTCCGAAATTTGCAAGCCCATTAGCCAAACGCAGTGATGAACGCTCCGCGCCCCCTTGACCTAAATCGCGCAACAAAAATGCTACATGAAAAATTTCCTTTGAGGTATTTGAGTTTATGTTATTCAATGCGAACTCCTTTAGTAATAAGTATTTGAAAACAGATAATTTATCGTTACTTCGGATTGAATGGAAGCAGAGTGGCCCTTTCCAGCCAATCCATATGTCGTTATTATACGTCCAAAATAGCCGCTATACACCATGTTTTGGACGCTAATGCGCTACTTATCTTCGAATATAGATCTGATTCTCAAGCAATCATGATTTTGCTATAATTCATTTCAAAGATCAACGCTGTTTCCAACTTAGGGGGCTGTTATATTGTTTCAGGCAAAAGATATTTCCCCGCAAAAAGGCGAACGTTTTCTGTGGGTACGGTTCGGGGCTCTAGGAGATGCTTTGCAGGCTGCGGCTGACGCGTTTTTAGTGAAGAAAAAATTCCCCGGTGTTTCAATGTCTTTTCTTACCACGCCAATATATCACGATATATTGATAGCTCAGCCTTATATAGATGAAGTTATATTTGGAAACAAGAAATCAATTTCTGAGCTTTTTAGTACAGCCCGTTTATTAAGGGAGAAAAAGTACGACTGGATAGGCAGCACATACCGCGGAGGGCATATGTCTTTGCTTTCTTTACTTGGAGGAGTAAGTAAACGTATCGGCGACAGCAGATATTTTCAATTCATAAATAGTTATAATGTATATGACTGGGGAATAAAACATGGATTCAGTTTTAACGACCGGAGCGAACCGTGCATCTTTGCCGCTCCAGGCAGCATGGAGAACGCAAGCGTGATTCTTCACGACCTGCGCGGCAAAAAAATATTTGCCGTAATCGGCGCAAGTTTGGAAGCTAAGATTCTTCCAGTTGAAAATTGGATAAAGATCCTCGCGCCCTTGGTCAATGACGGATGGAGCGCGGTATTGAACGGGCATGGAGAAAAAGAGAATGAAATGGCCATGCAAATAGTTGATGGAATTGGGGCAGAGTCGCGTAATAGAGTATTGAATCTTGTCGGGAAACTGAACTTCGCGCAAATGTCGGGAGTGGCTTTATCGTGCGATATAGCTGTCGGAAATGATTCGGGGCCGCTTCATATGGCGGCGCTTGGAGGTATTCCAACCATAGGTATTTCCGACTATATACTTCCAAAAGAAGTTGGGTATTCAATGCCGTGGTTCACTCCAATAACAGCGTATGACAAACCTTTGGGGAAGCGAAAAACCAGACACCGTTCGCGAAGAGCGCTTGCAAATATTCCAACTGAAGATATAATTAATAAAATCAAGATAGTCGCGCTTACCAACTGATGAGCTTAATTGGCGATATTTTGACATGACGCCCTGGCGACGCGATTTGATAACCGACATGACAAAATGGTTAGCAATGCCACGCGTCCATTCATCCGACTGTTTTAAGACACTTTGGCAAATATTTAAGGAAAACCTTTCCATAAGAAGAATTACGCCATTATTTATAGCTATGGTCATTTGGCACGACATAATTTATCGAATCGAAAAAAAATTTGGACGGAAATAAATTCAATTTTCGCATGAGAGATTACTAAATAGCGCCGAGAATGGACATTCCTCAACTTCGCAAAAAAGGCAAGAGCGTTATAATTAATGGTAATACGAATATAACTATTTAGGGGAGATAATCATGGAAATTAAAGCGTATGACGGGAAAATCGCTGATTGGAGCGGGGACTCAGTTGCGGTCATCCTTCAACAGGGGGAAAATTGTGAAAATATTGGAAAATTATCGGAGATTGTTAAAGAATTGATCTCCAGAAAGGATTTCACAGGTAAAAAAGGCTGCCTTGTAAAAGTTCCTGTCATGGATGGAACTGTGAAGAACCTGTATTTAATGGGTATTGGTGAAAATGAGGAGGGCAAGCTATCCGCAGCTGTCCGGTCGGCTGCCGCAGAGCTTGTGCGTAAAATTGCGGACGACAACTGCGAGGATTTATTGATTCATATACCAAGAGTCGTTTCAGCAAAAGATAGTAATCGCCTTTTCAAAGCGATAGGCGAAGGCGTTAAACTTGGCGCTTACAGCTTTGACAAATATATGACTAAAAAAGAGGAAGAGAAGAATAAGCGCAAACTCGAAAAGGTTTACATAGCTGGCGCAGATAACGAATCGTTAAGCAAGGGAATAATCTTTGCGTGTTCGCAGAATTTTTCACGGGATATAGCCAATGAGCCGGGCAATGTCCTTTATCCGGAAACCCTTGCAAACATGGCGAAGGAACTAACGGATAAGTTTGGTCTTATATGTGAAATTTGGGACGAGAAAAGAATATTGAAGGAAAAGATGGGCTGCCTCTATGCGGTGGGAGCGGGGTCGGTTAATCAGCCGCGCTTCATACATATCGTATATCGCCCCGCTAAGGTAAAGAAAGCCCCCAAAATAGCAATAGTTGGAAAAGGGCTAACTTTTGACAGTGGAGGGCTTGATATAAAACCATCTGATTTTTTAAGGACTATGAAAGGAGACAAAACAGGAGCTTGTAACGTGCTTGGAGTCATGCAGGGAATAGCGCGACTGAAACCAAAAGCCGAAGTTCATGGAATAATCGGCGCTGCTGAAAACATGCCGGGAGGCGCCAGTTTTCGCCCCGATGACATTTTGACGGCGCGCAACGGAAAAACCATTGAAATAGACAATACGGACGCGGAAGGGAGGCTGGTGCTTGCGGACGCCCTTTGTTTCGCGTCTGAGCTGAAACCCGACGTAATAATAGACATGGCAACGCTGACAGGAGCTTGCGCGGTTGCGTTAGGCCCAAACAGGGCAGGGCTATTTTCCAATGATGATGAGCTTGCTGATAGATTCTTGTCTGCCGGAGAAGCTTGCGGAGAGAATTTATGGCGTTTACCGGCGGAGGATGAAAAGATATCGGAGTCGATGAAATCCCCAGTTGCCGATATGGTAAATTGCGGCAGCCGGTATGGGGGCGCCACGTTTGCCGCTATATTTTTACAGGAATTCGTAGGAGAAGCAAAGAAAGGTAAAAAGATACCGTGGGTTCACCTGGATATTGCCGGAGTGGATTTTTTCAAGGAGAACTCGTCGCTTTATTCAAAAGGAGCAAGCGCGTTCGGAACTCGTACTTGTCTTGAATATATAATGAACTTATGACAAAGCCCAAATATAAAGGGAAGCAATGGAGCCATAAGGAGAATATCTTTTGCGGTATATTTCAAATTGTCCTTGCGTTAACTCTTTCAGCCCGTAGAGTTTCATCATTCCGCGGCGTATCGCAAGGTCTCCCCAGCTTACGACGTCCATGCGGCGCATTGAGAAGATAAGGAACATCTCCGCCGTCCAGACGCCAATTCCCCGAAGGGAGGATAATTTGCTTATAATTTCGCCATCGCTCATTGAGACAAATTCATTAAAATTAATATCGCCGTTTATTACCGCTTCAGATATCCCTTTAATATAGCCTGCTTTACGCAGTGATATCCCGCATTTATGTAAATCGTTCAAATCCGCGCCGACAAGAGTTGGCGCGGATACTGCGGAAAACTTGTCAACAAGCCTGTTCCATATTGAATCCGCCGCTTTCCTTGATATTTGCTGGCTGACAATGCTCATTATTAAAGCTTCAAAATGATCCGCGCGCGCCTCTCGCCGAATAATTCCAATCTCGTCAATAGCCATTCCCAGCGTTTTATCGCGGCTTTTCAGATAATTTAACTCTTTTTCTCCATATACCAGAAAATTATCGTTCATGTAAGGGCTCTCCCAATATTGCCTGACCTTAACGTAGTTCAAGGATTTTAACATGGGATGCCAATTCTTGGAACAATGAGGGCTGCATCCTCTATCGGTTAAAATACTAGCGATTCATAGTTTATAAGCACGGCGCGATGTGGACATCGCGCCCTACTTCACACTTCACACATCACACTATTTTATTTTTTTTATAAACTCCGCCAGAACGTCGTTCATGTCCGGGCGTCCTATCTCCTGCAGGCTGTATCCCACCCTTGTGTTGGGCTTGTTAATCTTTACAATGCGCCCCAGGTCAATAGGCGTTGCTATGACAACGGAATCGCAATCCGTGTTCTCAATGGTAGCGGTCAGATCGTTTATTTGTTCATCGCCATACCCCATGGCGGGCAGCAATGTTCCGATGTTGGGGTAAATACGGAAAGTCTCGGCCAACTTGCCCACTGCATAAGGCCTTGGGTCAATGATTTCAGCTGCGCCAAAACGTTTTGCCGCAACGATGCCGGCGCCGATTTTCATCTCTCCGTGCGTCAGGGTCGGGCCGTCTTCTATGACCAAAACACGCTTGCCGCGTATAATTTCAGGATTATCAACGTCAAGGGTGGAAGCAGCGTCAATCACTACCGCCCGGGGGTTCACACGCTGGATATTATTTCTCACTGTTTGTATATTGTCAAAATCGGCGCTGTCGATTTTATTGATGACCACAACATCAGCGATTCGCAACGTCACCTCGCCCGGATAATAGGAAAGCTCATGTCCGGGTCTATGCGGATCGACAACAGTGACCATTAAGTCAGGATTATAGAATGGGAAGTCATTATTTCCGCCATCCCATAAGATTACATCGCAGCCGCTCGGGTCGTTTTCCGCCGCGCGCAGGATAGCCTCGTAATCAACGCCGGCATAAATAACGTTTCCGCGTACTATATGAGGTTCGTACTCTTCCATTTCTTCAATGGTACAAAGATGCTTTGCGAGATCGTCAATTGTAGCGAAGCGCTGCACTTTTTGCGCTACAAGGTCGCCGTAGGGCATTGGGTGACGAATAGCTACAACCTTTAAGCCATTGGCTATCAGAATCTCCGCTATGCGGCGCGAGGTTTGGCTCTTGCCGCAACCTGTGCGTATTGCTCCAACCGCGATTACGGGCTTAGTGCTTTTGACCATTGTGTTCTTATATCCCAGCAAAGTAAAATCGGCGCCCGCGGCGTTTACTTTGGCGCCCACGCCCATCACCGTCGTATACGAAACGTCGCTGTATGAAAACACGCATTCGTCAGCATCAAGCTCCTTAATCAAACGCTCCAATTCATCCTGCGCATAGATGGGAATGCCGTCAGGATACAGGTTGCCTGCAAGCGCGGCAGGATACTTGCGGCCTGCAATATCCGGAATCTGTGCGGCGGTGAAAGCTACAACTTTGTAAGCAGGGTTATCTCTGTAAAAAGTATTGAAATTGTGAAAATCCCGCCCCGCAGCGCCAATAATAATAATATTTCGTTGTGCCATTTACATCTTACCTCCAATAAAATAGTTTCTTTATAAACTAAAGTTTCATAAAACACGAAACTCAATAGCTTTTCTTACACTCAAAACATATGAGACTATCAATTATATATACTTTTTAAATTATTTTCCAGTGATAAATTTTATCGTCGTAATGCGAGCGGCACTGGGCGATAATGGCAAAACCTCCCTCTATACGGTAGATAAGTCTATTATCAATTAAGTAACCTTTGAAATCTTCAATAAGCATATTTTCCTCACTTCCTTGTCTCATGCACGATTTTGCGAATTTAATACAATCCCGCTTGCCGTAAAATCGCCATAGCCAGTCCTCTTTTTAAATCTTTGTTCTTATGAACTGGAACAATGATTGTCTTATTCTCTTGGTTGCGCATTTTAACATGAGAACCTTCTTGAGAGATTTTTTCGAATCCGTTCTGTTCAAGGAGGCGAATAATTTCGTATGGTTTAAGCGCAGGTATTTTGGGATTCATAAAACAAGCTCCCGGATTTCTCTCACAGGTTCGATTTCTACTGAATCAGATTCATTTAGGTATAGTCGAGCAGCCTCTTTCATATGCTCCATCAATTCATCAATTGTATCTCCCTGACTGAAACAACCCGGGAGTTCAGGACACTCGCCCCAATATCCGCCGGATTCATGGTCTTCATGAATCAAAACAATGTATTTCATTATAATCCTCCTGTTAATTCATCCATCCGAAAAAAATGACTATCAAGTTAGCCTTGTTTTGTTCGCCTGCTCTATGCTTGTTTCAACGCTTATAAACGTTCATGGGCTAACTTGATAGTCATCTAAACCATACCCCCACGAGACCATCCCGCCTTCGAGCGCCGCCATATTTGAGAAGCCATGCCTCAACATGATAGTATAAGCTATCCACGCCCTTATTGCGGACCTGCATACAATAATTATCTCTTTGTCCTTTGGTATTTCGCCCGCGCGAGCATTAAGTTCTCCGAGCGGTATATTTATTCCGTTATATTTCAGTTTTCCGAAACACTTTATCTCATCGCTGGTTCGCACGTCCAATATTGTAAAACTATCCCCTCTCAGCTCCTTTGATTTCAACTCTGAGGGCGGAAGACTCTTTATCAATCCATCCATTTTGTTCTTCATGGAGTTTGCGGCGTGAGTTACAGGGTCAAGCGCCGTCGCGAAAGGGGGAGAGTAGGCTAAATCAACATCCGATAGTGAATCTATTGTCAAATTGCCTTTTATTGCGGTCGCTATGACGTCAAGCCTTTTATCTATCCTGCCGGTTCCAATAATTTGCGCTCCAAGCAAACGCCTGGTCTCTTTATCCGCCAATAATTTTATCATGAGAAAGGAAGAGCGCGGCATAAATCCGGGAATATCAGGATTTGCAGTGAGCATCTCAATGGGATGAAACCCTGCTTCCTCCGCTGTTTTGAGTGTCAAGCCGGTCTTGCCCGCGCTGTAATTGAATACCCGGACTATAGACGTTCCTGCGACTCCTGTGAATTCAGACTTGAGCCCCGCTATGTTATCCGCAATAACTCTGCCGTGCCTGGCAGCGGTTGAACCCATCGGTTGCCATACGTGTTTGCCCGATATGGAATTAAGGCATTCGACGCTGTCCCCTCCAGCATATATATCCGGGTCAGAAGTGCGCATACACTTATCCGTCAGAATCGCGCGCTCTCCAATGGACAACTCCGCGCTTTCGGCCAATGCAAGGTTAGGGCGCACGCCCACCGAGACTATTACAATGTCGGCTTCAATCTCTCTTTTGTCTGTAACTACACCGGTTGCGCGCTCGCTTCCCTGAATTTCAATGAGTTTCTCTTCCCCGTAGAATTTTACTCCATTAATCTCAAGCTCTTTTTCAATAAATACCCCAAACTCTTCTCCTATTATTGTAGAAAGCGGCAGTGGCAGGGCGTCAATTATCGTCACTTCGAGCCCTCTGTTTTTCAACGCTTCCGCTGTCTCCATTCCCACAAGCCCCGCTCCAACAACTACCGCTCTATTTATGTTGGAGCTTGCCAGTGCGCTATTTATAGCAAGAGCATCCTTCAGAGTCCATAATGTGTAAACGTTCTTGAGTTTTATGCCTGGTATGTCGGGAATGATGGGAGAGGCGCCTGTGGATATTACTAATTTATCGTATGGAAATATGACAGTCTCCCCCGTCGATTTAATTCTTGCCGTCACATTTTTTGACGCCCTGTCGATACTCATCGCTTCATGCCCAGTAAGTGCTTTGGTTAACGCATAACTCTCAAAATAGTCGGAGTTTCTTTCTACCTCAAACGCTGTGTGGGTCAGGGAGTCCTTATTAATAACCTCCCCCCCGAGCAGGAATGGAAAACCGCAATTTGCGTAACTGAGGTCGTCTCCACGTTCGAGAATAGTTATATCAGCCTGTGGGCAAATGCGCGCGAGCCTTGCGGCTGTTTTCGCCCCGCACGCCACGCCGCCGATAATAACGACCCTTATCGTATCATGCATTAAACCAATCCTTCTTCGTTCAGTATTTCCAGTACCCAGCGCACGGTATTGGCGCATACGGAATTGCATTTGCCATCGTGCCCGCCGTCCTTCAAAAATTGTTCGAAATCTTTTTGGTCATTTAAGTTGTAAGAACGTCCCATTATTTTTTCCAGTGTTGTGCCGCAGTTAGGTGAACCGTAGGTTTCCTGAAATTTATCCACGAGTTTTTTGCTCATGGTAAAAGTTTTTGCGCGTCTATTGCCCGGGTCGGCAAAATCACTGTACGGCCTTCCCCAAAAACAGGACAAAGCCATTACCCCGCCAATAAGAGCTCCGCACGCGTTTCCCGTCCGGCCGACTCCTCCCGCAAGGCCTGTTCCCGATTGGATTACTTCATCGCTTATGAGATC
>WRHH01000032.1 GCA_009783355.1 Synergistaceae bacterium
AAAAATTCTAAGCCCATGTAACAACATTTCTCATGTGTTACATGGGCTTTAGTTTTGCTTGTATTTCCAAGGGCAGACGCCCTGTGAAACCGTTAAATTTTCTCCGTTTCCAGATTTGAATGTGCTGGAGTAAGCCTATAGTTTAAGGGAAAAACTGTGGATGTAACACATGAGAAAATGTGTTACATCGCCGCATAAGATTTGTCTTTGCAAAATTATTTCTTTTGCGGTATAATTTCCCTATAGCTCGTACAATGAGCATATAAAAAAATAAGGGAGATGGCAAAAATGACACATACAAAAAAATATATCGCCTTAACATTAATGCTGTTTATGCTGGCAGGACTTATCGCCGTGCCTATGGGTGTTCCAGCGGAAGCCTCAACAGTAGCTGGCAATTTCATCGCACCGATTGACGGCGGCAACATCCCATCGGATGCAATACATATCTCAACCCCTGCCGAGCTTGCCGCCATTGGCGGTGCGGATAGTAGCGGCAAATATTATGTGCTGGACAACGACATAGACCTTCTTGAAGCATGGACGCCGATCGAGGATTTCCGCGGGACGTTTGATGGACAGGGATATCAGGTGAATAATCTGTATATCTGGATAAATACCAGAGCAGGCTTGTTTGGCAGAATAACAAATAGCGCAACAATCAAGAACTTGAGCGTAAACACAGATTCAAGAGGTGTTCGGGGAGGTTCCTCTGCGGGCGGTCTAATTGCAGATATTTCTGTTGGCGAAGCAAACACCGTATTGATTGACAATTGTTTTACTACTGGAACTGTGGATTCTTTTACCCCTGGCGTTCCGCTTATGCCTTCAGAAGCAGGCGGGATGATTGGGCGTATTGCCAATGTGGGGGCAGGAACGGTAATAATACAGAATTGTTACGCCGATGTTGCCGTATATACATCCCTTGATGGGGGAGGGTTAGTTGGTGCGGCTGGAGGTGCTACCATACGGAATTGTTTTGCTGCAGGGAATGCTAGGGTGTATGACATCACTGGATATGAACCATATGGTGATGGTTCCGCAGGGGGGCTAGTCGGCACACTTAGAGGACTTGCATCCGTGGAAAGCTGTTATGCCACAGGTAATACCGAAGGCGGTAGTGCAGGGGGATTGATTGGCGGTGCTGTCAGCATTGCCACAAATACAGTTACGGACTGTTACGCCACAGGCAATGTCACGGCAAGCTTTTTTGTCGGCGGCTTGGTGGGAAATCAGTTTTCAAACAGCAGCATCTCAACAAAGAGCAGCAATATCACAAACTGCTACGCTACAGGCAATGTCTTAGCACTTGGTAATGACGCTGGAGGGTTGGTGGGATATCAAAGAGGCCTCGGCGCTGATGCCGAAATCATAAATTGCTACGCTACGGGCGACATCAGGGCAAACCGCCATGCCGGAGGACTCGTGGGATATCAAGAAGCCATTAGCTACGGCAGCAACAGAATCACAAGCTGCTACGCTACAGGCCACGTTGCGGTATTTAGTAATGATGCCGGGGGGCTGGTTGGATATCAAATCTATACTAATAGCGGAAGGAACTACATAGCCAACAGTTATCGCTATATTAACGTCACGATACTAGAAGAAGGCAGTTTGGTATCCGTAACTAACAGTACAAGCGGAGTTCATGGCGGTATCAAGACAGCAACAGAACTCAAGAACAAATCAACATATACGGGCAACGGCTGGCGATTCGTCGATACTCACCCGATACTCGGCACGTGGCACTGGGATAGCAGGGGTTTTCCGAAACTGAATATTGGAAGTGAAGGATTTTCTTTCAGACTTCCCTCATTCTCAGAAGGTGAAGGCACGTCAGTCAGCCCATTTATAATTACATCGCCGGCGCAGCTTGATGAAGTACGTAATTATCGGAGCTCTCACTACAAACTTGGCAACGACATCGTCTTGACCGCTTATCTCTCGTCCGGCGGCGCCGGATATGCCAAATGGGGTACAGCGGGTTGGCAGCCAATCGGAAATTCAACAAGCGCTTTCTACGGCAATTTTGACGGTAACGGTAAAAAAATAATCGGTTTGCGGATAAACCGCAGTACAACAAACTATGTTGGCCTGTTTGGGTATACGTCGGGCGCGGTAATAAAAAATCTCGGCGTGGAAATAGCCGCCGCCGGGATTAATGGAAAAGATTTTGTCGGCGGCCTGCTGGGATATCAATATACTTCCAATAACGGCAGTGGCAGTATCTCAAACTGCTATGTTTCCGGTAATGTTACGGCGGTGAACGACGTCGGCGGGCTGGTGGGAGTCACAACCGGCAACATCGCAAACTGCTACGCCACCGGCAACGTCACAGCAAACACTAGTGCCGGAGGCTTGGTAGGCGCTCAAAGAGGAACCAATAGCAAAATCGCAAATTGCTACGTTACCAGCAACGTTTTGGCAGTTAATCAAAAAGCCGGCGGGCTGGTGGGATGTCAAGGCGCTTTAGGCGCCGACAACGAAATCACAAACTGCTATGCTACTGGAAACATCACGGCTGCAGACAGAGTAGGCGGACTGGTGGGATCTCAAGAAAACAACAGTTCCACCAATATTATCATCCATAACAGAATCAAAAACTGCTACGCCACGGGCAACGTTACCGCAACCGGAGACAATGCCAGAGGATTGGTGGGATACCGGCTCAGCTACAGCAACGGAACAAACGACATCGCTAACAGTTATCGCTATGTGAACGCAATAATAAAAGCAAGAGGCAATCTGGTATCCGCTGCTAACAGCACAAGCGGACTTCATGGCGGTACTAAGAAAATAACTGAACTTAAAAGCAAATCAACTTATACTGGCAACGGATGGCTGTTCAACGATTCTTATCCGGCAGCCGGCCCGTGGCGCTGGGACTTGAGTGGATTTCCTAAACTGAATATCGGAGATGAAAGATATCCTTTTAATATTTTCGCAGGAGGCGACGGCTCGCCATTCAACCCATTTATAATCACATCAGCGGAGCAGCTTGACGAGGTACGTAGTTTATTAAGTTCCAGTTTTAAGTTGAGCAACGATATTGACCTAACCGGTTATCTCTCGCCAGGTATCAGCCTCGCCACATCGATAATTGACAGGATAAGTTTAGACATAAGACGCGAACCTATCTCACCGGTCAGTAATAGCGGTTCAATAAGGCTGAGCAGCGACATCGAACTGACCAGTTCTCTCCCGGCAGACATTAGCCGAGCCGCATCGGTACTCGACAAGAAAAGTTCTGAACTGAATCTGACCCGAGATATCGAACTTATCGATCAGGGCGCCAACATCGAATTATTAAGGCTGAGTAGAGACATCGAACTTATCAGTTCTGACATTATAAGCGGACCAGTAAAGATAAGTAGAGACATGGAACTGGTAGAAGCGTTGATTGAAGGAGCTGGCTACGCCAAATGGGGCGCTTCAGGCTGGCTGCCCATTGGAGACGCCGGAAACCGTTTCAGCGGAATTTTTGACGGGAACGGTAAAAAGATAACCGGATTATGGATAAACCGCGCTGCAACTGATTATGTCGGCTTATTCGGGAATGCGTCGAACACAGCTATAGCAAACCTTGGGGTTGTGATTGACAATTCAAAAGGAGGCGTCAAAGGCAAAGACTATGTAGGCGGGTTAGTGGGATTACAAGAATCCAACGGTTGGTTTAATAATTGTTACACGACAGGCAATGTAACAGCAACCGGTTCTTACGCAGGCGGAGTTGCGGGAAGCACAGCCGGCAACTTTACAAACTGCTACGCTGCGGGTAATGTCACAGCATTCTGGGATGCAGGCGGAGTTGCGGGAAATATATCCGGCTACTTTGCAAACAGCTACGCGACAGGCAACGTCACGGCGTACAGCCGCGCCGGCGGAGTTGCGGGAATCTTGTCAGGCAGCTTGACAAACTGCTATGCCACGGGCAATATCTCTGCAGACATCGTCGCAGGCGGGTTAGTGGGATTTCATGGCGCCGGCGCCGTCAAAAACTGCTATTCTACCGGTGACGTTACAGCAACCAACTCCGCTTATGTCGGCGCGCTTGCGGGATATCTTTCAGCAAGCGGCAGCAGCATTGAAAACAGCTACCGCTATCAATTGGTAAAGGTGAATGGCGCTCTTCGGGTTGAGAATATGCCGAACGGCAAACATGGCGGCGCCAAGACAGCAGCAGAGCTTAAGAATAAATCGACCTACACGGGCAACGGTTGGCTGTTCAACGATTCTTCCCCGACAGTCGGCCCGTGGCACTGGGACAACAAGGGTTTTCCGAAATTGAACATGGGCAGCGAAGCGTATCCTTTTCCTTTCCCTTAACAGTGGAGGAATGGACTCAAAGCCATTGCAACGGGGCTGTAACAAAAGCTGGCGGCTACAAGCCGCCCCTACAATATATTGTGTTCATGATACCGCTTGACCACTATATATTGTGGTTTGATTGACTTTTGTTGAAACCTCTGGACGTCAACATTTCCCCCAGTTTTGCCACTATTGTGTCGTAGTATTCCGGTATATGAGGTAATCTGCAATTCGAACAATCCTTAACGCCTTTAAATTCTACGAAATTACCGCCGCAATCGTCACCTGCAAAATACAGAGGGCAGTAACAGAATAAGCAATTAAAGTCGGCGCCGTCAGGTATCGAATGGCAAGGAAAATACTTGCAATCAATATTATTGAAAAATCTATAACTGTTTTTCATGAGTTGTATTGACTCCTATATTTAAGTCAAGGGTTACCCAAGTGCGACCAGTATAACCCCTGCTGTTATCATCACAATTCCGCCGGAAGCGATAAAGCTGATTCTCTCGTGCAAAAATATGACGGCAAGCACGGCGGCTATGACTACGCTCAGTTTATCAACTGGAGCGACCTGTGATACTTTACCGTATTTTAGTGACAAAAAATAAAAAAGCCAGGACAAAGCGCCTGCAATCCCGCTGAGCGCAATCCATAGCAGTGCGCGTCTATCGCGTACAATATTTTGAATTAGTTCTCCTTTACCTTGAAAAAGAGCTACTCCTGTAAGAAATATCGCCATAATGACCGCTCGTATTGCCGTTGCAGCTCCGCTGTCAATTCCTTGTAATCCTATCTTTCCGAATATTGCAACAAAAGCTGCTGTAATGGCTGATAAAAGTGCGTAGATTAGCCAAAGTTCCATGAAATAACCTCCTCGCGCGAAATATATATCCATTTTATACCATTCGAGAAAATTCGATATAAAATATAATTGATATACGTGATGCAATGTTGACGAGGAACTTGACTTCCTTGAATAAACAAATATTTATTATTTGACATATATGGAACTATAGTTTACTATATTCTGGATACAAATTGCCTATCGGGAGAAGACGAAAATGCCTAAAAGAACGGACATCAACACAGTATTGATAATCGGATCAGGGCCGATAATCATAGGACAAGCCTGCGAGTTTGATTATTCAGGGACACAGGCGTGCAAAGCATTAAGGAGTTTAGGATATAAAACAATATTGGTAAACTCAAACCCTGCCACAATTATGACGGATACGGTCGTGGCCGACGTAACCTATATTGAACCACTCAATGTCACAAGATTAACTGAGATTATTACAAAGGAGAGACCGGACGCGCTGCTGCCGAATCTAGGCGGTCAATCTGGTCTTAATCTGAGCCTTGAGCTTCATAAAGCAGGTGTGCTGGATGAATACGAAGTCAAAGTCATCGGTGTCCAACTCGACGCTATTGAACGCGGAGAGGACCGAATAGAGTTTAAGAAGACAATGAACAATCTCGGGGTTGAAATGCCAAGAAGCTTTGAAGCGTTATCAGTTGAAGAGGCGGAAGAAGTAGCCGCCAAGCTTGGCTATCCAGTAGTCATCCGACCGGCGTTCACAATGGGAGGAACTGGAGGCGGGCTTGTATACAATAAGGAAGAACTCCAGACAGTAGCCGGTAGAGGTATACAGGCGTCAATAATCGGTCAGATATTGGTCGAGGAAAGCGTTCTGGGATGGGAAGAGCTTGAAGTAGAGGTGGTCAGGGACTCAAAGAATCAGATGATCACAATCTGTATGATTGAGAATATAGATCCGATGGGGATACATACAGGGGACTCATTTTGCGCGGCGCCAATGTTGACAATCGAAGAAGAATTGCAGGCGAGACTCAGGGAGATAGCTTATAAAATTGTATCTGGAATCGGGGTAATAGGCGGCACAAATGTGCAATTTGCGCATGACCCCGACACAGGAAGAATTGTAATAATAGAAATAAACCCGAGAACATCGCGCTCGTCAGCTCTAGCGTCAAAAGCAACCGGTTTTCCGATAGCGTACGTTTCGGCGCTTCTTGCTGCAGGGTTGACGCTTGACGAGATTCCGTACTGGAAAGAAGGCACGATGGAAAAGTATGTGCAGTACGGAGATTATGTGGTATTAAAATTTGCGAGATGGGCGTTCGAGAAGTTTCGCAGCATAGAGGACAAACTTGGAACGCAAATGAAAGCGGTCGGAGAGGTAATGAGCATTGGCCGGACATTCAAGGAAGCGTTTCAAAAAGCTGTCCGGTCGCTTGAAATCGGCAGGAGCGGTCTTGGATTTGTTAAAAATTTTAATGAACTGAGCGCGGAAGTATTGCTTCAAAAATTAGCAATACCTAATAGCGAAAGATATTTTATTATATATGAAGCTTTACGCAAGGGAGTCAGTATAGAGGAAATACACGAAATAACCAAGATAAAAAAATATTTCCTGGAACAGATGAAAGAGCTTGTGGAACTGGAAAATGAAATATTGACTCATAAAAAGAAAGTATTGCCGGATGAAATGTTGATAAGAGCGAAAAAAGACGGATTTGCTGATAAATATCTGGCTAAATTGCTCGAAGTGCCTGAAGAATATATAAGGCTTCACAGGAAATTCATCGGAATACAGGAAGAATGGGATGTAGTGCCGGTAAGCGGGGCGGACGCTGAGTATTATTACTCTACCTATAACGGATTGGGCAAGATGGGCAGCGAGTTAAGCGAATCAAGAAAGAAACGCGGGACAGTGACGAAAGGTGAAGCGAAAAACAGGAGTAAAGTCATTATTCTGGGAGGAGGCCCCAATAGGATAGGGCAGGGGATAGAATTTGATTATTGCTGCGTACACACCGCGCTGGAACTGCGCGAGTTGGGATTTGAGACTGTAATGATCAACTGTAACCCTGAAACGGTATCGACGGATTATGACACGTCAGACAAGCTGTATTTCGAACCTTTAACTGTAGAGGATGTATTGTCCATATGTCAACACGAAGAGCCGTTAGGGATTATCGTGCAATTCGGAGGACAGACGCCGCTCAATATAGCTATGGAACTGAAAGAAGCGGGAGTACCGGTATTGGGAACTACGCCTGAAGTTATAGCTTTAGCTGAGGACAGGGGACTTTTCAGAAAAATGATGGATCAAATGGAAATTCCCATGCCCGATTCAGGCATGGCGCGCAATTATGAGGATGCGACGTCAGTTGCGAACACAATAGGATACCCGGTTATGGTTAGACCGTCCTTTGTATTGGGCGGAAGGGCAATGGAAGTAGTGTTCGATAACGAGCAGTTAAGAGAATACATTCAAGTAAACGCTCAGTATATAAGCAACGAAGCGCCGATACTTATTGACAGCTTTTTGGATAACGCTATAGAATGCGAATCGGACGCGCTGTCGGACGGTAAACAGGTATTCATGCCAACAATAATGGAACACATAGAGAGCGCGGGCATACATTCTGGAGATTCGGCGTGCGTTATTCCAACGACGAGTATCACGGAGGAACAGACAGCGACTATTCAGGACTATACATGTAAAATTGCGAGCGAGTTGGGTGTAGTGGGGTTGATAAATATACAATACGCAATACATCGCGGGAAGGTATACGTTTTAGAGGCGAACCCGCGGGCATCAAGAACGGTGCCGATAGTGTCGAAAGTATGCAACCTGAACATGGCCAGCTTAGCGACAAAACTGATAATGTCGAAACACACGGGAAGGGACGTAGACCTGCGGGGGATGAAAAAGCCGGAGATACCATATTATGGAGTGAAAGAGGCGGTATTGCCGTTCAACATGTTCCCTGAGGTCGACCCGATATTAGGTCCTGAAATGAGGTCAACCGGCGAGGTATTGGGATTGTCCGATTCGTATGGAATAGCGTTTTATAAAGCGTTGGAGGCGAGTAATACAGTCTTGCCGTTAACCGGGTCGGTCTTGATATCAGTGGCGGAGAATGACAAAGAAGCATCTGTAGAGGTAGCAAAACAGCTGGAGATGCTGGGGTTTAAAATATTCGCAACGAAAGGTACACATGAGTACTTAACAGGAAAAGGAATTAAAGCTGAAATCATAAATAAACTGCACGAAGGTAGGCCAAACATAGTTGACGCAATAAAGAATCATCAGTTAGATATAATCATCAACACGTCAAGTTGGAACAAACGGAGCAATGAAGACGATTCATATGTCAGGAAGTCAGCAATCAAATACAATATGCCATATATGACGACAGTTACTGCGGCATTGGCAAGTGTGAGAGGAATAGCGGAAAAGAGAAATTCGAGCGAAAAGATATACTCGTTACAGGAATACCACTTGAGAATATCAGGCGCAACAAAATAGAACAGCGGGGTGATTGTATCCCGGACAAAAAGTATTTATACTGAGAGGCAGTATACAAGATTTTTTGACAATCCATGAGGAGGTCTACTTAATAATGAAAAAAGAGTTCTGGAGCTGTGTTTTTCTCGTTTATTTTCTGATTTTCGCACCTTCCTTTTCAGAAGGCTCAGAAATGAATTTATACATTGTCCACGCGGACATAGCAGCGGTGACGGAGACGCCGGGGCTTCCATATGAGAGAGGGAAAGACAATATTACCAATACTGACGGGTTGATTTCCGCCCTAATCTACGGCGACATTGTGAATGCAGTTCCGTTGCCGGAAGGAGAATTCGCAGGCATTTGGGCGGAGGTCAAGGAAGGGGATCCCTTCAGCGAATGGGGCAAGACAATCGGCTACGTGGATATGGCAGCGCTGACGCGCTTACCGAAAATTGAGTTCTTCACAAAACCTGAACTGTGCCGCTTTACTGTCGATACGCCATACCTCTTTCTATTACCCGGGTCACTTTCCATTCTTGACTACACTCTTCCTAATGACAAGCCGTATTACGTGCTTGCGGGGGAAGTAGTGGGCGGGATTGGAACTTATATGGACGCCGCTAGTCAGGATTGGACGCTCTTACGTTTTGAGAGCGCGTCATCCGAGTATAAATTTCGGCACGCTTGGACGCATTCCGAGAACGTTATGCGCCTCTCACAATACGAGCCGGATCACACGAAAATTGACCCGGCGCTGCTTCCATCAAGCGTTCGCGGCTTTGGCGGCGTCCAGAACAAATTTCGTATGTCGATACTTCGCAATGGCTTTGCGATTGACTCTGCACCGATAATTCATGAACGATTAATCCTGAATGATCTTGTGCAATCATACCCGGAAAGTCAATATGCACCAGCCATTACACCAAATTTTGTAACGACGGACATGTTCCTGCATGCATTCCATCATGTATACTCCCATGCGCTTAAAGTAATTGAGGAGACCACAATTGCCCCCGTGCTAGAGAATATGCTGAGGGAGGCTTTTAAGAAGCTAAATGAACTGGAGAGTAAATCAGATAAAGACGCGAAATACGTGTTTACTCTAGCTCGCGACTATTTGACCGTGCCGATTATACTTTACGCCCCTACGCAAAAATTGGCTAAACCATCTGCTCGAGCAAAAAGTGAAATTGGTCGGATAATGAGAGCGGAGAGGATTGCAAAGTCCGTGATTTCAGGCAAAAACGAAGACTATACATTATATAGGCCGCGAGGATACTATTTAAGTTCAATGCAGTTGTCGCGTTATTTCCGCGCAATGGCGCACCTCGGAGGAATGTCTCTTCCACTGAATACCGATGACCCTGAACTGAACAACCGGAACGCTGCTTTGACCGCGCTTCTTTGCATCATCTTTGAGGACGAAGGCCTTAGAAAGCAGTGGAATTCAATTTATGAACCGCTAACATTCCTTTTCGGGACTGCTGACGACCCAACAATCATAGACTACGGGCCAATAGTCAGGAAACATTTAAAAGGAAAAATCGATAGGCTAACCGATGAAAAAACTTTAGACACACTGCGCAAAGCGCTCATAGACGCGACTCCGGCGCCTCGCGTCATGGACGTTCAGACCGAAAACGTCAGTCGGGGAGCGCGAGAAAAAGCGATGATCGGGTTCCGGCTCTTTGGCCGCCGATTTGTGTTGGACGAATGGGCGTTCGCGCAATTAACGTCGCCAAATGTAGGCAGCGATTCCTCTCCCCGTTATCTGCCGAAGGTCGCGGACGTCATGGCTTCTCTTGGCTCGGGAGTCGCGGATGCTATGCTTATGGACGACAGACGGGACATTCCATATTATTCAGCCGCTCTGGAAAAAGTCAAAGATAAATTTAATTATTTCTTGGCGGAATTGGATGAAAATATGACATCTCTTTGGCTGCAGGTTCTAAGCTTATATTTGAATGAGCGGGACTCGAAACAATATTTCTTACATTCGCCCCTATGGGAGTTGAAGAAACTCTTAACAGCATCGGCTTCGTGGGCTGAGCTTAAGCATGAATCAACACAGTATTCAAAGCAAAACTTCGTCGAAATGGACCAAGGAGACGAGTGGGTGGTCGAGCCATTCGGAGCTCCAATTCCATTAGGATACGTTGAGCCGTCGCCCCGGACGCTTGGCGGGATAGCTAATGCGCTTTCACGTTTACAGGAAGTCATGGAGAAATATAATCTTGATGAAAACGCTTCGAATGGAGTACGCGTCAGGGTTAAGAATTTTCTGGATCTTTTGTTGATTTTCTGTGATATAGCGGAAAAAGAGGTTAATGAAGAACCCTTAAGCCGTGAAGATTACATAGCGATCAGCTATATTTACTCTTGCTTCAACGAGAACTTTTTAAATGAAAACATCATTATTAAAGAGGATGAGATTGGTCTACTCAAGATGGCGCTTGTAAGCGATGTTGCAACGGACGCGTCTAATGGGCAAGTGTTGCAAGCGGCGGTTGGTGCGCCTCGAAGGATTTACGTCTTCGTTAACGACAAGTGGGGCGGCCCGCGCTTGACCATCGGTTATACATATTCGTACTACGAATTTGACAGTCCTCAAACTTCTTGGCGCATGTCGGACGATGAATGGAAAGTACTGGTTTATGACAAAGCTCGCCAGAATCAACTGGAGGAATTAACGCCACGGTGGAGTAAGGATTTATTTGTCCGCTAGATTTATCAGGCGCTCTTATTAGTTTCAGAATTAAAATGATTGTGGAAAAAGTAAGAAGAAATTGAAATATAAAAGTAAAGTGCAAAATTAGTATATTTTAAATTAGTCAGTATTAACCAAATAAACAAAAAGCAAGAGGCGGAGAAAGTTTCCAGCCTCTTGCTTTTATATATTGTAATCGGTCAAAAAACATTTATACTAAGAATAAGTTATATAAATTGAGGAGGAAGAAAGCGGGAAAGCCCCGCTCGCGGCAAACAAAGAAGAGCCCGCGTGATAAGCATTCCAATTCCATTTCCGTAGTTCTGACAGTAGTAATTAAGTAAAGTACAAAAAGGAGAGATAATGAATTATGAAAAAACTTTACATAATAGCGTTGCTGTTTTTGTACCTCGTCATCCCGGCGCAAGCGGCGGAAGAGCTCAAGGACTACCTTGTCAAGGGAATGCCGGATTATGAGCTAACTGTCCAGACGAGGAACTATAATCAATTAATAATAAACTCTTTGGAAGTCGAAAGCAAGGAGGTCGTGAAAACCCCGCATGAGGGCAACCTCGTCTATTCAAGATACGATTTCAGAGGCGATAAATCAGTTACCCCGAGCAATTTGCAAATATTACGATACTACATGACCGCAGTGTCCAAACTCGGCGGCGAGGTTCTTTGGGAGGACGCTTCAAATTTTCACGCTTCCTTCGCGCGAGGCGGCAAGCAGTATTACATGACGATATGGACGAATGCGTCCAGCTATGAAATGAATGTCCTTGAAGCAGCCGATCTGAAATATGACATGGAGATACTTGACGCCGACTACGTTTTTGGAGGCATAGAGGAATACGAGCTTGTTAATCAGGCGAGGAAATTTGATCAGCTCACTATTTACTCTACGCAAAAAGAAAGCCGTGAGACCGAAACAACTGTGCATGAAGGCAACCTTGTATATTCAAGATACGATTACAAAGGCGGTGAAGTAACAAGGCCGAGCATTATGCAGATATTACGCTGCCATCAGCTCGCAGTGGCTAAACTCGGCGGCGAGGTTCTTTGGGAGGACGGCTCTAATTTTCACGCTTCCTTCTCGCGCGGCGGCGGGCAGCGCTTCATGACGATATGGACGAACGCGTCCTGCTATGAAATATATATCCTTGAAGTAGCCGATCTGAAATATGACGTGGAACTGCTGCTCGACGACGAGGAATTCACAAAGGAAGAGCAAACCAAAGAGGAAAAGATAATCAAAAAGGAAGAGAAAATTATAGAAATCGAAGCCGACGAGGTTCCCGGCGATACGAAGGTTACGGCTGCCGAGCCGTGGGTTGGCTTGTGGCGCAATGCGGACATGAGCGGCGTTTCTCTGTATAGCCTCAACGCGGACGGCACGTTCGAATTCCGGGTATTTCACTTGGACGGAAAAAAGGATATCTTAACTGGAAAATATAAAGTGGCGGACGGCAAAATCAACATGACCGACAGGATATACGATGGGCAAAACGTTGGAGATGCAACGTACTCCTTTATGGTCGACGGCGACGCGCTGGCAATAGACTTAGAAGCGTGCAGGCGCGTCCGCGAAAATGACCGGGCGTCGCTGCTTGCCGACCCGACGGCGCCTTACGATCCTGGCGGGATAGATGCAGCAGCGGAGCACTACATATTGGGCAACGACAAAATACCCTCGGTAATGAAAGTGGTCGGGAAGCGGAACATCGTTAATTACAACACCGGGATATTCGACGGCGTAACGATGACGGCCGTTACGTATTGGACAGATCCCGCTGATGAGACGCAATCCGCTAACGACGTGGCGAAATATTTTCAATATCTCTTGTCCAACGACGGTTTCATATCGCTGAAAGCCTTTAGCGGCCTGCCATACGAGGGCGGGGTTGAAATGAGCTTTGCCAGAAACTCGGTTGACGACGGGAACATCGTCATCGTAGATATAAGCTACAACACAAAAGGTTACAGGCTGGTGTTCAGAAAAGGCGAGGGAAAGCTGTCCATGCCCGCGCCAGCCGTTGTAAATCCTGAAGAGAAAAAGGACGAGCTTGAGCAGCCGGAGGGGAAACACGAAGCACAGGACGAAAGAGAGCAGCCGGAGGTCAGGACGACCGAGAGCGATCAACAGAAAGACGTCACTACGATTGCCGCGCCGCAAGAAAAGCAGCTCGAGGCGACAGCGCCGCAACCGGCGGATGCCATGAGCGCGAAAGAATTTCAGAATCTATGCATAACAGGCACGTATGAGCAAATCGAGGCGGCTATTAAAGCGGGAGCTGACGTAAACGCGAAAAATGACGTCGGCTCGACTGCGTTGATAATGGCAGCCGTGAATAACAGCGCGGAGGTAATAAGCGCGCTTGTTGAGGCGGGTTCGGACGTACACGCGAAAAACAGCGACGGCTCGACGGCGTTGATAATGGCCGCCGCGTTTAACAGCGCGGAGGTTGTAAATGCGCTCGTCAAGGCTGGCTCGGACGTAAACGCGAAAGACAATGACGATTGGACGGCGTTGATGGTTGCTGCCCGGGATAATGAAAACCCTGAAATAATTCAAGTTTTGCTCAAAAATGGCGCGGATAAGCAAGCTGTAAATAAAGAAGGTAAAAGAGCCATTGATTATGCAAAAGAAAATGAAAATCTTAAAAATACCGATGTGCTCAAGGAGCTTGAAGAAAAGACAGGGGACGGGGAAAACGCAGCGCCTGCCGGAGCGGCGATGAGCACAGACGATTTTCTGGAATTATGCAAGTCCGGGACAGTGCAACAGATTGAAGCGGCGATCAAGGCGGGCGCCGACGTCAACGCAAAAAACGACGACGGCTTGACGGCTTTGATGGCTGCTGCCTTGAAAAACAATGCGGAGGCTACTAAAATGCTTATCAAAGCCGGCGCCGATGTTAACGCGAAAGATAACGAGGACTGGACTGCGTTAATGGCGGCTACTTTGGAAAACAGCGCGGAGGTTACAAACGCGCTTATCAAGGCCGGAGCGGATGTTAACGCAAGAAATGACGAGGATTTGACGGTGTTGATGATCGCTGTTGATTATAGCGGAACGACAGTCGGATCTCGCGGAGCGGAAGTTGTTAACGCACTTATTCAGGCAGGAGCTAACGTAAACGCGAAAAGCAACGATGGGAAAACTGCTTTAAGTTTTGCTGTGAAAAGATATTCCGACATAGTGTCGCTCTTGCTGGCAAACGGGGCGGACGTATCTGAAAACGATGTTAAGTTAGCGCAAGAAAACTATTTAGTGTTGGGCAGAGACATTATAGGAGAGTTAGAGGAAGCGGTCGCCACGAGCGTTGTCCTCCAGAAAATTGAAGCGGAGATTAAAAATGGAATGGACGTTAACGCGAAAGAAGACGATGGCTCGACGGTGTTAATGAAGGCTATTAAGGAAAATGCAAATTCCAAAATTATAAACGCGCTTATCCAAGCAGGCGCGGACATCAACGCGAAAGATAACGAAGGCATGACGCCTTTTATGTGGGCTGCCTCGAAAAACAAGTTTCCTGAAGTTTTGAGCGTTCTTATCCAAGCAGGCGCCGACGTCAACGCAAAGAATGAATATGGCGGTACGCCGTTGATGACGGCCGCTGCAACAAACAGCGCGGAAGTTATAAACGCCCTTGTCGCAGCAGGCGCCGACGTCAACGCGAAAAGTAACAGCGGCTTATCGCCTTTGATTATGGGCGCAGCGTTCAACGAAAATCCGGAAGTTTTAACCGCCCTCCTTCAAGTCGGTTCGGACGTCAACGAAAAGGACAATGATGGATGGACGCCGTTGCTCGCCGCCGCGCTTAGAGTAAATCATGAATTTTTGTATCCCCTTTTCAAGGCAGGAGCTTATGTTAACGCAAAAAACAGTGACGGCGCGACAGCCTTGATGGTTGCTGCCCAACGTAATTACAATCCAAAAGTTATTTCCGTTTTACTTGAAAACGGGGCAGATGCGCAAGCCAAAGATAACGAAGGGAAAAGAGCCATTGATTACTTAAGAGAAAATGAAAATCTTAAGAATACCGATGCGCTAAAGGAACTGGAAGAAAAGACAGGGGACGGGATAAACGCAGCGCCTGCCGGAGCGGCGATGAGTGTGGACGACTTTTTAAAACTGTGCCGTAGTGGAACGCCCCAGCAAATTGAAGCGGCGATAAAGTCAGGTATGGACGCAAACGAAAAGAATATATACGGCGTGACACCGTTGATTGTGGCTGCCGAGTACAACAAAAATCCCGAGGTTTTGAACGCGCTTATACGGGGAGGCGCGGACGTGAATGTTAAGCTTTCAGGAAATAATACGGCGCTGATGATGGCTGTTTGGCATAATAGTAACCCCGAGGTCGTTAACGCACTTATTCAGGCCAGAGCGGACGTAAACGCGAAAAACGATGGCGGTATGACAGCGTTGATATGGGCTGCTTTGGAGAACAACGCGGAGGTTACAAAAGCGCTTATCAATGCCGGGGCGGACGTCAACGCGAAAGATGAAAAAGGTTTTACAGCGTTGGTTGTGGCTATTGATGGTAACGATAACCCTGCAGTTATCCGTATTCTTATCCAAGCCGGCGCGGACGTAAACGTGAAAATTAACGATGGCAGAACTCCATTGAATTTTGCCACGAAAATAAGGGCGCCGGAAATAGTGTCGCTTTTGCTGGCAGCCGGAGCGACCGTATCTGAAAACGACGTAGAGCTGGCACAAAAGAACAAACACCTGAAGGGCGCCCCCATTATTGAGGAATTGAAGCAGAGAGTAAATAAATAATTTGGAGGAGGTTTAGATAATGTTTGAAGGCGGTATGTTTTTTTATCTGTTGCATTGGTTTTAATGATAATAGGCGTTATGCAGCTGCGGAAACAAAATGAGCTGAAAAAGAAATGTTCGGTTCGAGCGGAAGGGACTATCATCGACGCCTATTACAAGGGGGGAAGAAAAAGTAGACGTCCTTTTATAAAATTCAATTATTCAGCGGATGGCGCCGAGTATGTCCAAGACGTCCAAGTCGGCATGTTTAATTCGTTTTCAATGAAACAGGGTAAAAGCGTTTCCGTGTTTTACGATCCCTCCGACCCAAACCGGTTTTATTTTCCGGAAAATTCTATGTATGCGAATACGCTGATTATGTGGTTTGGCTATAGCGCCATTCTTATGTTCATCGCCGTTATACTGATAGTTAAAGATCTAACGCCAAACACCATGGCCACCTTGCCGATAAAGGTCGCTGCGGACGCAGAATCGGCAGAATTTGTAAATCTGTGCGGCGTCGGTACGTTGCAGCAAATTGAGGCGGCGATCAAAGAGGGAGCTGACGTCAACGTGAAAAACAACAACGGCGATACGCCGTTGATAATGGTTGCTGAAAAAGGCAACCCGGAGGCTATAGACATGCTCATCCAAGCCGGAGCGGACGTCAACGCGATAAATAGCGACGGCTGGACGCCGTTGATGACTGCTGCTCTGTACAACAAAGACCCTGAAGTTCTAAACACGCTCGTTAAGAGGGGAGCGGATGTAAACGCGAAAACTGACGAAGGCGTTACGCCGCTGATGATGGCTGCTTATGATAACAAAAATCCTGAAGTTTTGAATGTGCTCATTCAAGCGGGCGCGGAAGTAAACGCGAGAAACAATGAAGGCTGGACGGCGTTGATGGCTGCTGCCGATAATAACAAAAACCCTGATGTTTTGAACACGCTCATCAAGGCCGGAGCGGATGTGAACGCAAAAAATGACGACGGGGAAACACCTTTGTACTTGGTTGTGGGGACAAAAGAGCCCGAAATCGTGTCGCTTTTGCTGGCAGCCGGAGCGACCGTATCGAAAAACGACGTGGAATTGGCGCAAAAGAACGAACTCCTGAAGGACAACCCCATTATTGAGGAATTGAAGCAACGCGTTAAATAGTTAAAAGACATTATGAGGAGGTTTGGATTATGAAAGGCCTTGTATTTTATTTCCGAAAAGCGGAGTTTCTGTTTCACATTACAAAATAAAACAGGAGGAGATCAGAATGAAGAGATTTTACATCATTGCGCTAATAATAACGTTACTTGCCGCTTCGTGCGGATTGTCCGCAGCCGCAATGAGCGCAGATGAATTCGTTAATTTATGTACCGAAGGCACGCCGCAGCAAATTGAAGCGGCGATCAAAGCCGGGGCGGACGTCAACGCGAAAAGTGAGAGCGGATTTATGCCGTTGTTGGTTGCTGCTATGGAAAACAGTGCAGAAGTTCTAACCTTACTAATTCAGGCTGGAGCGGACATCAACGCGGCAAACGGCGTGGTATTGAGAGGCGCGGCATCCAATCCCAACTCTGACGCCGACGTGATAACCTTGCTGCTAAAAAACGGCGCGGATGCGTATATCAACACGAAAAGCCAGAGTGGTAATACGCCGTTGATATTCGCTATCGAATCTCACAACACGGAGGTTGTGAAAGCGCTTGTTCAGGCAGGCGCCGACGTTAACATGAAAGATAACGAAGGCATGACGCCATTGATGATAGCTGCTAAGTCTATTTTCAAGGAGCATGAAATTTTAAGCGTACTCATTCGGAGCGGCGCGGATATCAATGCAAAAAATCAAAATGGCTTGACGGCATTGATACTTGCGGGTAATGCCGGAAATCAAGAGGCAATTTCAATTTTAGCCGATAATGGAGCGGATCCAATGGATTTAGCGCGTGTGGAAGCAGATAGAATTATTTACGAACTCCGTTTTCTGAAAGGCGCTTGTTTGAGGTTCTACGAAGAGCACATGGACGAGCTGCGCACTGGCAAAATGACCCTCGACATCAAACATCTCGCGGACATCCCTGACAAATTTAAGGACGGGTTCCATATCGTAACGGAGGACGGAGGAAAATGGTGGGTAGGTTACGACCTCAAAGCTGCGGGCAAATCTCTTGATACGAGGGAAATACTGAAAGACAGGGCAAGCAGCGCTGTGTTTTTTGGAGAAAAATCTGCGGGCAAGCCTTATACCGGGCAGGGTATTATATGGCTTCTTGTTCGGTAATACCACTGCTTCTATTTTTCTTTGTAGTACCGTTCATGCTTGGTAGAATAACACCGCTATTATCGAGGAATTAAAGCAGCGCGTTAAATAGTTAAAAGACATTATGAGGAAATTTTGATTATGAAAGGTATTGTATTCTCAATTCTGAAAAGCGGAGTTTCTGTTTCACATTACAAAATAAAATAGGAGGAGCTTAAAATGAAAAAATTGCACATCATTGCGCTAATAATAACGTTGCTTGCCGCTTCGTGCGGATTGGCCGCCGCCGACCAGTGGGTGGGTTTGTGGCGTAACGCGAGTCTCAACGTCGTTGGTTTGTATAGCCTCAACGCGGACGGCACATTCGAATTCCGGTTATTTCACTTGGACGGAAAAAAAGAAGATATCGTGACGGGCAAATACAAGGTGGCGGGCGACAAGATCAATATGACCGACAGGATACACAACGGCACAAAAATAGGGGATTTCTCGCCCGATTTTGGTGTTGACGGCAATATGGTGATGATCGCCGGGGAATTGAGCAGGCGCGTGTCCGAAAAGGACGCTGAGGCGGTGCTTGCCAACCCGACCGCGCCATATAACCTCGGCGGAATAAGTGACACGTCAGAGCACTACACATTGGAAAACGACAGTATACCATCGGTTATGAAAGTTGTCGGACAGCGAAACATCGTTAATTACAACTCCGTGACGTACAGCGGCGGGACGAACATGGCCGTCGTGTATTGGACCGACCCCGCCGATCATACGCAAGCCGCCAACGACATGGCAAAATATTTTCAATATCTGCTCGATAACGATGATTTTATGTCATTAAAAGCCTTCAGCGGCCTGCCATATGAGGGCGGCGTTGAAATGAGCTTTGGCAAAAACTCTGTTGACGCAGGGAACATCATCATTCTTGACATAGACTATAACACAAGAGGCTACGTGCTAATATTCAGAAAAATCGAAGGAACGCTGACGCGAAAATAGAAGGAGGAGATTAGAATGAAAAAATATTTTATCCTTGCTCTTATCTTAATATTCCTGGCTGCCGTACCTGTAGGAGCGGCGATGAACGCAGGCGAATTTATCAAACTGTGCGCTGATGGAACGCTGCAACAAATTGAAGAAGCAATAAAAGCAGGAGCAGACGTAAACGCAAAGGATTCCATCGACAGTATACCGTTGATGTCGGCTGCCTTTGGAAATAACAACCCTGAGGTAATGAGCTTCCTTATCAAAGCCGGAGCGGATATAAACGCTAAAGATAAATTAGGCAATACGGTGTTGATGTCGGCTGCCTCCGGGAACAATAACCCGGAAGTATTAAGCGTCCTTATTAAAACCGGAGCGGACGTCAACGAGAGAGGGCACTACGGCTTTACGGCGTTGATGCGGGCTGGCTGGCACAACAAAAACCCTGAGATTTTAATTACCCTTATACAGGCGGGAGCGGACGTCAACGCGAGTGCAAATAACGGCTTGACGGCGCTGATGGTGGCTGCCGCGTATAACAAAAACCCTGAGGCCTTGAACGTGCTCATTAGTGCAGGGGCGGACGTCAACGCGAAAGATAAGAATGATGAGACGCCGTTGATGTTCGGTACAGGAAACAAGGAGAGAACAGTAGAGGTTTTGAAAACACTTATCAAGGCTGGCGCCGACGTTAACGCGAAAAGAGCGGACGGCAGGACTTCTTTGAATATGGCAGCGGGGTACAGGGAGCCCGAAATCTTGTCGTTTTTGATGGCGTCCGGGGCGGACGTATCGCAAAGCGACCTGCAATGGGCGCAGGAGAACAGACGCCTGAAGAATACCGCCGAGGGCGCCGCCGTTTTGGCAGAAATGAGGAAGCACGTTACGGCAGCTGCAGGCGAGGTCCGATTTACCGATCTGTGCGCCTATGGCACACCTCTGGAAATAGATGCGGCTATCAAGGCGGGAGCGGACGTCAACGATAAAAATGGCTTGGGCTATACGGCGTTGATGGTTGCCGCGAGACATAACGATGACCATGAAGTTTTTAACGCGCTCATTAAGGCGGGAGCGGACGTCAACGCGAAAGAGAGTTTCAACAATACGGCGTTGCTGTTCGCTGCAACTGAAAAAAACGCGGAGGTTGTAAACGTGCTCATTAATGCAGGGGCGGACGTCAGCGCAAGAAATAACAACGGCCATACGGTGTTGATGGTAGCTATCAGCCTTAACAAAAACCCTGATGTTACATTCGCGCTTATCAATGCGGGCGCCGACGTCAACGCAAAAGATTTCAGCGGCATGACGGCGTTGATGATGGCTATCAGCCTTAACAAAGGCCCTGAAGTTCTGAATGCACTCATTAAGGCGGGCGCGGTCGTAACTAAATACGACGTGGAATTGGCGCAGCAGAACGATCACCTGAGAGGCGTCAAAAATATTGTGGAATTGAAGCAGAGAGTTAATAATAATTTGGAGGAGGTTTAGATTATGAAAGGTCTTGTATTTATGATCTGCGCGGCGCTGGCTGCGTTCACGCCCCTAATAACGCCGCCATCGGAGGCGGCGATGAGCGTGAACGACTTTATCACCCTGTGCCAAAATGGTACGCTGCCGCAAATTGAGGCGGAGATCGCGATGAGCGCGGACGTCAACGCAAAAGATAAAAACAGCAATACGCCGTTGATGGCGGCTGCCGAGAGTAACAAAGACACTGAAGCTTTGAACGCGCTCATCCAAGCCGGGGCGGACGTCAACGCGAAAAATGATGTTGGCAAGACGGCGTTGATGATGGCTGCTGGGATGAACAGTGCGGAAGTTTAGACCGTCCTCATTCAGGCGGGGGCGGATGTCAACGCGAAAAGTAATGTTGGCTGGACGCCGTTGATGTTGGCCGCCGAACATAACAAAGGCCCTGAGGTTTTTAACGCGCTCATTCAGGCGGGGGCGAACGTCAATGCTAAAGCGGACGGCATCTCCAATACAGACGGCTTGATGCTGCTGATGATGATTGCTGCGAATGCAGGAAACCAGGAATCTTTAGTCAACATTATTCAAACCACCACAATCGCCGGTTATACGCCATTGATGACGGCCGCCCGTTTCAACGATGATCCGGAAATTGTGTCGCTTTTGCTGGCATCCGGAGCGAACATCAACGCAAAAAACGACCGCGATAAACTTAGCCCGGAAATTGTACGCGCCCTCAATCGATACGGTATTGGTACTGACACAAAAAAAGGCTTTGACATTACGGCGTTGGCGTTGGCCGCCTGGTATAACAAAAACCCCGAAGTTTTAAAGACTCTCATTCAAGCGGGAGCAAACGTCAACGAGAGAAATTACGCGGGCTGGACGCCGTTAATGTACGCCGCCATGAATAACAATACTACTGAAGCCTTGACTGTACTCATTCAAGCCGGTGCGGACGTTAAAGCTAAGAATGAAGGGTTGACGCCGATAATGATTGCCGCCCGGTATAACAAAAACCCTGAAGCTTTTAGCATCCTTGTCCAGGGGGGCGCGGATATCAACGCGCGAGGCTACAGTGGCATAACGCCGCTTAGTATAGCTGCCGAGAATAACAGCGGTGAGGTTTTGAACGCGATCATTCAGGCGGGAGCGAGTGTTGACGTTAAATATAAAGATAGTTGGATGGGTTGGATGTTTAATGCCTGTAAGAATAAAGACCCCGAAATCTTGAGAGTCTTTGCAAATGCTGGCGTAAACATCAGCGAGAAAGATAGCGATGGTAAGACTCTGCTGAAGTGGGCAGCCCAAAATAACAGTAATCCCGAAGTTTTAAGCGTGCTCATAGAGGCCGGCGCGGACGTGAAAAATGACGATGGCGGGATAGCGTTGTTGCTCGCCGCCCAGTATAACAAAAACCCTGATATTTTGGGAATCCTTATCCGGGCGGGAGCTGACGTCAACATAAAAAATAAAGATGGCGCTACGCCGCTGATGTTTGCCGCCCAAAATGACAATAATCCCGAAGTTGTAAACACGCTCATAGAGGCCGGGGCGAACGTCAACGCGAAAAATAACAAAGGAGAAACTCCCATGAGTTTTGCCGCGCGGAGGAGTAAGCCCGCAATCGTGTCGCTTTTATTAAAAGCCGGCGCCGCCGTATCCGAAAACGACGTGAAATCGGCGGAAATCAACAGAAGCATCAGGATAGGCGACCCCATTATCGAAGAATTGAAGAAAGCGGCTGCGGCGACCGCGGCGAGAACGGCAGAATTTATCGATCTGTGCGTCAATGGCACGCTGCAACAAATCGAGGCGGCGATCGAGGCGGGCGCGGACGTAAACGCGAAAGCGAATGGCGGCTGGACGGCGTTGATGGTTGCCGCCCAGTACTGCAAAGACCCTGAAGTTTTTAACGCGCTCATTCAGAGAGGGGCTGACGTCAACGCGAAAAATAACGACGGCGAGACGCCGTTGATGTTTGCTGCCGGGAAAAACAAAAATCCTGAAGTTTTAGACGCGCTCATTAAGGCGGGCGCGGACGTAAACGCAAAAGCGAATGACGGCTGGACGGCGTTGATGTTGACTGCCCAGTACAGCGAAAACCCTGAAGCTCTTAACGCGTTCATTAAGGCGGGCGCGGATGTCAACGCGAAAGAAAACGGCGGTTCGACACCGTTGATTATTGCTGTTCAACATAACAGCGAGGAGGTTACGAACGCGCTCATTAAGGCGGGCGCGGACGTAAACGCGAAAAATAATGACGGTTCGACGCCCCTGATGGTGGCTGTCTATTTTGACAAAAGTTCTGGAATTGTGAACGCGCTCATTGAGGCCAGCGCGGATGTCAACGCGAAAAATAAAGACAGGAGAACTGCTTTGAGTTTTGCAGCGGAGAAAAGGGAGCCCGAGATCGTGTCGCTTTTGCTGAACGCGGGAGCGGACGTATATGAAAACGACGTGGAATCAGCGCAAGGCAACGAACGCCTGAAGGACACCGCCATTATCGAAGAATTGAAGCAGCGCGCCATACACTTTGACTTTACGCTGTTGTATATAGGGGCGTTGCTGCTTTTGTTTGTGGCGGTCAATTTGGCTCTTGCCATCAAACGGAGAGGTAAAACGAAGAAGCTGTACAACGCTGGTAAGTGACCAACGGGTGGAGATTGAATAAAACATAAGGAGATCATGTTATTATTTGTCTTTTTAATTACGAATTAAAAATGAGGATATCAGAAATGAGAAAAATTTACATTTTTTCGCTGATTCTGGCGTTTCTGCCTGTATCGCCCGCTACATCCGCCATTACGTATCTTGAAGAGCATAAGCAGAACGCGCAGGCGCCGCAGAGGACAGGAAGCCCGTTACGCGAAGCGTCCGTTTCACGTACGGCAATGAGCGCGGAAGATTTTGTCTTAATGTACATAAATAGCTCGGCGGTGTATACCATAGCAGCCATCGAAGCCGGCGCGGACATCAGCGGAAAAACTTACGACGGCAAGACGTTATTGATGTACGAGGTGTGTAATGAGAATAATCTCGAATTGATCGCCGCGCTGATAAAAGCCGGAACGGACGTTAACGCAAGAAACCCGGATGGCGTGACGGCATTGATGTATGCGGCGCTAAGCAGCCGCAATCCGGAAGTGATTATCGCGTTGATCAAAGCCGGGGCAGACATCAACGCGAAAGATAACAAGGGCGCGATGCCATTGATGATGGCTGCTCAGAATAAAAAGAGCCCCGAAGCTCTGAAAGCCCTCATTCAGGCAGGCGCGGACGTCAACGCGAGAGACGAATGGCACAGGACGCCGTTGATGCTTGCTGCTTGGAAAAACGATAAGCCAGAGGTTTTGAACGCCCTTATCCAAGCAGGCGCGGACGTCAACGCGAAAAATGACAACGGCTCGACGGCGTTGATGAATGCTGCCAGAGATAACAGCGCGAAGGTTTTGAGCGTTCTTATCCAAGCCGGCGCCGACGTTAACGCGAAAAATAACGATGATTGGACAGCGTTGATGTCGGCGGCAATGGAAAACAACGCGGCGGTCGTGAACGCGCTTATCCTGGCCGGCGCCGATGTAAACGCGAAAGACGACGACGGGGTGACGCCTTTAATATTGGCCGCACGGTTCAACGATAATCCGGAAGTAATTACCGCGCTGATCCAAGCTGACGCGGACGTCAACGCAAAGAGTAACTACGGCTTTACGCCGTTGATGTCAGCTGCTGTGGAAAACAAATCGGAAGTTTTGAGCGCCCTTATTGAGGCCGGAGCTGACGTTAATGCTAAAACGAACGATGGCAGAACGGCTTTGATGCTGGTTGCCGAGTTCGGAGATATTCAAGAAATATTCAGCGCGCTTATAAAGGCTAACGCTGACGTAAACACTAGCGATAATGACGGAATGACGGCGTTGATGTTTGCTGCTCAATATAACTGCACGAAGCTTTTGAACACGCTTATCCAGGCAGGAGCGGACGTCAACGCGAAGAATAAAGACGGATTGACGCCATTGATTGTTGCTGCCCAGTCCCTGTACAGCAAAGACCCTGAGATACTTAAGGCGCTCATTCAGGCTGACGCTGACGTCAACACGAAAAATGACGACGGGAGAACTGCTTTGAATTACGCTGCGGAGAAAAGTAGGCCAGAAATCGTATCGCTTTTGCTGGCATCCGGGGCGGTCGTATTTGAAGACGACGTGGAATTGGCGCAAAAGAACGAACGCCTGAAGGACACCGCCGTTATTGAGGAATTAAAGCAGCGCGTCAAATAACCCAATAGAAAAGCTATGAAATAATTTTGCATGAGGTGAACGAGATGAGAAAAATATTTGCAGTGTTGGTTTTGGTCCTTATTTGTGAAACAGGAGCGAGTGTCAACGCAAAGTGCGCAGAAAGCAGGACGGCATCTTTAATTGACCTTGCTACAGCTAAAAATCTATATATTGATTATATAAAAGAGAATCCTGCATCCAATCCGGACATGGCAAGTTATGCCCTGATTTATGTAAATGACGACGACGTCCCAGAACTGTTGATAGATTACGGCGTCGGTTTTGAAGGCGCCGTATTATGCACCGTTTCAAGCGGCAAAGTGGAAGTCGTTAAATCTTCTCATAGCGACATGTTCTACTTCGAAAGGAAAAACCTGTTTCACATAATGGGCGGACATATGGATAATTATTCAGATAGGGTATACACCATTCAAAACGGTGAATTTGTGCTGTTACATAACGGAAGGTATGGCGCGGAAGACAACTCGAAAGTTCAAGTTGATGAAGAGGGTAATCCTATATATCAATATTTCTGGAATGGAAAAGAGGTTTCGGATAAAGACTATGAGCGATCGCTAAAGGCTGTTTTTGATGATTCGAAAGCCGTCAATGCATATAAGAATACGTACACCGCAAGCGAAATAATTCCCAAAATTTTAGATTTATAGCTTTTTCCCAATACGCTCGCTACATGTAGCTCACCATGAAGATGGCAACGATGTCATTTTATAAATATGATAAAGTCAAAAGCGAGGCGGTGTGAAAATGCTGCCCCGCTATATTTTCCCTCAAAATTGCAGATATGGGGGCGGCGAATTGATTATATACGACGAAGAGAAATTGAAAATATCTTTACAATTACCATGACAATTACCATGACAATAACCTTGACAATCTGTAATGATTTTGTAAAATTTTCATATGAATAAATATTCATTATCACCAATAATATTAAACAACATTGCCAATATTGAGCGTCTCTATGGACAGCTTGAAGCCTTGCGTATTCCGGAGGAGCTGCAGCTGAATCTGGAACGCAACAACATTGTCCAATCAAGCTATATCAGCAACAGTTTACTTACATCCTTTCGCAGATGGAAACGGGAGTACCGTCCGACTGCTGACAGCATTGCTTCTCATTAGAGCGGGATACGAGGTTAACAAATACTTTGTGCTTGACGACTACTACGATGTTGACCGCCCGTCTTATTCCGACGCCTTGCACAGCGCCGACGCCGGTGATTCCACAATCTGGGTGGAGTATTTCACCTCTGGAATAAAATACTCGCTCCAAAGCGCTCTAGCTAAAATACAAAACTCGCTGCTTATCATGCGCGTTTCGCAACGCCCGTCAAAACGGGAACAGCAAGTATTAGAACTCCTCGTCGGTAGAGGCGAACTCACCAGCATGGAAGTCGCACAGATTTTGGGCGTTTCTCGCCAACAAGCACAAAACCTTCTATCCGGCCTAGTCCGAAAAAGCCTTATCAAAAAAATAGGGAAGACAAAGAATAGTTATTACAGGGTTTAATAAAACAAAGGAGGAGATTGAATCATGAAAATATTTTACATCATTTCGCTTATCATAACGTTCCTTGCCGCTCCGTGCGGATTGGTTGATGCAGTCATGAGCGCAGATGAATTTCTTGATCTGTGCGCCAAAGGCACGCTGCAGCAGGTAGAAGAAGCGATAAAAGCGGGGTCGGACATTAACGCGAAAGATAACAGCGGTAAAACGCCGTTGATGTCGGCTGCCGCTGGGAACGATAACCCTGAAGTTTTGAGCGTCCTTATCAAAGCCGGGGCGGACGTCAACGAGAAAAATAAGGACGGCTCGACGGCGTTGATGGAGGCTGCCTCTTGGAACAGCAACCCTGAAGTATTGAATGTTCTTATCAGGGCCGAAGCGTACGTCAACGTTAAGGAAAGATTAAATGGCTTTACAGCTTTGATTCGGGCTGCACAATTTAATAAAAACCCTGAGATTTTGATTACCCTTATTCAAGCGGGAGCAGACGTCAACGAGAAAGCGAATAACGGCTTGACGGCTCTAATGGTGGCTGCCGCGTATAACAGAAACCCTGAGGTTTCGAACGCGCTTATTAATGCCGGGGCAGACGTCAATGCACAAGATGAGCGTGGTATGACGCCATTGATGTGGGCTAACGAAAGCAGAGTAGCCACAGAGGTATTTAAAACGCTTATCCAGGCTGGAGCTGACGTAAACGCGAAAAGAGCAGGCGGCAGGACTTCTTTGAGTTCGGCAGCGGAGTATAGAGAGCCCGAAATCGTGTCGCTTTTGCTGGCATCCGGGGCGGTTGCGTCAGAAACCGATGTGGATTTGGCGCAAGTTAATTGGCGACTGAGAGACAAAGACATTATCGACAAATTGAGGCAAGCTGCGGTAGCAAGCGCGGGCGACTTTTTCAATTTGTGCCGTAATGGCGCGTATGAGCAAATTGAGGCGGCAATAAATGCGGGAGCAGACGTAAAATCGAAATTGATTGACGGCGAAACTCCGCTGATGTTGGCTGCCCGATACAATAACAATCCGGAAGCTTTGTCCGCCCTCATTAAAGCAGGCGCGGATGTTAACGTGGAAAATATTAATGGCTGGACACCGTTGATTTTGGCTGCCAAGCATAATAGAAATCCCAAAATATTGCACGTGCTCATTCTGGCCGGAGCGGACGTCAACGCGAAAAATAGCAACAGCGAGACGCCGTTGATGGTGGCTGCCAGATTCAACAATAACCCTGAAGTTCTTAACGCGCTTATTAAAGGGGGCGCGAACGTTAGCGCAAAAGGTGATTTCGACTATACGGAGTTGATATTACCTGCAGCGGAAAATAGCGAGGAAGTTTTGAACGCGCTCATTCAAGCTGGCGCTGACGTCAATGCGAAAAACTACAACGGATTGACGGTGTTGATGTCAGCTAAAAGCACTGAAGTTATTAACGTGCTCATCAAGGCAGGTGCAGACGTCAACGCAAAAGGCAGCAGAGGCGATACGGCGTTGGAGTATGCTCTTAACAAAAGCCCTGAAGTTTTAAATGCGCTTATCAAGGCCGGAGCGGACGTCAACGCAAAAATGAACAACGGTTGGACTCTAATGATGTGGGCTGCTCAACTGAACAATAATCCCGAAATTATAAACGCACTCATACAGGCAGGAGCAGGAGTCAACGCGAAAAATAACGAAGGGCGAACTGCTTTGAGTATTGCCGTGGAGATAAGTACGCCCGAAATTGTGTCGCTTTTACTGGCGTCCGGGGCGGTCGTATCTGAAAACGACGTTGAATTGGCACAACAGAACGAACACCTGAAGGATACCGCCATTATTGTGGAATTGAGCCAGCGTGCCGTAGAAACCGAGGAATTGAACAAGCGCGCTATACAACCCGAAAGCATTACATTTATGATTTTTGGGGTGTTATTTCTTTTGATAGCAGCAGTGGGTTTGGCTATTATCATCAAACGCAGAGGCAAGCCAAAGAAACCTAACAGGTAATTCCTTTTGTTGTTATGGTTGGCGTTATTTAAAGCTGACACAGAAGAAGAATTGTCAAAAATCGAAGCATTGG
>WRHH01000033.1 GCA_009783355.1 Synergistaceae bacterium
CAATAGTTTAAGTGTGATTTTAAATTTCACATGTATGGCTAAATTTCGATTTCAAGCAGTTTAAGAATCAATGTCGTCAACTTAAGGTATTTTTTGCTTCAAATTGAAACATGTAAAGTATCAAAATCCGTATTTTTCGCCATTTCTCAAATAGAAATCCTACATAAAACTGTCCCGCGACATACTAACGTGAGTTTTCCTTTTTTTTGTACTAAGAATTCGAATGTACCTTGAAAACATAGTAAAACAAAGTTTTTTTGCAGTTCACGAGTTGATTTTTCTTAATATTATTAGTACAATTGTGCTAAGAATATTGGGAGGTGATACCTGTGGCAAGGCGCGTGGATCAAAACACTCAATACCGTGTAAGAAAGCATGTCAATAGCGGGTATACTTACGCCAGTACCCAACCACCGTATATAGACTCAGGCACAGGAAAAACGAAGTATCGCCACATCCATTGGGGTACCGTTAACGAAAACAATAAGTTCACGCCAGGCTCCACATTTTTTATGGCGACACCTGAAGAGCGAGCACGACTTATCTTCCCCGAAGAATGGGACATGAGCGAAGCACATAGACTTACAGGGCTACGGCCACCGGGAAGGCCGTCATACGACGGCGATTGCCAAAATCGATTTTACGGCGACATTTGGCTGCTTGAACAAATCGCCATGAAGACCGGTATCCAGCAGGATCTGGAGGCTGTTTTTAACGGAAACCGCGAAATCGTTGACGATATACTGACCTTGGCCATGTTTCCCTACCTAACGAAGTTCAATTATAGCCGCGTCGCCAGGTGGCAGAGGGTTGCAGCAGCCCCTTCTTTGAGAGAACTAACACCCAAAGTGATTACCTTGCTTACCCAGTCCATTACTGAGCAGCATCGCATAGGCCTTTTGAAGCTCCGAGCTGCGAGGTTAGGGAAAGACGAACTTTGCGCCGTTGATTCCACGAGCAGGTCTGCGTACGGATGGAGCCTTGCAGATATCCGCTGGGGCAAGAACAAGGAACATCTGCCGCTGGAGCAGACACTGGAAGTTGTCGTATATACGCTTTCCAGCCATATGCCGGTCTATTACAGGACGTTCCCAGGCAACATGCCAGATTCACGAAGTCTCGAAACCATCCTCATGGATCTTGATCACTCTGGCTTCAAGGATTTGGTACTGATCACAGACCGTGGGTATGAATCGCTTCGCAATCTTGAAAAATATATACTGCGCGGGCAGTCCATTGTAATGTGCGCCAAGACTGGCCAGAAGAATGTTGTGAAGGTGATACGAGAGCTTAAGGAATTCGGCGCCCGCCCGGAAGAAATGCGGATCGACCCAGATGCAATGGTATACCACAAACAATACGACATCGACTATGAGGTTGAGAGTACGGGACAAGCCACAAAGTTGTCAGACCGGTTGAAACTGAACCTATATTTTGACCCAGTTCGAAGGGGCATTGAGCTGATGGAACTTGATATTGCGCTGTCTTTTCAGGAAGCTGCCCTCAGCGAGCTTTTGGAAAGCAAAGGGATTCTTGGCGATGATGCTTGGATCAAGCGGGAATACTGCTATTACAAGTTCAACTATGATCCTGTCACAAGGGAGATTAAGTCCTACGAACTCAACGAGAAGAAAGTCTCGAAGGCTCGTAGCCTATCTGGTTTCTTTGCTATAATGACCCATGGAGTGAATTTCGATGCTATGGATGCTTTTCGCGCCTATCGCCTCCGAGACGAGCAGGAGAAGTATTTCCAGCAAATGAAGGATCAGATGTTGTCAGACAAGCAGCGGAACTGGTCAGAGGAAGGGAAAATCGGACGTCTATTCATCCTTTTTGTATCCCTTATTTTAAGTTCTTATGTGCGCCACATCTGGAAGAGTTCCAAGCTTCATGAGTTGTTTTCTTCCTCGTTGGACGTTGTTGATGAAATGAGGCCGATCCGATTGATTGAGCATACGAACCGGTCAAAGGTGATCACGCCATTTGTCGGGGCACAGGTGGATATCTGCGATGCATTCGGTTTTAAAATCCCGGAAGGCTGCGCACCGGCTTATGCGTCGCGCCAGAAATCGGTACGCAAGCGAGGGCGTCCGCCGAAGAAAGTGGTCGAGTATGATTCTTAGTACAAAAAAAAGGAAAACTCACGATGATACGGTTGTCCGTCTGAATGAAGAACAGCGTCACAATATGCTTGAACTTCAAAAAGCCGGAGAACTGCCTGAGAAGATCAATCGTTCCAGTGACCTTTTTTCAAATTTCTTCTTGGACGACCAGCACGAACGTCACTATTGTTAGATTTAATCAATTCAATCTTTGGCACGTTGGGATATCAAAAGCTAAAGACAATAGAGTTATTGAATACTGAAATGACTCCTGACAGTCATAAAAAGAAACGAGTCCATTTTGATCTAAGAGGAGTGGATGAGAACGGAAGGCAAGTCAATGTCGAGCTTCAAAAAGAGTTACATGCTCACTTTGTATCACGTTGCCTTTTTCATTGGGGTAAGAATTATACTCAACAATTAGACGCAGGTAAAGGTTTTTCTAATCTGAAACCAACCATAATGGTATCTTTACTTGGTTCTAACATGTTCAAAGATGATGAGCTTTCAGTGTGGGATTTTGTACTTATAAATCCAAGGACAGGGAAGATTTTGACACAAGATGAACTTCTGATTTATGTTGAGATGGAGAAGGTCTATGATAGATTGAAAGTGCTAAGAGATAAAATTAAAACAACGCCAGATTATGAATTTACAGAAGCTGAACGGGTGACATTATGGAGTGGATATATCAGGAATGTTGAAATTGGGGTGGAAATAGTGAATCAAACAGCTCAAAAAGATCAGGTATTTCACGAGGTAATAGAGGCTGAATCAAGTTATTGGAGTAACCCAGAGAATCGTTATGCTCAATTCATGGAACAGATTGCCGAGTTAGACGCGAGAGCATTTTTAGAAGATGCAGAAGAACGAGGAATACAACAAGGGTCAAAACAAGAAAAAGAAAAAACAGCGCGGGCAATGCTCGAAAATGGTATAAAAATAGAGCTGGTTTCTAAAATAACGGAGCTTTCTATTGAAGAGTTAAAAAGACTGTAGGGTAAAGGAATTGAACGGTGCAAAAATGCCGAAAGAAATAGAAAGAGAAAAAACTCCAAAATAATGTTGGTTAAGAAATTGAAACCGGATTTTGGGAAATAATCCTTTGTATAGGAGCCGCTATATTATGAAACTCAATGATAAATACAGATTAACACGGCAAGAAAATTTGTTTCTTGCGAAAAAGATGCTGGTATCGTGCATTTATAGCAGCGCCAGGCTTGAAAATGTCAATGTTACTTTTCCTGACACTCAAACGATTTTGGACGGAATTTCTGTTCCCAATATGCCGGTTGACGACATTCAAACTATTTTAAACCTCAGAAATGGGTGGAAATATGCACTTGAACATATTGGAGAAGAAACCAATCTCAATTTTATGTGCAAGATAAATTCTTTTGTATCTTATAACGAAAGTCTCGATTGGGGATGTCTTCGTACTGGCGAAATAGGGATAAGCGGAACAAATTGGAAGCCTCCTGTTCCTCAAAAAGAAATAGTTGAAGAATATATTGAAAAACTGTTGAAGAACTCTAACTCTTCAACAGAAAAAGCTATTTCACTTTTTATTTGGGGAATGAAAAATCAAAATTTCTGGGATGGCAACAAGAGAACGTCTCTCATTACAGCAAATCATTACATGATCGCAAATGGAGCAGGAATATTAATTATTCCTCCGGAGAAATTGTTGAATTTTAACTGTAACTTGACTGAGTTTTATGACAGTGGTGAATCCGATTCATTAAAAATATTCCTATATGACAATTGTGTTTCAGGAATGGAAAGAGATAAAAACACTATTATTGAGTCCCCAGATATCCGCTTATAAGCTACTTGATTGATAAAAATATTTGCCATTCTTTTTGAATTACCCATATTCTAGTAGTAAGATTTCTTTTCTGAGAAATTGCGTTTGAAAATGGTCGTGGTTTTTTTTAATAAAGCAACCCAGACAGTTCCATAATTACTCAAAAAGTGGTAAACTTATAATATTATATACAAACGGAAGAGGGCATTAACAAGAATAACTAGAAGAATTGCAAGTAAATGAAAATGTATTATTCAATTGCAAACTGAAAGTATGTGACATCAGCTTTACCTGTTTTTCAAAGCAGGGGAAATTATGGACACGGACAGCGACTTGGAGAAAGGTGGTCAATGAAAAACGCCCTCGATATCAGATAAATTTGAAAGGAATGTTAATAGCTATGAAAGATAGTACAAGACGGCTTCCGTCTATAACCGAAGCGATAATTTACTTAACGCTTATCATCGGCGTCATCATTGCAGGGCTCTGGCTTATCGGCGCGAGAAACGGCGGCGCGCCCATGTCGCTGTTTCTCGGTGCAATCATATCCACACTGATCGCGTTATTCCTGCACAACAAATGGAAAGATATTCAGAATGAGATGATCAAAGTTATCTCCGACAGCCTCGTTGCTGTTATTATTATCATGATTGTCGGCATGACAATAGGCGTTTGGATGATCGGCGGAACCATTCCGGCGCTGATCTATTACGGGCTTAAGGTATGCACTCCGGGCAATATGCTGCCGTTGACATTTATTCTTTGTGCATTTGCCTCGACATTTACGGGCACTTCCTTTGGAACCATGGCTACCATGGGGCTTGCCCTTGTCGGCGTCGGACTCGGACTTGGCATGCCGCCGCACATTGTTGCAGGAGCCGCTGTTGCCGGCGCTTATTTCGGAGACAAGATGTCTCCAATGTCCGACACGACCAATATGGCGCCGGCCATGTCAGGCACAACCCTGTACGAACACATCTTCTCAATGTTATACACAACTGTTCCGGCCACCGTCGTCTGCCTTATAATCTATGCGCTTATTGGCAATCAGTACGCGAGCGGAGTGATGGACGACAGTAACATCGTTATAATATCCGAAGGACTAAGAGCAAAATTCAGCATTACTCCATTTGCATTGATCCCAGCTCTTCTCGTGCTTGTGATCGCGGCTTTTAAGATACCTGCCATATTGGGACTCGGCGTTTGCTTTATTATCAGCGTTATCTTTGCTATGATATTGCAAGGCGCTGGTTTTGTCCCCATTATACAGACTGCATTTTCCGGTTTCAAGTCTGAAACCGGAGTGAATATAGTCGATACACTGCTGAATCGGGGCGGGCTCAGGATGGTTCAGGATACCGTATGTCTTATTCTCCTCGCCTGCTTGATGGGCGGCGCGCTGAATCAGAGCGGAATACTCAACGTTTTTGCTGAAAAGGGAGTTCTAAAAGTCGCCAAGAAGCCATTCCAGCTGGTGTTGGGAACGATGGTTTACTGCTATTCTATTTTGCTGTTATCCGGTAATCAGGTGCTCGGTATCATATTAGGCGGACGTACCTTCCAAGAGGCTTACAAGGAGATGGACGTACATCCAAAAGTACTTTCCAGAACATTGGAGGACACAAATACCATCGCTTCGGCGTTGGTTCCGTGGAGTACAGCGTCCATTTATGCATGTAGCGTGATGGGCGTGTCAATAGCCTACATCCCCTACGCGTTTCTGGGCTTTATAGTGCCTATATTCACAGTGCTCTTAGCCTTCACAGGATATGGAATGTGGCGCTCGGACGGTACTCCCATGTGGGGTAAAAAAGCAAAAAAACAGAATTAACAGCCTTTATGAGAAATCCAGTATCAACTGTAACGAATCAAGGGGGCGGCAAAACACCGCCCCTTTGTCTTTCTCTCTTTGTTTTGCTTATATTTGAGATTTGTACATTGTAATTTGTACTATGTATTTCTATTTTGTGTTCAGCTTGAACAGTTTCTCAGCGTTGGTACGGCCCATCTTAAGCTTGTCATTGTAGCTGAATGGGATGTTGTCGAACCAGTCGGAGTTTTGCTTCATCGTCTCATAGGGATAGTCGGTGGAGAACATAATGCGGTCAGTGCTCATCTCCATCACAGCGCACATCAGGGCGGGCGTACTGCAGTGACCGCTGGTGGTAATGTTGATATTCCGCTCGAAATACTCTCTGATTGGGCGCTCCGCCTTGCAGTCGCGTTTGTAATTCTTAGCGCGGTTGGTTATACGCCAGAGGAACATGGGCAGCAGTTCGCCCATATGACCAACAACAATCTGCAGGCTGGGGTAGCGGTCGAAGATACCGCTTCCAATCAGGCGCAGTACGTGCGTACCAGTTTGTAAATGCCAGCCCCAGGCAGCTCTTGCCATCCAATTGTGCCCCTCGAACTCAGCTTTTAATATAGGCTCAATTGTGGGCCGCGGGTGGATATAAATTGGCAAATCCAGCTTGGCGACCTCACCCCAGAAGTCGATGTAACGCGGGTCATCCAAGTAGATAGGAATATTGGGGTCGCCAATTTGGCAGAATCCGTTTATTAAAGCGCCTTTGAAATCGTAATCCTCCACGCAGCGATGTAACTCTTTGGCTGCGGCGTCCGGATCTTGGGTTGGCAGGGCGGCAAGGGACTCAAAACGATCCTTGTGGTCGTTTATCTGGTTCGCTATGTACTCATTTGACCGCTTAGCCGATTCGATGGCCTTGTCGACGTCCAAAATGGCTTGAATCGTAGGAGAAGTTAGTGATAGAATGGTCTTCTCGATACCGGCCTCATCCATAAGCTGCAGGCGCTTACCGGAGATATCGCTCATAGCGTAGCTAGCTCGCTCCCATGCCCCGGGCCCCTCATTAATAAACCACGGCTTAACTGCTTCCAAAAACTCCTCCGTTGCGAAATGTTCCTCCAGCGCTATCTTTCCTTGCATGTTCAGCTCTCCTTCATAAAATAGTGTTTCAAATGTTCGGGGTTCACGTTGTTTAAGCATATATCTATATCTTATCATTTTATAAATCATTTGAATACTGTTAATGAGCTTTCATATTATTTCGTTTTATTCCTGTCTGAACTTCATAGATTGTATTGATTTACCGATAAATATAGACCACAATGAGTTCTATAAACGAAGGAGGTAGAAGAATGATTCGGTATATCGACAGCAAGAAAATGGGACGCGGAAAGAATGGTTGGCTGGATAGTCATTTCCATTTTTCATTTGCCGACTATTACAATCCTTTGAATATGCAGTTCGGTGTCCTGCGCGTGCTCAACGACGACATGGTGCAGCCGGGGACAGGCTTCGACACGCATTCCCATGCAAATATGGAAATCATTTCATATGTCATTGACGGAGAACTTACCCACGCGGACAGCATGGGAAACCGGCATACTTTGACGCGCGGACAGGTGCAGTATATGAGTGCCGGAACGGGCGTGTCCCACAGTGAACATAATTTTGGCAAAGACATGTTACGTTTCCTGCAAATCTGGATTCTGCCGGACAAAAAGGGAGTCACTCCCAATTACGGCGATTATCGTTTTGATTTTGCTGACAGAGAAAACAAATGGCTGCCAATAGCCACCGGCTTAGGTAACAGCGACTCACAAGCGCCAATCAAAATTCATGCAGACATCAACGTTTATGCTGCTACAGCAAGCTCAGGAAATCAATTGGAGTTTCCGATTCAACCGGGACGCCAGGCGTACTTGGTCATTATTGAAGGCAAGGCGACTATCAACGGCATTGTGGCGAACACGCGGGACGCTCTCGAAATTGTGGAGGAAAAAATAATTATAGAGCCGGAAGGAAACGCTCATTTGCTGCTCATCGAAATGGCCAAAGGAGTATAAATGTACAAATTTTAATAAGAAAAAACCTCATTTTAAAATATAGCGGAAATGAGGTTTTTTGCTTACTAATATTGGTTATCTATGCTGTATTGCAGCCTCTCTCTTTCGCACAAAAAAAAGGAAATCGGAAACGATATCAGGGAGTTTCTCCAGCAATAATACCAATGAACACTAAGTCATCATTTCCAGTGTTAATAATGGAGTGAGACTGACCTAAGCGAGCGATGGTAATGTCGCCGGGTTCAATATTGTGCTCTGTGCCATCGTCATTAATAAACACTCCGGTACCGGAAACGACTATGTAAATATCTTCATTAACCTCGTGCTTATGAAAGCCAACGGTATCTCCAGGTTTGAGAGTTAACCAACCGATTTCCCGCACCGGATTCTCCATTGGCGGCATATCACGTGTAAAAGCGTACTTGCCATAGAGGATTCCGATACCGCCGCCTGCTTTCTCTTTGTCAAGAGTGATTTGGCTATCTTTCTTGAATACATCAGCGTAAACGCACGACGCTAGCGAAACCACAACAACTAAGCTCACAACAAAAAATAATACTTTCTTCACCTATAAAACCTCCCATTAATTGATTCTATGATTTGTTGAAACAAATAAATTATATTATAAAAGTGCTATAAATATATCAATTATTACTTTTCAATTTATTTTTGAAAACTTTAAGGTGAGCAAGAACAAGCTTGAATAAAGATTTCTGACTTCAATCAAACATAGCTTCCGTTGAAACCACAGTAAACCCATTAAAGATATTCTCTTCTTTCGTCTGCGTTTTTGTAAATATGTAAGAATAATATAAATTTAGTAAGGATTATTTTCTTCATGGAGGACGTTATAAAGTGCTGGATAAAGAATATGCAAAATCGGCCATATCGCTCGGAAGAATATATAGTAATGGTTTTGCCGATTCTTATCTGGCCGCTACGGCAAAAGACCATAGCTTTGATGTTGTTTCCTTTGACGAAAGCCACTTTAAGAAGCTTGATGTGGTATTGTGTGAAATATAATTAGCCGTGTAATTTCATTATCTATATTTCATATTTCTTCTTTGCCTTCTTTTACCTCAAAAGCAATACAAACACTGCCGGTCGACTGAAAAACTGTAACAGAAGGCATGCACACCGATTTAAACCCAAAATACTTACATGATTTTGGGAACTTCGGGTCCCATGTGATGGAGAAATATGCACATTTGAAACAATTAACTAAACGGGACAAAATTCAGTCCCGCGTCTTTTGTCGGATTATCGGAATAAACATCCGGGAATTTTCTCCACGCGGAAACGGCTTCCTCTTCGTTAATAATTAATTTCTTTCCGTTTACGATCCGATAATACTGCGGTTCGGGAAATGCATTGCCCTGTTCATCGAAGCTTTCCACGCCAACCATCTCGGTCAGGTTAAGCTCTCCTCCGCTCGAAAATGAATATGACGCGGAATAGCTATCCGACGCGCCGCTGCTCGCATGTATGTAAAGTGTCCCTGTTTTGTCCATAGCGCAGCGGTTCCTTGACCAATACGCGCCAACTAAAACCGGGGCGTCGTCTATCAATGAATAAATGGCAAGTATGGTATGGTCTTCCGTAAGGATAAACAGTTCTGGGACACCGTCTTTGTTTATATCATAGAGTGCATATCCCAATTTGGCGCCGGGTTCGTAAACTAATATTTCAAATGAACACTCCAATTCATACGCTTTCTCGTCATCGTTACTGTCGAGGTCTATATTGAGTTCATATGAGAGTTTGACAAGAAGATCCTCAAGCGCTCCTTCTTTATCATCGCGACGGATGATGTAATTACGATAACAATTGATGATTTTGCTATACCTGGCCGTAGCATCCTCATTGCTTACCGCGGCAAACGCGCGCGACGGTAAAATACCTGCCAGACACATCAGGATAATGACCAACACAGTGTAAATTTTCCTCATTTCAGTTACCTCCTAAAAATAGTCGCAGATAAAACCAAAATAACTAATACCCCAAAAAATACCGATGTAGAAGCTTCAGGTTATTTGATGCGCTGCCTCAATTCTTCGATAATGGTGGTGTCCCTCAGGCGTTCGTTCTTTTGCGCCAATTCAAGATCGTTTTCAGATACGGTCGCGCCGGATGCCAGCAAAAGCGACACGATTTCGTGCACATTTTTCTCCACTGCGAAATTCAAAGGAGTTCTCCCTTTGCTATTTTTCGCGTTGACGTCCGCGTCGGCTTGAATAAGGGTGTTCAAAATTTCAGGATTATTTCTGAACTGAGCAGCATTCATCAACGCCGTCTCGCCGTCGTCATTTCTCGCGTTGACGTCTGCGCCTGCCTGAATGAACTCGTTTATTATCTCAGCGCTTTTTCCCATAACAACCAACATCAATGGCGTAATGCCATTTCTATTTTTCGCGTTGACATCAGCGCCAGATTGAAGGAGGGCGGTCAAAATTTCTGGATTTTTGTTATACCGGGCAGCCATCATCAGCAGCGTCATATCTCTAAATCTTACATCAACGTCCGCTCTGGCTTGGATAAGTACGTTTAAAACTTCAGGGTTACTATTATTATGAGTAGCGTAAATCAACGCCGTCCAGCCGTGCTTATCTGTCTCGTTGACGTCCGCGCCTGCTTGGATAAGAGCGTTCGTAACCTCTGCGCTCCTGTTGTACGACGCTGCAACCATCAACGCCGACGCGCCGTTTCTATCTTTCGTATTGACATCTGCGCCGACTTTGATCGCTGCCTCGATTTGCTGCAATGTACCATCACGGCACAGTTTGATAAAGTCGTCCGTGCTAATGTTTCCTGCCTTCTTGTCGCTCTCGGTCGTCCTGACCTCCGCGACACTAGGTCCTCCTGACTGTTGTGACACCTGCACGTCCTGCCTATGCCCTTCAGGGTATGCAATGGAACCGGATTCTGCCGTAGCGCTTTGCTTTATTCTTTCAATAATAGGAGCTTCGTTTTCAGATACAGTCGCCCCGGATGCCAGCAAAAGCAACACATTTTCAGACGCCCTTCTCTCCACAGCGTAACTCAAAGCAGTCCTTTCGACGTAATTCTTAGCGTTGATGTCCGCGCCGGCTTCAATCAGTATGCTTAAAAATTCGGAATTATCTTTGTTCTGGGCAGCATACATCAACGGTGTATAGTCGTTTGCACCTTTCACGTTGACATCCGCGTCGGCTTTGATAAGTATATTCAAAACTTCAGGGTCTTTTTTTGTATCGACAGCAAACATTAACGGCGTCGAGCCTTGACTATCTTTCGCGTTGACGTTCGCACCTGCTTTGATAAGTACGTTTATAACCTCGGAATTGTTGTGCCAGACAGCGTGCATCAACGGCGTCAAGCCGTAATTACCTTTCGCGTTAACGTTCGCACCATTTTTGATCGCCGCCTCGACTTCGTGAGGTGCACCGGATTGGCATAATTTGTTAAAGTCTTCGGCGCTCATTTGCAACGTCCACATGACGCCCGCCACCACTGCTATTCCCACTAGCGCACACACAAATATCACCACTAGTTTTTTCATAATGCTTTCTCCTTTTTAATAAACTTGAATAATGATTTCTGACTTCAATCAAACAGAGCTTTCGTTGAAACCACCGTAAACCCATTAAAGATATTCTCTTCTTTCGCCTGCGTTTTTGTGAATATATAATAATACCGCTCTTTATATTCTGAGAGAAGGTGATTTTTATTCATGAGCTTATTGGCTTCTGCCGTTATGTTTACGCTCTTTTTCCATTTACATTCACATAGAATAATCTGCTTCATATTACGATTTGCAGCAACCACATCAAAGTCAGTCTGCGTTTTTCCCTTTGGATCGGTTCCCCACCATGAACCAAAAGACGTTGCAGTAAATGGTAATTCTTTGTTTCTGTTCGCCCGTTGCAGATATTGCTGGCATACCGTTTCAAATGTCGGACGTCCAATATATGTAGGCAACTTGTCACCAAGCAGCTCAGTATCTGCAATAATGTCGCCGCTGCCGCCTTCAATTTCCGGTTTGTTCGGAAACACAAAACTATACCAAAATCCATAGCAATTATCTAGTATTCTATATATCCCCTTACGGCTGTTTTGAGGGTTTTCGCCGAATGGATATATTTTTAGAATGATTTGCAGATTCACCAGGGTTTGCAGATATTTATTAACTTTTGGAGCATCCTCGCCAATTTTCGTGGCTATTTCATTCAGCCTTGACGCCCCGCCTGCAATCGCAGTAATGATAGAATTGTACATCGCAGGTTCTCTCAATTCCTGCTGCAATAACATCATCGGTTCATTGTACAGATAGCCTGAAATATCGAAAAACAGCCGTTTAACATTTTCTTCGAAGCTTTCGTTTGCCTTAACCTGCGAGAGATAATGCGGCGTTCCGCCAACGCAGGCATAAAACTTTATCTTGTCCTCGTTACTGAAACCGCCAAGCATTTTGCCTGCATCGTAGTAATCCAAGCCTTCCAATTTTATCTGCGCCGTGCGCCTGCCGAACAAAGGGCTTTTATAACCCAACACCTCATTTTCCATAAAACCCATATGACTTCCGCAAAGGATCAAGAATATTCCCGTGTTTATAAAGCCATGGTCTATCTCTGCCTGTAAAATAGATTTTAGTGAACGATTTGCAGCTACGGCATAGGGAAATTCGTCAAAAACGAGAACAAACTGCCGCTCCTTTGCCTTTTCAGTGATAAATACAAAAGCATCATTCCAATTTTCAAAATCGCCAACAGATTCCGGCATATCGAAAAAAGCGTATACCTTTTTGGAAAATTGCCTTAAGTTGAGAGCATCATTTACTTCAAGAGCTGTAAAAAATATCGAAGGCTTACCAGAGGTGAACTCGGAAATCAGCGTTGTTTTGCCTATTCTTCTTCGCCCGTACATAACCACCATTTGAAAAGATTTTTCATCGTACAATTTTTCAAGCGCCGCCAGCTCTTTTTCTCTTCCAACAAACATGATATCTGCTCCTTAGATAGCATTTTTGTAAATACGATTATTATACTCGTGTTTACATAATATTACAATCAACAAGTTGGACAAATCGATATAGGGTTTTTAAAATACGATGAATGAACGTGAACATGCGTAACAGAAGGCATGCACACCGATTTAAACCCAAAGTACTTACATGCTTTTGGGAACTTCGGGTCCCATGTGATGGAGAAATATGCACATTTAAAACAATTAATTTTATTAATAATCGCGGTCGAGCCTGAACCGCAGCGCGCTTTTTTCGTCCTCGGCAATATTTCTGATATTGATGAACTTACCGGAGATATACGCGTCCTCGTATGTGCCCGTAAGTATTTCATCATCATAATAATAAATGACTTTATACCAATACTGGTCCGATCCGTCCTTCACGGGCCCTTTATCCACGATCACGTAACTTCCCTTGGATTTGGATAATTTGAACAGGTTTTTCCCCTTCGCGTCCGGCGTGTTGAAAATATCTGCGTCTTCTCCCGTGACGTCGGCTGTTAAGGTTCTCGCGAGGAATTCTTCCAGAGTTTTGTTCAAAGCGGCCGTTTGCTCAAAGAATTCCTCAAGCGGCATGTAATCGACCTGCACATAAATATACATTTTGCCGCTTACGCTCACGGCATAGACGCCGCTCGGCGAGTTAAACGCCCAGCATTTTTCGCCTTCTATCTCCTCGGTATCCGAGTAAGATAGCTCGTTTTGGTTCATCCTGCCGTTTTTTACCAGCGTGTCGGCAAGTTGAGCCTCCAATTCCACTGCCTCCGGGGGAATGCTATTGAAACCCGCAGCCTCCGCCGCGCAGGCAATCGCTAAAACTGTCAACACTAAAACCGCTATAAATATGTAATGTTTCATTTCATACCTCCTCGTATGCGAAAATTTGCTCTATCTCTACACCGTTCCGCGTCAACCATTCCCATCCGTGGAGGGGCGCCGCGAAGCGACGGTGTGGTAATTCCCCTCCGTGGAGGAGTGCCCGCAGGGCGGGGTGGTTACCTATCATTCAAATCTTCAAGGTAGTATCCCAACCTCAGCGCCCGTTCGCGCACAAAATCCGACTGGAACGAGAGCGGAAACGATACGTACATCGTGCCCTGAAAAGCTGCCCAATATTTTGCGTTGAACTCGAATTCAAGGTCGCGGTATTTAATCCATTCGCGCTGCGAGGCGCGAAGGCGCTCCTGTTCTTTTTTATCCAGCTTGTTCATCAGGGCGCTGTAATTTACGTTCAGCAGATTGTCCCACTCTTTGATCGCCCATTCGAAGGCTTCCACCATCCCGGCGGTCGAGGGGTCGTCGTCGATTTTACTTTCAAGAGCGATGTCTATCGGGTGATCTTTGACTGGCTCGTAGGCACATACTATTCCCGCCGCTGAAAACAGGCAGTAAACCAAAACCGCCGCGAACACAAATATTTTTACCTTTTTCATAATCATTCCTCCGTTTGTTTTAATTTTCCTCGCTGAACGTGAACGATACTTCCGGTATCTCGCCGTTCCCCGTGTCATATATCGTGACTTTGTACCAGACCCCGCCGATGCGGAGCCGCTTTTCAAGCTCCCAATTTTCGCGCGCGTACTCCGGCTCGGTGAAACCGTTCTTCTTCAGAACAGCGGTGTAATCGGACAGGTTCGCGCCTAAAAACTTCATTCGCGTTTCGTACCAGCTTCCCTTATCGTTCCATTTCTCCAAGTCGAAAGCGCCGACGATCGCCGTACATTTTGGAGCGGGAACGCCCATGGACTGCCAGTCGGAAGGCCATTCACCGTCCTCAAAATAACTGAAAGAGTAATAAATCTCCACTATCTCTTCGTTTTCCCGCTGCTCTATCTGCACACGGTTAATACTGCCGCCGAGGCGTAAATATTTGTACAGGGTCACACTGTCACTGTAATTTTCTTCTTTGCCAAACCCTGCGGACTGCAATTCTTTGAAATAGTTGTCGATTTTTTTCTGGTCGAGGCCGAGGAATTTTACTGACGCAGAAAAAGAGCCGTACCATTCGTCTTTTTTATCCCATTTACCCATATTTATCGCGCCGACTATCGCTTCAGCGTTCTTAGGCGCGGGAAGCCCGCCGTCGCGCCAAACCGTGGGCCATTCGCCGTCTGGAAAATATTGGAAACTGAAATCAATCTCCGCGAGTTCATCGTTTTCCTGCTGTTCGACCTGCACACGGCACATACTGCCTCCTAAGCGCAGGTATTTGTAAAGCACCACTTTACCCCTGTAACTGTTTTCCTCTCTGCCAAATCCCACAGACTGCAATTCTTTAAAATAGTTGTCGATTTTGTTCTGGTCGAGGCCGAGGAATTTTATACCGGATGAAAAACTGCCGTACCATTCGTCTTTTTTATCCCATTTTTCCATATTTATCTCGCCAACGATCATTTCACTACCCTCGGGCGCTGGAAGCCCGCCATCTCGCCAGACCGAAGGCCATACCCCGCCGGGGAAATATTGGAAACTGAAATCAATCTCCGCGAGTTCGTCATTTTCCTGCTGCTCGACCTGCACGCGGCACATACTGCCGCCGAGCCGCAAATATTTGTAAAGAACGAACTTGCCGTCGTATTTTTCCTTTCTGCCAAAACCTAAAGAATGCAGTTTTTTGAAATAGCCGTCGATTTTGTTCTGGTCGAGGCCGAGGAATTTTATACCGGATGAAAAACCACCGTACCATTCGTCTTTTTTATCCCATTTACCCATATCTATCTCGCCGACGATCGTTTCGCCGCCCTCGGGCGCAGGTAGCCCGCCGCTGCTCCAGACCGAAGGCCATACGCCGTCGGGGAAATATTTGAGGTCATACATGAACGCCGTGATATCTCCATGGCGGCTTTCCATTTCTATTTGGGCGCGATAGAGATCGCGGTTCATCCGTATGTATTTCATGTATTGCCATTTATCCCCGGCGCTCGCCGGGATCACGAAACCCGCCTGCTGCAGCCGCGCCGCGTAATCCTCGACGCCTTTGTCGTTCACTTTGTCGAAATAAAGTTTTTCGGCGATATTTTTGCTGCTTTCGTCCGGTTTGTTGTCCACGTTGCCCACGATGACCGACTTCTGCGGCGGCTCTAATTTTGCGCCGCTCCACGCTTGCGGCCATTTTCCCTCGGGATAACGTATGGACTCGATGACGACGGTGTCTTCGTTTGAACCCGCGCCGTTTCCGTTTTTGATCCCAAGGCGCCACATTCCCTTGCGGGCTTCGAGGTTCAGCGATTCCGCGTCCTTTTCCGGCTCTTCGGCCCACCAGCCCGCGCCGCGCAGGGTCTTAACGTAGCCGCGTATGTCGGTCAATGAGTCGGTCTTGTCTATTATGAGCGTGGTTTTAATTTCTTCGGCTCGCGAAGTCGCCTCGTCGAGAGTGGCCTCGCGCAAACGCCCTTTTGTTTTCAGCTCCGGCATCTCGGGCGAAAAAGCCTTAGCGGGCCACGCCGCAGGCGGGATCACATGGGTTGGGATCCGCACCTCGTGCGGAACGTCATCCAAGTCCCAGAAGTAATCCTTGTCGGAACTTTTGTCGCGGAGGCGTATCCGCGTCGGTGATATGAACTCGAAATCCGCCGTGAAGTCTCCCCCGAACTCTGCTGTTTGAAATTTCTCCAGCAATTTCCCGTCGTCCGCCCCTCGCGTTTCCCTTCGGTACCACTCGGGTTCGAACGTGCTGTGCGGGATGGAAATGACGTCTTCGAACCTGATAACGCCGCCTCTGACCGTGTAACGGCCAAACAGTGTGTTCAGGTATGTGTAATGGGTGGTGAACGTGTTTTCCCACCAACCCGGCGTAATGTACACATAGTCACCGCTGTATCTTCGGGTTTCAGAATGGTAGATACTGCTCATTCTCGTGTACGAAAGCACCGTGCTCTTGTAGAAATAACTGTCGTCGGAAAATCCGTATTTGACCCCGGAGTTTCCCCAGCGGCCCGCGAGAGCCGACACCGAAAGCGCGTCGCCCGCGCTTGGCGCGGCTTCCGCCTGACGACCCGCCAACAGCGCTATAAAAAATACACATGTGAGTAGTAGAGATATTTTCTTCATGCCAGTTCCCTTCATTAGAACCACCCCGTCGCTCCATTCTCCAGTTTGATCATCAACTGATTCTGCTTTATATTATATCAAAAATCACGGTCAATCCTTAATCAACATGGTATTCAGCGCCATCGTCATTAATTAACACTCCATAAACAGCCGTTTAATATTTTCTTCGAAGCTTTCGGCAGCTTTAACCTGTGAGAGATAATGCGGCGTTCCGCCAACACAGGCATAAAGCTTTGTATTGTCCTCGTTACTGAAACCGCCAAGCATATTACCTGCATCGTAGTAATCCAAGCCTTCCAGTTTATCTGCGCCGTGCGCCTGCCGAACAACGGGCTTTTATATCCCGGCGCCTCATTTTCCATAAAGCCCATATGGCTTCCGCAAAGGATTAAGAATATTCCCGTGTTTATAAATCTGGAATGTTGCAATAAGAAATCTGAAAAAGAAAGCGCTGCCTCCACTAAAATCTGCTCTTTCTTCAGAGTTCGAAAGCTTCATGACAAAATTTAACGTTCTCCATTATTTGTAAACCAGTGTATAATGTAAGAACAATATAAACTTAGTAAGGATATTTTATTTTAGGAGGACGTTATTATGAATACAGTTTCAAGAATGACAAGTAAGGGGCAACTTACTGTTCCTTATTATATTCGTAACAAATTTGAATTTAATACCGGAGATACTATTGAGTTTGAGGAAAAGGAAGACTATGTCATTATACGCAAGCCTAAGAATTTAATGGCTTATATTGGTTGCCTTGATGGCGCTAATTTACCGAACGATTTAGAAGAACTATTGACGCCTGAAGTTGGCAGAAATATTTTGGAACGTGAATGATGAAACAGATTCTAATTGACACTAACGTTATTATAAGCCTTTTTGATACAATCTCGGAACCAAAGCAAACTGCCAAAGCTAAACACCTTTTCAAAGAAGCGCAAAACGGAAATTATTTATTGGTCATTGCTCCACCTGTACTGTTTGAGGTTGCCTGGGTGTTACGCAGTTCTCTAAAGTGGTCGAATAATGATGTTTTAGACATTCTGGAAGCTATTATCAGTTGGCCGGGTGTTAAGGCGTTGGATAAATATTACGCAAAAACAGCCATATCGCTCGGAAGAGTTAATAATAATGGTTTTGCCGATTCTTATCTGGCCGCTACGGCAAAAGACCATGGTTTTGAGGTTGCTACATTTAACGAAAACCACTTTAAGAAGCTTGATGAAGTATTGCATGAAATATAATCAGCCGTGTAATTTTATTATCAATTTGACGTAATACGTATTACGTGTTAATATTTGCTATTAATTCGATCATTCAGGTTGGGAGGAGCGACAATGCAGCGGAAGCTTACAATAACTCTAGATGAGGAAGTATATGATGGATTATGGCGACGAATTGGAAAGCGACGTATTAGCAACTACATCGAAACGTTAATACGACCTCATGTAATAGATTCGTCGCTTGATGAAGCCTACAAAGCTATGGCAGCCGACATAGACAGAGAGACAGAAGCTATCCAGTGGTGTAATGCGCTTGCGGGAGATATGACCGATGAAGCGAGGTGAGGTTTGGTTTGTTGAATTTGATCCGGCTACAGGTAGCGAGATCCGCAAGACAAGACCAGCGGTCATTGTTAGCAATGATGCTGCAAACAGGAATCTTTCCCGCGTGGTCGTCGTTCCAATAACAAGTAACACAAAGCGTGTGTATCCTGGAGAAGCTATCGTAACAGTCGGAAATGACAGCGGTAAAACTATGGCAGATCAGATCATGGCTGCCGACAAATCACGCCTTAAATCTAAACTGGCTACACTCTCAAAAATTGAAATGAAAGCCGTTGAAGACGCTATAAAAATTCATCTTGCAATGGAACGTTAACCGCTGATGTTTCCAACTGTGTCAAATTCAATAAGCCATTTTGTACTCGTTGCGAAGCTCTTCCAAGTCCCAATCTCCCTCGTATTTCCAAAACCAGCCGTCGCCTCCCCATATCGCGCCATCGTCCGGCAGGCTAATTTTCCACGGGTGCGGAGTGCTGTCGTCATGAACGTAATCGCCGACACGTATTTCGATCGTTTTAGTCGGGTCGTGCTTCACCTTGACCAAGGTCGCGTTTATTATCTCCGTTTCGGAAAACGTTGAGCCCATCGCTGACACGACCTCGCCGCCCTCCAGTTTCAGAGTTTCGCGGCATGAAAGCGTCAACAGCCCGTCCGGATTTATGCTCCATTCGCCCGCGATGAAACGCTCGCGCGTCATTCCGTCCATCTGGTTCGCGGCGTATATAAACGTGTTGTCTTCCCAAAGACCTAACCGGTTCGACCAGCCGGAGCCCAACACGGGGCTCGCGTGCCACATCCCGCCCGTAAGCTCATTTCGATAATCGCGCGTTTTTTCCCCGGCGGCAAACGCTCCGCTCGCGTTTACTAAAAATATCGAAAAAATCGCCGCGCAGATAATCGTTGTTAGAAAAATTTTCTTCATCTTAATCTCCTTTTGTTTTATTTTTAATAAACCACGCCTGCGCCGACGCCGCCGAATGTGAACTTATGCTTCAGTGTTTTATTTTTCGCGGCGACACCTGTCATCTTCGACTTCCTGACTGTGGTCGTCCTCTCAAGCCCGTAGCTGCCGATATCGCCGGGAAGGTCTATATCCCCGCCAACCTGACGCTCGTACATGTCGCCCCGGTCGACCACCCTGCCCCGGCTGTCCTTGGTGACGTATTTATACCGGGTTACTGTGCCCCCTGTCTTCACGTCGGCGGCTGCCTGAGCGAAGCCGATATAATTTTGCACCTTGCCAACAGCGCCCGCAACAGGCTTTATTCTTTCGAGGACTCCTCCGCCCCCGCTCAAATCGCTGTCCAACTCGTGCACGTTTTTGCGCATCCTCTCCGCGAAGTCCCCGGCCTTTTTCACCATTTCCTCGGCGGAGATGACTTTTGTCGCCACGTCGTAGGTGGTGGCGCCCAGATTCCTGACATTTGCGAAATCGTCCCGCTTGAGCGGCTTGAAATCGGAATTATCGGGCTCTTCAATCTTTTCGTAGATGGTTTTACTGTCGTTGGCATTATCGTACGAGCCACGGCCCAATATCGGCAGCTCCCACGAATCGCCGTCGCTGGAAAAGTGATAGTAATATCCGGCGAAGGAAAACTCATATTCCGGTTCGGCGTTGGGGTCTTTAAACTGCTGCAACGCGTTATTTTCGACCTCGACGGGGCTACCGTCGAATTTGTGCGGAGGTGGAGGCGACAGGTGCGGGCTTTTCGCCACAAGCTCGCTCAGTTTGGCCTGAAGCTCTTCTATAGCCTCCTGATATCTGTCGTTATCTTTATAATACTTATCCACCGTCCATTTGTCCAATCCTCGTATGTGCCAGACATAAGGGTCTGGAGCGTAAGAGCTACCGTAATTATTATTATAAACATATTCTTCTGTGAATTTATCATATCCCCCTAAGGTTCGAACGTAATAAATGTGCGTCCACACGCTTACATTATCGACAACGAGTTTCTCGCGCGAAGCCTCTCCGTACTCCAGCACGTCTGGGTCGGTCATGTATTTTAATATCCCGCCGGCCTTGAGCCAGAACTCCTCCATCAACTGCTTACACTCGTTGTACCACGCTTTGTCCATATCGGTAAATTTTACGGCGTATTCCTTGCACACGTTGTGAAGCGCCATGTTGTCGGCAATGAGTTTCATGCAAAACCGTATGTCGTAGCGTAGCTTGGTTGCCTTCATTTGGTCCCTCAGGGACTCCAGCTGGGCCCTAAGCTGCTTATCGAACTGAAAAACGTCGGGCTTGCCCCAAGCGCTGGGTAATTTGTTTATTTCTTCAGTAATTCTTCCGTACTCTTCATCCAGTATATGAAGCTCCGCGCCCTTTTGTTTTTTGACGCTCATTTCCTCAAGCACGCATTTCTTCCACGCGTCGAAGAATTTTTCCTCAAATTCATCCGAAACATCAAAATCAATTCTTCGACATTTGTCAATTATTACCCCGTCGGACATTTCATGATTGCTGTCACAACTATAGTGCCATTCATGATATTTTTTCTTGTGTTGAAAATCGTAATACTTTTCCAGCACTAAGTAGGCGTAATACTGCCGCAGGTTATGCATCAACGCCAACGTACCGTCGCCGCCATTCTTGTAGAATATCCTGTTTTCCGAAGCGTCTCGTTTTTTGCCGAGCTTGTCTCTTCTATTACTTTGCTCCCTGCTATAATCGGAATGATAGTCGCTGTAGGAGAGCATCACACCCTCGCCGTCGCCGAAGTCAGGATAAGAATCGATAGTGAGCTGGTTAGTGGGCGTGTCTATGGACTCGTTCACGTGCACGGTATCCACAAATTTCCTCGCCGTCTCGTACATCAGCTCCAGTACGACCTCGTTGATGGGGAAGTCGTACTCTCTATAGTCAAGTTCGTCTATCGCGTCGAAATAGCTGCGGAAAAGCAGCATGGTCATCTCGTCGAAGCAGTCGCGGGTGGATTTGAAAAGGGTCTCCGCCGCGAGCACGCTGTTGCCGTCCTTGAGGTGGCACGCGGTCAAGATCTGGTACGCGGGGCCGCACTCGGGATTGTACTGGAGGGCTATAAGCGCGTACTCCTTCGCTGTCCCATAGTTGCCCATATCCAAATATGTCATGCCGATATTCGTGAGGATTACCGGATTATGCGGCTCGAACTCAAGCGCCGCCAGATAGAAAAACAGCGCGTCAATGGGCGAAATTTGCCCCAGAAGCGAAGCGTAATTGTTGAGCACGAGCGGATGGGGATAGACCGTTACCGCAAGCCCCGCTGCATTCATAAGCCCCGCCGAGGCGCCGCCGAATGTCATCGCCGTCGCCATGTCGGCCGCTACCAAGAGCGCCCACTCGGCTGCGGCGTCCCAGTCGTCGGGTTTGTATCCTTCCATCGCCTCGCTGGCGGGAAGTTTATTGAGCGTAAAGAAGCCCGCGTTATTAGACGCCGTCTCATCCGGCGAGACGGGGCGTCTCATATATGCGCCCAGCGTGCCCTCAAGCGCCATTTTCTTCATGTCCAGAAGCTGTTTGCGCGTGTTTTCGATGGTTCTTTCGTCCCTGCCGGCTTCCTTCATTCTAATGATTGTCGCGTCGATGTCCATGTCTCGGTATATTCGTGACATTTGCTCAATCATTTCGTCGCTGATTACGCCGCCCGCGAAGCCGCCCGAATTGATCTTCGCCACGCGGTCGGCAGTGAAGCCGAACGCGGCGTTGCGTTTAACCCCCGGATAAGCCGCAGCCTCCGACAATAGCGCAGCCAGCAGTACACATACGCACAAAAATAATATCGTTGTTTTTTTCATATCGTACCTCCTCGTATGTTTACCTTTCATTCAAATCCTCAAGGTAGTATCCCAACCTCAGCGCGCGTTCTCGTACAAAATCCGACTGGAACGAGAGCGGAAACGATACGTACATTGTACCCTGAAAAGCTGCCCAGTAGTTTTCGTAGAACGCGAATTCAAGGCCGCAGTATTTAATCCATTCGCGCTGCGAGTCGCGGAGGCGTTCCTGCTATTTTTTATCCAGCTTGTTCATCAGGGCGCTGTAATTTATGTTCAGCAGTTTGTCCCACTCCTTGATCGCCCATTCGAAGGCTTCCACCATCCCGGCGGTTGAAGGGTCGTCATCGGTTTTACTTTCAAGAACGATGTCTAAGAATTTTTGTTGTAATACGTCGCCAACATCAGCGGCGTAAAGCCGCCCGCTTCTTTCGCGTTGACATCCGCCCCGGCTTTTATAGCTTCTTCTATCTGTTGCAGCGTGCCATTTTGACACAGGTCGATAAATTCGTTCGCAGTAATCGCGGCTACGACCGCCCCTTGCGATACTTCCAAGAACGTCAAAATAAGCGCAAGGATGAAAAGTCTTTTCATTCGCGATCTCCTCCTTTGTTTTATTTAACTCTTTTATATTCTTTCATTAAATTCTATTGTATCGCCGTTGACTTGATAATTCCATTTATAGTGCGACACGGAATGAATAGGGGAAGAAGAGTATTCTTCATCTACTGTAATCCTTTGTTTGATTTGACTTTCTTCTCCGTTTGATGGTAATAGCTAAACCCACCGTTGCAATCAAAAGAAATAACACCCCAAAAACCTTCGGAGTAAATATGATGCGCAGCCATAATTCTTTTATAACGGCTGTATTTTTCAGACGCATGTTCTTTTGCGCCAATTCAACGTCATATATCGAAACGTCCGTCCCTGCTGCCAGCAAAAGCGATACGATTTCGGGCGTACTTTCCTTCACAGCGTAATTTAAGGGAGTTCTCCCCATGTCATTTTTCGCGTTGACGTCCGCTCCGGCTTGGATGAGCTCGTCTATTGGTTTCGCGTAGTCTCTCTCTACTACGGCAATCATCAACGCCGTCCATCCATCATCCGTTTTTGCATTGACATCGGCGCCCGCTTTAATGAGGGCTGCCAAAACACCCGGATTTACTACCACAGCCGTCATCAGCGGCGTATAGCCTTTACTATCTTTTGCGTTAACGTCCGCGCCCGACTTAATGAGCGCGCTAATAACTCCATAGCTATATCTATCTCCTCTCCTAATGGCATAAAACAACGGCGTATTGCCGGAGTAATCTTTTGCGTTGACGTCCGCTCCGGCCTTGATAAGGTTGATAAAAACCATAGGGTCTCTGCTATACTTTGCAGCCACCATCAACACCGTCATGCTGGTATTATATCTTGCGTTGACGTCCGCGCCGGCCTGTACGAGCACGCTTATAACTTCCGCGTTGTTTGCTATTGCAGCTATCGTCAACGCTGTGTAGCCATTTATTTCTTTCTCGTTGACGTCCGCCCCGGCTTTAATAAGGACGCTCAATACTTCAGGGTTATTGTTCAAAGATGCAGCCGACATCAACGGCGTGTTGCCGCTGTTATCTTTCGCGTTGATGTCCGCTCCTGCATGAATGAGCGCGTTTAGAACTTCAGGATTATCGTTATATCTGGCAGCAACCATCAACGGCGTTCTGTTATTGTCATCTTTGGCATTGACGTCCGCTCCGGCTTTGGTAGCCTCCTCAATTTGCTGTGTTGTGCCATAGGCGCACAGATCGGCAAATTCGACCTCGCCTGCAACTATCGAAACGCGCTTCCTCATTTCTTTGAATACGGCTGTGTTTTTCAGAGGCCAGTTCTCTTGCGCCAATTTCAAGTCGTCTATCGAAACGTCCGCTCCTGCTGCCAGCAAAAGCGATATAACTTCAAGCGTATTTTTCTCCACAGCGTAAATTAAGGGAGTTCTTCCCATGTCATTCTTCGCGTTGACGTCTGCTCCTGCTTGGATAAGCGCGCTTATTACTTCTGCGTTGATTTTCTCCGCAGCCATCATCAACGCCGTCGAGCCATCATCTGTTTTTGCGTTGACGTCTGCGCCTCCTTGAATGAGGGCTGTCAAAACTTTCGGTCTGCTTAACGAGGCAGCCGCCATCAGCGGCGTCTTGCCGTTTTGATATTTCGCGTTGACGTCCGCTCCGGCCTGAATAAGGATATTTGTAAACTCAGGGTTTTCGCGCAAGGCAGCAAACACCAGCGCCGTCAAACCGTTTTCACCTTTCGCGTTGACGTCCGCTCCGGCTTTAATAAGGACGCTTATAACTTCAGGGTCATTTTTCCAACTGGCAGCCATCATCAGCGGCGTCCCACCGCTTTCATTTTTAGCGTTGACGTTCGCTCCCTCATTGATCGCTTCTTCAATTTCCCGGAGTGTGCCTCTGAAGCACAGATCGGAAAATTCTGTATCGCTCATGGCTGCTATCGCCGAGCCGTGCGGTGCGGCGGTAAAGAACGTTAAGATAAGCGCAAGGATGCAATACTTTTTCATTGTCAATTTCTCCTTTATTATTAAGGTTATTGTCAACTGATAATTTATTGTGTTTTATTAGATTATTCTACACCGCTAAACTTTACTCGGCGATTTCCAATGGATTCAGAACTTTTAGTTCGTCAATGCCTGCAAAATCTTTGACATTGCGCGTGACCAACGTCAAGTGGCGCGTAATGGCCGTCGCTGCTAAAAGACTGTCGATGGTTGGAAGTGTTCTATGATATGCTCTCAGATATCCCCATTGATCTACGGTTTCCGCGTCGAACGCCAGCACGCGATTTCCAAACCATGCCGTCAATTCATTTTCCAGCCACGAAGTGAGCTGCATTCGACGTTTTTCAACTTGTAATTTTTCTATTCCGTAGCGTATTTCCCCAAGCGTTAGTACGCTGATGAAAAGAGCTTCGCTAGAGACCGACGTCAGCCACGTTTTGAGATTTTTGTCCACGGGTTTCCGGCGGCTTTCCGCTAAAACACATGTATCCAGAAGATAGTTCACAGTGAGACCTCCCGCGCTTCGGAGCGGTCGCGTTCCGTTTCAAATTCGACATCCGCCCAAGGCGAGTTTTGCATAAGCTCCAGAAACGATGGCCTCGGGTTCATGAGTTTAAGATATTCCTGATGGGAGACAATAACAACAGCCGGGCGGCTGCGCATTGTCACAATCTGCGGCTCGGTTTCAGCCATTCTCACCACTTCGCTGAATTTTGCTTTAGCTTCCTGAAGCTGCCATGTATTCATGAAATACTCCTCCAAACTAGTCAGACTGGTCATAATTATATCAAGCTCACATATACTCGTCAAACCGAAAACAGGAACTGAGGGGGAATAGTTGAAATATTAAGAGGCTGTAACAAAAGTAATGAAATTATCAGTCAAACCGCAATATATAGATGAAATACGAAATGAAATAATTGTAATATGTTGCGTTGTCATGGATTATGGAAGCGGGGCTGTAGTAAAAGCTGGGGCTGTAACAAAAGCGGGCGGCTACAAGCCGCCCCCTCGACTTTGGCTATTTAGAGACATAACAAATGGCTATATTAGCGGGATTAACAGAATAAAAGCGGCTTCGCATATCAGATGAATTTGATACGAAGTCGCTTTAAAAATCTGTGTTTAACCTCGAAAATTTGGAACGAAAATTATTAACTATTATTACAGCCCTGTAAGGTTTCAACTTCAATTCGGGTCAGTCCGGTATCTTCCATAATCTCATCAATCGGCTTGTTTCGCTTCAGCATATTACAAGCTATGGCTAATATGCCTTCAGTTCTGCCTTCGGCTCTGCCTTCAGTTCTACCTTTCGCTTCACCTTCCGCTCTACCTTTCGCTTCACCTTCCGCTCTACCTTTCGCTTCACCTTTTATTTCAGCATGGTATAACGCCTGCGCTTCGTCATGGCGGGCCTTTGCTCGTAAACGCTCCAATTCGCGGAACTCCGATGAAGCAGTGACGCT
>WRHH01000034.1 GCA_009783355.1 Synergistaceae bacterium
CCGGCTTCCTTCAGATTCCACCTCGCGGTGGACACCCTTACCTTTGGCTAATAGTTCCTACTGCCAAGCCTATAGCGGACTTGCACCGCTTAGTTATCGTTCATGCCAGGCGCACCCGGGAGCGGCCGAGCTTGTGATCGGCAGAGAAGCTCGTGAGCGAAGTTAACCGTGTGAAATGAAACAGCAGCTGCGCACTCGCGCTTAGTTTCTTCATCAATACCGCCCATATCTCTTCATAATTAAGCAATTCAAGGTATTTAAACGGGCGGCTACAAGCCGCCCCTACAATGCTACATTCGACAACCCAAAGTCTCATACTTTTTGTCTTTGCCTTTGCTTTTATCTTTGCCTTTGCTTTTTGTCTTTGTCTTTTCTAATCCCTAATCCCTAATCCCTAACCCCTGTCTTTTTTTCCTTCTCTTTAAAGCAAGGCAAATAAAAAACACAAAAGGAGCCGTAAGGATCGAAACAACGCCTGCGCCGCATCCGGCGGAGCCTTCATGATATATATCGAGAACATGTAACACTTTCCTTGCGCTTACTACATTCATGTTGTAATAAGGAGCAGTGTACATAACCTCGACTTCTCCAATGCTTTTGGCAATAAGAACTACCCCGAGTTTTGAATCTTCGCTTACCTCTGCGCGTTCAAAAGGCTTGGTCGACCATACTCCGGGCGGGTCGGGATAAACGGAAATCGGAATCCTTCTATCAACAATAACATTACCGTGTACTGAAATTTCCATAACTATCGGACGCTGTTCATCAATTGTCGGGTTAGGATTTATCGGAATCACCGGGTCATGGTCAAATTGAAGGTAAGCTTTTCCTACGTTGAGGCTTCCCTTACTCCAAAAAATCCCTTCTCCTCTTCCTGAGAACGTATTATTTAATATGCACTGCTTTATCTCAGAGGCAGTTTTTTCCGGGAAGAACGAACATAAGAGGGCGGCCGCGCCCGCTACAAAAGGCGCCGACATTGATGTCCCGCGTTTATACCCATACTCGCTCCCGGGGATAGTGCTCAGTATATATTCGCCCGGCGCCGCCATATCAACAAGTTGTACGCCAGTGGGATTAAACGCTGAGACATTCCCTGTATCGTAATTTGAGAATTCACTTATCTTGCAGCTTAATGGACTAATTGAGCCTACCGTGATTTTATTATCAATCATCCAGAACGAAGCGGGGAAGCACAAAAGCCGCTCATCCTCATCCTCAATATAAATATCAGAAGATCCAATATCTACGCCATCATTTCCAGCTGCAAAGGTAAGTATTACATCCATATCGCTTAGCTCTTGCAACGCAACCTGCATTGCGGTTTTACCTTCAGTATGCGGAAGGCTCCATCCACCAAGCGATATGTTGACCACCCGTATATTAATCCCGGTTCTTTTAAGTTCCGTAACGTATTTAATACCCCTTATCAAGTCGGCGTCCCAGCAGCCATCATCCGGACCATCACCGGTAAATACATTCACGGGAATAATTTTGATGTTTTTGAAATGAACGCCGGCTATGCCTTTTCTGTTGTTTCCGGCGGCGCCGATTATTCCGGCAACGTGCGTGCCATGACCATCCTCGCTTGTATCTATCGGGTCATCACTCGAATACGAAGCGTTGCCTTTAAAATGTTTTCCTATAACCCTTCCGAGGCTGTCTTTTGCTATATTATCTTTCAAGTCCTCGTGTCTATAGTCTACTCCCTTATCAATAACAGCGACATATACCAATTCTCCCTCTTTTACATAGTTGTCCCAGACTTCGAATATATTTATTCTGTTCAAACCATATTGCTTATTGATCATAGCGTCATTCGTGAGGGAATACGTTTCTATTGGCATATTGAAGGATTTGCGTTTGTAGTTCGCGGATACCGATAAGACTTCAGGGTCTTCCTTGAGCTCCTCAATAAGCTGCGCGGTCGTTTTTCCTTCAGCTTTGAAAAAAGCAATATCGGAACCGGAGCTTTGAGATATCGCCGGATAAGAGCAAACCTTACTCAGGCTTTTTCTCTGCGCAAATGATGTAGCCTGAGCTTCAAGCGCCATTGCATAAGCTGAAGCGCTCATGTTGCTAAAGGCGCTCATTGGTGTTTTCATAACCACAAGAACTTCGCCTTCGTTGTATTCCGCCATTGCAGCGAAAGAACTCCCGGCAGCAAAGCCCAGGATAAGCAGCGCAAAGATAAAGTACCTGAAAAGTTTCTTCATTAAACGATAACCTCTTTTCTCGTAATTTTATTCTATACTCATTATATTACATCAGACTTTATAATCAAAATAATTGCTTTATCAATAAATAGAAAGAATTTTGTTGCTCATGCCGATTCACTGCACGCTGTGAACTTTCCACACAAGCTCGCTGTCGCTCCAGGCGTCTCCGCCAACTCCAATTCGCGCTATGACATCAAATGGATTTATCTCGGGGCTCGCTCTGTGAGGAAGTACAAGGTAGCTAACTCCGAAATCACGATATCCGCTATTGAGCCAGGCAACTCCGCCTCCCTGCAAGAAAACCCCTTTCATTCCCGCCAATTTTCCCTGCAATTCGAGAAATGCTCTGTCTCTCAACGCTTCAGCAGTAATCCATACCCAAGATACATCATCAAGTTGTTTTAGCATTTCGCTCTCAGGATATACATTCGGACATTTTTTTTTCATACTGTAATCGTCAAATATCATCAACTCCCAATTCCAATCCTGCAAAAAAGGGATTATTGAACGATGATACCCTAAAACAGCAACTTTTTCGCCCTTAGTAACAAGCCTTATGGAATCCAGAGGAAGCCCCTCGCCTTCCGGCGGGGGCAGTAATGCTGAAACGGCAGCTGAAGCAGCCGCAAACTCCTGCGGGAACGGGGAAACAATCAACTGAGCAAGAGAATGAGCGCTCGCGCCGATTAAATTCCGCGTGTGCTGTTCTCTCACGATATGAGCTTCCTTTAGCGGGTCAGGGACAGCCCCTATTCCCCATCTTCCATCTGAAAGAAATATACCGCTTGCATGCCAACCGAGCACAAGTGACGATACTTCACAGTTACTCTGTGCTAACGCCGCGTTCACTACCAACTCATAAAAATTCATACCGGACACATTCCTTAAAAAGTGACAATCACCTGAAACTTAATTATATAATAACAATCTAGCATTTTGGTCATTATTTATTAATTTTATCTTAATTTAATTGGAAGTGTATTTTGATTGAGCGATTTTGCACAGACGAGAGATAAAAAAATTGAAAATTATTTAGAACTACTTTTATCATGGGTGGGAAAAATAAGGCTCACCGGCGCACAATCCGAGCGCGCGCTCCGGGAACAAATACAGGACGCAATTTACATGCTTCCGTATTTGCCGGAAACGGGCAACGGAGGAGCCGTCAGAATAATAGACGTGGGAACCGGAGGAGGATTGCCGGGAGTCGTCTGGGCAATAAAGAGACCGCGCATTAAATTCACACTCCTTGACAGTATACGAAAAAAATGTATGGCAGTAGAGCAGATATGCGGGACTCTTCTGCTTAAAAATACGAAAGTTGTGTGCGCGAGGGCTGAAACTTACGCGACGGAGGGGGCGGGTATCTTCGACGTCGCTACGGCGAGGGCGGTCGCAGCTGTGCCTAAGCTGCTGGAATGGCTTGCTCCGTTCCCGAAAAAAGGCGGGCTGATAATTGCCCCAAAGGGCCCGAAATACCGGGAAGAGGTTGCCGCTGTTACGGAAAGGCGCCTCGCCGAATTGAAACTTGGAGCGCCTGAGATAATACGTTACGGGGATGACCCCAACAGGGAAAACTTCCTTCTGATATGGAAGAAACAATAAAAGCAATAGGGGGTGAAAATAATGCAACACCTTTTTGCAACATGGAGGATGAGTTATATATTAGCTCCAAAACATGAAGGATGTATATTCTGCGATTTTCCAAAGGAAAATAATGACGATGAGAGGTTTATTCTGAAGAGAGGCAAGACGTGCTTTGTGATGATGAACATTTATCCTTACAACCCCGGACACGTAATGGTTGTCCCGTTCCGCCACACAGCGGACTACACGTCTCTTTCAGTTGAAGAGCTCACGGAAATTGAAGTTACATCCGTAAAATGCATAAAAACGCTCGAAAAAGCTTTCAATCCCGACGCGTTCAACCTTGGCGTGAACCTTGGCGCTGTAGCCGGCGCCGGAGTCGCGGATCATCTGCACAGGCACATTGTCCCGCGCTGGAACGGAGACACAAATTTCATTCCGGTAATAGCAGATATGCGCGTGGTGCCGGAGTCACATGAAGCTACCTTCAGAAAACTGAAGGAATCATGGACAGATTAAAACTAATGGAATGAGCAGCGATACTTACATCGAACCCTCTGAATCCGCGAGTTATGAAACAAACATAAAACGTTCCCGTTTCATAGCCAATGTTATTCCATGCAGAGATGAAGACGCCGCAAAGGAACGGCTAAAGGAATTGTGCGCCCTTCACAGGCAGGCAGACCATAACTGTTGGGCTTATGTTCTTGGAACGGAGCCGCTGACAGAACATTCTTCCGACGCCGGCGAACCTTCAGGAACAGCAGGCAGGCCAATATTGGGCGAAATAGCGCGTTCCGGGCTTGTAAATCTGCTTGTCGTTGTAACGCGCTATTTTGGAGGAGTAAAGCTTGGGACAAGAGGACTGATAGAGGCTTATTCAGGGACAGCGGCGCAAGCGCTTGCAAGGGCGCCGCGAGCCCTACGCATTAGGACGCGATCAGTAAAAGTTTATTTTCCGTATAATTCAATTGGAGATGTCGCTCATTTATTCACTAAGTCAGGAAATGAGGGAGATCTACAGTGGGATTACTCATCTGAACAAGATGAAAACAAGGTAAATGAAGTTTCAGTAATAGCTAATTTCAGAATTTCAGTGTTTCCAGGGCTTTTGCCAAAGCTTAACGAGATGAAAGACAGGAAGATTATCTTGGGATATGAAGTCGAAAGGGAAAAACAGGGATTAGGGATTAGAAAAGACTAAAGACTTTGAATTGCACATAGTTATGCGCGTAGGGGTCGCAGCCCTCGGCGACCCGTGCCAGAAACAATGAACTGCTAAATGAGACGCGCCCATTTGCGGGAGCGTGCTTGATGTCTTGAGCTGCAATTCAACAGTATTGGGCGTGTCCCTTCTTTTCCCCTTCTTTTCCCCTTCTTTTCCCCTTTTTTTCCCCTTTTTTTCCCGCAAGAGTTTGAGTTATAATTAAAGTGATATATTGATATAGAAAATAATTAGGAGGGGATTTCTTTGTTGTCTGAAAATGAAGTGATAAGGCATTGCGATTTAGACAAGATCAATTGTTTTTTGCAGAGTCCAAACAACGGCCTCATGCGGAAATTGGAAAACTTGGTCGGCAAATATGGAACTCCGGTGGAAATAAACGCGCGGGCTGCGGAGGCCGGAAAAGTTGAGAATCTTGTGAAACGGCTGCGCGACATGGACTCGCCATACCTTCCGGATCTCGAATGGCTCATTAAGATCCGCGACAAGGGAGCTTTCATTTCTCTGGGAGATTACCGCGCGCAAATCGCGAAAGCTTGCGAAAAAGAGGGCGTCCCCTTTCATCAGGAAATAAACGAATCAAACGCCGTAACGCTTGAAATAAGCGCCTTTCAATATTTCCCGTGGCTTATTGAGGAAGCGAAGCAGGCCATAGACAAAAAGGAAATAATGCCCGGGCGTTACATTAGAGTGAGAAAAATGAAGGAGCAGGAACACGATAACGGTGATATCATGGCAGTGAGAGCTGCAATGAATATAATCGGGGCGAGCGGTGTTGAAACCCTTGACACAAAGGGAACGGACGGCTCAAATGTCCACCTCGGGGGGCCCGACACGATAACGGGGTACTTCGGCGGGATAGGGCAGCCAAACGAACATCCGCTGCTTTGGGTGGACGAGTTCCTCTATTATTACACGAACTACGGAGTAAGAGAAGTGCTCAACATCAGCCCGGGCACCGTGCTTGCAGCGTTCATGCTTTACAGGTTGGGCGTGGATATCAAGTTCAAGATTTCCGTTTTCATGGGCAACGACAACGCTTTCTCCGTACTGTGGACTCTCATGATGGCGCGTATGCTCTCGCGCCCGGACGGTTCGACGCCGCTAATAGGCTTCAATATATCGAACTCCGTGAACAGAGCGACACTTTTGTCAATGGGCGAAGTGCGCAGACAGCTTGGATTTGAAAATCAAGTGCGTATCGAACACCATGTCACGGAGACATATCGCGCGATAGTGCGTCAGCCTTATAACCGCAGGGACGATTTAGTTGAAGCGGCGGCGCTTTATCCTAATATTTCCGCCAAACACGAGGGCGGCGAGCCTGAAACCGAAATGACGAGGGAGCACTCGTCCTCGATTCTGGATTACTTCCGCGACAAGCCGGAAATTGAATCGTCAGGCGACATGAAGCACCTGCTCCGGAATTACTTGGACAAACATGCGTCCGTGAACGCAACGGCAGAAGCTTTGACCAAACGCGGAATAGGATTCATTGCAGCAACGCGGTTGCATAATAGATAGGGAATAGGAAAGACAGGGATTAGGGATTAGGGATTAGAAAAGACAAAAGAAAAAGACTTGGGGCGGCAAAACGCCGCCCCGTTAAAAACTTAATTGGGCAACTCGAAGTCTTTTATCTTTGTTTTTCACTCGCCACTCGCCACTCGCGACTCGCCACTGTATTTCATCAGGTATCCCGGGCTGACTCTCAGCGCATCCGCTATTCTTGACAGGGAAAATAAAGACGCGGCGCGTTCTCCTGCTTCAATGCGCGAAAGCTGGCTTTGCGAAAGCCCTGAGCGTCGTGAAAGCTGTTTCTGGGAACACAAGCGAGCTTCTCGCACTTTCTTGATCCTTTCTCCTATACGCCCGTGAAATTTTATCAGTTCTTTTTCATCTCTATGCTCGCTTAACATACTTGTTGCTCCTGTTCTCTCTATTGTTTGTCTTTTTTCTTTTCATAAGCCAACCCCCTATTTAAAAAATATTTTGCTCTCGACAATTCCTTTGATCAAAAACGCTGATATTTTAAATGACAAAATGTCATATAACAACTATCAAGTGGTATTATTTATTCATTATATGTCACTTCGTCATAATATTTTGGTAAAGGAGGACATAACAAGGTTATGAGCAGTATTGGGGAAAATATTCGCGCGGAGCGTGAGAAAGCAAACATTAAGCAACATCAACTTGCACAATCTATTGGAGTTGGGCAGGCAGCCGTCAGCCGTTTTGAATGTAACTCCCGGCGTCCGTCCGTCGTACAACTTAAAAGAATATCGGAAACGCTCGGATGTTCCTTTTCGGCGCTTATTAACGAAGAGCAGGAAGGAAGCGCTGATTCATGTATAAGAACAAAAAATCCTTCAAATGATGAAGGTAATATTGAGAAGAATTTAATACAAACGCTGCTCTCAAAAAACCCTGATATGGGCGTAAAACTGCGTTCACTTGCAAAGCGTAGCGAAGAACTGACGCGCGAGGACTGGCTGTTTCTGGCAGACCATATTATCCATGCGTTTGGACAGATTGAAATGTTGCTTAAATACAGGGATTAGGGATTAATGTCTTTCCAAGCGTGCATATAGAAATTATGCGTATTGCTGAAAACACTTCCAGGATAAATAATATAAGTACCTTACGCGTATAGGTTGGCCTGGCGCCAGGCTAAATATTAAACAACTTCAATTTAAGGAGGAAACAAGAAAATGGCAGTTAAAACACCAAAAAGCGCACGTTTTGGATTGACCCTTAACGCCGGAACCAATCCGGCCACGGGGGCAATTATAAAGAAAAGCATTAGTTTCGGCAATTTGATGCCGGATTGCGATGCTGATGCTGTAAGCGCCGTGGCAAACGCTATAGGAGGGCTCCTTAGCAACCCGGTCGCAGACGTAACGGTTACTGAAAACTATCGGATAATTTAAGGGAGGGAAAAAAAATGGCAGAAAGATCATTGAGACTCGTATTTGAAAACGCAGTAGACGCAAAAAAGAACGTCACTATAACAATTCCGCAGAGCGACGACACAAAAGCAGCTCAGGACATAAGATACGCAATGGACGTTATTTACAATAACAAGGAAATTTTCAACCTTGACATTGGAGCGCCGAAATCAGCAGCGTTCGTAACGCCTCTAAGCTTAACGCAGGTAGATATCAGCGGACTGTAATCCTTAAGCAGTAAAAATAGTGGCTGTAACAAAAGTAACAAAAACGGGCGGTTCCCGAACCGCCCCCACAACATTTTGTGCAAGAGATGTGATATAACCACTATATATTGTGGTTTATTCAGTCTATTTAGTCTTTTTGTCTTTTGTCTTTTGTTTTTCCTAATCCCTAATCCCTAATCCCTATTCCCTATTTTTTCAAGTCTGTGCCGGAAAAAGATTTAAGCATTGCTTCGATTATAATAACTGAAGAAGCAGCTCCCGGGTCCTTATGTCCTATTGACCTGTCGCCTATAAAGCTTGCCCGGCCTTTTTTTGCAATAAGCGGAATTGTACTCTCAGCCCCTATAACTGCCGCATCAAGCGCTTTCTTCAACGCGCAAACTATGTCGCCTTCTTCGGCCAATATGGATTTGCATATCTCACAAGCAGGCATGAGAGCGTCAAGCATTGTTTTGTCACCGCAAGACGCTTTTCCCAATGACATTACTCCGTATACACCATCGGAAAGCGCTTCTCCGAACATTTTAGGCGATATATCCTCAGAGCCTCTAAACCTCATAGCCATTTTCACAAAAAAACTCCCATAAAGAGGACCTGATGAACCACCAACTACGCTCATCAGCATCATGGCTACATCCTTAAAAACTTCGGCAGGGAATTCATATTTAATTGTACTGAATTTTTCTATAGCTTTATCGAATCCCCGCGCTAAGTTTATTCCATGGTCGCCGTCACCTATAGCCATATCAAGTTCGGTTAGCCATTCTTTATTTTTTGAAACACTCTCCGCTATAGATCTGATCATGAATTCCGCCTGCTTTGCATTCATTTTTCGTTCTCTCTTTTCTTAATAAATTGCGGCACATTTGAGTCATCAAAAAATTATTTCTTCAATTATAAACGAGAAATAATAAAAAATCGTTTTGATATTATTTTTTTACTTTTTCGGCTTTTTTTACGAACTTCATTTTTATGGTAAAATATGTCATTAAATTTGGAATCAGATTTAAATATCTAAAGGAGAGTTTTTGTAATGAAAAAAATAATTTTGCTTTCAGTTGTAATTTTTATGCTTTCGTTTTCCTGCGCAGCCATGAAGGCTAATGCGGGAGATCTTGCAGACGGTAACGTTTCACTCGGACAAGATCATGTTAAGATGACATGGTATCTCATATCTTACGGAAAGACAGACGATACGGGAGCGCCGCTTGGCGTTGTGCGCAAATATTATACAAACGCCGGCATTAAGGACGAGACCATCGAACTGTTAATGTCAAAGTTCGGCATTGACGCGGCGAGAGCATCAAGCTTGTACTTTACTGAATATGTATATAACTATTCAGCCGACCACAAGAAGTTCGCCGTCGGATACATCCGTCATTACGACATGGAAGGAACCGTTATTCATGGGACTGATTTTAACGCGCCGACAGAACTGACATGGGTAAACGTTGACTCTAAAGGACCTTCTGGATTAGCTCTGAACGCTATTCGTAAAGCGGGAAACATACCTGATCCGTCAAAGAAAAAGAAATAGGGAAAGACAGGGATTAGGGATTAGGGATTAGGGATTAGGGATTAGAAAAAGACAAAAACATAAGTAAAAGATAAAAACAAAAGACAAAGACTTGTAGGGGCGGCTTGTAGCCGCCCGCTTTAAATACTATGAATTGCTTAATTAAGAAGAGGGGCGGCATTCCCCCCCAGTGTAGGGTAAGCAGGCGACCGGCGAAGAAATGAGCCGTGTCGAACGCTTATTTTATTCATCAGTGACCGAAGGCCGGGGTGGTTTTGCCGCCTGTTGCCAAAGACATCGGGTTGCCGGTTAGAACATTTTGTCTTTGCTTTTCACTTCACACTTTGCACTTCACACTATCCTAAACTCAGAGATAGCGTAAAGAACTGCTTTGCCCGAAATGTTCACGCGTTCGCCCTTGTCCTCGCAATAAACAGTCCCCCCGCGTTTTGAAACCTGTCTTGCAGTCATCCTGCTTTTTCCAAGGCGTTTTGCCCAGAATGGAATAAGGCTGCAGAACATCGCTCCGGTCACCGGGTCCTCATTTATGTTAAGCTTCGGCCAGAATGCCCTTGCGACAAAATCGAATTCGCTCGACTTAGACGGGGCGGTAACAAAAGCCGCAAGCCCTTCCTCAAACGCTTTAATTGCTGCAAAGTCGGGCGTCATTTCCTTAATCTGCTGGTCATTCTGAAAAACAAAAACGAGGTCGCGTCCGATATATGTCTCAGATGGAACCGCCCCAAGAGCTTGCGTCATCTTCTCCGTATGCTGATATTCCCTTATCTTTATGCTCGGGAAATTCAACTGAAAAATATCGCCGTTCTTTCGTACTTCAAGACGACCGCTCAGAGTATCGAACAGAAATAGATCCTGCTCTTTATCATAGTAATTCTTGAGAACAAAAGCTGTAGCCAAAGTTGCATGTCCGCAAAGGTCAATTTCGCCGCCCGGAGTGAACCATCGCAGGTGATAAGCTTCGTCTTTCCTAACCGCAAAAGCCGTCTCGGAGAGGTTATTTTCAATGGCGATATTCTGCATAAGCCCGTCAGGTAAAGGCTCACTTAAAACGCACACTCCAGCCGGATTTCCTTCAAATAACCTATCCGCAAATGCGTCAACTATATAGCATCTCATTTTTTTAAACCCCTCGCTTATATGAAATATGATTACATTACAATATAAAGGAACAAAATTTCTCCACTTTTTTAACGTCGCACCGCCTGTTGACAAAAACTGAAAATATCATATTATATTAAGGAAGAGGGCGCGCTAACGCCCTCTCGGTAGTAAGCTGTTCGGCGGTGAATAGCCGGACTATAAAAGATATTTATTGTCCTAAAAAATAAGCCATTCCTAACCACGGGCGGCTTATTTTTTTATGTTCGACATCAGCGCTATTATCAATAACCCAAAAGTTAATGTAATCATAAATGCTTCATAAATCGACATAGGCGTCCACCCTTCCGAGAGTCAGGCCAAATAAACACCGCCCACAGCTTACGTATTAATTATAGACAAATTGTTATTCGCTGTAAAGACAGACAAGATATCTTAATGGCTGTAACAACAGTTTCAAACCAATTTAAAAATCTTTTCTTTGCTTAATTTACAATTTGTAATCTGTAATTTGCTTTATTTCTCCCCGTTGCGCTTGATAAAATTTCCCTCGCTTTTAGCAATTTGCGCTGCTGCCTTTCTAATGGTCAGTATTAGTTAATGCTTCCATACTTTTATTTCTTTCGTTTTTAGTCGTAACGCTAAATCCATATTTCTCCGCTCTCGATAATACATTATGACGTTTTTTAGCGCATTCAACCATGAGTATTCCGTATGTGTAGATTCTATCAGCGCCAGTAACTTTTATTTTCAGATTAATCTGAAATTCAAGGCTTGGCGCTGTTATTCTCAGCAAATAATAGTCAATTCATCCGCATTATCAACGGACATTTTAATCAGCGCCGCAATCTTTAGCCGTTTTCGTTTAAATAGTAGCTTCGACAGGGCTGTAGCCTGCCTCTTCAATTCTTGAAAGAATCTTTTTGGCCTCTTCATCAGAAACTTTTGCAGCAACTTTTTTTCCTTCGAGATCTACTTCAAAATCCGAAAAACCTGCCTCATTAAGCGCCTCGGTTATTCTTTTAACGCAATGTTTACAGTTCATATCAGGCACATAAATCGTATGCATGTCGTACACCTCCTCATTTCTTTAAATTCAAAGCCGCATTTTGCAGCTTGTTCAACTTTGTCTCTGAGCTGTAACATAAGTTTGAATTATTCATCAATATTGTATCAAAAGATAGGGATTAGGGATTAGGGATTAGGGATTAGGGATTAGGAAAGGCTAAAGATAAAGACAAAAGACTTCGAGTTGTTCAATGTAGCTTTGTAGCCGCCCGTTTCCAAAATCCATGACAACGCAACACATTAATCGATTATTATAATGAGAAAAATGAGCAGAATAAACAGTATCTAATATTAGACTTTTATTGACCTACGCTTCGCAAAGCTACATTGTCAATACTTTCGGCCACGTAACTCCACAAAAGACGCCGAAAACATACAATCATATCCAATGTTCGCATGGTTCGCGGTTTTTGTCTTTGTTTTTGTTTTTGTCTTTGTTTTTGTCTTTGTTTTTGTCTTTGTTTTTGATTTTTACTCGCCACTCGCCACTGTCTTTTTGATATAATCGTGCGATATAGAATTAAGGAGATGTTAATTGGATGAAAGCTCTCATTGGCGTTACATGCAATTATTTTCTTTCCGACAGATGGGGGTTTTCTGCGGAAATAGGAGTTCAAGAACAAGACTGGCAGGTATTGGCGAGCGATTATGTCAATTCTGTAAGAAGAGCCGGGGGCGAAGCCGTAATTTTATCGGCGGATGACGAAATCGAAAGAATACTCGCGCTTGCTAACAGATTGGACGGAGTTATAATATCCGGCGGGCACGACATATGCCCCAATCTTTACGGCGAGCGCGCGGGGGCGCATCTTGGCTGTCTGACGCCGACGCGTGACTTTTTCGAGATTGAGCTCACGCGATACATCCTGAACGCGACGCAGAAGCCCATACTTGGAATTTGCAGGGGAATGCAGATAATGAATGTCGCAATGGGCGGAACGTTATATCAGGACCTAAATTCATCAGGTTTCGCCGAGCACTCTCTCACTAATTACCCGCGAAACGCCGCTTCCCATTCTGTATTGCTCAAGGAAGAAAGTTTTTTTGCAAAACTTTACAAAAGCGCGAATATTAAAGTAAACTCACTGCATCACCAGGCTGTAAAAAATTTAGCGCCTTGTTTTGAAATACTGGGGAAATCGGAGGACGGCTTAACTGAAGCCATCGCCATGACCGATAAACGATTTACGGCAGCCGTTCAGTGGCATCCTGAAATGATGTACGACAGCGAACAGCAGCAAAGACTATTTGCATGTTTCGTTGACGCTTGTTCTTAACAACAAGTAATTTGAGAGGAGAACAATTGATGCAGATAAAAGAGTTATACGCGCTGAAGCATCCGGTAATATCATTTGAGGTATTTCCTCCGAAAAATAACTCAGGCCTCGCGGATATCTATGCGGCGCTTGAGCGGATGTCAAAATTGTCGCCTGACTTTATCAGCGTCACTTATGGAGCGGGCGGCGGCGTAAACAGCGGCTTGACGTCGGAAATAGCCTCATTTATTCAAAATAAGTACGGCATTTGCTCAATTGCTCACCTGACATGCATTGGAGCAAGCCATGAAAGCATCAGCAGCCTTCTCGCACAGATTAAGCATAAGGGAGTACGTAATATACTTGCTCTTCGCGGCGACTTGCCGGAAGGGATTAGCGAGCATGAGGGAAGCTATAAATATGCTGAGGATTTGATCCGACAAATTCGGGCTCTCGGAGAATTCTGCATAGGCGCGGCATGTTATCCTGAAGGGCATATCGACTGCGACGATCTAAATTACGATACCGCGTGTCTGCGCCGCAAGCAGGAAGCAGGAGCGGATTTTCTTATAACGCAGCTCTTCTTTGATAACGACTTTTATTACCGTTTTGTAGAGCGCGTGAGAGATGGAGGCGTCACGCTCCCGATATCCGCCGGAGTAATGCCGATACTAAGCCGTAAACAGATAGAACGTATGATCTTTTTATGCGGCGCGTCGCTTCCCTCAGGGATAATAAAACTTCTTCGCAAATATGAAAACAGCCCTGAAGCGCTGTACAGCGCGGGGATAGAATACGCGGCTAAACAGATTTCAGACCTGATCGATCATGGAGCGGACGGAGTACATATTTACACCATGAATAAACCGGAAATCGCGGAATTCTGCATGAAATACATAGGAAGGGCTTAATAGAGGATTGGAGAGCACAAAGTCGGGTGTTCTTAGATATCTTGGCGGGAAAGCACATAAGGCGCCTCCTGATTTAAGTAACTTGGTTGATGATTGTATCGCTCAAATGCGGGAAGCATCATTTTTCCGTCAAGTTCATATAACGTTTCCCATAACTCGCGAAATTGACGGAATCGCTCTCGCAGGAACAGATCTTCTCCTCCGGGGAGTGGATATTGCGCGTCATTTATCGGGATGCGGGCAGGTCGTTTTATTGGCAACAACCCTGGGAGCGGGAGCGGACGCGCTTATTAACAGATGGAAGCGCGCCGAACCCACGCGTTCCCTCGTGCTGGACGCATGCGCCACACAGCTCATTGAGGAATTCTGCGAAAAAATCCAGCGGCAGATATGGAAGGAAGCCGCTAATTCCGGGCTCACAGCGACATGGCGATTCAGCCCTGGCTATGGAGACCTTCCATTGGATGTTCAGCCGGGAATTCTTGAAGCGCTCAACGCGAGCAGAACTATAGGCTTGACTTGCACCGAGAATTACATCCTGCTGCCGCGCAAATCAGTAACAGCGCTAGTGGGATTAGGCGGAATGACCGCTCGGAACACTGGCGGCTGTGATAATTGCAACTTATATTATACATGTAAATTTAAAAAAGGCGGTAACTCCGATGAATGTTAGAGAATGGATAAAGAACGATATTTTGTTGTTTGACGGAGCAATGGGGACGATGCTTCATAAATTTGAAATGAAACGGGGTACAATTCCAGAGACTTTGAACATCTCTTCTCCTGATGTCATTACAGAAATTCATAAAGAATACGTACAGGCAGGATCGGATGTTGTCACCACAAACACTTTTCAGGCGAACGAACTGAAACTCGGGAGCGGTATGAGCGTCGAGGAGATAGTGAGCGCAGCGGTAAGCTGCGCCAAAGATTCAGGGGCAAGGTACACCGCCTTGGATGTAGGGCCGCTCGGGCAACTTATGGCGCCGCTTGGAACGGTCAGTTTTGAAAGCGCATACGAGATATTCAAGCGTCAGATGATTGCAGGAGAAAAGGCAGGCGCTGACCTCATTATCATAGAAACTATCTCAGACCTGTATGAGGCGAAGGCAGCCGTTCTTGCCGCAAAGGAGAACACCGGACTGCCGGTATTCTGCACGATGAGCTTTCAGGAGGACGGACGAACATTTCTTGGCTGTGACCCGCTTACCGCGGTTATGACGTTGCAGGGGCTGGGCGTGGACGCGCTTGGCGTTAATTGCTCTCTGGGGCCGGAACTGCTTCTGCCGGTGGTCGATGTCATGCTGAAATATTCACGCCTGCCAGTTATTTTCCAGCCCAACGCGGGGCTTCCGATTTTTCAGAACGGGGAACCTGTCTATGAATCCGTTCCCGTGCAATATGCCGTATATATTACAAAGATGGTGCGCCGAGGAGTACGGATTGCGGGAGGTTGCTGCGGAACCACGCCCGAATATATACGTATAATTAAGGAACAACTCAACGGAATGAAGCCCGTCGACACTGCGCCGCTGAGAGTAAGCGCCTGCACTTCAGGCAACCGGACTGTCATTCTGGACGGCGCCACTACGGAAATCGGCGAGCGCCTGAATCCAACCGGCAAAAAGAAGCTGCAGGAAGCGCTGCGCACAGGAGACACCGCGTATCTTGTCAACGAGGCTATCAGTCAGGAACAGGCAGGAGCGCAGATTTTAGACGTCAATGTGAGTTTGCCGGAGCTTGACGAACCGGCAACCATGGCAAAAGTCATCCGTGAGCTACAGGAAGCGACAGGGGCGCCGCTTCAAATAGACAGCTCGGACCCTGCCGCTATCGAAGCGGGGCTTCGCGTCTACAACGGCAAGCCGATAATAAACTCGGTCAACGGCAATCGCGAGGTGATGGAAAAGATATTTCCTTTGGCTAACAAATACGGCGCGTTGGTGGTGGGGCTGACATTGGACGAGGACGGCATCCCGCCCTCCGCTATTGACAGGTTGGAAATTGCCCGTCGCATCCGCGACACCGCCCTCCTCTATGGCGTCTCCGAGGAGGATTTGCTCATAGATTGCTTAGTGCTCACGGCATCAGCGCAACAGGCTCAGGTAAAAGAAACGCTCCTGGCAATAAAATTAGTCAAAGAACTTGGGTTAAAAACAGTGCTGGGAGTCAGTAACGTCTCATTCGGCCTGCCCGGAAGGGAAATAATCAACGCGGCTTTTCTGGCTTCAGCGCTCGGCGCCGGTTTGGACGCCGCCATAATCAACCCGCTTTCCGCCCGCTATCGCGAAATACTCGACGCCTATCGCGTTTTGAATAACGAAGATAGGGACGCGGTCAATTTCATTGCAAAATACTCAGGTGATACACGCTCTCTATCCGTACAGACAAATCCCGATCTCACCCTCGCTGAAATCATTGAGCGCGGAAGAAAGGACGAGGCGGAGGCAGCGGTGAAAAAGAGATTGGAAATCTCGGCGCCGCTTGAGATAATCGACGGCGAATTCATTCCCGCGCTGAATCGAATAGGTAAGCGCTTCGAGGCGGGGGAGATATTCCTGCCGCAGCTCATGCAGTCGGCGCAGGCGGTTCAACGCGGCTTTGCGGTAATCAAAGACCACATGAAATCCTTTGGCGGGCGCTGCGAATCGAAAGGCAGGATACTTTTGGCCACAGTACACGGTGACATTCACGATATCGGAAAAAACATCGTGAGCCTTATTCTGGAAAGCTACGGATACGAAATAATCGACATGGGCAAGGACGCGCCGGTTCAGAAAATCATTGACGCGATACGCGAGCATGATATCCGTTTGGCGGGGCTAAGCGCGCTAATGACAACCACGATGAAAAGCATGAAGGAAACTATAAAAGCGGCTCATGACGAGAAACTTGAATGTGCATTTTTTGTAGGCGGCGCAGCGCTCAACAAGGAATACGCAGAATACGCGGGCGCGGATTATTACGCTAAGGACGCAATGGAAGGCGTGACAATCGCGAACCGGTTTTTTAATCAAAGAGGCGCTGTCAATTCAGAATAAGACAGAACCCATACAAATATCAGAGAAGTCCACATAATACCTTAATACAGTGGAACGGTTGCCCCATCATCCACAGCGCGCTTGAAATCGTAAATGGAGACATACCCTCCGAATGTTCGTTCGGTAATATTATCTTGACACACTCCCACGACTAAAGCCGTGGGATTCTAAGATCAACAAAGACAGCCGGACGAATCCGGTCTTACATCTTCTCCCTTAAGAGTCGATGCCCCAACTCTTTGAATATTTATAGCTGCGTTTATATCTCTGTCGTGTATCGCCCCGCATTCTGGACATGTCCATGCTCGGACTGACAACGGCAGTTCCGCCAATATATGACTACATGCTGAACATGTTTTGCTTGACGGATAGAACCTGTTGATTTTTGTTCCTTGACAACCGTTTTTGTACATTTGCCAGTTTAGGGTATTCAAAAACTGCGCATGTCCAAGATCAGATATTTTTCGCCCCCATAGTCGCTGCATTGCTTTCATATTCAAGTCTTCAACAAAAATGGATACATAGCGGCGTGTCAGGTCAAGCGCCAGTTTAAAGTGGAAATCCTTTCTCTGGTTGGCTATCTTTCGATGCGTTCGCGCTAGATTTAGACGCGCTTTCTTTCTATTCTTACTTCCGCGTTTTTTCTTGCTGAGTCTACGTGACTGCCTCTTGATTTTTACCGATGCTTCGCGCATGAACATTGGCGATTCTATCTTTTCTCCGTCTGACGTGGTGAGGAACGTTTTCAATCCAAAGTCGAGGCCGACGCTTTTACCTGATCTTGCCTCTTTTGGTTGTACTTCCTCTTCCGTGACGATGTAGATCCATAAGTCGCCCAGCATATCACGCTTGATTGTGAGTACTTTTACTTTCCCATTGATCTCGCGGGATTTGAAGTATTTATATTTTCGTCCCATTATTACAATGCCATTTCCTTCAAGAATTTTATATCCTGCTTGTTTTAAGGTGAAGGAATGGTATCTTCTCAATTTCTTAAAACTCGGAGGGGACGTTCTGACTCCACGTTTTATGTTGTTAAAAAATAGTTTATATGCTCTGTCGATCCTTTGAGCGATGTCCTGTATAGCTTGTGAACCCAGATTATTCCAGAAGGCGTATCGCTTCGTCTTTTTCAGCTTTGTTATATGCAGCTGTATTCGAGTGACAGAGATTCCTTTATTAAACATTCGATAGTACCGGCGATGCAGCGCTATGAGATGATTGTATATCGCTCCTGCAAGGTTGATCTTTTTGTTCAGGTGTTTATTTTTCTTTGCGCTATAGAGCTTAAAATTGTAGGTTATCATTTATTCTTTTGTTCTTCGATGTATTTCAGAACAGTCTTTTCTGATATATGTCCAACAGATTCACAGTAGTACGAACGTGTCCAAAGAGAAGGCATTCTGAGAAGAATAGGAAACTCCTTACGCAATATCCTTGAAGTATAGCCCTTAAATTGCTGAACTATATAGTGTGGAGCGTTTGTAGGCCTTGTTTTTACAAAGAGGTGAACGTGGTCTGGCATAACTTCCAATTGAGCAATTTGGACATTAATTTCAGCAGCCTTTTCAAACAAAAGCTCCTTAAACCTTGCCTCGACACTACCAATAAGTACCTTGCGCCTATATTTCGGACACCAGATAAGGTGATAGCCAATATTAAAAACTGATGTATTCGAATGCGTCCAACGTTGATGTACCATATAAGCAGTATAGCATGAAAATAGATATTCGACAAGGAACAAA
>WRHH01000035.1 GCA_009783355.1 Synergistaceae bacterium
GTACGCTACTCCAACTATTCCTCCAGGCAGCGACGCCGTCGTTATTGTAGGCGCTACCGGTGCGGGAACTATCACTATGCTCAGCGCCTTCGTGTCATCTCCGGCGCCGTTCGTCGCCTTCACTGAGAAGTTGAATGTGTTCGCCGCCGTCGGCGTTCCGCTTATCACTCCCGTCGAACCGTTCAGGCTCAGTCCGCCGGGAAGGCTGCCTACTATTTCCCATGTTATCGGCACGTCTCCCGTCGCGGCTAGCGTCGCGCTGTACGCTACTCCAACTATTCCTCCAGGCAGCGACGCCGTCGTTATTGTAGGCGCTACCGGTGCGGGAACTATCACTATGCTCAGCGCCTTCGTGTCATCTCCGGCGCCGTTCGTCGCCTTCACCGAGAAGTTGAACGTATTATCAGCCGTCGGCGTCCCGCTTATTTCTCCCGTCGCACCGTTCAGGCTCAGTCCGCCGGGCAGGCTGCCTACTATTTCCCATGTTATCGTCGCGTCTCCCGTTGCGGCAAGCGTCGCGCTGTACGCTACTCCAACTATTCCTCCAGGCAGCGACGCCGTCGTTATTGTAGGAGGTACCGGCGCGGGAGCTACCGTAACCGTAGCCACGCTTGAGCTCGCTGATTTTGTATCCGGCGCCGATGTGCCGCTGACCACGCAGTAATAGTAGTATGGACTACCTGAAGCCGTAAGCGTTGTCGGAATTGCGAAGCTCGCGCTCGTTGCTCCGGCTATTGATGTGCCGCCCGTATTGCTGGCCGTCGTGTTTGAATACCATTGGTAACTAAGCGCCGCGCCACGATTTGCGCTTGCGCCTACCGACAGACTGCCTGTGATGCTGCCCTCTGTTACAGCTGCATCCAACGGTTGAGCGTCAATCGTGACATACAGCGCAGGAGTAACATTAAACGTCACGGCCACATTGCCTGCAGTTGAATCAACATTCAGATTTGTCACTGTAACTGACAAACCGCCGGAAGGAACGCTTTGAGCGCTTCCGGTTCCGTACAGCTGGCTGCTTGGGTCGCTTAAATCGTTAAATGCAACTTTCCCGCCGGTGAAGAAAAGATCATCTACGCTTGCCCTAACCTTGTCGTTGTAGCTACTATTCATATGCCTGGCGCCGCCGTGAGCTTCCATGATTTTCAGGAATGGGCGCGTTGTCCAGTCGTTATTTTCTTCGCCCGGTTTCTTGCTCTCGTCGATATGGTATATCATTAGGCCACCATATGGAGATTCCCATGGAATGCTATAAGCATTATTCTGATTCACGAATGCAATTCCGCGGTCGTATCCGACGTTGCCTCTTGGTTGCAACAGGAAATACTGATTTTCATCCTGAGTTTGCAGCTTTATATACTGGTTGGGATTAGTCAGAGTAACGTTCGTCATTGTGTCTGTTACCGTCGCAGCTTGAGGTAAATATTTGGATATATTATACGCATCCAGCGCTGAAGGCGTTGAGCCGGGCTGCGAACCTATCTGGAAGCCCCAGCAGCCTAACCCCATCAACGACCACGCGTCCGCAATTCCCCTCGTCACGTTAGTATAAAAGGTATACAAATCCACGAAACCCAACGAATCGTGCCCAAGTTCGTGCGCGGGAGCGCCTGCTGTAAACGGAACCACAGTCAATATACCGTGGAAAGCGCCCGAAGCGCTGTAACTTCTGACCTCGACCCCATTCAATAGCAGAGCATTTCCGCTGGATACGTTGGTGTGCGAACTAATCGCAGGTATGGTGTCTTCGCCTCCCGCTATTTCTCGCGCAGTGAATTCGAACCCGTGAACTATGAATAAAATTGAGAGATCTTGGGGATCCAAGTAGCCCAAACCTTTATCATAAGTACTAATATTAATGAATGGACCCGCTTTTTCCAACGCAGGTTTTACGACATCTGTTTTGATAAGTTCAATACTATTAGAATATTTTCTCCAATTCTTATGATCACCTGAGACTGTAACAACAATTATTCCGTCGTTTGCTGCGCCGTACGACTCCTGAGCGGGGGAAAATTTCACCGCGCCATTTGTTACAGACTTGTAGTAGTGAGCGACAGAGCCCTCCTCGTCTTTGAAAATACGATCAGAAATCTGCTCGATCGTAAGCTCTTTGCCCGCTAATTCCGGCAGGTTGCTTTCATTTTCGAACCTGACGTAGATGACGAGAAGATTACGATCTCCCGGAGCTTCCATAGACATGATATTCATGCCCTGAGCTGATTTCGCGCTGTTATGCGCGCTCCAGAAAGCGTCGCGTTCCGCTATCTTTTCTCCCGCATATTGCAAAAGAAATTCCGGTATTTGCGCCGATAGCGGCTGCATGTCGCTTTCGGGGATTTCGGGAACGCCGTCGTAATCTCCTTCCGGTTTTATGCCTGTCGGGACAGTAAATCCATTGATTATTCTCCCGGAAGACACCCCAAGCGCTTCAAGCTTATCTGCGTTCCCAAAGAAATCTCCCTTATTGACCCAATCAGCATAATAAAGGTCGCCGTCGTCGCCAAAAGCCACCAGCTTTCCATTGCTGTCAATCATAAAGCTCAAGTATTCGTCGCCAATAACCTGATAACTGACAATCCCGCCATCGCTCTGTTCATGGGTATGAACTCCGGGCATGACTGGAACACCCTCCGCAATTGGCGCATTCGCGCCTATTAAAAGAAGAGAGAACACTGCCAAGCCGGCCAAAAGACTAAAATTCTTAATGCGTCTCATTAATTAACTAACCCCTTTCGAATTAATATGAATAAAGCTATCGTACAAAAACGAGCTGCAGAATCACTAAAACAACAATGAATCGAAAACAAACAATTCATTATTTATGTATAAACTCCAACTACATTATTTTACTAGGTAAACAATAAAATATCAACAAAATATGAAATATTCATAAGTCACATTTTGTTAACTTTTACATTTCTATTTATTTAATCATTAATTTATGTTTATTTTGTGTGTTTTTGTGATTATTTATGATATTACGTGTATTTTAAAATATTCTCTTTATTTCTTCCAAACTTTGAGATGAAAGGGGGGTAATATAGTTTGAATCTTTTATGCACATCATAATCAAATTCATTTTTGCCGTGCTCTCAAGAACTTCTATCCTATTAAAAGCCTCCAATAAACTTTTTCCTACGGTTAGAACTCCATGATTTTCCATTAAGACTATATTTGATTTTAAAGCTGCTTCGCCAACCGAATACGCAAGCTGTTTTGTTCCCATAAGCGCGTATGTTGCTTTTACAGGAGTTCCCAGTACTGAGTAAGCTTCTGCAGTCAGTTTTGTGTTAATACCAACATTCAACGCGGTAAAAAACGTAGAAAAAGTTGGATGCGCATGGATAATCGCTGAAATATCGGTTCTGCTTTGAAGTATGCGAAGATGCATCTCCGTCTCTATACTAAGTTCAATATGAGGGGTTAATGTGTCTCCGTGAATTGTGATAATGCCGACAAGTTCCGGAGTTAGCCTGCCTTTATCAACTTTTGCAGGAGTTATCAATACATGTTCTCCGATCCGAAAGCTTATATTGCCTCCCAAACTGGTCGTGTAGCCTCGCTCATATAATCTGCACATATAATCAGCCACGGCAGCCCTTTCATCGTAATACTGAAGCAAAAACACTACCTCTTTCCTTTTAGTTTGTTTGCAAGCTTATTCATTTCCGATATTTCATCCTCAGTAGCACTTCCAAGGCGCATTTTTGAACGCAGTTCCGTATATCGCTCTTTTAGCATTATACGATTCAGTTCTTCGCAAACAATAGTCCATTTGTCCTCTTCTTGCAATTCTTCACAGAATTTTACCCCGCTTGCAATAATCTGAAGCGGTAATTCTTCTCCAGTAGAATGCCATCTTCTTTCCAATTCGGAAGGCGAATTATTCAATACAGCAAAAATAATCTGCTTTATAACCGGGTTTGAAACCAAATTTAACAGGTCAAGCGCGCGATTATTGACCCTTTTCTCCTCGTCGCGCCATAATAAAGCGCATAATGCTGCTTCAATAGGCACTATTGATGTTTCGCGTTTATTTTTCCCGTGAATTATTTCACGTTCTTTTGATTTCTGGTTGTTTTGATTTGCCCGACGACTCTTGTTAAGTACCTGCCAGAATTGTGGAACTGACAGATCCAAAGCACCGGCTAATTTATTGGCGTATTTGGCGATATCCGTGTCCTCTAGTCCAGAAATCTCATTTAACAGAAGTTCTTCTCCACTTTTACGCGCTTGCGGGTTTTCAATAAGGATTCTTGATCTTTCTAAAATGTATAAAACAAACGGAAGAGATTCATTAAGCGCGTTGTCAAAATCAGCGACGCCTCTATCTCCTTCTGACAACAGCGCGTCCGGGTCTTTTCCGCGAGGAAGGGATACTATATAAGCTTCAAGTCCCGCATCGGTAATTATACGCGAGGCTCTTAAAGAAGCTTCCCTGCCTGCATCGTCCGAATCATAGCAAAGATAGCATCTATCACAGAATCTTTTTATCAATGACGTCTGTTCTTCCGTCAGCGCAGTCCCAAGCGTCCCGACTGTCTCAGGATATCCGCACATGTGCATCCTGATGGCGTCAATATAGCCTTCGACAATAATAGCCCTTTTGCTCCGCTTAATAGCAGTTTTAGCTGTATTCAGCAAATATAAATTCTTTCTTTTACTGTAAACCGCGCCTTCCGGGCTATTGACATATTTAGCTCCGTCCCCGTCTATCAATCGCCCGCCAAATGCAATGAGCCTTCCAGTTACGTCCCTTATTGGGAACGTTATTCTACCTCTAAACCGGTCATAAAGCCCTTTTGGGCTTTCAATGACCAAACCTGACTCTAAGGCTTCATTATCGGATATTTTCGTTTCTCTGAAATACCGCATAAGAGCATCCCACGTCGGGTAACTCCATCCGAGCTCAAAGCGCTCGGCAGCGTTGTGTAAAAGATTTCTTCTATCCAGATATGCTCTCGCGACATTCCCTTCGTCAGAGTTTAAACCGCGCCTGAAGAATGAGTTGGCAGTTTCCAACGTTTCGCTTACGGTACGGACATTCTTTTTATCTCTCAGTTTTTCATTTACAATTTCCACACCCGCGCGGCTCGCCAATAATTCCAACGCTTCGCTAAAGCTCAATCCTTCAGATTGCATAACGAATGTAAAAATATCCCCGCCTTTTCCGCAGCCAAAACAGTGAAAGAATTGCTGACTCTGTGAAACGCTGAACGACGGCGTCTTTTCGCTGTGAAACGGGCAAAGGCCAACCCATCTGTTCCCCGCTTTTCTAAGTTTCACTCGGTCGGATATTACTTCAACAATGTCCAATTTATCCTTAATAACAGAAATCAAATCATTTTGCATTTCGATACCTCTTGAAAACATTCTGAAAATAAGCTCTAAAAAAAGCGGACGGCAGAATGCCGCCCGCACGGTCAACATTTATAGCTGTTTAAAGTTACTGGCGCGGGACGCCCATGGGCGCGTCCCCTACGTATATAATTTCCGGCAAATCAAAGTATTCAGCGCGTGCGGCTACAAGCCGCCCCTACACGTAAAACCTTATACGTTGCCCAAACATCCAGTCTTTTGTCCTTGTCTTTTCTAATCCCTAATTCCCTGTCTTTCAATTTTCCATTTACCTAAACTATGAGCGGCGCTATGACAAGCGCTATTACAGTCATAAGCTTTATGAGAATGTTAAGGCTTGGACCTGCGGTATCTTTAAATGGATCTCCCACGGTGTCTCCAACAACGGCGGCTGCATGTTGAGGCGTTTTCTTGCCGCCATGGTGACCTTCCTCAATATATTTCTTCGCGTTATCCCATGCACCGCCGGCATTTGCCATGAATAAAGCCAGCATAACTCCGGAAACTATCGCCCCTCCGAGCAGTCCTCCAAGCGCTGCTTTTCCAAGGATGAATCCCACCGCTATTGGGGATACTAGCGCTATCACACCGGGGAGGATCATCTCATGTAGCGCGGCTTGAGTTGAAATTTCCACGCATTTCTCATATTCAGGCTCAGCTGTATTCTCCATTATTCCGGCAATTTCGCGGAACTGTCGGCGAACCTCGTCTATCATTTTCTCCGCTGCGCGTCCAACTGCTTTAATTGAAAGCGCGCAGAAAATAAACGGCAACATGCCGCCAAGTAATAACGATCCCATAACCTTCGCGTCAATGAGGTCTATTGTATCAATCTGCGCTGCATAGGAATAAGCGACAAATAAAGAAAGTGCGGTCAACGCCGCAGAGCCGATTGCAAGTCCTTTTCCCATTGCAGCGGTCGTATTTCCTATTGAATCAAGTTTATCAGTTATTTTACGAACCTCTGGTTCTAATTGACTCATTTGGGCAATTCCGCCGGCGTTATCCGCAATCGGGCCGTAAGCGTCGACGCTAAGAGCTATACCGGTAATGGAAAGCATACCAACCGCCGCGCACGCCACACCGTACACACCATACAGCCAAAAGCTGGCAAGAGTTGCTAAAACTATCATTATAACCGGAATCCCGGTAGATAACATGCCAATTCCAACTCCTGAGAGGATGACTGTAGCAGGGCCGGTTTCTGATGACAGAGCTATTTCTTTGACAGGTTTATAATCGCTTGATGTATAGTATTCTGTGACAAAACCAATAAGTACGCCAACTAAAACGCCTGACACCACGGAAAGGAAAACCTGGAAGCAATCAAGCCCAAAGAAAAGGAGACTAAGAATGAAAGATCCAATGATCATAGTTATTCCAGCGCCAAATGTTCCAATTCTTAATGAAAGCGCAGGATTTTTGCCGCCTTGTATTTGCTCGAGCCAATGTCCAATTTTCGGGATTTTATTCGCTATTCCAAGCACTATCTTTGGCAATTTTTCGGAATAACATACCAGAATACAGCCAAAGATTGACGCAAATATTCCAAATCCTGCAAGGATAAGCGGGAAAGTCGACTCCACAACGCCTGTCGTAGCTGCCCCAATAGCCATAGCTGCAATAATTGAATTTACATAGGACTCAAAGAGATCCGCTCCCATTCCCGCTATATCGCCAACATTATCACCGACATTGTCAGCAATAACGGCTGGATTTCGAGGATCATCTTCAGGAATTCCCGCTTCAACTTTACCCACAAGGTCAGCTCCCACATCGGCTGCCTTAGTGAAAATACCTCCGCCAACGCGCGCAAAAAGCGCAATGCTGCTTGCGCCCATACCGAAACTAGTTATAGTTTCAGGAGACCAGAAGAGGAAGCAAAAAGAAATACCAATTACACCTACGCCAACAACGATCATGCCCATGATACTGCCGCCGCTGAAAGCCATTTTCAGCGCTTCGCTTGCCCCCGAAGGCAGTGAAGCTGCAAATGCTGTTTTTCCATTTGCGTTTGTAGCGACGTACATTCCTACAAAGCCGGTCAAACCACTGCATAGAGCTCCAATTAGGAACGATACTCCCGAAGCAAAACTAAGTATTGCTGTCAACAGGATAGAAACTATTAATACGAACGGGATAAGCCATATATACTCTTTCTTAAGAAACGCCATGGCCCCTTTGTTAATAATTGACGAAATCTCAACTATTTTCTGATTGCCGACTTTGAATCCATTGATCTTGCGATACTCCATCCATGCATAGAACAAAGCTAAAGCTCCAGACAATACAACCAACAGCAACAACAAGTATTTCATTCGTTCTACCCCCCAAAATTTAGTTAATAAACTCATACAAAATTGAACACGAAACAAAAGCTCCACGTTATGGGGCTGTAACAAAAGTAATTAAACTATAAATCAAACCACAATATATAGTGGTCAAGTTGCGTCATGAACACTATATATTGTAGGGCGGCATTCTGCCGCCAGCTTTTGTTACAGCCCCGGCGAATTTGGAGGAGCAAAGCATATATTTACACACGAAGCATCTGTTTCATCGACAAATTGGTATCAATTAAGTATTATATGAATTCATTTGGATTAAGACAAGCCCTTTCTTCCATTACCAATTTCAGATTTTAAAGATAATTTCCATATTTCACGGTAACTATCCAGGAAAAATACTGATAGGCTTAGAATAAGAGGACCAACGAACAGCCCAAGAAAACCCCAAACCATAAGCCCGCCAAAGGCGCCTATAAAAACAAGAAAAGTACTTATATTTGCCTTATCGGACGTAAATTTAGGACGCATGAAATTATCTATCATGCTTACCGCGAAAATTCCCCAAAGAAAAAGGATTAACGCGTTCTGATATTCATTGATCATAAGAAGATAAACTGTGCCCGGCAGCCATACGGAAGGGGTTCCAATTAAAGGAATAAGCGCCATGAATGCCATCAAAGCGCCAAACAACAAAGGAGCAGGCAAATCCACTAGCCACCAGCCTACAGCTCCGAGAATTCCCTGCACTACCGCTGTAAGAGTTATGCCATAAACTACCCCTCTCAATGTATCTTTTCCGCGAACCATAAATTTCATCTGCTCATCTTCCGCAAGCGGGACAATATCTTTTATGTAATTTAAAATTATGTGTCCGTCTCTCAAAAGGAAAAAGTATGAAATAAATATAATAAGGAGGCTATAAATCAGTCCGAGAGTATTTCCTAAAAAACCTCTCGCTATCTGAAAACTATATAAACTAATGTTCTTTAGTATATCTTGCAATATTTCCGGCAAACCGGAATCTATATATATTTTCTTCAATGTTGGATAACCATCAAGAATAAGATCAATTTTTTCTTTAAGTACCGGCGATACTATCTCGCCAATAGTTTTAGATTGATCTTTCAGCAATGGTTGATACTCGGTGTAATAATCAACAGCCTCTCTTGCCATTATTGAGCCTGCTATAATTGCAGGAGCAATAATTACAAATATAACAATTACCGTCATAATTAAAGCGCAAACGCTGGGGCAATTTCCATTAAATAACCTTTTATATAGAAAAATATATATCGGATATGAAAGAAATGCCAATAATACAGCCCATGATATAGGCTGAAGCAAAGAGGACATCGTAACATAAGAAAGATACGCTAAAATTATGAATAAAGCAGAAAAAGGCAATAACCAATTCTTAACGTTATATATTTTTTTCCCATCAAAAGCCATTGTACTCCCCCAACACTCCTTACAAGAACTATTTAAAAATACAGACTTTTTGTAAATCTCAATGTATTTATTTACACTCTTTCTTCAGTATACTCCATAATTCTTCATGCGTATCCATAATTATGGAAGAATCATCCATAATATTATCCTTTTTTACTCTCCCGATTATAGCGGATTCTATGCTGTGTTCTTTAAGTTTTGCGAGCGCTTCATCTATTTTATCCTCTGGTATGATAGCCAACAAAACCCCGGAGGATATTAAGTGAAGCGGCGAAAACCCAATTGAAAGAGCAGCTTTACGAGTTAATGGAGAAACAGGAATTTTTGAGACATCTATCTTTAAATGAAATCCACTCATTCTTTCGAGTTCGTATATCCCTCCGATGACTCCCCCCTCCGTTGGATCATGCATTACCCGGGCAATATCCCTGAGAGCGCGTGAAGCCTGAATTACCGACAATTCTTTGCTCCATGACCTGACCTCTTCAAGCTCGCTTTTTTCAAAATCGTTAAGAAGATCAGGGCGATCTGCGGCTATTATAGACATCCCTTCCAACCCCGCGTGCCGGGTCATAAAAACAGCGTCTCCGTCATGGATATTGGAAGAATCCATACAATAGTCCGTTTTGCCGATCATAGTACCTACAATAACAGGCTGCGAGTAACGATCGGTAACCTCTGTGTGTCCTCCAATAACTGCTATATCTAGCTCTTTACAAGATTCATCAATTTCCTTCATTATTCTTTTGGCGCATTCAAGTCCGTCTTTAACCGGAACAATTAATGTGACGATAAACCAGAGCGGTTCTCCTCCTTTACACGCTATGTCATTGGCGTTTATATGCACCAATAACCTGCCCGCGCCTTCGCTTGCACCGACAATAGGATCTGAAGAAATAACAAGCAACGGAAATATATCGTCTTTTTGATCGTTAAATTTTACTAAAGCCGCATCTTCTCCAATTCCAGGGCCAATTAAAACATCACGGCGATTAGCTCCTCTGTATGCAAGAATTTCACGCAGAAGGACATCCGGAGGAAATTTTCCAACGCCCAGCGCAGTATCATCTGAACCAGGCGTTATTTTCGACACGTCTATTTTGCTCATTTATTTAGGAATATCTCCTTTTACTCCCTCAACAAACCAATTCATGTTCCATATTTCTTCATCCGTCATTGCCTTGCCTTCCGGTACTTTCAGCTCTCCAGCCTGATTTGCTATTGGGCCTGTAAAAACATCCCATTTACCGTCAATAATGGCTGACATTTTCTCCGCAACCAAATTCTTTGCATCTTCCGCTACGGCAGGCCCGAACGGCGCAAGAGCAACCGCGCCTTCCTTGAGCCCCCACCATATCGCGTCAGATTTCCAAACGCCTTCGTTGACCTGATTTACTATGAGAGAAAACATGCTTCCCCAGTCCCATATTGGCGCCGTGAGGTGCATTTTAGGAGCAAAAGACTTCATGTCATTGTTATAACCAATAACAAACACGCCTTCTTCCTCGCAGGTCTGAGCTACAGCTCCCGTATCAGCGTGCATGGCAAGCAGGTCGCACCCTGAATCTATAAGAGCTTTTGCTGCTTCTTTTTCTTTCCCCGGGTCAAACCAGGAAAACAACCATACGACGTTTACAGTAGCATCTGGATTTACGGCGCGTACTCCCAATGTAAAAGCATTTATCATTCGGATAACTTCCGGCAAAGGATAAGCCGCCACGTATCCTATTTTACCGCTTGCGCTTGTCTTTCCAGCGACAAGTCCTGACAAGTACCTCGGCTGATACATGCGCCCAAACATGTTTCCAACATTTTCAGTTCTTTTATAACCTGAAATGTGAATAAAAGTAACATCCGGATACTTTTCCGCAACTTCAAGCACGTAATCCATATAACCAAAGCTGCAGGCAAAAACCAATTTTGACTTGTTGCTTCTTATTAAGCGCTCCATTGCAGTAACAGACTCCGGGCCTTCAGGAACAGACTCGATGATAAACGACTTGAGGCCCGGGAAATTCTTCTCCATATCCTGCCGCCCTTTCTCCTGCATGTAAGTCCATCCTCCATCACCCGGAGGCCCTATATAAATAAAACCTGGATTGATTTCTTCAATTGGAATCTTTTCAGCAAAAGCAGAATCGACAGCAATGAATCCAAAACAAGCGACGAATACCAAAACTAATCCAAATATTTTTCGCACACCGCAAAACCCCTTTCTTAATCCTCACTTAAAGGAGAAAATATTATTTGCCATTATAGCATTTTTTATGTTATCCTCTCATTATTGTTTCATAAAATTAAAGTCAATCGACCTAAAAATTGTATTACTTGGAGGAGTTTTTTTTCATGGGAACTGAAGATAGATATCATAAAACATTTACAATATCCTGGGAAATGTTGCAAAACGATTGTAAAACATTATCAGCAAGACTTTTAGGGAAACGTTCCTGGGAAAAAATAGTGGGGATAGCAAGAGGCGGATTAGTCCCTGCCGCTATTGTCGCAAGAGAGCTGAATATTCGCCTGGTGGATACTGTCTGCATATCTAGTTACACAGTCAAAACTCAGGGAGAAGCAGCTATCCTAAAAGCACTTGAAGTTGGTGAAAATTCAGAAAATTGGTTAATAATTGATGATCTGGTTGATACGGGAATGACAGCGCAAATTGCTCGTAAAATGCTGCCATATTCCTATTTTGCTACAGTATATGCGAAGCCTGAAGGCCGTGTTTGGGTGGACGATTGCATAACGCAAGTGTCGCAGGATACATGGATACTGTTTCCATGGGATTCAGCCCCTGCCTACGTTAAACCGTTGGCCGAAATGTAGCAAACATCCAAGTGTGTGCTTTGAAAATTCTCTCAAGGAGGATCTGCTTTGAACCTTGAATTTTTGAAATTTATTTCCTGGAATGCAATTTGGGCATGGGTATTGTCAGATACAGTTTCAAGATACGCAGTACCTTTCTTTGACAAATTCTATGATATGTTGGATGAAATAGTGAAAGTTGAGAGAGATAACGGAAAGGTAAACCAGTATTTTATAAAAACAATTGCTTTGTTAATAGAAATTGTTTTTACAATATGCTTGATTTACGTAATGGTCTCATGGTCGGTATGGTGTATACTCAGGTGTGTGCTATACACTCAAGGTCTTGATGTTAATCGCTCAATTTATTTCGTTACAGGCGGATTATGTTGCATACTTGCTCTCGGCAGCGTGGCAAGGGCTTCAACTCATAAACATTTTCTTAGCGTATTGCCATATGTTTTAGGAATGGGCTCATTTATGGTCTTTTCTCTGAATTACGCGCCGATACGCTCATCATTTCCATGGTTGATTAAATTCGTTGGCCTTAACTCACTTTAATTTTATTTAGGAGATTTTTTATGGATAGAGCACATAGTAAACTTGCTTTCATCGGAGGAAAAGTTTATACCCCATTTGGATATAAAGAGGCAATATTGATTGAAGGTGAAAGAATATCTTTCGTCGGGAACTCAATTGATGCAGATTTACTTGCTAACAATGGATATAGTAAGATTAATCTTGATGGCAGAACTGTCATTCCCGGATTGTGCGACTCTCACTTGCATTTTCTGGCGTGGGCGTCAAACTCGGATAAACTGGACTTAAAGGGTTCAAAGTCCATCAACGATGTTCGTAAAAAATTAATTAAGTTCGTCAGCAACTTAAACTATGCCGACTTTACGGAAAATTCCTGGATAGAAGGCCGAGGATGGAATCAGGAACTTTTTGAATCCGGTTCTCAAAAAATGCCTACAAGATACGACATTGATAATATAGTCCCTAACGTTCCAACTGTTTTATCGCGTGTATGCGGTCATGTAGGAGTTATTAACACGGCGGCTCTTAATAAACTGGGGATAAACCGCGATACTGTCATATCAGGAGGTATTATTGATTTAGGCGCGGACGGTCATCCCAATGGAATAATTCGAGAAGCCGCTTTAGAGCTTGTATGGAATAGCATCCCTTCTTTAGATAACGACGATCTTTACCGTCTGCTTCATAAGTACGGTAAAATAGCCGCCTCATTTGGTTTGACAACAATAAACTCCGATGACCTTTCGGAGTTAAATGATGATTACGAGAGAGCAATATGCTTTTATTCAAAAGCTGAATGTGACGGTAAAATGCCTTTCAGAGTAAGGCAGCAATTCCTGCTAAGGACTCATCAACAGTTGCGCGAATTCCTCGGGAAAGGTTGGAGGACTGGCATGGGAAGTAAAAAATATAAAATAGGGCCTTTAAAAATTCTATGCGATGGTTCGCTAGGAGGCAGAACTGCTTTACTGCGCGAAGAATACGCGGATGAGCCGGGAAGCAAGGGGATTCCCATTCATAGTCAGGAAGATCTTGATGAATTTGTATGGTTAGCGCACTCTTCAGGGATGCAAGTAGCTATGCATGCGATAGGAGACGCCGCCCTTGACATGTGCCTTGACTCAGTGGAAAGAGCAAAAAAGTTAAGGGTGAACTCGTTGCGTCATATCATAGTTCACTGCCAAATAGCGGATGACTTTCAACTCATAAGACTAAAACGGCTTGGAATGGGAGCGGCAATTCAACCTTGTTTTGTCCCGTCAGACAGAGAAATGGCCATAAGAAGACTTGGATATAACAAAGCTTCTTGCAGTTATAGATGGAAGACAATGATAGATAAAGGGATAATTATTTCGGCAGGTTCGGATGCTCCGGTAGAGAGCGTTTCACCGCTTCTTGGCATTCATGCCGCTGTAACTCGACAGGATGAAAACCGCCACCCTTATAGAGGATGGGGAGAGAAAGAGCGTTTATCTATCGCTAGCGCTATAAATATGTACACTTGGGCTTCCGCATGGCACGCAAACGAGGAGAGCATACGGGGAGAAATAGTTGAAGGAAAATTAGCCGATTTTGTTATCCTAGAAGACGATATATTTTCAATGGCGCCGGAAAAAATAAAGGATATACGTGTATCAATGACGATTTGCGGAGGCAATATTACATACAAAAGATAGGATAAAAATATGTCGCAAAATGGATTTTTTTCGTCTATAATTTGTGCGCTTTATAATTAAATTGATAAAAATGAGGTGGAAGTACAGCAATGATTTCAGAATACGAATTTGAGATGGAGAATTATATGTCGTTTGAAGAATTCGACAAATTTAAAAAGTTCGGAATGGGTAAACAAACTCCATTCATTATGATAGACCTCGATATAGTCGCTAGAAAATATGATGATCTGCGTAACGCCCTGCCGCAATCTGACGTTTATTATGCAGTCAAGGCAAACCCGGAAGTAGAAGTTCTCAAACTTCTCGCCGAAAAAGGCAGTTACTTCGATGTGGCTACTATCTATGAAATTGATCTGGTGCTCGGGTTGGGAATTGACCCTTCGCGCATCAGCCTTGGAAACACCATAAAAAAAGCAAGCGATATAGCGTACGCATATTCAAAAGGCGTCAGATTATTCGTGACCGACTGCGAGAGCGACGCGCGAAAGATAGCTGAGAACGCGCCCGGCTCTCAGGTTTTTTGCAGGATACTTTCCGAGGGAATAGGGGCTTCATGGCCGTTATCCAGAAAATTCGGCTGCTACCCGGATATGGCGCTCGAAGTATTGACTTTAGCTCACCAACTTGGGCTGAAACCCCGCGGTGTGTCATTCCATGTCGGTTCACAGCAGTATTATATATCTCAGTGGCGAGAAGCTTTATGGGACACGAAAAGCGTTTTCGACGGCGCTTACGAGCGCGGGATAAAGCTTGACTTGGTGAACATCGGGGGAGGATTCCCCGTGAGATATAACCACCCCATCCCGGAAACCGTCGCTTACGGCGCGGAGATAATGGAATACATGGCTGAAGTGTTCGGAAATGATATCCCTCAGACAATAGTGGAACCCGGCCGGTATATGACCGGAGATTCCGGAATATTGGCGGCGGAAGTCGTGCAGATTTCGCAGAAAGAAGTTGGCGGAGGAAGGTCGTGGATGTACCTCGACGTCGGCAAATTCGGCGGAATGATAGAGACGCTCGACGAATGCATACGCTATCCGATATACTCCGAACGCACGGGCAAAATGCTCCCCTACACGATCGCGGGACCGACATGCGACAGCGTCGACGTGATGTACGAAAAAGTACCTTATATGTTGCCGGAGGCAATCGAGGAAGGTGACAGGATATATTTCTTCTCCGCCGGTTCTTATACATCGACTTACTGTTCGGTTTATTTCAACGGATTTCCGCCCTTAAGAACATACATACTTCAAAAATAAAAAATCAAGCAAGGAGAGAGAATGATGAAACTGTTTATAATCAACCCGGGTTCCACGAGCACTAAGATCGCGGTGTATGACGGCGATAAAGAAATTTGGAGCGAAACCCAGCGTTACGACACGGACATTATAAGTACGTTTGAAAACATAAGCTCTCAGGAAGAATTTCGATTCAATGAGATAAGCAAAATACTTAAGGAAAAAGGAGCCTCTCTGGAGGAATTCGGCGCAATCGTCGGAAGGGGTGGGCTTTTGCACCCGATAAAGGGAGGGACTTATGAGATAAACGAGAAAATGATAGAAGAGCTTTCAAGCTCAATGCACGGCTCCCACGCCAGCAACCTCGGCGCGCCGCTCGCCGCCCGTTTCGCGGAAGCTGGAGGGGGCAAAGCGAGGGCGTTCATCGTCGACCCGGTAGTAGTTGACGACCTCATCGACGAGGCCCGGGTAACAGGATTGCCGGAGATAAACCGCCGCTCGA
>WRHH01000036.1 GCA_009783355.1 Synergistaceae bacterium
AAGGTGCGGGAACATCTCAGCAGAAAACCGAAAGACGCAGTCAGAATTTGTATGCGTGAGGTGTGGGCATGAAGAAAACGCCGATTTAAATGCGGCAAAGAATATATTAGCGGCTGGGCGAGCCGTGCTGGTCTGATGAAGAAACTAAGCGATCGACACGACGCGCTTCGCTTGTCGGTCGCCTGCTTATGTGGAGGAATGGACGTAACAAAGTCCGCCTGAGAAGCAGGAACCCACCTGAAAGATAACTGTTTTTGCAGTTGTCTTTGCAGGAATCCCCTCACTTTAGGGAGGGGAGGACGTCAAGCACTTATTAAGACAGCTTTTTGATATATCTCAGTATCTCTTCTTCCTCATAAGCCATTATTAAGCGCGTTAATGGTTCCGATGCACTACTATTGTTGTAGTAACTACCAAAACAGTCATAGTATGTATTACGGTCTGTGAATTTGATGTTCACAGGCAGAAAACTCTCCTTCATGAGTTCGAGATTCATTATTAGGCGTCCTGTCCTTCCATTTCCGTCAATGAAAGGATGTATGCCTTCAAATCGCAAATGGAACTCCGCAACAGCCTCTATGATGTGCTTATCTCGTCTCAGGATTTCATATCCGCTTAACAACGCTTCCATCTGTTCATGAATAAGATAAGGCGGCGTTAGATTATGATTGTCGCCAACTATGGCAACTTCAACAGTTCGATATGTTCCCTTATTCGCTGCGTCATTCATTAGGACAAGCGAGTGAAGTTCTTTTATGACTCGTTCTGTGAGCTGAGTTTTTGCGTCCGCGAGCTCAAGCATCCAGTAAAAGGCGTCTTTATGCCCAATGACCTCCAGATGTTCCCTGATATGCTTTCCGTCTATTGTCACTCCCTGCTGCAATATAAGCGCCGTTTCTTTGAGAGATAAAGTATTACCTTCAATGGCGTTTGAGTTATAAGTACTCTCTATCATGAATTCCTCGCGCAGCCTTTTTATCTCAGATTCATTCAAGGGACGCAACGATTTAAGTTTATTTTTCAGCTCGTTAATATGTGTAAAATCCAAACTATCACCCCCGTTATAAACCGTTATATGCTTCTTTCATAAAATATCTTTGTGCGGAAATAATTTCAAAAACTGCGGAGAGCGTAAATTCGATAAACACCCCTGAATCGTTCACTTTTCTTGTGTCCTCTATCGCCTGATAGTATTGCGGCCTGTTCTCGTACAGCACTGATTCCATCGGTATCCAAGCGAAAATCTCGTTCCATTTTGCGAGAAGCAGCGTCTGCCATAGCCTACCCATTCGCCCGTTGCCGTCCTCGAACGGGTGAATTATCTCGATTTCGTAATGCAGAATTGCGCTTTTCAATAGGTGATGCAAGTCCGATTCTTTCGCCCAATTAAATAATTCGTCAATAAGGCTTGGAACAAACTGCGACCGCGCCCCAACGTGAACTACTTTGTCACCGTCGAACACTCCCGCGTCGCCGCTTCGAAATTTGCCGGACTCTACGATAAGCCTGTCTGTCATCAGTTTATGCGCTTTCAAGAAGTCGTCCACAGAATATGGGTTGAACGTCATAATCCTGTCGTAAGCTTCGTATGCGTTCTTTACTTCTTGCACTTCCGACTGTTTCCCGACAACTGTTTTACCTTCGATTACAGCGGCCACATCAGCAAGAGAGAGGGAGTTGCCCTCAATGGCAAGCGACGAATAAACCGTCCGCGCGCGGTTTTCCCTGTGCAGCCTTATATCACGCTTGAAGCCCGTGCCGTATTCAAGCCGCGTTGCGGCTTCAACGATTTTCGCCAAGAAACTGGCGGCTTTCTCCGTTATGGTATAAGGCGGTTTGTTCATGTTAATCTGACCTTTCCATTTCTATCCTCATGCGCGCCCGAATGGGGCGTTACATAGGATTATCTGGTGTTTTATTAGAGTTGTCAAGTTTCAATCCACGCACTCATGGCGGAAGTATACGGCGGAATTGAATTTTCATCGTTTTTTGTCATTTGAAAGACCTCGTTCTGATTATGTATATGACTATAGTGTATTATTGATTTATAATTAAGTTTGAAGTCACAAATGAAGCATAATCATCAAAAAACAAAAAGCGGCGGAATTGAGGAGCAGATAGATAAATGATAACGGGCGAATTGAAAAATAAAGTTGACCGGTTATGGGAGATGTTCTGGACGGGAGGGCTCACGAACCCCCTCGACGTCATTGAACAGATAACATACCTCATGTTCATCCGCGATCTCGACGAGATGGACAACACCGGAAAAAAAGACAGCCTTATGCTCGACCTGCCATATAAAAGCATATTTACCGGCAAAGAGTATCTAAGATGGTCATCTTTACGGGACAAACCCGCCGATACAATGTACAGGACGATGCAGGGAGAGATTTTTCCGTTCATCAAAACGCTGCACGCGGACAACGGCAGCGCATACGCCAAGTACATGGACGACGCCATTTTCAAAATCCCCACCCCTCAGCTTCTGGAAAAAATCATCACGGCGCTTGACGAGCTTTATGCCCTCGTCGATAAAGCGCCGGATCGGAAAGATGTGCGCGGCGATTTGTACGAGTATATGCTCTCACGGCTCACTACGGCGGGCACTAACGGCCAGTTCAGAACGCCGCGCCACATCATCCGCATGATCGTGGAGCTTCTTGACCTGCGCCCGGACGACATCATCTGCGATCCCGCCTGCGGCACGAGCGGTTTTTTGGTCGCGGCGGGCGAATACCTCAAAGGTAAATACATGGATGATATTTTTTACGACAAGGGCAAAAAAGCGCACTACGATAACGCCATGTTCACAGGCTACGATATGGACCGCACTATGCTGCGCATCGGGGCGATGAACATGATGACGCACGGGATAAAAAACCCTCATATAGTTTATAAGGACAGCCTGTCCGATCAGAACGCAGACAGGGGCAAATACACCAAAATCCTGACAAATCCACCATTCAAGGGCAGCCTTGACCATGATATCGTGTCAACCGATCTCACAAAAGTCACCAAGACCAAAAAGACCGAACTGCTGTTCCTCGCGCTGTTTCTCCGTATGCTCAAAAACGGCGGGCGCTGCGCCTCCATCGTGCCGGACGGCGTTCTGTTCGGGTCGGGCAAAGCCCATGCGGATATCCGAAAGGAAATTGTCGAAAATCATCGGCTGGAGGCGGTCATCTCCATGCCAAGCGGCGTATTCAAGCCATACGCGGGCGTATCCACCGCCGTCATTATTTTTACAAAAACGGGCGCGGGCGGCACAGACAAAGTTTGGTTTTACGATATGCGCTCTGACGGGTACAGTCTCGACGACAAGCGCACACCGACAGAACAAAGCGACATACCCGACATCACAGCGCGTTTCCAGAACCTCGCCGCTGAGGAAAGCCGCGTGCGAACCGATCAGAGCTTTCTTGTGCCAAAGGCCGAAATAGTGAGCAACGGTTACGACCTTTCTATTAATAAATACAAGCAGAGCTCCTATGTGGAGGAGAACTACCCGCACCCACGCGAGATACTTGCCGAAATAAATGAACTGGAAAGGGAGATCCGTGAAGGACTCGCGGAGTTGGAGGCGCTGATTGATGAAAAACAGTGATGAAAGCATTATTGTCTTATATCAAACCAATGACGGAAATGTTGCTATTAACGTCCGATTTGAGAATGACACATTCTGGCTTACACAAAAGGTGATTGCTGAACTTTTTGATGTTCAAATTCCTGCTATTGCCAAACACCTTAAAAATATTTTCGAGGAAGGGGAACTTGCACATGAAGCAACTGTTTCCAAAAAGGAAATAGTTCAAAAAGAGGGTACCCGCCAAGTAACACGCATTATTGAATTTTACAACCTTGATGCGATAATTGCCGTAGGATATCGAGTGAACTCAATAAAAGCGACAAGATTTCGACAATGGTCTACAAAGACTTTGCGCGAATATATTCAAAAAGGTTTTGTACTCAACGACGATATGCTTAAAAATGGCAGAGCGTTCGGGCGCGACTATTTTGATGAATTGCTTGAGCGCATACGCGAAATACGCGCAAGTGAGCGGCGGGCGTATCAAAAAATAGCGGATATTTTCGAGCAGTGCAGTTACGATTATGATAAAAGCAGCAATCTTACGCGAGAATTTTATTCGTTTGCGCAAAACAAACTGCATTATGCCGTAACAGGCAAGACCGCAGCCGAGCTTATAGCCGAGCGAGCGGACATTGATAGCCCAACAATGGGCTTGACTACATGGAAAGCCGCTCCGGACGGCAAAATTATTAAAAGTGATGTAACTATAGCAAAAAATTACCTGAATGAAAGAGAAATATCAAGACTTAACCGCATTGTTACAATGTTTATAGACTACGCTGAACTTATGGCGGAGGACGAAGTGCTGATGAGTATGGCGGATTGGCTGAAAGAAACCGATAACTTTTTGACAAACAACCGCCGCCGTGTTCTTAAAGGCAAAGGGAAAGTTTCTCATGAGGATGCTGTAAAAATAGCCGAGAACGTTTATGAATCATTCCGCGTTCTGCAGGACAAGAAATATATATCCGAATTTGACCGCGATATGGCAAAATATTTAAAAGGCGGCAAGATTGATGGGTAAGTGGGAGATGGTGCGGCTGGGGGATGTTATAGTGTACGAGCAGCCCACAAAATATATAGTTCAAAACACAGATTATAGTGAAGCGTATTGTACCCCTGTGCTAACTGCCGGACAAAGCTTTATCCTTGGATATACAAATGAAGAATATAATATATTTAAAGACAACTTGCCAGTAATAATATTCGATGATTTTACAACAGCCATAAAATATGTCGATTTTCCATTTAAGGTAAAATCATCCGCAATGAAAATTTTAAAAGCTCGCAAAGATGCCAGTATCAGATATTTGTTTTATTGCATGTCAAGAGTCAGGATTGATACTGAATTGCATAAAAGATATTGGATATCTATGTATTCAAATATCCAAATTCCCCTCCCACCTCTGCCCATTCAACAAAAAATCGCCGATGTTCTTGACCGCGCCAGCGCTCTCATCGAAAAACGCAAAACTCAGATAGAAAAACTGGACTTGCTCATCAGGTCGCAGTTTATCAAAATGTTCGGCGACCCGGTAACGAACCCAATGGGGTGGGAGAAAACACTATTATCTGATATAACGTCTTCACGTTTAGGTAAAATGCTGGATGGAAAAAAGCAGACTGGGCTTTATGCTTTTCCATATTTGGCAAATTTTAATGTTAAATGGTTTGAATTTGATTTAAAGAAACTGAATTATATGGATTTTGATCTAAAGGATCAAAACGAATATTCTTTATCATATGGTGATTTGTTGATTTGTGAGGGCGGAGAAGTTGGTCGGTGCGCGGTATGGAAGGGTAATATAAATAAATGCTTCTTCCAGAAAGCAATACACAGAGTAAGATGCAATCCCAGTAAATGTAATTCTTTTTACCTTCAGTACGCTTTTTACTTTAGGGCAAAAAAGACACAATTTCGTGACACAGTAGGAACCGCCACAATTCCGCATTTGACCGGCGTGCAACTGAGAAAATTGAGTTTTCCGCTTCCGCCCGTTACTCTTCAAAACAAATTCGCCTCCTTCACCGAGCGCGTAGAGGAACAAAAAACACAACTCAAAAAAAGCCTCGGCCTGCTGGAGTTAAATTACAAGTCGTTGATGCAAAAATGCTTTAATGGTGATATATTGTGACGTAGACTTGCAAAGAAAGAAGGGAAACACACTCATGAAAATAACCATCAGGGATTTTGGCCCTATAAAAAATTATGAAGTTGATTTGAATAAAAAGTTTATTGTAAACTACGGGCTTAACAATATTGGCAAGTCGTGCGCAATGAATGTAATTTACCTGTTGATAAGGAATTTATATCGTATTGTGTCATCATTCCCTGCAATAATATTTTCTGTTGAAGAATTTAATAATCACCCGATCTTTAGAGATATGAAGTTAAATTTCAACGCCACGTTTGGCAGAGGCAACCTCTCAAATAAATATTCCGGCAAACAGTTGGAAATCGTTTTGGAGTCGGAATCTCCTTTTTTTTACGTGGTTTTCGGTGAAAAAGAAGGCGAATTATGTCTCACTGAAGTAAAATATGATTTTCCACCACTGACGCCAGAGGAACAAAAAATTTCAACAGCGCTGTCACTTCTCCCAAAATGTTTTGGTAAACATCTGGTCCCTCATTTTATTCCAGCGTCAAGGCTTGGACTTTACCAAGGATTTATTAGAGCGTTAGCCCCAACTATAGCTGAAATATCAAAAATAAGGGGGGTGCTTCAAAATCCATATATTCCTTTACCACATCTTACAGTACCCGTCGCTGATTACATAGCGACACTTTTACATCCCAACCCGTTTGCTCCAACTGAACTTTTTCAGCAAAAAATCATGAAAATTGCGGAAGATATTGAAAAGGAGCTAATAGACGGAGATATAAGTTTCAATGAACAGCAACAATCTTTTTATTATAAGCCTCATAATGTAGCGGGAGAAATAGGAGTTGAGTACGCTTCTTCTATGGTTGGAGAGCTTGCGCCGCTTGTTCATATTATAAGAAAATTGTTTACTTTACCAATGGAATCACTTTTTTATGAAGAGCCTGAAGCGCACCTGCATCCCGAAAAACAGGCGATTTTGGCTGAAAAATTAGTGTGCCTTTCAGAACTTGGAATAAGCGCAATGATTTCCACGCACAGCAATTATATGTTCAATAAATTCAATAACTTTGTACTCAGCGGGCGCCTGTCGTGTGACGATTATTTACCTATTTTGATGGAGCCAACCCTGGAAGGCAGCGTGAGCAGGGTCATGGAGATGGACGAGTTGGGCGTATTGGACGAAAATTTTATTTCGACTACTGAAAAACTATATGACGAGCGCGAAGAAATTATTGAAAAACTGAACGGTGGACGAGAATGATAAACGCTATAAAAAGCGACTCAAATCTCGCTCCGTTTATCAAGCAAAAATCAGAGTGTTGTTTCGATGGCAAACCTGAGCAACCTTATATCGACGAAATAATCAGCGATGATTCCGTTGTGGTATTGGCGCCTGACGATTACTATAACAGCCTTCATTTAGGCGATACGCCTCCGAGCATCGACCATCTTGTGACACTTGAGCGCCACAACAAGAGTTATGCACATTTTTTGATAGAAGACAAAAATGTAAAAAGCGCAAAAGGAATTGATGTAAAAAATATACGTCGCAAATTTGAGACAACATTACAAGATTTTATGACAAAACGTTTCGGGCAAATCTTTCTTGATAATGCTTATCCAATTCGTTTCATGGAGCTTTATCTTGTGACAAATCCCACCTTGAAAAAGCCGAGAGAAAAAGGAAAGCGAACTGGGGATAACATGCGATTAGAGCTTTTGCTGTTATTGGCTCCTTGTGAATTCAGAGGGATAGTTGTTTCTATAAAACATTCCTATCCCGAAGCGCTTGTTAAAATGCGGGATGTTTGAAATTTTTTCAAGAGCAATGATTCTCAAGAGTAAAAACCTTGTCGCGGACAGAGTAATTTGAAATAGGGATGTGTAGCGCGCCATGACAAACTTCGACTTTCTCAAATCCGACCCGCAGTTCGCCGCCTTCGCCGATACAGCGGCGCAGGCGGAGTTGGTGCTGCCAATCAGCCCGGCCTTTTGCGCCTCCGGCTGCCGGACGGCGCTGGAGTTTGCGGTCAAATGGCTGTACAGCGCGGACGAGTCGCTTTCGAAACCATACGACGACCGCCTTGCCTCATTGGTGGAAAGCGAGGATTTCCGCGACCTTCTTCCGACGGAACTGTTTCCGAAGATAAATTACATCCGGAAGCTCGGAAATAACGCGCTCCATAATCAAAAAAACGTCACCGCCGATCAGGCCGTGCTGGCGCTGGAAAATCTGCACAGTTTCATGAGTTTTATCAATTATTGCTACGGCGCGAACTACGAGGAAACTATATTCAATAAACCATTACCGCCCGCCGTGAAAGCCGCTCCGGTCGCAGAAATAACCGCGCCCGTAGCGTCCAAAATGGACTTTGAAGCCCTGCTCGAAAGTAATTCTACAAAACGCGAACAATTCACGGCAAAACGCATTTCACAACTCAAACATGGCTACACCGTCAAACCGATGGATTTCACCGAGGAAGAGACACGCAGGGCATACATCGACGTCATGCTGGATGACGCCGGTTGGCAGCGCGGCGTAAACTGGATGGGCGAATATCCTATAGACGAGATGCCGAACAAATCAGGATTCGGAAAAGCTGATTATGTACTGTTCGGCGACGACGGGCTGCCTCTCGCCGTCATCGAGGCAAAACGTACGAGCATAAACGTTGAAAAAGGCCGCCAGCAGGCCGCGCTGTACGCCGATTACCTTGAAAAGAAGTTTGGGCTGCGCCCTGTAATATTTATGACCAATGGTTACGAGACCCGCATTTGGAACGATAAGTATTATCCAGAACGCGCCATATCGGGCATCTACTCCAAGCGGGACTTGGAGAAGGAGTTCAATAAAATGAAAGGCCGCGCGCAGCTTAAGGGGGTGCAGGTCAGGGAAGAAATATCAAACCGTTATTATCAGAAAGAAGCTGTTCAGGCGGTATGCGACGCTTTCGGCGAGCGCAACCGCCGCAAAGCTTTGCTTGTCATGGCGACGGGCAGCGGCAAAACGAGGACGGTCATTTCCATCGTGGATGTTCTGATTCGCAACGGCTGGGTGAAAAACACGCTGTTCCTTGCCGACCGCAGCGCCCTTGTCACGCAGGCCAAGCGCGCCTTTCATAACTTGATGCCTGACCTTTCCCTCTGCAATCTCACCGAGAACAAGACAGAAGCCTACTCACGCGCGGTGTTCTCCACCTATCAGACCATGATGAACTGTATAGACAACACCACCGACGAGCAGGGCGGGCGCCTGTTCACGCCCGGGCATTTCGACCTCATCATCGTGGACGAAGCGCACCGCAGCATCTACAACAAATACAGGGACATTTTCACCTACTTTGACGCGCTGCTTGTCGGCTTAACCGCCACTCCAAAGGACGATATAGACAAAAATACTTACGAGATATTCGAGCTTGAAAGCGGCGTGCCCACTTATGGCTATGAACTGTCACAGGCGGTGAGGGACGGGTATCTGGTGGATTTTATTTCGATAGAGTCGGAACTCAAGTTTATGACCCATGGAATCGTTTACGACGACCTCTCTCCGGATGAAAAAGAAGAATATGAAAAGACATTTGCGGACGAGGACGGGATTATTCCCGCTTTCATCGACGAGAGCGCGCTCAATGAATGGCTGTTCAACCACGATACCATCAAAAAGGCTCTGCATATACTGATGAATCACGGGCAGCGGGTGGATTTTGGCGCGAAAATCGGCAAGACCATCATATTCGCAAAAAACCACATTCACGCGGAGAAAATTCTTGAGGTCTGGAATAAGGAGTTCCCCGATTATCATCCTCATTATTGCCGCGTTATCGACAATTATACGAATTACGCGCAAAGCATCATCGATGATTTTTCCGATCGGGAGAAATATCCGCAGATCGCCGTGTCGGTGGATATGCTGGATACCGGCATTGATGCGCCGGAGATACTCAACCTCGTTTTCTTCAAAAAAGTATTCAGCCGCGCCAAATTCTGGCAGATGATAGGGCGCGGCACACGAATCTGCCCGGGGCTTATTGACGGCGAGGATAAAAAACAGTTTTACATCTTTGACCTGTGTAATAATTTTGCCTTCTTCCGGCTTGGCTCCAAAGGGCGCGAGGCTGGAACCATCGCCACATTGCAGGAGCGGATGTTCAACACGAAGGTCGAGATGGCGTATAAATTGCAGGAGTTAGCCTTTCAGACCGACGAACTCAAAAATTACCGCGCTGAACTTGTAAATGACCTCACTGCGCGGATAAAGACGCTGAACAGCAGTAATTTCGCCGTCAGGCAACATCTCAGATTCATTGACGAATTTCAAAACGAGAGCGATTTCGACACCCTCACGTATGAAAACACTCTGGAAATCGCCGAACATATAGCGCCGCTCATCCCGCCCTCGGAGGACGATATTTCCGCCGCGCGGTTCGACATGCTGCTCTATCAGATAGAGCTTGCCATGCTGGCGGGCAAATCTTATAAGAAAGCAAAAAACGACCTCATAAAGAAAGTTCGTGAGTTGTCGCGTTACGCCTCTATCCCCGCTGTCGGAGAACAGAAGGAGCTGATCGAGCAGATACTAAATAACGATTATCTGGAACGGACGGGTATTAAAGACTACGAAGACATTCGCGCTGCTCTGCGCGACCTTATAAAATTCATCCCGGACAACGAACGCAGCCGCTACGACACTAATTTTACCGACGACATCCTGTCCGTCGAGTGGAACGAGTCGCAACTCGACAATGACGACCTTGCCAACTACAAGAGCAAGGTCAGTTATTACATCCTGCAGCATCAGGATACGCCAGCTATAGCCAAACTCAAGGGAAACATACCATTAACGCCGTCCGACGTAAAAGAGCTAGAACGCATCCTCTGGAGCGAGCTCGGAACAAAGGAACAATATGACGCGCAATTCGGCAAAACTCCTCTGGGCGAACTGGTGCGCTCCATCGTGGGGCTCAGCCTCCAAGCCGCAAATCATGCGTTTTCAGCATTTCTGAACGACGCGGGGTTAGACAGCCGACAAATGCATTTTACAAGGCAAATTGTCAATTACATAGTTAAAACAGGAATGATGAAAGATTTCGCCGTACTGCGTGAGAGCCCGTTTTCCGATATGGGAAGCTTGAGCGAGATATTTGACGATATCAAAATATTCTCGGATTTGCGAGCGATTATTGAAAAGATAAACAATAACGCCGCCGCTTAAAATTCAAACCGATTAATCCCAATTGTGACCGGTCTCCCGGCTGCCTAATGAGAGAAAGATGTTTTTGTTGCACGCATTTTGGCGAAATAGCATACAGCCGCCAAAACAGCTTTCAACGCACCGATGTTCATTGCAGCTGAAGGTGCATTCATGACAACTTTTTAAAATGAATACGCTTCTGATTTTGGGGCTGTAACAAAAGCTGGCGGCAGAATGCCGCCCCTATCAACATATTGTGCACACAATACCAAACAACCACTATATATTGTGGTTTGGCTAGCCAATATACTACTTTTGTTACAGCCCCTTCATCATATGA
>WRHH01000037.1 GCA_009783355.1 Synergistaceae bacterium
CTGGTGAAAATACACATGAGAGATAACTTTACCGCTCCTAAGCCCAACTTCTTTGTTCAACATAGCCCGGAGGAAGTGGTCTGTATGAAGTTGTCCTTTCATGTAAATATCGGCTCTCCCTGACGAAACCTCCGTTACAGCTTTTATGCCGCATCCTGCTTCAGATTTCTCATCAATTAAGTTGTATTTACTTATGTCAACTTTCGCTTCTGCGGCGCATAACTTCATTTTTTCCGAATTGCCGACAAGAGTTGCGTCGATGAGCCCGAATTTGTTTGCTTCATCAATTGCAGACAGTAATCCCGCATCTTCCGCCATTGCAACCGAAACGCGCTTTTTACCATTTTCACCGCATATGTTTTTTGCAACTTCCAGCATCTGATCCAGTGTGCGAATTTGTTCCATCTCACTAAACCTCCTGAAATTTATTAGTATCTTTTAATCATGATAACGCAAAAGCTTATATCCGTCCACGTTATTTAATATTATTTACAGGACAATTCTATTACGTTGCTTAAAAATTTGGAAAAACTCATATTAGCAGCAGCCGCGGCCTTTGGAACCAGGCTTGTTTCCGTCATACCGGGAACAGTGTTGACTTCCAGAACATAAGGTACGTTCTCTTTCGAGAGGATTATGTCAACTCTGCTATATACTTTGCAGCCAAGTGAAATATGCGCTTTAATTGCCTCTTCTTTAACTGTCGATTCAATTTCCTCATCCAGTCGCGCCGGACAAATGTATGAAGTGGCGCCGGGGGTATATTTGTTGTCATAAGTGTAATAACCGTTCTTTGGAACAATTTCAATGATAGGCAATGCTCGCGGATTTTCATCGTCGAATACTGTAACGGTCAATTCTTTTCCTTCTATGAATTCTTCAAGTATTACTTTGTTCTCATACTTAAAAGCGTATTCAAATGCACTGGAAAGTTCATGAACATCTTTTACTATCGTGACTCCAACCGTACTGCCTCTTGTGCAAGGCTTTACTACGCATGGCAATCCGAGGTAATTTGCCGCATTGTGTATTGAAAAATCAAGAATCTCCTCATTTTGGCAAAATACAAATCCCTTTGGGACTTTTAGCCCTGAATGAACAAATATCTCTTTGGAAATGTTTTTGTCCATGGCCAACAGGCATGATTTGCTATCCGAGCCTGAATACGGGATATTCATAAGCTCAAGCTCTTTTTGAACTCTGCCGTCCTCTCCCCATGAGCCATGTAAAGCTATGAAAACAAAGACATTATTAGTATTCCTCAGTTTCTCTATCTCGCCAATGTTATTTATTATAAATGGAGTGACATTAAACTCGCTACATTCGGCTAAAGCTTCTAGTACTGCAATTCCGCTTTTTATCGACACTTCGCGTTCGTAGCCGTCCCCGCCATATAACACTATTACATTTGTTTTTGCATTATTCATATTAAATTTCCTATATTTTATTAAAGTATAATTCAGGAACTCTTTCTTTAAGGACAGGAAGAAATGATCGAACTTTTTTGACCTCCTCCGTATTGATGGCAAAAAAAGCAAATTCCTCTTCTTTTCCGGCTTCGTATATAATTTTCCCCCAAGGATCCACTACAAGAGATTTTCCAACAAAGTTGTACTTTTCAGTTGTTCCTGTCATATTACATGCGACGACATACATTTGATTTTCTATTGCTCTAGCTATTAAGAGCGCTCTCCAATGATCTATTCTGGGTTCCGGCCACTCCGCGCTTACAAATAATACCTCTGTCCCATTTAAAGCGTAGCCTCTTACCCATTCACAGAAACGAATATCGTAACATAATACGCATCCGCATTTTATATTATCAATGAGAAAACGGCAGTCTTTATTTCCCCTCTGGAAGTGCTTGTCTTCGTCCATAATGCTGATAAGGTGAACTTTATCGTAGGTTGCAATTAATTCTCCATTTGGATTTATTACAAGCGCGCGGTTAAAATACCCTCTTTCGCTTTTTGCCAGAACTGAACCTCCGACAAACCAAACATTATATTTTTTTGCCAATTTGCCAAGGAAATCAGCGGCAATTACTCCTTCTGAATCTCCGACTGATTCTTTGTTTGAAAGAGCATAGCCAACATCCCAAATTTCCGGGAGAACTATGGCAGTTGTGTATTCTGATTTCGTGTAATGCATATCAAGGAAAGCAGAAACTTTGTTTTGATTAGCTTCTCTGTTTCCCGTCTCAATGCGAATTTGCATAATGCCTACTCTGAGCAACCTTAACAACTCCATTCAAATTTAATATCTTGCTTTGAAAATATTAAAACTGTACATTATCATACCGCATTAAAGAGAAAATATATCCCTGTCGCTGTAAGCGCCGCGCTTGAAATAGTAATATAGGAGCTGCGCCAAAACAAAGCAGCTTTTGAAAACGGGTTTATTATGAAATTATGCATGAACCAGCCGCATAAGAAAAAAGCGGCTGCGTCACAGAGAATAGCAATATCCGGCCTTAGCCATTCAATGAATATATGCGCCGGAGGAAGGAAAGCGATTGCCAGAAACGACGCGTAAGAAAACGAGAGCATAGCTGAAGCCCGATCCGGGTTGGAATGAATCGGCAGGAATGAGGCAATGGCTGATATTATGAAACATGCTTGAACCAGCATTAGTTTTCCGCGCGGCAACCCTTCAAGAGAGTTTATTACTCCAACTCCCTCTATTCCCGGAATATCTCCCGGAATGCCGTTTTCTATCATAAAAGCGTAGATAGCGACCATTATCACAGTGATGTTCGAAACTACTACAAATCTTCGAAATATACAATGTTCTCTACCGTCATTTTTTATAATGCATAGTGATATAGCGGAGAAAACGCACCAAGACCAAGAACCAACTCCCAGATAGCAGGAAAGCGGAATGCCTCCCCATGGTAGTCCGAATGTGGAAAGCAGGGCAAATGACCAAGCTGCGGCGCTCTGCACGTTAAATTCTCTCCCGTCGTCATCCTTCGCAGTTTTCAGTCGTAAAGAGCCGGAAGCAGTTATGATAATGGTTATGTATGCGGCAAAAGACATAAATGTTGTTAGCAATTTTGACCTTTTCCTGTAATCTCAATACTTTTGTCGTAAAAAATCGCAGGCCCCTCTTGGAGCCTGCGATATATCACAACGTCAGTTAATGGTTATTTAATAATTCCTTTTTCCTTGTAAAATTTCTCTGCGCCCGGATGTAACGGAGCAGTAAGTCCCTGAGTGGCATTTTCAAGTGTGATATTCTTTGCCATCGCGTGAGAAGTCTGTACATCGGCCAAATTATCGAACATACCCTTGACGAAGTTGTAGATTACCTCTTCCGGCATGCTATCGCTGGTTATAAGCACCGCCATGACAGAGGGGGTCGTAATATCTTCGTTTATGCCTTTATAAGTCCCTGCAGGAATAACATTGGCTGTGAAGAAAGGATTAGCGTCAATTATTCTTTTCATCGTTTCCGCGTCGAAGTTGAGAAGAGCTACTTCCTTGGTAGTAGTGAGGTCCATCAGAGCGGAGGTCGGAACACCGGCTACAACGAATCCGGCGTCAATCTGTTCGTCCTTAAAACGGTTGCTGATTCCATTGAAGTCCAGAAACTCAGTCTTCATATCGTCATAAGTGAGCCCGAGAGTGTTGAATATTGCCCTTGCGTCGCCTTCAGTGCCGGATCCGGGAGCGCCGACTCCAACTCTTTTGCCCAAAAAGTGAGCTATATCCTTGATGCCGGGTTTTATAACGACCTGAACAGTCTCAGGATAAAGAGCCGCTATCGTGCGTACATTCTTCAGCGGTTTGCCCTCGAACATAACTTGACCGTTAAAAGCCCACGCTGTGACGTCGGCCTGAGAGAACGCTATTTCCAGTTCTCCCGCTGCGATCAAGTTCGTGTTTGCCACAGCCGCATTACCGGTCTCAGCAGTTGCATCTATGCCAGGATTTTTGCTGGCCGCTGCTGCAATTGCTCCGCCTATTGGATAATAAGTGCCTGCAGTTCCTCCCGTTGCGATAGAAATTGACGCTGCTAAAGCTGAAGTTGCCACAAATATAGTCATACACGCTAAAACCAAAACTACAAAAGATCTCTTCTTGAACATAACAACAACCACTCCTTTTAGTAATTGATTTAGTTACATATTTTAGCACAAAATGAACAATATTTCCAATATGGGAATATATCTTGTTCCATAAATTTTACAGAGTACTTAGTTAATAATTGTCGCAGTAGCTTCCATCCCAGGAAGAACCCTGCCGTCCAGCTTATCCAGCTCTATTCGAAGCTCAAATAGAGCTTTTTCGTCTCTTTGCTCCACAGGTTCTGTTGTAATTGAGATAATTTTGCCGGGGAAAATTTCGTTTGCAATCCCGCTGAACTCAACATTAACAGCTGAGCCCGGCTTAAACGATTCTACCGCATCCTTATCAATAAGCCCGCGCAACCAAATTTTGCTCAAATCCAATACTTCACACACAGTTGTTCCCGATTCGACAATATCGCCAACTTTTATGCTAACTTTGTTAATATAAGCATTAAACGGAGCAAAAATCGAATCGTTCTCCAACGCTTCTTTTGCTTTCGCAAGTTTCTCCGTTGCTTCTTCAGCTTCCTGTTTTGCAGTGGCTGATTTCTCAGTGGAGAAGCTTTCGGTTACTGTTTCAAGGTATTGCTTCGCAATATTCATTTCGTCTTCTGTTCTTTTTACCTCAGTTTCTGCACTCGCAACAGCCAATTGATTAGCTTCAGCTTCAGTTTTTGAATATAATCCCTTTTCAAGGTATGACTGATATTGTTCTTCATATGCCTTTGCAAGCAAAAGGGCGGCTATTGCCGCTTCGTTTGAGCTTTCTGCAGCTTTAATCTTTAACTGGGCAAGCGCTTTTTCCATATCCGCAAAACGGTTTTCCAACATAAGGGACTTAAAATTAGCTTCCATCAACATGGATTCCGCATTTTTAACTTCTGCCGCGCGAGCCTCATCCTTAGTGCGAGCTATCTTATCACCCATGGAAACTATTTGTTTTTCGGAGGAAACTTCGACTATTTCTCCCGGTAAATCAAACGCAAGCTCTATACCTGGCGCGTCAGATATGCATGATATTTTCGCAGGCCCCGTTGTTATAAACATTGCGCGGCTTCCAATAAATACCATTGCGACAACAATAAAAGCAAATACGCTTACCAGTACAAACTTCTGCTTTTTTGTCGCGGCGGCTTTATTATCTTTTAAGTACAGCGTCGTCTGAATGAGATGAATAATTCCCAATACCGCAAATCCAAATATATCAGAAGTTGTTCCAGGGATAAGCAACCCTAACGCCCCAAATAGAACAAATATCCTGAGCGGCCAAGCCAACTTTCTCCTGTAATGCCCTATAGTACACATTGCGAGCAGCAAGACTCCAATGAAAGCAGTCGTTATCGACTGAAGCATTGGTAAGAGCTCCGCATCGATGAACAGCAGCATTGGGTTGAATACGTAAATATATGGGACCAACAATCCCGCCAACGCAAGTTTGAATGATATCAAGCCTGTTATCATGGGGTCTGCTTTCGCAATACCAGCCCCTGCGTAGGCGGCGAGAGCAACCGGCGGCGTGAGGTCTGCCGAGATGCCAAAGTAGAACACGAACATGTATGCCGCCAGCGGTGGAACGCCAAGCCTAATAAGCGCGGGCGCCGCCATCATGCTCGTAACGATGAAGTTAGCCGTTGTTGGAAGTCCTGTGCCAAGGAGTATTGAGGCGCACATAGTTAGCATTAGAGTGAAAACAAGAGTCCACTGGTCAATGCCGACAACTCCGAGTGATAATTCGTTGAATGTTGTGGCGAACCCGCCTGCCAGAGCGATTATGCCTCCAGCTATCTTGAGTGCAAGACCAGTCAGTGTGCCGGTGCCGACTATGACTCCAACGCAAGCGCAGGCGCAGGCAACTGCCAACGAGCCTCGGGCTCCCGCTTCAAACGCTTCAAAAATACGCTTCGGAGTTAGGAGAGTCTCAAATCCGACTCTCTCCATGTGTACGCTGCGCAATATTTTCTTGATTGACTTTTCATTATGTCCTTTAGCAGCAAGGAATGATACGTCAATTTCCTTCTTATCGCTTTCCTCAAGGCGGCGCAATTTTTCAACATCGGCTTTTTCAAGATGGGTCATGCGCAGAAGGCCCAAACGGAAAAAGTAATTTAACCACGACAGGATAAGGCTTACAATGATGCCGCCAAAAGCTGACATGAGCGGCGTGAATCCCGCTACAAGAAGGTATACTATAGCTGCAAGCGGAAGGAGCAGGAATCCCTTTTCCCTTAAAATATAGAATACGTTCGGCAGCATGCTGCGCGGGAGGCCCTTAAGCCCCAGCCTGTGAGCCTCAAAATGCACTTGAATCAAAACTGCGAAGTAATACAACAAAGCGGGTATTACCGCCGCAAGCGCAACTTCAAGATATCCAATTCCAAGCATTTGCGCCATGATAAAGGCGCCTGCCCCCATAACCGGCGGCATTATCTGTCCTCCGGTTGCGGCGCAGGCCTCAACGGCGCCCGCAAAGGTCGATTTGTATCCGACTTTTTTCATCAGTGGAATTGTGAATACCCCTATCGTACAAACGCAAGCGACCGACGAGCCCGATATTGTGCCCATCAAGCCTGAAGCGACGACTGTAACTTTTGCAGGGCCGCCAGACGCCCAACCTGCAAGTGACATTGCCAAATCAATAATGAAGCGCCCCATGCCGGTCTTTTCCAGTATTGCACCGAACAGTATGAACATAAACACAAACGTTGAGGACACTTCAAGCGGCGTGCCAAAAATCCCTTCCGTCCCAAGGTACATGTGATTGACTATCCTTTTTATGTTAAATCCCTTGTGATGAAATAGTCCTGAGCCAATTTCGCCTCCAAAGTAGCAATATAGAAGGCAAATTACGGCTAAAACTGGAAGAATTGGATTAGATATTCGCCTCGTCGCTTCCAGCAATAACGCTATCAGTATGAATCCCATAACTATATCTGCATCGGTGGGAAGCCCTGCGCGAGTCATCGCAATAACGTCTATCTGAGCGATAAGATAGACTAAAGGAGTAGCCGCCAATATAGCCAAGAAAAAGTCATAAAACGGTATCTTTCCGTTTTTTGGCATATTGGATTTTATCGGATACAGCAAAATTACTAAAACTAGAGCAAAAAGCAGGTGCACGGCGCCATGCTTCTGTCCTGGCAGTAATCCGAAACCTGCGGTGTAGAAATGAAAAACAGACATCGCCACAGCCAGAAATACGATTACCTTAAGATGCCATCCGGGCGGCGTTCGGAATCTTGACTCGGTGTCGTATTTCCTCATCAAATCGTCAAAATCTATTCCCCCTCCCCTTTCTTCAGCAATATCAAATTTGTTTTCATTTTCTGCCATAATAGCCCTCCTATAAGTAAATTCTTAAAATCTCTTTTAACAATTTCGAAGACAATGAATATGATTTTATTAAACAACATCATACGGCACTTTGTCAAATAAAAAATGCTGGCAACCGATTTTTTTTAATTGTTCTTACATCATTTTGATTTTGGAAAATAATGAAAAATCCCCAAAATTCTTTCGTAAAATATAACGCAAAAGACCGGGGAGATTCCCGGCCTCTTGCGTTTATAATTGCCGCCTGCTACCAGACTGTCCCGTCAGCAAACTGTATCTCGTCCATCTGATATCGGATTTTTCCATAGTTGGCATAAGCGAAGGTTAATTCAGCTACGCTTCCATCCCCGTTCGGGATCTGGAATACAAGGTGGTTCCCGCTATTATATGTCGTTATTCCTTCAGGAGCGACGCCCGAACCAAATCTCAGTATAGCAAGCCCATCACCTTGTACGCGGTTAATGTTGTCGTAGTTGACAGTGAAGTTCCCGTCTCCAACGTTCCATACAAATGTCTTTTTGCCGACGCCTTCAATAGCGGCGCGCGCGTATATAGTATTGTTTCCGCGTCCGGGAACAAAGACCTCGTCCGCATTGCCTCCATAGATTATGTCATCCCCGCCTAAGCCGTATACCGTTATTTTTTCTCCGGCTAACCCGTATGTACGAAGCGTGTCGTTGCCTTCCGTCCCCGTCAATACTTTCCGATCAACAAGCTCGCTCCATTCCAAGACTGTGCCGTCAGCAAACTGTATCTCGTCCATCTGATAACGGATTTTTCCATAGTTGGCATAAGCGAAGGTCAATTCAGCTACGCTTCCATCCCCGTTCGGGATCTGGAATACAAGGTGGTTCCCGCTATTATATGTCGTTACGTCTTCAGGAGTGACGCCAGACCCAAATCTCAGTATAGCAAGCCCATCACCTTGTACGCGGTTAATGTTGTCGTAGTTGACAGTGAAGTTCCCGTCTCCAACGTTCCATACAAATGTCTTTTTGCCGACGCCTTCAATAGCGGCG
>WRHH01000038.1 GCA_009783355.1 Synergistaceae bacterium
GTATATATAGCGCCCGTCAATAACCAGGGAACTGAGGGCGCCCGCGTTCAGATGAAAGAGACTGCGGCGGGTTCAAGTATTTACGCGCCGGTGAATTTGGTATCTTACAGCTGGAACGCAAGCAATTTGTTTGTCCCAACGTACAAGCTTCTAATTTACGCCGACGGGATCGTGAACCCCATAGGCTCGCTTACGATAACAGTAGTTAATTAATTTCAGTTTTCAGTTAATGACAAAAGATTAAAAAACGGGGGGGCGTTAGCTTCCCCCGTTTTTTTAGCAGAAAGTAATAAAGTAAAACAACTGTATGGGGTTGTAACGCAAATTCCATAATAATCTAGACATATACAGCACTGCTTAACAAGATCAATCTCTAAAAGCGCACACGCCTATTGAATTAGGCGTGTTTTTCTTTTGGGAAATATCTCAAATGCTTCTTGCTTTTTCTCAATGTATATGCTATTATATGCATATACGCTCGAGAAGGAGTGATTATTTTGGCATTATGCAGCAGAACAAAAGTTAAATTACCCGATAAAGGAATAATTATCAGGGGAAGCGGTAAACATCGTTATGTCTATAAAGTCCTTAGTACATTTAGAAATGAAAATGGTCAACCTACTAATACACGAAAAGCGATCGGAAAGCTGGATGAAAAAGGTGAAATGTTGATTCCCAATGACACGTACTGGGAGTTTTATGGAGACATTGCCTCTGTTTCAGACTTAGTTATTTCTGATTCAGCGCCATCATTTGACAGTGTACGTTCTATCGGGGCAACTTTTCTAATCGGACGGATATTTGAATCACTTGGTGTTACCAACATTATTAAAAATACTTTTGGAAACAGCAGAGCTTCGCTCATTATGAACATCTGCGCGTATATGGTATGCAGAGGAAATGTATTTGAATATGTAGCTGATTGGAGCGATGAATATACATTCAAGGAGCCGCCGCTCACATCTCCAGTGACGTCATCACTCTTTGCATCCATCACTTACGAAGAAAGAATGGCATTTTTTAGGGCGTGGGCTTCATTACAGGCTGACAATGAACACTTTGTTTATGATGTTACATCATTTTCCAGCTATGCCACTGGAATAGCAGAAACTGAATGGGGCTATAACCGCGACAAAGAAAAGTTGCCTCAAATTAACTTCGGTTGCTACTTGGGGCAGAAAAGCGGGTTACCGGTTTTCTATGTCACTTATCCAGGCTCAATTGTAGACAAGTCACACTTGATATATATGATGGCATATAACGAAACACTTGGGATTAGTAAAGTATGTTTTATCATGGATAGGGGGTTTTGTACGACAGACAACGTAAAATATATGCATGCTTCTCAGTTGTCATACATCATGGGAGTGGAAATAAGACATAAAGCTGCCCGTGAGGCAGTAGACGAAGTTCGGGATGATATCCTATCAATGCGACATCTCGTCAAAGCAGGGATTTATGCCCGCACAGTATATTCCAGATTCTACGGTTCAACTTCAACTATGCACATTTTCTTTGATCCGGGTATGGCTGAGTGTCAGCGCCGCGATCTGTATCGTACAGTTGAGGTAGAGGAAGAAAAACTCTGTCAGCTTGAGCAACTAACAAAAAAAGAAGCTAAACGTTATCTCAACCATTTCATTATTGATCTTGGTAAAGACGGAACATTCAAATATGAGCGTAATTATGAAAAAATAGATGAAGCAGCTAAGGATTGCGGCTTTTTCTGTCTACTCTCAAATACTGATACCGAAAGTTCCGAAGTCCTTGATCTTTTCAGGCGCAAGGATAGTATTGAGAAAAGCTTTGATGATTTGAAAAATCATATTGATATGAAAAGGTTAAGGACGCATTCTTCAAATACCACAGAAGGTAAAATGTTTTGTGCTTTTATAGCCCTGATTGCCGCATTGGAAATGGCAAAAAAACTGTCCTTATATAGAAAAGAAAAATCTATGAGTAAAGCCGCTTTGATATCAGAATTAGAGAAAATCAAAGTTGTATTTATGAATAATGGCAGACGTCTTATGAATCCTATTACTAAAACACAGCGCACAATATTAGAATATTGCGGTTTATCTGAAAATGATTTAAAGTCATATGTGAATAACTAAATCTGTTACTCCATTTCAGGAACTTGTATGTGCTCAAACTACTACGGAATTTGCGAGCTATCAACTGTTCCAATCTTGTCAATGCCGCTGCGGCGGAGTTGGCGTGGATTGTTCCGAATCCGCCCGGATGTCCGGTGTTCCAGCTTTTTAACAGGTCTAACGCTTCACCTCCTCTCACCTCACCCACGATTATCCTGTCCGGCCTGAGTCTCATCGTCGCTCTCAACAGCTTATTCAAAGTTATCTCCGCGACATCGACCGTGTGGAGCGGTACGTTGTCCTCTATTGGGCATTGCAGTTCCGCGGTGTCCTCCATGATTATGACCCGTTCGTTCGGCAGCAGCTCCGAGAGTTTCAGCAGCAGCGCGTTACAGAATGTCGTCTTACCTGAGCCGGTTCCGCCGGACACCAGAATGTTCTTCTTATCCATCAACGCGGAGACGATTCTGTCGTGGTGCATTTGTGAGAGCTTTCCTTTCTCTATGTAATCGCTTAGCGGAAACACCCGGCTTGCCTTTTTGCGTATCGAGAACAACGGGCCGGACGACGCCGGAGGAATGATTCCCTCAATACGCGAACCGTTATCTATTGGCAGCTCTCCTTCGAGGATCGGGTTGCTTTTGTTTATCTCAGCGTCCAGAAGCCGCGCAACCGTTCCGAGAGAATCAATGATATTTTCCGGTGCAAGCTTCTTTCCGGTGTTTGTAATTCCGACAGCAAGCCTGTCCAAACGGATTGATCCATCCGGGTTAACCATTATCTCCGTAATAGTTGGATCGTTTAAAGCTGCGCATATCGTGCTGCCGAGCGCGCGGCGCAGCTTCTCGTGCAGTCTGTCTGTGCTCTCCTTGTCTATAGCCATTCAATGAAACCCCAGATAATCAGTAGCGATGTTGCGAGAGAGAACAGCTTCCACTTGTTATCTATTAAGAATTCTTCAATTCTGGACGACGGATTATTCTTCATGTATTGGTACATACAATGTGCGGAAACAAGCCCGCCTCCAATCCAAAGCATCCAACCAACCGGCATTCCCAAGACCAGATTTACTAACACGCCTGTCAGGGATTCACTGCCGCTCGCGGCTATCCATGCGGGAAGCCCTTTTCCGTGTGATAGCAGCCCGGCGATGAAGAACAAAACGCCGAAGATGGAGAAACTCAGAAGATACAATCCGTATTTCAAAGCGCTTGAGGTATTCACCGTTTCCTGAACGCACTTCCCAGATTGCTCTATTACAGCCTCCGTGAGCCTTGCTGAGATTGCCGTCTCAATCTTTTTCGCGATTGAATCCGTACATTGAGTATTGAGCAATTCCTCGATGTAATTCACATGGTGGTTTAAGAGCTCTTTATTCTGGCTCAGGTAGTATTCCCACATCACGGTCATGAATTGGAACTCGATAATTCCGCGCATGTCGTAAATATCAATGAGCCGCGCGATTCTCAATTCCTGCGCTTCCGTGAGCTGACGCCCGATTAGTCTTCTCAGGTTAGAGAACATCGTTTGTTTATCATTGCCAGAATTTTCAATCTGCATAGTTATTCTCTTCAAGCTTTGTGAGATATTCGTTCATACTATGAAAATTCCTGCGAACATCGTTGAGCCATCGAAGATATAGCATTCGCCAGCCTATACTCACTTTCTTTGACACTTCGGACAGCAGCAGTTTTTCTCTATGGATGAGCGAAGAAACTGTGGAGTCGAGGTTCGGGAACTCATATATTCCGTTTACCCGCCCTTTGAGATTTGGTATGGCTTGATTGAACGTGATGAAGTCCGAGGGCTCTCCAAAGTGCAGGTTTCTGAATACGAACAGATTGCCCGTAAGCACGACCGAGATATATGAATTTAGCAAGTTTACCGAATCTATGGAATCGCTGATTACCCACAAGGTTGAAAAATCGTAGTCAAGCCCCTCCTGAAACACGCTGTTCAACAAATCTCCGTTATGCTCGATTGTCTTGTTATCCCTTGCTGCGCCGTTTACGACTACATGTATTTCTCCCGCGTCTCCGTTGGAAGATGAGAACTCCTCCAAGGCGTTCAGAAATAACCCCCATGATTTCGTGTTATCCGAGAGCGGGATATAGCTGACTCTAAGGCTGTTTTCGTAAATTCTTCCGACATCCGGGTTGCTGTCGTCGGTATCAATCACGCGAACGTCCTTTTTATTTTCCAGCAGGAAAAATATTAGCGATGTAGCGACCAGGCTTTTACCCACACCGCCTTTTGAGCCGGTGACGTAATACAGTCTGTGTTTCTTGCCCACTTTCGTTGATCCTTTCATTAATTCCTCCGGTTTCGTTTTTTCGTTTAGTTTTCCTTGGTGCTTTTGGAATACCTATATTTTTGAACTAATTGCCTTAATCTAAGCTAAGCAAAACTAAGAAAAACTAAGCTAAGCAAAACTAAGCTAAGCAAAACTAAGCTAAGCTAAGCTAAGCTAAGCTAAGCTAAGCAAAACATGCTTTCCATTCCTCAATCAGCTTTCTGTTCCTTTCCGCGTCCTGCAATACCGTTCCGTTTTTGGTGCTTTCATTGATAGCGTCCTGTATGTGTTGCGGATAGTCCTCGAAACTGAACTGTCTCTCGTCTTTGCTATCCAATCGCCTGTCATCCACTTCTGGACAGATTTTCCCGCGAAGGAAACGGTATCCCGTTGGAATTTCCAGCTCCTTTCCCTGCCAGTGAACGTATTTCTTTCCGCGCAATTCATACTCAACGCCTTTGGGAGCGGAAGAGACGCCGGATACTCTCTGTATAGTTACGGGAAGAGTGTTTTTCTCTCTTGGCTTTGTTGCGTATATCTCTCCGTATCTTCCGCCTCTCCGTTTTTGTTCACGCTTCACCGCTCTGAAGAACGATGAGCAATCCGCTGAGTCGTTAAATATTCCTTTATCCTGCAATTGCTTGAAAATGCCCGTAATCGTGTGCCCTGTTGATATGAGCTCACAAATTAATTTGAATGAATCCGAAACAATCCCGGAATAGTGATTCGCACCTTTATTCCTTCTTAAATCATGTATTTTCCCGCTGTCCCTGAGCTCCGTCAGAGCCAGATTTGCCTTTGTAAAGATATCTTCCATATTACGTTCGCCTCAGATTTTGTTCTCAGTACTTTTTGACATTGGCATATAATTTTTGTATGCCGGAATATCAATTGATATCAATGAACCCATGCTCTTAAGCCTTCGAACGATATACGGGCCCCGCTCCCCTATTTTTCTCTCCAAAGCCTCCCAGTTGTGGCAGTTCGTGGTAATTACAAGCTGCTTGTATCTGTTATAGCGGTAATCCACTATCTCGAACAGCCGCTCACTCGAATAATTGGTCTGCATCTCCTGCCCGATATCGTCCAAAACAAGGCAGTCCACTGTCCGTAATGCTTCTATGATCCTTCCAGTCATATCGGTCTCGAAAGAGTTCTTCAAGTCCGATAGCAGTGATATGAACGGTATGAATAGCCCCGTTTTGTTGGACTTCAGGGAACGGTTCAGAATCGCTGCCGCTAAGTGCGATTTCCCGACACCCGTTCGGCCGGCAAGCACTATCGAAGAGTTCTCTGTAAACGCTCTTAACGCTAATTTCTTTGCCATAGCGACTACGTTAGGTGACCGGGCAGGAACCGTATCGGTATCCGTACAAAAGCTCTCAAACGTACACTTCCTCAATCGTTCAGGCATTTTCCCCGACCGGACTGTCTCCTCAATTTGCCGTTGTTTCAACGCCGCCTCTTGCTGCCTCTTTCTTAATTCTTCCTCGTTGAAATATGTTTGGCAGCGCGCCGAAAGAATCTCCGGCGTTCCTTTAAAGGCAATCTCCGGTAGAAACGATACCCAACCATCGAACTCGCAGCTCTGTAATCCCTGGCATGTCGTATAGCAGATTTTTGAACGTTCAAGATCTTGTTCAGGGTTTTGTTCATGTTTATGCTCATGCTCTTGCTCAAGCTCCTGCTCATGGATAAATTTCTCATCGACTTCAGGCAATTTATTTACTCCGCCTCCCCGTTCGGATATTTATTAACCCCGCATGCTTTGTACACTTCTATTGTTTCCTCCTCTGGTATTCGATACATTTCGCACAGCGTTGGCAAATCTTCGGGATCCTCACCACCCAGTTGATATGCTCGCAGGACGTCGTCCAACGTGAACCCGTGAGTTTCCGGCGCTTTATTCTCTATTTGCGTCGCTGGTTTTCTCTTTGTCGAACTTTGATATTTCAGCGCCTCTTGGATGTAGTTCATCTTGAGCAGTTTTAACGATTTACCTTGCGCTTTAAACCGCTCAGCCGCTACAGATATTTCGCGGTTTATCCTTGGTATCGCGAGGGTTTCGCCAAGAGCTGCCAGAATATCTATTTCCGAGTACGTAAGTTGATCTCTCCCAGTCTTGAGCAGGAAATATTCCGCGACCTCGTTGAGATATTTCGGAACGCTTTTTTGTATATTTTGTAATTTTTGTGAGTCTTCCGGCTTTTGTGACTCTCTTTCCAAAACTGGCGTTTCGCTTTTTCCGCGCCCAGCGCTCCGACCAACGGGAGGAGTATCTTTATCTTTTATTTCTTTTGGTATATGTTCTATTGGTAAATGATTATGTGCCAAATTGGCACTATCCCCGTGCCAATTTGGCACCACCCCCGTGCCATTTTGACACCCTCCCCCCGTGTCAGTCTGACAGCCCCCCGCTCCAGCTCCTCCTGCTGTTTCTATTTGAGGCGTTGTTTCCGGTTTCCCAGACTCACAAATAGCTTTTATTTCGCGCTTTTCGGGCTTCACGGGCTTTTCAGGTTTTTCCGGTTCAGGTTGAATATAGAATTCCTCCGGTATCTCATGAATTTCATAGAGAGTTACCAGCCGTCGCCCGTTTTTATCGAATTGTTCATGCCTGATGACTATTCCCTTCTCCTCAAGTTCAAGCAGCGTACGAAAAACGCTCCTTCTTGAGCACGACATTTGCGTTGTGAGGCGCTGTATTGATGGAAAGCATGTATCACCGCTCGGTGAGAGATATGAACAGAGCGTTATATAAAGTAATTTCTCATTCCCATTGAGCGTTGTCAGCAGAATCCTGGAATCTATTGAAAAATGCCATGACTTGAGGCAATTCTTGATTTTTATAGTTTCA
>WRHH01000039.1 GCA_009783355.1 Synergistaceae bacterium
AGTCGAGCCCATGAGTACGCGTACATGTCCGTTACGGACTTGTGCAAATAATTCATCTTTCTGTTGTTCGGTCTTTGCGTCGTGAATGTACGCGATTTCGTTTTCCGGTATCCCGCTTTGTATCAGCTTGCCCTTGATATCGTCATATACGTTGAAGCGCTCTTCCTTGTTCGGCGTGGAGAAATCGCAGAAAACAAGCTGAGTGAGTTTGTCTTGTTTCGTACTTTCCCAGATTTCGTATATATTCCTCATGCACATATTGACCTTGCTGTCCTCATCGTCAGGAAGCATGGGATTGATTAGCCGCTGGTCAAGCCCTATCTTCCGCCCATCCGTCGTTATCTTGAGCATGTTATCTTCATATGGCTCAACAACTCTATTATGTACCGCCTCGGCGCGTTCGGATAATTCCAAAACCATATCTTTTTGGTATTGACTGGGCTTTGCTACCAAGGTATGAAAAAGAGCTTTCGGAACCGGAAGGTCCAGCATATCCGCAGTCTGTATATCCGCGACTTCCTTGAACATGCTCATCAATTCCGGCAGGTTGTAGAACTTGGCGAATCTGGTTCGCGCCCTGTATCCCGTTCCTTCAGGCGCGAGCTCAATTGCGGTAACAGTCTCGCCGAATGTCGAAGCCCATGCGTCGAACGCGCCAAGCCCATGTTCATCTAATTTGTCGTGTTGCAGATATCTCATCATCGTGTATAGTTCCGTCATGCTGTTGCTTACTGGTGTACCGGTGGCGAAGATTATTCCCTTTCCTCCGGTTATCTCGTCCAAGTAGCGGCATTTAGCGTAGAGGTCGGAGGATTTTTGCGCCTCGCTCTGTGGGATTCCGGCAACATTTCTCATCTTTGTGACTAAAAACAGATTTTTATAGTAATGCGCCTCATCAACATAGATTCTATCGACGCCCAATTCCTCAAACGTTATTACATCATCCTTGCGCTTGGTGTCGAATAGCTTTGAGAGTCGTGTTTCAAGAATTCTCTTTGTGCGTTCAAGCTGTTTAACGGAAAACCTGTCGCCCGAATCACGTAATTCTTCTATGGCCTCAATAATTTCATCAATCTGTTGCTCAAGCAGCCTTGTTTGCCTTTCTTTCGACATGGGAATTTTCTCAAATTGACTGTGCCCGATTATTACCGCGTCATAATCGCCGGTGGCGACTCGGGAGCAGAATTTCTTTCGGTTCTTCGTTTCAAACGTCTCATGCGTCGCTACGAGAATGTTTGCTGCCGGATACAACCGCATGAACTCTGAAGCGGTCTGTTCCGTGAGATGATTCGGGACGACGAAAAGGCTCTTCTGGCATAATCCCAAGCGTTTGGATTCCATAGCGGCGGCAATCATTTCAAAGGTCTTACCCGCTCCGACGGTATGGGCTAATAACGTGTTGCCGCCATACATGATGTGCGCTATTGCGTTCAGTTGGTGTTTTCTCAGATTCACTTCAGGATTGATCCCGGAGAACGCAAGATGGCTCCCGTCGTATTCACGTGGTCTGGTGCTGTTAAATATCTCATTATATTTTTGAACAAGCTCGTCCCTGCGTTTCTGATCTTTGAAAACCCAATCCTTGAACGCCTGCTTCAAAAGCTCCTGCTTCTGTTGCGCGATAGCGGTCTCTTTTTTACTTATGACTCGCCTTTCTTTGTCTTCGGAGTCGCGTTCTATATCGTATATCCGGATATCGCGTAGGTTTAAAGTCTCTTCGATGATTTTGTAGGCGTTCATGCGCGGAGTGCCGTACGCAACTCTACTTTTGATGTTCATATAATCGCGGTTTTTGCCTTCTATATACCACTCTGCGGATTTGGAGTGAAATGATACCTTTATATCTTGCCCGATTTTATATCGCGGTGTATCCAAAGTATCGACCATAAAGTCCTCAATGTGCTTCGGGCTGATCCATGTCGCGCCCAGCCGAACGTCAATTTCTGCTGCTGTAAGCTCCTTCGGCATGGCGTTTTTCAATGCTTGTACGTTTATGTCATACGAGACATCATCTTTCGCCGCCAGCGTCGCGATTCTGAGTTTCTCGCGAATGTTCCCCGAGAGGTATTCATCCGCAGTCTCGTAACCCGTAAATATATCGCCATTGTCTTCCTTTTCCGGGTTTTGGAATATCACGTTATGGAGTTCTGAGATAATTTGACCTTCATCCGTACCTGTGAGCTTGCTCATGAATGTGATGTCCACTTTTGCCTTCTCGGCAAGCGATACTGCAAGAGCTTCAGCCGCAGTATCAACTGAGGAGATTACGCTCTTTTGCTTTATGGTTCGCTTGTGGAACATGTCAGCTTTATGTACTTTTTTCTGTTCGTCAACATTCTCAAGTGAGCATAGCAGATAGTATGCAGAATCCCCTTTGAACGCCTTTTTGTTCTCCCTGCTGTTGATTATCCCGAATTGAGCAGTGAAACTGTCGTATATATTATTGAGCTCCGCTTGCTTCATTGTTATCTCTTCATCTTTATAGTCATGAAGCTGGTATTCTATAAGCGTTCTAACGCAATCTCGGAGTTGTACAAGCCCTTTTGCTCGCTCGATTGCAGCGGCGGACATTTCCGGTTTCGTCATTAAAGAGTTTTCGCGGTAATATAGCTCGCCGTCCACTAATGCATATGTGAAATTCTGTACGTTCGGATCGGCAGGGATATAATCAATATTTTCTTGTTCCGCTTCATCAGCTTCTCCAAAAGAATCTTTAGTAGATTTTGTTCTCTCGCGTTCCGTGAACTTACCCTGAATACATGAAACTGCCTTCTCTAATTGTTCATGAAGTGTTTGATTCTTCTCTGCCTCATCCGATATACAAGCGGTCTCGTTCTCATTGCCGTACATGGATTTATCATGAACCATTCTACCGAGAATCATATGCGGATTGTTCGCAAAATAGTTATTGACAGTGATTCCATCCACTGTTTTACCCAAATACGCCCAATCCGGCTCTATATCTATCTGCCTTTCGCGTTTTTGTAGAAAGATTATATCCGTCGTAACTTCCGTCCCGGCGTTTGCCATGAAAACGTTGTTTGGAAGTCGAATAGCGGCTATGAGTTCCGCGCGCTGCGCCAGATATTTTCTGACTGTGGAGTTCGCTTTGTCCATCGTTCCTTTACTCGTAACGAACGCGACGACACCGCCCGGTCGCACTTGGTCGAGTGTTTTGGCAAAGAAATAGTCGTGGATCCGGAAGTTGAGTTTGTCGTATTTGTTATCCTGTACCTTGTAATCGCCGAATGGAACGTTGCCGATAGCAAGGTCGAAGAAGTTATTCGGAAACGATGTTTTTTCATAACCTGACACAGTGATATTCGCGTTTTGGTATAACTGTCTCGCTATTCTGCCGGTAACGCTGTCCAACTCGACGCCATAGAGTTTGCTTTCACTCATGCTTTCCGGCAGCAAGCCGAAGAAATTACCTATACCCATAGAAGGTTCAAGGATATTGCCTTTGGAGAATCCCATGTTTTCAATTGCTCCGTAGATTGCTTTTATTACTGTCGGTGAAGTGTAGTGAGCGTTTAGCGTGGAGGCGCGGGCGGATTTATATTCATCGTCCGAGAGAATAGATTTCAGTTCCTCATATTCTTTGCTCCAATCCGATTTATCCTTATCGAACGCCTGTGGTATTCCGCCCCAGCCGACGTAACGGGATAATATCTCCTGCTCATCAGAAGTAGCAAGCCGGTTTTCCGATTCGATTTGTTTCAACAGCTTTATTGCCGAAACATTGAAGTTATATTTCGTCTTTGCTCCGCCAACTCCGAGGTTATCGTCGGCAATGTGAAAATTGAGCAGCTCCTGTTTTGGCTGTATTGGCTGTTCAGATTGTTCTTGATATTGAAGCCCTTCAAATGTCTGAGCAGGCTTAGCTTCTTCGGATTCCTGTATTTCGTTGAGTTTCGATTGATATGTCAGGTTGAAAACAGCATCCGAGAGCTGCTTTGAGAATGTCGGATTATCACAGAACTCTTTGTATAACTCTATATCCTCGCTCATTATTTCAAGCATTACAGAACGAAGAGTTATATCAAACTCATCGCGGGCACTCTGTTCATCTGAATTGTGTATTGCGTTGAGATACGTTTTGTCCCGTAAAACCATTGCAGGAATTTCAGCTATCATGACGCGCGTTTTTTCCGCGTTTGTCCACGTGATACTACTTAATATACTCTCCAGAGTTGAAGGAATGCTTTTCTGAACTTCCTGAAATTCCTGAATATCCTGAGTTGGCTTCGATTCACGAGCCTTATTTTCCGCTTGGCGATACTCCGTCTCTTCTTTTTGTAGCTGCATTACTTCTCTTAAATGCTTTATGTAGTTCGGGTCAAAGGATAGAATAACGGCCTGCTCTTCGAGGTTTGATCCGACAGCCCTTTCCGCCCGCTTTTGAAAATCAATTTCACGAGCCTCTAGAATTCTTCTTCTTTGCTCAAATGTTAATTCGTTATCTGAATCCGAAGACAGAGGAATATTCAATTGAGGTTGAGGTTGCGCTTGTGTTTGAGTTTGAGTATTTACTTGCGCATCCCCGCTTGGAAACAGGTTGTTGAAGTCAAATGAAAGCTGTGAACTCGGAGCTTCACTTTGAGTCTGTTCAACGTTGTTTTCACTTGTTCTTGTAAATAAATTATTTTCTACCGGTTCTGTTACTTTTCTTCCGGATTCAAAAACTCCTCGTTCGACGCTTCCAGATATATCAGCTCTTTCAGCACTATTTCCTCCGCTGACGCTTTGAGGTTGTTCATGTGCTGTACCCACTCCATTTGTTGCGTTAATTTGTCCGGCGCGGGATGCGTCTTGAGCATTTCCGAGATTATCCGTTCCTCCCGCTCGTCCGCTGCTTCGTCTACCTCCGTCAGGTGCTCCAGCAGCCGGTCGTTCACCTGGAGTATGAGATATATGTCCGGACGGTGTTTCATTAAGAAGCTCTTTCTCATCATTCCGTATCTGCCGAGTGGCTCCTTTAATTTCAGTGGTATTATGAGATTCGGTAGTAAATAATCTCCCACTTTCACGTACTTGATCTTGCTCTCTTTGTTTGGTTTGTTTGGGTTGTTCGGGTTTTGCCCTTGCATTTTCATTGTCGCTCCTCTCAGAATTTATGCTTTGTTCTAATAGCTTCAGTACACGGCGGGATAATTTACTTACCATGTTACCGAGTTCGTATACTTCCTTACGCGATAAATTGTTTATACCTAAAAAATCTTTGATGTATTCGTCGCTCTCCATGTTACAGCGCGACAATACGACATACGCAACGCTTGATTCAAGAAGCCGTTTCACTTCATCCTTACGCTCTGATGACGGCTCAACCCTTTGAGATAACTGATATACAACACTCTCCAATTGCTTTTTCAAAATGCTGGAGTCCATTTGATGTTCCGAATCAGCTTGAGAATCTTTTTCAGCTGGTTGGATATTTTGTAACGCGGATAAAGCGACATGTTCATATTCAGGCCGCATTTCCCATGTACACGGGATAGATTGGGAACTATCATCTCCGTGCTCTTTTCTCCAGCTTTCCTGTGTATCGTTGAGATCGAAAACGTATTTGAGATATCTTCTTTGGTTGTGCTCCACAAGCAGCGCGATACCACGAGTGCCTTTCTTTACAAAACGGCTTGCTTGGTTCCACGCTGAGATTTCAGCACAAGCGGTTACATCCGGTTTTTGCGCGTGGATTAGGACCTGATTTGCGAATGGGTATTCGTATGCTCTGGCTGCACTATCCAAAAAAGCGCTCCAGTTTTCTTCGCTCCGTGATATTTCTTCTGTCTTGCTACTGAGGGTTTCAAGAACGTTTTGCAGGTTTGTCGCCATATTCTCTCA
>WRHH01000040.1 GCA_009783355.1 Synergistaceae bacterium
TTATTTTGTTTATCATGCGATTGCCTCCGGTATCTGCTTGAATTAAGTTTATCACAGTATTATATGACAGGCTGCGTACCTTCGCAGTCGAATACCCCATATCTATTGATTTTCCCATCAACTTGGCTGTGAAGAGGCTGATTGGTGATGTGGGCACCCATAAACACTGAATTTGCCTAAAAATCGCTTTATGAATTTCAAGAAATACCGCCTGATGCCATAATAGCGAAAATTTATGATACCGTAATGTTATATCATTCCTTGCAGAGTATAAAATAGCAGGAGAAGTGGTATGATTTTACGCTACGACCACTCGAGCAAGGAAAACATGGAAGAAGTCGTTAAAACTTTGGATGAATATTTACTGAAACAATCAAAATTGAAAACCGTTGAGTTGTTGGCGTGGAACAACTTATTAACAGGTGAGCGCAAAGACATGGAGTCTTGATACATGTTTTCCTGGTGCAAGAAATTTACGATTCGATTTTTGTGTGTAATTACTTTGCTTTCGGCATCGCTCGGCTGCGCAGCTCAGCTTGAATATGACGTGATTGTGGCTGGCGCAGGCGCAGGCGGAATAACCGCGGCAATACAAGCTGCCCGTATGGGAACGAGTGTTCTTGTTATAGAGGAGTCGTCGTGGATAGGCGGGCAGATGACAGCTGCCGGAGTCGCCACAATGGACGATATGAGCGGTCAGAAAAGCGGGATTTATCTTGAATTTGTCAGGGCTATCGAGCAATTCTACAAGGAGCGTGACAAATCCCCATACGTGGGCAATTTCGGTAATCATACGTTATCGTTTGAACCAATGACCGGACAGAAGAAATTGTATGAATTTGTAGATGGAGTCCGCGATAATGGCGGAAAGCTCGATATAATGCTCAGTACGCGCATAATGAAAGCAGAGCGCGAAGGGAAGCGTGTCGCGGGAGTCAGAACAGAGACGGACCATATAAAATGCAAGGTATTGATAGACGCAACGGAACGCGGAGACATGATTCCCCTGGCGGGAGTTCCGTACCGTGCCGGAAACTCGTTCACGCCGAACATCGATCCTGAAGCTATGATTCAGGACATTACCTGGAATGCCGTTATTAAATATTATCCGGATGGAGTTCCGGAACATCTAAAGGCAAAGTCGCTTCTCCCAAATTACGAGGCGGAGCACAGAAGAAATTATACCCGCTTCGTTACAGTTACGGGAGGAAACAATCCCTTGAAGCTGCCTCAAAACCTGCGGACGCATAACGCTTACCGCGCTATGCCTGATTCATCGGTTCCCGGATTTTTCGACGGGCGCAGAGAGAATTGGGGAAAGATAACTAAAACAGGCGTTAATATGGGAAACGATTATCCCGGGCGCAGCGGCTGGGCTCCCGGGCGTTCGGGACTTCCAGTAAAATACCTTGAAGAGGCTGAGGTGCGCAGGGTAGCAAACCGGCGCGCGCTTTTAAAGACGCTTAATTATATTTATTACATGCAGCATGAGCTTGAGGGAGCGGGGAGCAAATGGTCCGTTGCGGATGACGAATACTATTCCGACGAGCCATTGAAATTGATACGCGATCTTGTTCCGCCTGAGTGGGATGAAATAGTCCGCCGTATGCCTGTCATTCCGTATGTGAGGGAATCCAGAAGGATAATGGGCGATACTACGCTCACTTCAGGGATGCTGTTCAGAAACTCTCTCAGTTACCGCGACGGCAGGACAAACCTTGAGTTCCCGGATGCCATAGCGATAGGCCGCTATAATATAGACCTTCACAACGCGGGAGAGCCTGCGAATATTGAGACTTTTCTGGGCGAAACAGCGGATTCCATAAATACCGACCGTCCGCGCGGAAACTTTCAGGTCCCGTTGTCTGCCCTTATTCCGGCGGAAGTTGACGATTTCATAGCGGCTGAGAAGAATCTTTCCATGTCGAGGCTTGCTAACGGGGCGTTACGCCTTCAGCCCATATGTATGATGACCGGTCAGGCTGCCGGAGCGCTTGCGGCGCTTGCTGTAAGGAAAAATATCTCCCCGCGTTCCGTTCCGGAAATAAATGTCCAATGGGAACTCCTGAATTCGGGAGTGAACATCTCTCTTGCCAGATTTAGCGATGTTCCGCGTACGCACAGATATAACGCGGCAGTTCAACTGGCTTTACTGCATAAATTGCTTGAGCCTCTTTCTTATCCGCACAACCCTTCGTATAACATTAGCGATGCCGATGACAGGACCCTGGGCATTACCTTGATAAAGGGGCCTGCTCTTGGAACGTTTGGCATAGACAGACGCCTTACCGAAAGTGAAAAAAGTCAATTGCTCAGTAATGCACCCCAGGGTTTCCGCCTTCCTGAAAGAGTGACAAGAGGAGAAGCGCTGGATATGGTCATAAGGGCGATAGTAGAGAAGTAATATGGGCAAATCACGCGGTGTTTTTATAGCATTTTGACTTACTGGATACCATATCCATCTTCTGCAAACCAAGCCAAAATATCAGAGATGGAAATACAAGCAAGAGCGTCACTAATAACATTGTTCAACAATTCTTTTACTCTTACCTTGGTTTTTCGTAAGTAAGCCTTCATCTTTGACCACAGCATCTCAATCGGATTAAGGTCTGGACTGTATGGCGGCAAATAAACTACTTTTGCTCCGGTCGTTGCGATAAGATCAGCCACGCCCTTTACTTTATGCGATGTCAGATTGTCCATGATAACTATATCTCCCTCTTTAAGCGTTGGTGCAAGAAATTGAGATATATATTCTTTAAAAAGTTCCCCATTAAGCGAGCCTTCAAATACAAGCGGAACCATTTCACCATTTGCTCGAACTGACGATAATATCGTGGTTCGTTCAAAACGAACATCCGGTACATAATCCACTACTCGTTCTTTACCCAGCCCTCGACCATATAGCCTGGTCATTCCTGTATTGACACTGCTCTCGTCAATAAAAATCAATTTATCGATATCCATCTCAGATTGAGCCGCTTTCCACACTTCTCGTTTAGCCTTCACGTCCTTGCGGTTTTGTTCGACAGCGTGAAGAGTTTTTTTTATACCGAAATCCAAGTTTATTATTTATGGTTCTGCATAATGCGGATACACATACTGGAAGACTAAATTCATCTATCAATTCTTGCAAAGTAATATCAGGTTGCTCTTTTATTTTTTCTGTTATTTGTTCCAATTGCTGTGGTGATAACGCAGGTTTTCTACCGCCAGAATTCGGACGAGCTTCATATTTCCCTGTTTTTCTATAAAGCGCCCATAATTTTGTTATGGTACTTTCATTTACTTCTTTTTCCGTTGCGATTTTACTTTGAGGATCACCTCTTAATTTAGCCTCTATTATGCGCTTGCGTAAATCAATTGATAATGGTTTTGACATACTCAATTTCTCCTATTTCACTTAATTGGGATAGTAGCTTACACAATTTGTAGTTTATGTAATGGTATGATATTTGTCAAAATGCTATAGCTTGATTTTTCCCCTTACGTACGCTATGATCCAATTGTGGTTAACCGCCTTTTTAAACTCGAAAAAAAGCAGACAAGATGAACACATTGACGGTGAATTGGCGTTGCACCATTTATTTATTGCGGTACTTTACGGAACGGAGAGCCAATGATGGACAGAGTAACGCTGAAAAACGGGGAGCCTCTGCCGAAGATCGGATTCGGTACCTTTGGCTCGGATCACTATTCGCCTTCACAGGTGGCAAAAGCGGTTGTTTGTGCCATCGAATCGGGATACCGCTTTTTTGACTGTGCCCAAGTTTATGGCAATGAGGACAGTATCGGCGAGGTGTTCGCGGACGCGTTCAGGCACGGAATTGTCCGCCGGGAGGATATCTTCGTAACCAGTAAGGTCTGGAACGACATGCACGGCCCGGGAAAGCCCACGAAAGCGCTCGAACGGACGCTCGCGGATCTGCGCCTCGATTACGTTGACGCATATTTTGTGCATTGGCCATTCCCCAACTATCATGCGCCGGGCTGCGATGGAGACAGCCGGAACCCGGATAGTGTGCCGTTTGACCCTGAGACTTATATGCGTGTTTGGGGCGAGATGGAATCGCTTCACGACTCGGGACTGACGCGCAGTTTGGGTATGAGTAATATGACGATTGCCAAGCTCGAAGCGGTACTTAAACGCATTCGAGTCCAGCCTGCCATGATCGAGATGGAGCTGCATCCGAGTTTTCAGCAGCGGGAGTTGTTCGAATACTGCGTGGGCGAGGGGATCAAGGTGATAGGGTTTTGCCCGCTGGGCTCGCCAAAC
>WRHH01000041.1 GCA_009783355.1 Synergistaceae bacterium
CGTATCCTTACACCACAAGTTATTAGCTGTGCAAACAACAACACTCGGCGTACTCCAATTGTTCCCAATTAGCATCAAGAGCCACGGCCATGTGAGAAACTGCTCGTAACAAATGATGAATCCAGCATTTGTCCCATCAATAAGCTGAATTGCCTCAGCTTCAAAGAGATATTCGTTGGCGCCTTCAACGGAAAATGGACGGTACATTGAGAATGGGACAGGAATTTTCTGCCTATAACAAATCGTGTTCGCGCCAAAAGAAACCATCACGTTATCATACTTTTTACTGTTCAGGTCGGTCATAACCTCCGCTCCAACAAAAAAGCTCCGCCCGCATTCTTCCCAATCCGCTCCGAGAATATGTAACGCGCCTAACTCCCACTCTTTTCTTGCTGTTTCAGTAAGCAAAAGTACGCAAATCGTCTCCGGTAGAACAATGTTCTTAGCGTCGAGCTCTCCGCGTAGTTTTCGCTCCTCCAAATCTGCGAAAACCGTCTGAATCCTTCTGTATTCCGATATGAAATCCAAATTAGCGCTCCCGCTCGCGAGCTGCCCAAACGATGTATTTACTCCGACAAAATCCGGATGTCCTTTATTCTCAAGTGATACAGGAAAAAGAATCAACAGTGAAACTGTTACAATGAAAAGATTCTGTACTTTTGTATATTTTATACAGCACCCCCAAACAATCATCATAGCCAACATCCCCCAAAGCCCCCAAGCTGGAAAGAACACTCCAGAGACTAAAAGCGGATTAGCCCATCCGATTATTCCAAGCGGCGGCGGCACGGACGCGAGAGAAACACATGCAACTTTTAAAAATACAGCAACAACCCCGTCATTGTTCTGTATTTTCATTAACCATGGAATGGACAAGGCAGCGGACGAGGTAATCCATAATAACAATGCCCGCGAAATGCTCCCGTCCTGAAAGAACACATACGCGCCAAGAACTATTCCGCGGCTTGCAGCGAGATAATACGCAAATATAACAAGAAACGCCTCTTTACGTGTTTTTGCTTTGCTCCATAGAATTGGAATGAGCGCGAGCAATGGTGTAAATCTCTCGGCGCAAGACCAGCCTAATATGCCAACTAAAGCGGAGCAGAGCATTAATAGCAGTAAACGTATATTATTATTATTATTAAATATCCTTTGTACTGTCATCTATGAACTCCAGCGTTCACGCTCTCGTTAAGTTCTTTCAATCTGTCTTTTATCTCACGTACCTCACGGCGGCAAGATTTCTGAGTTTCTGTATCTTTGTTTTGTTCCGCCTCAAAAAATAGCGCCTCAAGCTCCTGTATCCGCTTTACTAATCTGTTCACTTCCTTCAGCTGCTCATCCTTTTCCTCAATTTCCCTTATCCTGAGCTCATTCTTTATTGTAATAATTCTCTCGTACTTTTCCTTTATCTCAACCGCATGATCAGAAATATATGGAGCCGGTAACTTTGCTCTTTCTCTGAGAGTATTGTCTAAAAAATATAAAGTCTGCTTTCCATAAATAGCTGGAAAGCCATACTTAAGTATCAGCATGTCCCCAGCCTCAATTATGTCGCCACTCCCGTTACGTTTAGGCCCCGGCAGGCGCATAATCTCGTCGAGCGTCAATAGCGGCCTCTGTATCTCCTGCATTGATACTGAAGTATTGTTATGAAACACATCCGTCCGCTTCCCGCTCTCGGAAACAGATTCCTTTATCACCGTCGTTATCCCAGTCTTCTCAGACAATAGCTTTGCCGTTACGTTGTTGCCGGTACTGTACGCAATCTGTATATTACTGTTTGCGGTAATCGTCTCGCGTTCGCCGTAAGCTGCGAATATCTGAGATAAGTCCTGAACTATTATGTAAGCTTTCAGGCCAAAACTCCCGATGAACGCAAGCGCGCGTTCAAAGATAGGTAACTTTCCGACAGAAGGAAACTCGTCAAGCATTAATAACAGCCTATGCTTATGAATCATCTTTGCGCGTCCTTCATTATGCGCCTGTTCGTTAGCGAGCGTGTTTATCATGAGCGTCACGAATATTCGTATGAACGGCTGTAACCTCGCCAAGTCAGTGGGCTTCACAGTGAAATAGAAATCAACCGGTCTATCGCGGTTCATAAGGTCAAGGAGTTTGAATGACGATACGGAGGTGTTAGCGGATATCACGGGGTCACGGTATAGTGAGAAATATGATAATAAGGTTGAGATTACGCTTGACGCCTCCTTATCCTCCCTCTGTAATGCTTCCTGTGCGGCATGTAGTACAAGCGGGTGCGGAACGGGAGTTTTTCCATCCTCCTCATATCCGAGATGGGGAAATGTCTGCCATAATCTTACAGTCTCACGCCAACTCCGTCCCGGTTTGGATAACTCCTCGCCGATATCCGCAATTGAAGGGCAATAGCCATTTGCGTACCCTTTGTAAATAAGGTGAGTTATAGCCCCGACGATCAGCGCATGTGATGTACGAGACCAATGGTCACTTAACCCTTTTCCATCCGGATCAACGAGTATCTCAGCGATTCTTTGAATTACAGCCGTCTCACTGTCCTTACCGTTTTGTATCACTCTTTCATATCTGTTATTACCTTCGACTTTCCGGTAATCCAGCGGAATCTCCTCAAGCGGATTAAAAGCCACGGAAGTACCTTCTGAAACAGCTCTTGGGTCTGCGGGGTTGAACCGGTATATTTCGTGCCCAAGAACGGACTTTCTGTAACCGGATGTCAAGTGGTAGTTTTCGGCCTTTATATCCAAAACAAACACCGATTCGCGCCATTCGCCGAGTAGTGTAGGTAAAACAAGCCCGACTCCTTTTCCGCTACGCGTCGGAGCGAAGACAAGTACATGCTCCTCGCCGTTATGCCTCAGAACTTTCAGCTTTTTGCCGTCCATCCAGCCTCCGACGACAACGCCTGTTTTGTTCTCATTTCCTACCTTATCCAAAAGCCCCGCCTGTATAATTTCCTTCATATCCGCCCAGTGCGCGGAGCCATGAAGCGATTCGTGCGCGCTCTTGCCGTCCTTGAGGAATATTACGCGGGTAGCAATAGCGCCCGTTAGCATTGATAACGCGATTATGTATCCCGCCATACCGAATATATGAGTTATTGTTTCATGCTGACCGTAGTATTTTTTGAACTGTGAGAACCAAATAGCTATCTTCCAAAACGGATAGACAGGAAGTTTCTCATTCAAAAGCATACATATTGGAGTTCCAAGCGACTTTGAGTATCCGAATTTATACGCTGCGTATTGCGTCGCAAGCTGTAGCCCGAACACGAAAATCACAACGAACAGAATTATTTTCCCAAATAGTGTTCTCTTGGATTTTTTACTATCCTTACTGAATGAAAAATCGGATAAGATTTTAGTTTTCGTTCCCATATCTATCTACCTCCAATACTGTTGACCCGTGAGCGGCCTAAAGTGAATCCCTTTTGCTGCTCAGTTTTAGATCTCTGCTCATAGATTTTTCCCATTACCTGATGAACCAAATGTCTCACTTCCTTTATGTTCTGCATGAACTCATCACGAGAATTCTTGCTAATCTCTTCAATCTCCTGTTCTTGTTGAGTTTGTTGAGCATGTTGAACTTGTTGAGTTTCATGGGATTTTTCACTTTCACTTTCATTTTCACTTTCATTATCATTATCAAAATCGTCGTTGCCTAGACACGACTCGTTTTCGTGTTTGTCCAAGTTGAGCTGGATATTAAGATCATTCAACCGCGCGGATTTTACAGTAAGCTCCTCTTCGTGAGAGAATGGCTTTGTTAATTCATCTTTCACGTCTTCCATCTGCTTATAAAGCGAGCTGAGATGGTCTCTTTCAGCTTCAAGCTTTTCAGCTATCCCGTTAAGCGCGTTCTCAATCCTCGTAATATTTCCGATGGCGCTTTCACCGAGAGTAATTCTATGGATTCCGCTATTCTTCAAAGCAAGGGTATACTCCTTGTAGAAAGCATTGAACGAGAGCGACATCTTGAACCCGCGATATTCGCCTATTTCCATGCTGCCAAGGCTTAAGTTATTATCCTTATCCTTGCATACGGCAATAATGGCCTCACCCGCATTGCTCTTTTCATCTT
>WRHH01000042.1 GCA_009783355.1 Synergistaceae bacterium
GTATCGCATGGCGCCCGGCGCCGACGTAATAAAGAGGTTGGCGGCAATGCTGCCGTGCCTGAGCGCAGCGATGGCAAAACCAATGCCGTCGCCGGATCCCGCCGACTTGCTTAGCGGGATGATCGGGGTCATTATCATCTATTGCATTGTGTACTTCAAGAAGAAAAACGCAAAGAAATGGCGTAAAGATATTGAGTACGGCAGCGCCCGTTGGGGCAATAGGAAAGATATTGAGCCTTATCTTGACCCTGAGCCGGATAACAACATCATCCTGACCGCTACCGAGAGCCTGACGCTCAACAGCAGGCCTCATGATCCGAAGTATGCGAGGAACAAGAACGTGCTTGTGGTAGGCGGCTCAGGTTCAGGCAAGACTCGGTTTTTCTTAAAACCGAACCTGATGCAGCTCCATAGCAGCTACGTCGTCACCGATCCGAAAGGCCAGGTGTTGGTTGAGTGCGGGAATCTACTTAGACGCAACAAGTATGAGATCAAAGTACTTAACACGATCGACTTCTCAAAATCAATGAGGTACAACCCGTTTGCGTACATCCGCTCTGAGAAGGATATCCTTAAGTTCGTAACTGCATTGATCCAGAACACAAAGGGGGAAGGCAGAGCGGGAGAGGATTTCTGGCAAAAAGCCGAGACTCTACTCTATTGCGCGCTAATCGGATACATATACTTTGAAGCAAGATCCGACGAGATGAACATGAACTCGCTTGTAGCGATGATCAACGCCATGGAGGTTCGGGAGGAAGATGAGACGTACAAGAACGCGGTCGATTACCTGTTTGAAGAACTGGCCGGCAGGGACCCGAACCACTTTGCGGTGCGGCAATATGAAAAATACAAGCTCGCGGCGGGGCTGATAAACTGTAAGTGGCATATTAATCAATGCCTAATAAAACAGGCAGAACAGCCATTTGCGGCACAGATGGACAGCCCGGTAATAAAGGAAGGAGCGCAGAAACCATTATCAGCGAAAACAAAATCAATAATGACGCCGATCCCGGACAGGACAACAAGCCTGTGCGCCTGACAAAAAGGATAGGCAACACCACATACAAGGTAAGCGTCCATTTCAGTAGGACGAGCAAGGAAACGGCGAGAGATAAGATAATCCGCTTGATTGAAAGAGAGGCGGTAACGAAATGACAAGCGCCTATTCCGAAGCCTTAACGCCACAGCAAGACCAGAGTGCCGCAGACGCGACCGGCTGCCGGAAAGTGAAAACAATGAAGGAGTCAAAGATAACAGCGTTATATGAGCGTTTGAGCCGTGAGGACGGGGATAACCAAGAATCCAATTCCATAGCAACGCAGAAACAGATTTTAGAAAAATACGCAGAGCAAAACGGGCTGACCCCGTTCCGCCATTTTAGCGATGATGGATTTTCAGGTAAAGACTTTCAGCGCCCCGCATTTCAGGAAATGCTTTCCGAAATCGAGAAAGGAAACATCAGCGTAGTATGCGTAAAAAACCTTGACCGTTTCGGGCGCTCCTATCTTGAGAGCGGTCTATACCGTGAGATGTTCCGAAAAATCGGAGTTCGGTTTGTCGCGGTTAATGACGCAATCGACACCGAGCAGGGCGAGGACGATTTTACGCCGTTCCGCGAAGTTATCAACGAATTTTATCTCCGCGAGTACAGCAAAAAAGTAAAAGCGGCGTATCAGTCGCGTGGCATGGCGGGAAAGCCGACAGCGAGTATCCCGCCATACGGCTATCTGAAATCGCCGGAGGACAAACACAAATGGATTAAAGACCCCGAAGCCGCCGAGGTTGTCAAGCGCATTTTTCAGCTTTGCATGGACGGAAATGGGATATATCAAATCTGTTGTACCCTTGAAGATGAAAAAGTATTATGCCCCGGCGCATACCTCAAAGAAAAAGGTGTAGGATTGCATAAAAGCTATGCTTTCCCAAACCCGTACAAGTGGCACAGTTCTACAATATGCGCCATACTCAAAAAGCGGGAATACCTCGGTCATACCGTCAATTTCAAATCCAAAAAAGACAGCTACAAGGACAAGAAAAATAAGTATGTTCCTGAAAGCGAATGGGTTATTTTCGAGAATACCCATGAAGCCATCATTGACACCGTTACTTTTGAAAACGTGCAGCGCCTTCGCTCAAACGTGAAACGCCGCCCCGATGGTTGGGGCTTTGTCCACCCGTTGACGGGGCTTGTCTGGTGTGCGGACTGCGGCGCGAAGCTTTACGTCCACCGTATTTACAACGGGAAAGATTTGCCGATGTACGTTTGCGGCAACTCCACAAAAACGGCAAAGGAAGATTGGAAATGTTCAGGGCACAGGATAGCCGCCGAGAAGCTGATGGAACTTGTCGCGGAAGTGCTGCGGGAAGTTACGAAATACGCCCGCGAGGATAAGGCGGCTTTTACTAAATCGGTTCAGGAACGGCTTTCTTCAAAACAGACCGAAGAAGTACAGGCACAGAAAAAACAGCTTTCCAAATTGACAAAACGCGCCGCCGAAATCGAAACCCTTTACAAGAAAATCTACGAGGATATATGCTGTAAAGGAAGATTGTCAAATCTTCTAATACAGTAAGGGCGGCGGGTTCATCCGTAGCAGTTTGAACGGCGCAGCCGGAGGGGGCGATAATTGAATTCATTTCAGATACATTAGTGAAACTAATTCTGTTGCTCTGTGGGCGGGGATGGTATTCCATCTTCGCCCACCACTATTAAGAAAAAGCAATTGTATTACCTCAAATATCAAAAAAGGCCCGCATTTTAGTAATTGATATCTTAAGGTCTTCCATATTTGGCTTGCCGTTGTCTGCCGAGTGATGTATTTGGTTTCGTAGGAATGTATGTATGCTCACTTCATTTGGATGTCCCATCCACGGAGATGATTTAGGTTCTTTCTTTTCTTGAACAAAAAAAGTGTTGTCAAATGCTTTATATGTTTGCTGCTCTCCGTGTCTGCTTTTCAGATACTCATATAATTCATTGTGATACTCCTCTGTTGCAAGTGCAAAAGCAAGAAAGTTCGTCTCATTCGATGACAAATATGGGAGTTTTCTTTCCTCCAGAGAAAGTGGGCGATTATCTCTGTTCAGAATCATTATCTTGACCTTGTCATTTTGAGAAAGCTGTTTTATAAGCAGCGATGAGTGCGTAGACATGAATATTTGGGAATCTACAGATATTTTCAAAATGAACGCTACCAAACGCTCCTGTAATGCCGGGTGCATATGCAGTTCTGGTTCATCAATAATTAATATACTTTCTTTAATATTCAATTTTTGATTTTGCTCTAATAAAAAAAATAATACTGCGTAAGTAAATAAAATTTTTTCTCCTTCTGAAAATTCATCATAATTAAACGCTCGTTTATTTAACTTAAAAATTCCTTTATGAGTAACATTATATCCACCGTTTTGGTCATCAAGAAATTCGCCCTTCGTTTCTATTTCTTCCCATTCCAATTCTTTGTTTAAGAATGATTTAACATAGTTCTTAAAAGAGATAAATCTTTTGTATGAAACTCTGGAATGGAACTTGTTATTATCATTCCTGCATTCAATTTCATCAGCCACCAATTTGTGCGGGAGATTAATAAAATACTTATAG
>WRHH01000043.1 GCA_009783355.1 Synergistaceae bacterium
GGACTTTTTCAACTCAATAAGCGTTTTTGAGGCGTCTCCAAAATCGAAGTCCTCCATCTGCGCTATCAGTCTTTCGCTTCCCGGAACACGCCGAAGCTCACCAATAAGCCCCAGACATTCGGGGCTGCCTTTGCTGAGCAGCAGTTCCAGTTTTGTTAAAAGCGCATCCGCCGCTTCCGCGTCAAGCGGTTCCCCTATATTTTCAAGCGGGGCGGAGTTCGACGCCTCCTCAAGGAACGGCTTCAATTCATCAAGAACCTTGTTAAGCTCATGCCTGAAAATATTCAGTATCGTTTCCAAACCGCCGCCGTTTTTAAGCGCGTTTTCGGCTTCGGCGGCGGCCTTTTGCAGCTTTGTCTTGCCAATAAATCCCGCGTTGCTTTTTAATGTATGCACCAGCCTGTGCGCCAGCGTCATATCTTCGGCTTCAATGGCTCCCGTGATCTTACCGTAAATGTCCTGATTGGTTTTTACAAAATCCGCTTTTAATTTGTTCAGCAATATATCTTCATCGTCTTTTGACAACTCGAAACTCACAGGCTGCAAGTGCCGCAGCAGACAACCCCAAAGCTCTTTGGCCGTGAAGGGTTTACCGAGATAGTCAACCATGCCGAGCTTTTTATACAAGTCCATGTCAGCGGACAGCACATTGGCCGTCATGGTCACAATCGGGGTTTCCGAACCCAATTCAACAATTTTGGGCGCGGTTTCAATCCCGTCCATCACCGGCATCTGTATATCCATAAATATCAAGTCATATGGTTTTTCGCCTTTTTCTATACGCTGCTTCACTTTTTCAAGACCAATGTTTCCGTTCTCCGCAATCTCGGCTTTTAGCCCTACCCGTTCCAAATGCTCAATAATAACCTGCTGATTCATTTTATTATCTTCAAAGACCAATATCTCGCCCTCAAACATAGGCTTATTCATTTCATCGGTATCGTCTTTGCTTCTCGGCGTTTCATCAATTTCGTCCGCGATTTTGAGCATCACCGTAAAACTGAATTTACTTCCGACGCCCGGCGTACTGTCTATATCAAGTTTACTGCCCATAAGATCGAGAATGTTTTTTGTTATGCTCAGTCCAAGCCCTATACCGCCGTACTCCCGTGTAGTGCTGATGTCCGCTTGCACAAAAGGCTCAAATATATGCGCGATCTGCTCCTGCGTCATTCCGATACCGTCATCGTCTACTTCAAAGCATAATGTGAGTTCTTCTTCTGTCGAACTTGTAACATTAACGATCAGGCTGACTTGTCCGTTTTCGGTGAACTTTACAGCATTGGAAAGCAGATTGAGCAGAACCTGCCGAAGTCTCAGCGGATCGCCGTAAAGGGCATTTTCGACAGACGGCTCTGCCCAGAAGCTCACCTCAATGCCTTTTTCGACTGCCCTCGGATAGATGATACTTTGGCAGTTGGCAAGCAAATCCTGCAAGTTAAAAGGAAGCATTTCAAGCTCCATATTGCCCGATTCGATTTTTGATATATCAAGAATGTCGTTGATGATCTGCAAAAGCCATTTTGAGTTATCCAATATTTTGCTTATATAACCTCTTGCTTTTGAGGACATCACTTCGCCTTCGGCCAATTCGGAAAAACCGATAATGCTGTTCATGGGTGTTCTGATTTCGTGGCTCATATTGGCCAAAAAGAGCGACTTCGCCTGGTTTGCGGCTTCGGCTTTCGCTTGATTCCTCGACATTTCCTCCATTTCCAGCTTTGTTTCCAAATCCGCTTGCCGCCGTATCATACTCTCCAAATTCGTATTATCCTGTATGACCTCGATATAGCCGGCGGGTTCGCCGCTCAAGTCATTGATTATCTTTACGTCCGCTTGATATGATTTATCCGCGTGTGTGAAATAAGTCTGCGTCTGCCCTCGCTTTGTACAGGATATGGCGCAAAACTCTGAGTTGCATATGTCAAGGCCCAGCTTGTGGCATGGCTGCCCGATCATTTCTTTTCTGCTTTTCTTAAAGGTTTCCTCGGCGGTCGCGTTGAAATAGGTAAATTGCTGGTCTATATCCTGAACGGTGACAGCGAACGGCACGGCGTCAAGAAGCGACTCATACCAATGGGCCGCTTTTATAAACCGCTCGTTTTCGCTCTGCACCTCGTTTATCAGCGCTTTCAGTTGGCGCAGATCGCGTGTGTATCCCGCGATGAGATAATCATCGTGATATTTGACCCGGACAAGCGTTATCTCCACAGGCAGCGGCGTACCATCCAGCTTGCGGTGCATCCACTCAAAGACCATCCTGCCTTCCTCAAAGACTTTTTCAAGTATTTCTATAATCCGTTCCTGTGAGCGCGTCCCATCCGGCTGGTATTTAGGAGACAGCTCAAAGTACCTTTCCACGCACTCCCGCTTGTCTCTCAAGCCGAAAAGCCTGACCGTTTCATCGTTGCAGTCAACAATCTGAAAATTCTTATTCCAAAGGCGGCAGGCGAGCGGCGTCGCGTTGAGCATGATCCTCACACGCGCGTCCGCTTCGCTGATCTGTTTCAAAGCCTCCGCTTCTTTGATTTTGGTAATATCCTGTACAACTTCGATAAATCCTGTGGTTTCTCCCTCAGAGTTTCTTAGTACCTCAACGTCAACCTGATACGATGATTCATTATGTGTGAAGAAAGTACGCTTTTCGCCCCGTTTCGCGCAGGCTATACCGCAGTCGGGCGTATTGCAGATATGCGCGTTCCAATTACTGCAAGGCTTTCCCAACATATCTTCAAGCTTTGTACCTAAGAAATCTTCAACAGCCGTATTCACAAACGTCCAGTTCATATTTTTGTCCGTTACCGTGATGGGAAGCGGTACGGCGTCGAGGATTGATTTATACCATTCGCTCAGTACCTTGGTATGTTCTTCGCGCTGTTTAAGTTCCTCCACTACCCGCTTCAATTCGGTAATATCCACGGAATGCTGAAAGTGAACCTTTCGTCCATCCGGCCAGTTTATATATCTGTCCGTATTCCGGTAAAAGCGCTTTGTCAGTGTGCTTTGTTCCTCCCAAACAATCGCGGCATCCGGGTTATTGTCAAGCTGATAGCAAGGGCAAAAGGAGCATTTTTCGTTAATGCCTTCCTGAAGAAT
>WRHH01000044.1 GCA_009783355.1 Synergistaceae bacterium
GAATAATTGAAAATGCCTGCTTTTATTCCGTCGCGCGTCGCGCGACTCCGCCATTTTCCATTCTCCATTTCCCATTCTTCATTCCAATGTCCGACACTCCGTGTCAGACATTGATCCGTTCGACTTGCATGTATTAAGCACGCCGCCAGCGTTCATCCTGAGCCAGGATCAAACTCTCTGAGTAATTTATATATCCAGTGTCATCTCAATGACACCAAACATCTCTCAAAGCTTCCTAGCTTTTTCTTACTGTACTGCCAAGAAAATGTCTCCATTCCCTCAGCAAAACTCTAAAAATCTCAGGGTCTTCTGTCTTTTCTTTCAGTGTTATTTAATTTACAAAGTGCTTTCCCTGCGCTGTTCTGCAGCCTTTTCTCAGAGCCTTTCAGGCTCCTTTTTCCTCGCCCAAAACGCACAGCGCCACACCGCCCAAAAGCGGCGCTCCATTAATATATCATCTCTACAGCATCCATGTCAAGATCTTTTTTGCATTTTCGGTGATTTTTTTAAATCTATTCACAATTGAGACAATCTTTGACATTTTTCCTAAATTTCGGCGCTCTTTCCTTATATTATAGTGAAGCACACCTTATTATATTAAAGCGCGCCGGGATTTTGTTTTTCAGGCCAAAAAAAGTAGAAGGGGACGCCCCCTCCTACCCACTGCGTTATGCCGTACTTTTTATAAAGCAATCTTGCTGACAGCTATCCTTGTGAGATTACAGGAATATCTACAGTAATCAAGCCAACAGTCATAAACGGTGCCTGTGCAACGATCTCAGTTGTCGGATTCATTACCAGCGTGGGGCCATAGCCAATGCGTTCTACACCGTATTGGCCGGGCGGATGGATTCCGGTTACATCAGAGCGGACAAACCATAAGCCGGTTTCTTTAACCCGCTCCGCGCAGATTTCGCTGTGTTTGTCCTTCCAATACTCGGCGGTCTCCCGCCGAAGCATATTCTGTGCCGGTGAAAGCAGCAGCTTGGCGCCTTGGTCAGCCACAGCTTTTGCCGCGTCGGAGAACTTTGTGTCAAAGCAGATATTTATCCCATACTTAAGCCCTTTGATTTCAAAGACAGGATAATTCATGCCCGGTGTAAATAATAGTTCGTTAGGGTTTATAAGATGCGTTTTCCTGTAGACTCCGACAATTTCGCCCTTACTCACGACGACAGCGGAGTTGAATAATTTTTCCGACCTCGTCTCGCTTACGCCAAAGACCAGGGTCGGTTTAATATGGCTAAGTTGTTTAAGTATTACGGCAAATTGCCGGGACTCAAAATCATACGCATGGTTCACCATATATGCTTCATCCAAAATGTACCCCGACAAGAAGCATTCGGGAAACAGCAGCAGATCGACCTTTTTGACCTCAGCCTCTTTAGCGAACTGCAGCATACAGTCGAGCGCCACGGGAGGATCGTCAATAAACTCGGGTGTCTGGCAAGCCCCGAATCTAACTGTGCTCTTCATACCGGCATCATTTCCCTCGTATCAAGATATATCTCATACCCTCAAAACTCTTATCAAGCTGTTTTGCGTAAAATTCGCTTTCCTTCACAAATTCAAACCCGCATTTCTCGATCACGCGCCTCGACTGGTTGTTTTCTTTGAAATGCCCGCAAGTAAACGCTTCTACGCCGAGTTTTGCAAAACAATAATCCATCACGGCTTTCACCGCTTCCGGCACTAATCCTTGCCCCCAATAGTCTTTTGACAGGACATACCCTATTTCCTTGACTTTCAAATCTTTATATCTGTCGTCCTCATTAGCCCATGAAGTATGCAAGCCAAGCGAACCGATTACCTTGCGGTCGGCTTTATGATAGAGGGCAAATACTTCCTTCTTGTCTATGAACGAGCGAAGAATTTGCTTTGACGTTTCGATGGTTTCGTGGTGCGGCCATCCTGCCATTTCGCCCACGCCCGGAACGGAAGCGTATACGAAAAGTTCGTCCAAATCGGACTCTCTCCATGAACGCAGCGTTAAACGATCTGTTTCAATATTTATCTCAGTTACATCAATGATAACATCCATATTTCATGCCAACCTTTCTATCAGCTTTGTAATCCTTTCCGTGCAGTCGCGTTTGCGATCTTCCGGTTTGCGCCATGAATCGGATAACGGGAAATGGATTCCGTCCTTGACAACAGCGCCCATATCCCACATCCCGTCCACATCGCGGTTATCCAACAACCAGTTTACGACAAATCCGAGTTTCTTTGGCGCAAAGTCATATGCTGCCAATAACTCCATAGCGGAGAGATACCAGCTTGCTTTTTTGGACGCGAACACTTCTGGCAATACATTCACGGGGCTGTTGTAGATATAAACGATACCGCGTTTATGCGGAAGAACATAGTCAAGCATCGCGCTTTCCACTTCGGGGCTTAGTAATCCCGGCAGCAGCGCCAGTTGATAAAACACAACAAAGTCGGCAAGGCAGCCTGCTTTCGGATTCAACTTCACAAATTCCGCTTCATAAGCTGAAATATATCTCTCATTTGAATATATCCCATCCTGAAACGCAGAAGTGATAATCTTCACCCATTTATTCGCTATAACAAGCGCGGCTTCATTATTGGGGTCGAAAAGCCTGATCCACGTAGCAAGCATCAAATCCCCGTATGTTTTGGAGTCATGCTTTTTTTCGTGGAAAACGGTCGGGAACGGCTGCTTTAGGGTTTGCTCCATATAGGCAATAGCGCGGGCGATAGGCTCGTCATCCTTTGTTAATCCCAAAATCCGAAGCCGTCTGAGCGCCTGTTCGGTAGTCATCGGTTGTGCCTTTGTCGGTTGACTGAGCGTGTGAAAATATCCCCAACTCCCATCTTCGTGTTGGAAGTCAACAATTTGTTGAACCCATTTATTATCGTAGCGGTTAGTCATTCCGCGTCCCTCCGTATCAAAATGCCCTTCATGTATTCGCTGTTGTTGTGAGCGTCCAAGACAA
>WRHH01000045.1 GCA_009783355.1 Synergistaceae bacterium
GTTGCCGTCTTCATGGTGAGTTACATGGAGCGGGCGTATTGGGAAAAAGCTATAAATCTGAAAATTTTGGGAATTATTTCGCTTGCGGTGTACGTATTCTTATATGCATTGACGGCTTTCGAATCATCAAAAACAGCCTTTAACGATCGCTCATAGTCTTTTTCCGAAACCTCTTTTCCATTCCAGAAATATTGAATATTTTTCTCATCCCGTTCACCTCATGCAATATTATTTCATAGCTTTTCTATTGGGTTATTTAACGCGCTGCTTCAATTCTTCGACAATTGGGGTGTCCTTCAGGCGACTGCTGGATTGCGCCCATTTCACGTTCCTTTCAGATACGGTCGCCCCGGCGGCCAGCAAAAGCGAAACTATTTCAGGCTCGCTTTTCTCCACGGCATAATCTAAAGCAGTCCTATCCATGTCATTCTTTACGTCAACATCCGCTCCTGCCTGAATGAAGGCGTTCATAACCTCCGCGCTGTTACGTTGAGTAGCAAAAATCAACGGCGTATCGCCATCTTCATCCTTCGCGTTGACGTCCGCACCTGCCTGAATGATGGCGTTTGCAACCTCCGCGTTGTTATATAGAGCAGCTATAATCAGCGCCGTACAGCCGTCATTCTTTTTCACGTTGACGTTCGCTCCCGCTTGAATGAGCGCGCTCACAACTTCTGGATTCTTGTTATTCTTGACATTCACCATCAACGTTGTCCAGCCGCTGTCATTCTTCACATTGACGTCCGCGCCCCCCTTTATGAGCGCGTTATAAACTTCAGGGTTTTTGTCATACCGGGCAGCGTGCATCAACGCCGTCCAGCCGTTATTCATTCTCGCGTTGAGGTCTGCGCCGCCTTGAATGAGCGCGTCGTAAACTATAGGGTCATTGTTATAATGGGCAGCGTGCATCAATAGCGTCCAGCCTTTGTTATCTCTTTCGTTTACGTCGGCGCCGGCCCGGATAAGCACGTTAAGAATTTCAGGGTTCTTGTTATACTTGATAGCCAACATCGACGCTGTCCAGCCGTCGTTATTTTTCGCGTTGACATCCGCGCCCGCCTGAATAAGCAAGTTAATAACTTCCGGATCTTTGTTATCCTTGGCAGCCGCCATCAACGGCGTCAAGTGGTTATTCATTCTCGCGTTTACGTCCGCGCCCGCTTTGATTACCGCCTCGATTTGCTGTAGAGTTCCATTGGCGTACAAAGCAATATATTTAGCAGCGCTCGTGTCAACCGCTTTCTTCAACTCTTCGATAATGGCGGTGTCTTTCAGGCGTTCGTTGGCTTGCGCCGATTTCACGTCGCCTTCAGATACGACCGCCCCGGATGCTAACAAAAGCGACACGAATTCGGGCGCCACTATTCTCCTCTCCACAGCACAATTCAAAGCAGTTCTCCATTTGTCATCTTTCGCGTTGATGTCCGCGCCCGCTTTGATGAACTTGTTCAAATCTTCAAGGTCTCTATCATTATTTACAGCAAGCATCAACGCCGTCCAGCCTTCATTACTTCTTGCGTTGACGTCCGCGCCCGCTTGAATGAGCGCGTTCAAAACTTCAGGGTTATTGTTTCTAAAGGCAGCCATCATCAGCGGCGTAAAGCCATTGTCATTTCTCGCGTTGACGTCCGCGCCGGCTTTAATGAGGGCGGAAAAAACTTTAGGGTCTTCGTTTCCGTAGGCAGCTATTATTAACGGCGTAGAACCACTGTCTCTTTTTGCATTGACGTCCGCTCCCGCCTTAATATAATTTGACACATTCCTCACGTTTCCATTCTCGACGCCGGACAGCAGAGCATCTGTCGCCATTTTCTGGTTTTCCTCCGGGCATTGCACGGGAGACTCGAATTTTGAAAATTGAACGGCTTGCTCATCGGTCATCCTTTTGAAATCCCCAAAGTCGAAGCACAGTACGTCCGTATCGGTTTTCGTGCCCCAAAGCGTCAGGGTTTGCAGTATTTCTGCTCCGTAATCGTAGAGCGTCAAAAGCATATGATCCTTCACCTCGTATACTCCCTTGGTAGGATTTTTCTTCGAGTAGTCGATAAACCCGCCGTCCGGATAGAACCTGTAGACCACCACCCGCCCATATTTCAGGCATTTGTCAAATTCGCCGGCGTAATAATATCCGTCCAGTTTCAAGCCCTCGACGTCAGCAATACGAAAATATTCCAACTCGTCTCCGCTCTTGCTTACGCCGCGCAGCACTCCGTCCTCCAAAAGAAACTCGCTCTCAATTTCGCCGGACGGCAATACTACTGTTACCTTGCCGTTTTCGTACTTATAGCTGCAAAGCGACTGAGTGGCGAGGCTTGATAAATGCGTATAATAGTGTACCGAGAGCTTGTTGTACTGTCTGCCGTCTTCATTAAATATCTGCCATTTTATCTCCGAAAAATGGTTCCGCACTTTAGGAAATACTTCAGGGTCGTTTAAGTCTATTCCTTTGGGACCGCCTAACCAAATTCCCACGATATCGTTCACATGCCTCAGGCTGGGCGTATATCCCTCGTCGTCAATCGCTGCAGACGCAGGCGCGATGGCAAGCAACGTTATGATAATCGCAATGATGTGAAATTTTTTCATTTTAATCTCCCCCTATGTTTTATGCTCAAACCCGTCCGCCAGCGATCTCAACCTCGCAAACAGCACAAAATCGGTTGCGCCTGCTGTGCTATCTGCGGGCGCAAACTATGTGCCAAGGACGCCGGAGCTCAATTTCTTCGTAGGATGATTTACTTAATTAGTTACCTACAGCAGAACTGCACATTCTATTTTCGCGTCAGCGTTCCTTCGATTTTTCTGAATATTAGCACGTAGCCTCTTGTGTTGTAGTCTATGTCAAGAATGATGATGTTCCCTGCGTCAACAGAG
>WRHH01000046.1 GCA_009783355.1 Synergistaceae bacterium
CGTTCCAATTGAAGCGGGAGCGACCGCCCCGTTGGGCATCAGGATACCCGGCGGCAGGCATGGTTCTGCGGTCGATATCGCGGCGCCTTTGGGCTATCCTGCAGAACAGCGCTATTTACCGATGCAGGCGATATTTATTGTGCCGCGCGGAGCGTATGGCGCGGGCGCGCATGACCGCACGCTTGACGACCCGTCGCTGCTTCTGACGGAGTACTGCAAAATTTTGCTTCAATTGCCGGATAGCGCGGGCGCCCGCACTATAGACCTCTTTGGCGGCGCCGTCGAGTACCTGAACGTGGCGGAGGCCATGCGCGCGGGGACGCTCGAGTTCTTCAAGGACACTTCGACAGGCGAGCTGCTGGCCGTCCTGAACTACCTGCTGGTGGACGGAACCGCGCCCGACGGCAATGAACCCGTTATCTACGATGGAGGGTTATTGAAGGTTTACGACGGCCTGATGGACGGGAATTACTCTCTACGCCTCTGGTTGGCTGATAACAGCTATGTAAACAACAATGAACCTGTTTCGGACTCAGACGGGCAGAATGATGCGGGAGCGAGGCCCAAACCTGAAGTAAACCACGCGCAACAGAGTTCCGGCGGAGCTTCGGAATCGTCCGGCGGGTGCAACGCAGCGGCAGCAAATATGGGAACATCGGGAATACTTTTACTGGCGCTGGTTTTATGGCCTGCAATGAGACGCAAGTATGGAGAAACGAAATAAAATATGGCGGTTTATGGTAGGAAACAGTGTAATATAATTGGAATTAAAAATAGTTATTGACAATAATAAACAAGTATGGTAATAAATTATTGTATAAAAAAGCTCGCCCCGAGAGGGGAGAGCAAGCTTTAAGAATGGCTGCCGAAGCGGGGTGATATCCCACCTCGGACTTACAGCCCTAATGTGAGGTATCACGCTTTAAAATAACGCGGATTAGTTCCGCCAAGGCTCGTAGAAGTTCTGCAAAAGCTTCTACGAGCTTTCTTATTTCATTCAGCATGTTCTCACCCCCTTTCCGGGGGCGTTCCCCTTGACAGCTTCTCCACCGGCGAAGCCGGATTTAATCCGCCTACGGCTGAATGGAGCCCTCTCTTTCAATATTTTAACATGTAACGCAAGAAGTTGATGAATCCAACCTTTTCCACATAAAAACAAAAATGAAAACTAAATCGTCTAATCTCGTATTATTTCGCAAATTTTATTTATATCCTGTTTCTGCATGAAGAGTCTTGTCTTCGTATCCGGGCATGCTTCAAAACCATATCTTGTGTAAAAACCTATGGCGTCCTCTTTTGCATCCACGATAAGAAATGCCCACGCTATAGGAGATGCCAAGGATCTTAAAAAAGCGTCATAAAGTAGGGTTTCACCCAAACCGCGCCCTTGATAGTCTTTGGCAACTGCTAAACGTCCCAGCCATATGGCAGGGAGCAACTTATAACGCGGCATTATCCGTCGTACATCGTCAGTTAATTCGAGATAGGGAATGCTTCCAGTTGACAATGTATAATAACCGCAAATAGTACGCGGGGCCGAACGCTTTGTAGCTACAAAAACTGTAGCCACGTCACGAGTTGTATCCTGTCTGGCAATTTCTTTTAAATACTTATCCAAAACCTCGTTTCCACTTGTAAACGAACGTCGGTCATGCACTTTTGTCAGCAGGTCAATGCTGTATGGCGACTCGTCCATTTTCCACGTCCTTTTTATACTTTAGCGCTGCCGTTTTTGCCTTTGCGGTTGGTTCCTTAACCGGTGCGTTCAAAGCTTCCAACAGGGCTTGCTGATCTCTTAGCGTCAGTTCAATGACGTGATTTTGATTAATAACTCGCCCTGCTTCATTCGCGACAGCCGCCACAATGAAATCGGACATATTGAGTCCTTGAAGTTTTGCAGCGTACGCCACAGCATCCTTAAGCGGTTGTGGAACTCGCACATCAAAACGCGCGTCTTTAGACATTTCATGTAATTGACCTTGCATGTACAACACCTCCTACTAGTATAGTACGGTATTGTGGCGTACGCGTCAAGCGAAAATATAATTCCTCCTCTGATTATTTTTCGATTTGAGTTAAAATACATGCTGAATTGAAAAAAACTGAAAGGGGTGCTCTTACATGATGAAGCATATTGTTGCCTGGAAACTTAAGAATGAAGCGCAGGGAAATGATAAGGAAACAAATTACCGTATTGTCAAGGAAAAGCTTGAGGGGCTTGTTGGGAAAATTCCCGGATTGTTGAAGGCAAAAGTAGTAAAGACAGCGGATAACTGCAAAGATTTCGATATTGCCCTTGTGAGCAAGCTTGAATCTGCTGAGGCGCTTGCCAAATATCAGGTTAACCCGCATCATGAAGAGGCGGCTTCTTTTGTTCGCAGCGTGGTCGAGGCGCGCGCTTCAATTGATTACGTAGCAAGACAGGAACGCAAGGGCGTCGTCACGATGAAAGGCAACCCCATGACCTTAGTCGGAGCGGAGCTCAAAGTTGGGGATGCGGCTCCTGACTTCACTGTTACAAGCGATGCTATGGCGCCCGTTAGCCTCAAAGATTTTGACGGAAAATTCAAAGTAATATCCGTGACGCCCTCTCTCGACACCCCTGTCTGCGACCTTCAGATCCACAGGTTCAACGAGGACGCGGCAAATCATCAAGATACGGTTGTGCTCAACATAAGCATGGACCTG